>NZ_JBBMQM010000001.1:3154459-3785351 GCF_038900055.1 Henriciella sp. AS95
AAACCCGCGGCCGAGCTGCATCGCCAGGCGAACCGACACCTCCCCGGCCCCGGTGACCGGGATCGAGACAGCATTGCGCAGTTCCGCGAGGCCATAATCTCCCATCGTATTGATGAAGACCGCATCGAAGCCGTCCTTCTCGGCGGCGATACCGGCTGCCGTATAGGCATCGACAACCTGAAGGCGCGCCTCGGGCGTGCCGGGAAAAGTCGAGTTCGGCACCTGGATAAGGACCGGCTCAAACCCTGCGCCCGCAACTTCACGGATCGGGTCAGGGACGTCAGCCTGGTCTGTATTGCCGTCGCCCGTTCCGAGGATTGCAATTCGATAGGTCATGGCTGTTTCTCCGAAATTGGCCGTTCAGCAGCCTGCGTCGAAAATCTGCGCCAGGCTTTGATGAACGTCATCCAGGCCTTCGAAGATCGTCATGAGGGCGGCGAGCGAATCTGCTTCAGCGCCGCAGCCGCCAAATGTCATGCACGCCTGTGCCTTCTGCAGATGCTGTTGCTCCGTAAGCGGCCATTCCGGCGCCCCGAACTGCCGCATCACTTCTGTCTCGACGATCCGGCCATCATTGAGTTCGGCCCGCCCTGTCGCCGGCGCGAAAGCCGACCAGTCATCGGTGCCATCGCACTCGACCGAGATTTTTTCCGCCAGCGCCATCAAGCCCGGGTCGGACAGATTTTCGGTTGTGAAATCGGCAAGGGACACCGTTCCGCTTCGCAGGACGTTCGCCCCAAGCCAGGCAAAACACAGGCGCGCATAGTTTATGCTCATGTCCGGCACCGGACGACGCCCCACCAGTCTCTCGATAAGCGGAGGCGCCCGATAGACGAACCGCTTCAGATTGTGCTCGGAAATGCCTTCCTCGGTCATCAGGGTCTGCATGGCGACAATGGCGCCATGGGCGGCCCGCCCCGTCGGAAACGGCTTCCAGCTGAGCTCCTGTATCCGCTGGCGATCGCCAAGCCCGTCCAGAACGGGCTCCAGCTCAACATTGTCCTCGAACAGGGCAAAATATCCATATGGTCCGTCGATAGAGCCCTCAGGGGCTGGGAATCCAGCAGCGGCAAGATCAATCGCGATAATTGCCGAACGCGCAGCTCCCGCGACCTGGATCGCCAGTGTTGGCTTTCCTTCCACGTGCGCCTGCATCGTGCCACTGGCAAAAGCGAGCGCGTGGCCGAACGCTGTCCGGGCGACATCCGGCGAAAGCTCTCGCATGCGGGCAAGCGCCGCCACCGAACCGAAAATACCGGCGGTGGCCGGCCGGAAGAATTTCAAACTGCCTTTGACGGCAACGCCGAGCGAGGCAACGATTTCGACCCCGGCGACCACAGCTTCGAGAAACCGTTCTCCGCTGACGGGTGCGCTTCGGCCGGCTTCCGCCAGCAACGCTGCCCCAACCGTCGCCATAGGGTGGGCGACGGCCGGCTCATGGACGCAGTCATATTCCTGACTATGCACCTGATAGGCATTGACGAAAGCCGCAGACGGCGCCGGCAAGCGCACGCCTGGACGTCCGAGGACAAGACTGGTGCCCCCTTCCCCGGACCAGCCTTGTGCAACCGTGAAGACCGTATCTGCCAGCGGCTCATTACGCCCCGCTGCACCCACAGCCAGCGTATCGTGCAAAAACGTCTTGGCCGCTGCACAGCTCTCGGCCGGCAGGTCCGCCCACGCAATCGAAAGCGCGTGCGCCACCAGGCGGTCGGCGGCATTCATCACAGCTGGACGAGCACCTTGCCCATATGGCTTGCCTTGTCGAGATAGGCATAAGCCTCTGGCGCCTCATCAAAGCTGAAGACCCGGTCGACCAGCGGTTGGATCTGGTTGTCCGCGACAGCCTGGACGAGATCGCACAGCATGTCCCGGCTGCCAGCCGCAATGCCGTGAAGTCCGAGATTTTTGCCGATGATCGTTCCGAAATTCGGAAGGCCTTCGGTCGCTGCCCCGGCAAGGGCGCCGATAATCACGATACGCCCCAACGGCGCGGCCGCCTTGATCGATTCCGTCAGCGTTGCCTGACCGGCCGTATCGATCACGATGTCCGCACCGCCGCCAAGCGCGTCGAAGGCTGCGGGACCCCATTCCGGGGTCTTGCGATAATTGACCGTCGCATCGGCACCAAGCTTACGCACGGCATCCAGTTTTTCGTCACTGGACGAGGTCACACAGACACGCGCACCATTCATCTTCGCAATCTGCAGGGCCGCGATTGAAACGCCGCCAGTACCGAGCGTGAGGACGCGATCACCAGCCTTTATCTTGCCGATTTCGACGAGCGCGTTCCAGGCCGTCAGAGCAGCCGCCGGCAGCGTCGCCGCTTGCTTGTCATCCAGCGTATCGGGCACCTTTACCAGCGCCTCGGCCGGCACCGAAACGTATTCGGCAAGCCAGCCATTTTGGGTCACACCAAGGTCACGGGCAAAGACGCCTGGAAAGAAGGGACCACGGGTCCAGGACACAAAGTGCGGCGCGATCACGCGGTCGCCTTCGGCAAAACCGCTCACACCTTCGCCGCAAGTGACGACTTCGCCGATCCCTTCCGAGGTGGGGATGCAGGATTCGTCACGCTTCGGACCATATTCACCGCAGACGATGCGTACGTCGCGATGGTTCAGGCAGACGAGCTTCACTTTAACGATAACCGTGCCCGGCCCCGCTTCGGGATCTGGCACTTCCACGGCTTTCAGGGATGAAAGGCCCGTTTGCGATCCGATCTGATATGCTTTCACTGAATTCCCCGTTTCATTGCCAATAATCGAAGGAGCCGCCAGACATCATGCCGCCAGCGGCTCCATTTGTATTACGACTATAACAATAAAACGAGGATGTCACGACGGCCACAGCAAATTTTGTGGCTCAACGTCGCAAAGAACAGAATCCGGGCTCCTGAAAGCTCAGCTATCAGACATCGAGAGCAGACCCGTGAAGGTCGATTCGGATATTGAATTTGTCCGCGCGGTAATTCGCAATGGTGACAAGGAACGGACGGTCCTTCTTGTCATAGACAGTACGGCCGATCCGCAGAAGTGCAGCGCGCGGTTCCAGATCGAGCGCTTCGGCAAGACGGGTATCGGCCAGCGTCGCCCCGATCGTCTGCTCAGCGCGCTCTGCCTTATAGCCCGAATTTTCAAGCAGGCGGAGAATCGGCATCTTCGCCAGGGCGATGGAGGTCACCTGTTCAGACAGTTCAGCGGGCACGTAACTCACCACGTGGCCGAGCGGCATACCGTCAAGACAGCGCACGCGGATCGCCCGGATAACGGACTCGCCCTTCGGAATCTTCAAGGCACTTGCGATCCCTGGCGTCGGCGCCTCTTTCGCAATTTCCATCACGTTTACCGTGGTGCCGTCGCCAAGCGCCATGAGAGAATCGAGCGCCTGATGGATATCACCTTCGATCGGCTTGGCCGGAGACTTGAAGATCACCCGCGTCCCGAGCCGCCGGCGTCGTTCGACAAAATTGTTCTGTGCAAGTTCGTTCAGAACGCGGCGCGCCGTAATTCGAGATACGCCGAAAAGCTCTGTCATCTCCTGCTCAGTCGCCAGGATCGTTCCATACGGTCGCTGACCACTCAGAATCTCATCTCGGATCTGGAGATAAATCTGGTGATAGAGAGGGATAGGCGCGTCGCGATCCAGAGCTGTCTTCCCTTCCGTGGTTTCGTCTATGCTGTCGTCTAACAAGTGCTCTTTTCCTCCCCCGTCACTTCAAAGCTATACTTAATGCGGCCTAACCACAAATAGCTTAAAATTATAGCTTTTATCACCCGCGAAGCCTCGCCCCGCCACTCAGAACAGGTGATAGTAATACACATATCATGAATACATAAAGAATCTACCGACACGGCCGTCGGCCTTACGATTAGCACCAGAGCGATCACGTAGGGATTGTCAGCAGAACCGGTCGATTAAGCCGGTAAGCCGCCCCGGCCAATGTTCCAAAATCCGTTACGCAATGGCGGTGGCATCTGGATGAGGTCTCCGTGGAGGTCAATGGGGAGGCCCATTATCTGTGGCGGGCTGTCGATCACGAGGCCGAAATCCTTGAGAGCTACGTCTCGAAAACACGAGATAAATCAGCGGCTCTTCTGTTCCTGAAGAAAGCGATGAAAGATATCGGGAATATCGACCGCCACCAGGTCTTCAAATCAAAACGCGACACCGCTTTCATTGAATGGCGAAAGTTTCTTGCTGAATAGGTCAGGGCGCGCCTGCCATTGCTGGAGACAGGCTCGGGTTAGACTGACAGCTTCCTCCCGGGACATTCGTAACGACTTTTAAGGGCGCAAGATGTGAATGAATTGATGCGTTATTTGCACCACAAATGAGCGCTGCCGGCTGCTAGTCTGTTTTGGGCAAAAGTGACTCTGGAGCCGCATGACAGCGCCAAGAACTCTCTATGACAAGCTGGTCGACAGCCATACGGTCCGTACGATCGATGCGGCGAGCGGCGAGGTCCTACTTTACGTCGATCGCACGGTACTCAACGAGTATACGAGCCCGCAGGCCTTCACTGCTCTGCGGGAGGCGGATCGGCAGGTGTTTCGGCCCGGCTCCGCCCTCGGCGTCATCGACCATGTGAACTCGACACAGCCGCCTGACAAGACCTCACCTGAGGCCCAGTCTGCCGACATTCAGATGTCTTACTTCGTGCGCAACTGCCGTGATTTTGGCATTGAACTCTTCGATCTGTTCCACACCCGGCAAGGCATCGAGCATGTCGTGATGCCGGAGCTGGGCCTTGTGCTGCCGGGACTGGTTATCGCAGCCGGCGACAGTCACACCACGACTTATGGGGCCTTTGGAGCGCTCGGCTTCGGCATCGGAACGTCCGATATCGAACATTTCCTCGCCACACAGACTCTGCTCTATCGCCGCCTCAAGACGATGGAAGTCGCAATTAGCGGGACGCTTCCTATCGGAGTGACGGCGAAAGATATCGTGATGGCGGTCATCCACGAGATCGGCGCTGATGGGGCGCAGGGTCATGCGGTCGAGTTCACAGGGTCTGCGATCGAAACCTTGTCCATCGAAGGGCGGATGACGATCTGCAATATGGCTGTGGAATGCGGGGCGCGAGGTGCTCTGGTCGCGCCCGACCAGAAAGTCTTCGACTATCTCGCCGGACGGCCCAGGGCGCCGAAGAATGATGATCTTGCGTTGGCGCACACTTATTGGAAGACGCTGAAGTCCGCCCCTGATGCGAGGTTTGACAAGCGCATTGAACTCAACGCGCCGAAGATACAGCCCATGGTCTCCTGGGGCACGAGCCCAGATCAGGCGCTTCCAATAGATGGCACGATACCCGACCCGGCGCTTGAGCCGACGCCGTCTCGACGCCGCGATGCTGAAAGAGCACTCGAATATATGGGGCTCACGCCCGGCTCGAGAATGACTGACATTGCGATCGACCACGCCTTTATCGGCTCCTGTACAAATGCCCGCATCGAGGATTTGCGCGCCGCAGCTGCCATTCTCGACGGGCGCAAGGTGGCGGCTGGTGTCAAGGCGATCATCGTTCCGGGCTCTCGCGATGTAAAACGCGAGGCCGAGGCTGAAGGTCTCGACCAGGTTTTTCTCTCGGCGGGCTTCGAATGGCGCCAGTCTGGCTGTTCGATGTGCCTGGCAATGAATGATGATGTGATCCCGGCCGGCGGGCGCTGTGCCTCAAGTACCAACCGCAATTTTGAAGGCCGTCAGGGTGCCGGCGCGCGGACGCATCTTATGAGCCCTGCCATGGTTGCTGCCGCAGCAGTGGCCGGCCATCTCTGCGACGTCCGTGACTTCGAGGTTTCCCATGCGTCCTGAGCCGTTCGACCAGGTCTCCGGCACGATCGCGGCCCTTCCCGCCGCGAATATCGACACCGATGTCATCATGCCGAAAACGTTTCTGAAGGGCATCGACCGGAGCGGGCTGGAGCGCGGCGTGTTTCATGATTTGCGATTTGATGACCGTGGTGAGCCGCGCCCGGACTTCGTCCTCAACCAGCCGCCGTGGCGGAATGCCCGATTTCTGGTGACGGGCGGGAATTTCGGCTGTGGATCGAGCCGGGAACATGCCGTCTGGGGCCTTCTACAATTTGGCATCAGGGCGATCATCGCACCGTCCTTTGCGGGCATCTTCTTCGACAATTGCGCCCGAAACGGGCTGCTCGCCATCGAAGCTGCCGAAACAGATGTCGGCCATCTGACCGGCTGCGCCCAGGAGGCGCAAACAGTCACCATCAACCTGCCCGGCCAGGAGATCGAGACGCAGGACCGGACGCTGACTTTCGACATTAGCGAACAGCGCAAGACGATGCTTCTTCAAGGCCTTGATGCGGTCGGCATGACTCTGCAACGGCGCAAGGATATCGAAGCGTTCCAGGACCAGTATCTTGCTGACCGGCCATGGCTTGCCTGATCGAAACTGAGGAATCCAATACATGAACACCCCGCTCCGCAAAGTGGTCGTCACCCAGAAATTCTTTGACGAGGAAGCCATCAACTTTCTCAGGGATCGGAATATTGAGGTGGAGATTGCAACACTGCCGGACGGCAAGTCCGAAGCTGATCTTGATGTCGGCGATATCGAGAAACTGCTGGCTGGCGCTGGCGGCTGGATCGTTGGCCATGCGCGCATCACCCGTGATGTGCTCGCTGCCCTGCCTGATCTTGCCGTGATTTCCCGGCGAGGCGTCGGCTATGAAAAGGTCGATACTGAAGCGGCGAAAGAGATGGGCAAGCTCGTCGCGATTGCGGCTGGCGGCAATGACGCCTCAGTGGCCGATCAGGTTATCGGCATGATGATCTCACTCGGCCGACGGTTCGAGGAGGCCCACCGGGCGATGACGGACGGGAAATGGAGCATCCTTGTGGGGACGGAACTCTATCAGAAGACAGTGGGCATCGTCGGCTTCGGCCGGATCGGGCGCAGTCTTGCAAAACGGCTGCAGGGTTTCGATGCCGATATCCTGGTCTGTTCGCCGCGCCTCGATCCGGCCGATATCGAGACCTATGGACTGAAACCCGTCGACTTTCAGACCCTTTTGAAAGAGTCCGACTACATATCCATTCACGCCCCTCTCACGCCTGACACCCGGCACATGTTCGATGCTGACGCCTTCAACGTGATGAAGCCGACGGCAGTGCTGATAAATACAGCGCGCGGCGGCCTGGTAGACGATACCGCCCTGCTACAGGCACTTGAGACCGGGCGCATCCTTGGTGCTGGTCTCGATGTCTACGAGAGCGAGAGCAATCCCTCCCTGAAGCCTGTCACTGACGCGTTGATCGCGCGCCATGACGTCATCGCAGCCCCGCATGCAGGGGCATCAACGCACGAAGCGCTAGCGCGTACGAACATGATTGCCGCCGTCTGCGCGGCCGATGTGATCGACGGCCGCGACCCGCCCCGCCAATGCGTGATCGTCGACGGGCGCTGACAGGGCGCGGCGCGCACCAGCGTCGGACCGGCGCCGCGCCGCGCCATGCTATTAAGCGCTTCAGCCTCTATGCATCGCTCGCCGGTGCCACAGAGGCCCGCGCCTCCAGTATCTCACGATCCTCCCTATGTGCTTGCCGTGTCAGCGGATAGTTGCGGCACAGAAACGCGCAGAGGGCGAAGACGAGGATCGGCGCAACCGTGAAGACCATGATCAGCCCGATCCGGTGGCTCGGGTCGCCCGGCTCTTCGGGATTGAATCCGATCAAGGCCAGAAGCAGGAAACTTATCCCGATCGCCAGCGCCTGGCCGATCTTGTAGGCCGTGCTCATGAAAGCGAAATAGAAGCCGGCCTTGTTGACGCCTGAGCGTACATCCTCGCGATCCACCTGATCGGCCATCATCGACCGCAGAAGGGCCTGGGGCGCGCCGAAGCCGATGCCCATGACAGCAATCATGGCAACAAACAGCCAGGTCGGCCCAAATAACAGCACCGGAATGATCATGATATTGCCGGTCAGCGAGTAGAGACACGCAATCATCAGCGCAGTGTGCTTTTCCAGGCGCTTGCTGAACCACAGCCAGAGCGGGATGCCGATTATCGACGCCACGAAGAAGACAAGCAGGACGGTGCTCGCACCGCTTTCAAATCCAGCGATACCCCTCGCGACGAAGAGGAAGGTTGCAGCGGTAACGCCAACGCCGACACCGGTCGCGATCTCGATCAGGAGGACACGCCACAGCGTCGAATTCTTCAGGCTCGCCGCGATCTCTTTGAGGCTCATCTCCTGGCGCTCGACCTTGACTGGCGAGATCGTCTTGTCAGGGACAAACACGAAAGCCAGCACGACAGCGGCCGGGAGGGCAAGGATCAGGAACCAGCCCATAACCGAAACTTCGGTATAGGCATCGACCTCAAATCGCATACCGACGAGCGCTGGCAGGGCCAGGATGAAAATCGTCCCGCACGCATTGACGATTTCGCGGGCTCCGAACAGGCGCGAGCGGTCGTCATAGCCCGGCGCCAGGTCAGCGCCCCAGGCCTGGTGGGCTGTCTGCAGGAAGGTCCAGCCGGTGTAGATGATGAGCAGCTGCAGGAGCAGGAAACCCGCACTCGCCTGGCCGCCCCGTTCCGGCATAAACAGGAAGAAGGCGGTGATGCACATCATCGGAATACTGACGGCGATCCACGCCTTTCGCCGGCCATGGCGCCACTGATACCGGTCGACGACAATGCCGACGATCGGGTCCGAGATGACGTCCCAGACGCGGGCGATCATGAAGACGATGCCCACCGCCGCCAGACCAAGTCCCGCCTGACTCGCATAAAGCGGCGGCAAGTAGGTCGTCACTGGCAAGCCGACGGCCACGATCGGGAAGGTCAGACTGCAATAGGCGAGCAGCCGAAAGAGCGGCAGGCGGTGATTTGGGTCTTTTGGCGGGTTCATGTGATGCGTCTCGGTTCAGACCTTAGCGGTCGAAGCCGGGATTCTCCCGCTTCAGCCGACGCAGAAGAGCAGGCCAGACCAGCATGTCAGCGGCCTTCGACATGCTGCGAGACTGTTGCTCCACGACGGTCTGGACCTCGCCCTGCGGCGTCACAAGCTTGTCACTGCCCTGCGCAGCGATCTGGATCGAGCATGAGCGTTCGAGAAAGTACATGAAGGTAAAGGCAGACCCAACCGTATCGCCCACAGCCATCGTGCCGTGATTGCGCAGGATCATGACATTGCTGTCGCCAAGGTCGGCCACGAGACGCGGGCGCTCGTCATGGTCGAGCGCGACACCTTCATAGTCATGATAGGCAAGCTGGCCGTTCAACAACATGGCCGTCTGATTGGTTGGCAGCAGGCCTTCTTCCTGACAGGAGACGGCTACCCCGTCGACCGTGTGCAGATGCAGGACGCAATTGGCATCCTCGCGCGCGTCATGCACGGCCGAATGGATCGTGAAGCCGGCGGGATTTACGATTGCATCTGAGGCATCGACCTTCTGGCCGTCGAGATCGACCTTGACGAGGGAAGACGCCGTGATCTCCTCAAACAGCCATCCATAGGGATTGATCAGGAAGTGATGTTCTGGCCCGGGCACCCGAGCGGAAATGTGCGTGAAGACGAGGTCATCCCATCCGAACAGGGCAACCAACCGGTAAGCGGCAGCGAGATCACAGCGGATTTTCCATTCGGCTTCCGTGCAAGATGGCAGCTGGCGTTCAGCAAGTGCAGTCATGGTGTCGCTCCTGATTTGTATTCGAGTGGCGGCGTGCAGGCGTGTGGCAGATTTAGTCGAGATCGACATCCAGGAGCCGGACATATTGCTGGCCCGAATGCATGTCGCGCTCGACCATTCCGCCCTGTGGGGTCGCTCTTGGATAAGAGATCTTGATGAGGTGGAATTCGGGAACGTCTATCTTTTTAACCAGCGCCGCATCTGTTCCGTACAGGCGACGAAAGACTTCGGGGCCCAACGCTTGGCTGTCCTTGTATCGTTCGAAACTGTCGGCGCTTTCGAACCATATATCCATGGTCACCCAGAACGGGCCGGCCTGCTTCGATCTGATGTGCTTACAAACGTCACGTAGCTTGGTCACAGTGTTGGGCACCCTTTTCTCTCTATCCGGGACAGCGCTCATGGATTGATCCATTCTGTCCGCACAAGCTGCAGCGGATCATCAACTTCAACCACGTGATTGAGTTTGAACTCGTAGATCTGGCCTCGCGGAACATCGGCCGGCGTGAAGGCAAAACCATAACTTGGAAGCTCCTTCTCCATCACCGCCGGATAGTGGAAGAAGTACGGATTGCAGGCATGCGCGATGGCGTTGGCAAGTTCCTGCGACCTCGCTGTTGCAACGAACAAAGCGCCGATCTCGCGCGGCGGCGGCGTGCCCTCCGGAACCGCAGCGCCGTCAACGGCATTCCAGCCATACATTCTGACCGAGATATTGAAATGGTCATGCTCTTCAGGCGGCATGGACTCGCGTGCCCTCGCATCGAGCGCAGCCAAGAACCGATCATGGAATCCGGACACGTCAGCGAGCACATCTGGATCCTGAATGCCGACGAGCATGATGGTTTGGTACATCCCGCCCCCAGCGCCTTCGAGCTTCATCGTATAGGGCCGCTTCACCCATTGTGCGCCGTTGACCCGGACCGCGCGATCGCCGGGCAGCTGCTCATACGTCGCCCCCGTCACATCGAGCTGACCACCCGGCTCTGTCAGGATGTAAGGATTGGTGTTCTCGTAAAGCATGTGAGCGCCAACGCTTTGCGGCGTACAGAGATTGTCCTGCGCAAGCGGCTCAACCTCGAAACCTTTGTGACCGACTGTGAGAAGCACGCCGGCTCCATCCCGCTTGTCGGCGCATTGGGCGCCGCATTCGCCAATCTTGCCGGCATGCCATGACGGGCCCCATCCTGCTCCCTTCCATATGGGAAAACTGGCCAGGACGGCGGGGTCCGTGGACCGGCCGCCCAGAATCACATCCGCCCCGGCTTCAAGCGCAGCGATATACGGCTCGACGCCCATCAGCGCGACGATATGGTCGCATTGATCCACCGCTTCATCTTCGAGCGGCCCGAGCGGCGGCAGCGGCTTGATCCGGCCATCGGCGTTGAATGATTTGATGTCCCGTCCGGTTTGCTCGCTGTACAGCAAGGCAATCTTGGGCGAGAGACCGAGTTCTTCGACCACTTCCAGAAGAATGTCCCGGGTCCAGTCGACATTGAGATCACCGCCGGCCTGCCCCGAGGTCCCGATAATGACAGGAATTCCTGCTTTCTCATGAGCCTTCATCAGGATCGTCAGATCCCGCTTGACCGCGCCCCGGCTATTCTTCGACTTGCCAGTGGCAAGATAGGCTGCACCGCTGTCGGTGGAGCCTGCATCGGACGCAATTGCCTGCGCGCCCTGGGCCAGGCCATAGTCGACTTCCTCTTCACGAACACCGGCGCCGAGGGAGCCGCATGGAACAAGGATTTTTACGGGGAGTATCTGATTGTCAGTCATTATCGGTGCTGGATGTCCATGAGTGGATGAAGCGCCCGGCCTTCGGGCGCTCCATTATGATTTCAATAGTTCCAGGATAGGGTGACGCCGTAGGTTCTCGGTGGGCTGAACGCCCCGAAATTGGCGCCAAGGAATACTGCCTGGAAGGTGCGTGTACGCTCATCCGTGAGGTTCTTGCCCCAAAGCGACAGTTCCAGCCCGTTGCCGAAATTTCCCAGAATTGCGCGCGCATCGACGAAATGTGTCGGATCTCGCACTTCCGGAGGCTGGTTGCTGTTGTCGTCGAATATCTCGCTGGCATACCGGTAATCCGCCGCCAGCGTCAGATCGACCCCATTGGCGAATGTGTACACATAGGATGGCGAGATCGTGAGCTTGTGTTCGGGTGTCCGAGAAATCCTGTTGCCCGAATAGTCGACACCGCCCTCTACGAACTCATCGAAGGTCGCATCCGTATAGGCGTAGGCCACGGCCAGATTGAAACCGTCGGCCGGCGAGACGGCCAGCTGGGTTTCATAGCCCTTGATGGTCGCTGCGCCTGCATTGTCCGTGACATTGATACCGTTGATGGTCTGGACCGTCTGAAGGTCGGTATAGTCGAGATAGAACAGCGTATTGTTCCAGATCATCGCCCCGTCAAACAGCGTGCTCTTCTGACCGATCTCATACTGGATCGCCGACTCCGGCTCGAATGGCACAACGGCCTCAGGAGCCGTGGCTGGCTGGTCCTGGAAGCCGCCGCTCTTATAGCCGCGGGAGATACTGGCATACAGCATATCATCAGGTGTGGCCTGAAATTCGAGACCGGCGCGATAGGTCCAGTCGTCGAAATCGGCCGAAGCGCTCGCCTCAAATATGTCGTCAGAACGAAGAGGCGCATCGCTATCGAGGTTCCCCACGGTGTAAGACTTCTCGTCCTTGGAATAACGCAGACCGCCGAAGATATTCCAGCGATCGCCGACCGGAACGGAGACGTCACCGAAGACAGCATAACTGTCGAGCTCCGCACGCTGATCGAAGACTTCTGTCAACGGGATCGGGGCGACGAGCGCAGAATCGAGCGTGAAGACGTCGAGCCGGTCAACTTCATGGGCATACCGGTAAAGCCCGACAACCCAATCAATATTGCCCGAAGGGAGGGAGGAAAGCCGCAATTCCTGACTGGAAAGTTCTGATTGCTCCCCGCTTACGTCCGGAGAGTCGCTGCTGATGTCGACACCGTTGAAACCGGGTGATGTCGGGTCCGGGTTGCCTCCATCAAAGTCGTAATTGAACCCGTAATCGAGGTCGCGATAGGAGGCGAGAAAGGTCAGTGTACCAAAGCTGAAGTCATTCGCGATCTCACCGCGTAGGCCATAGGTATCACGATCCTGAAAGCCGACCCGGGAACCATAAGTCACGTCCGGGTCGAAGTTTTGGCTATAGAAGTTCGAGAGCGGATCAGACGCATCGAGCTCGAGCACGTGATTGGCTGGGCCGGATGCGCGGTCTCTCGTGCCATCCAGTGTCAGATGCACACGCATCGTTTCGGTTGGCTCGGTATAGAACTGCACCCGCCCACTCAGCGTGTCCTGATCCTCAACGTCCTCGTTCAGAAATCGGTTTTCGACATAGCCGTCATGACTGCGATAGGACCCGCTGACACGGACAGCGCTCGACCCGTTGGCGAATGGCAGATTGATGAAACCTGCGCCGTCGAGCCGGTTGTAATTGCCATAGGTGAGGCTTGTGCCGGCATCAAAGCCTTCAAGATCGGGTCGTTTGGTGATGACATTGATTGCACCGCCTACAACGTTGCGGCCAAACAGCGTGCCTTGCGGGCCTTTGAGCACCTCGATCCGCTCCAGATCAAAAGCGTCGAAGGCGACCATGGCAGGCCGACCGAGATAAACTTCATCAAGGAAAACAGCCGAGCTGGGGTCACCTGCAGCCCCGCGATCAGATGAACCGATCCCTCGAATGAACAGGCGGGCCTGCGTGGCCGGAAATGCGTCGAAGCTGAGACCCGGCGTGCGGCTCACAATGTCGTCGATCTGCTGGATGCGCGCATTCTCAATCTCTTCTGCGCCAAAGGCTGTCACCGTCACCGGTACATCCTGGAGGCTTTCAGCCCGGCGCTGCGCCGTGATGGTGACAACGCCCAGACGCGATCGGCATCTTCTGTATCTTGCGGGTCAGCTGCCTGTTGCGCCTGCGCCGGCATCGCCAGAGCTGCGCCCACGGCAAAAGAACACACCCCGGCCATAAGGCTCGTCGTTAGGGTCTTCATGTCTACTCCTCCCAGTCCGTTTTTCGTCCGGTGTGTCGTCCACCGATGCGCGAGCCTAAGACCAGGAAGGCGAAAACCGCGTGGCAAGAATTTTACATTTTTGGATAAAGTGTGCTGGAGGGGGATTGAGCCGTCAGAGTTGCCAGTCCAAGGGGGTTTGAGGCAGATTGGCGGACGGAGACCATGATGCACATCGCCGGACGCCTAAACTGGATTGAAGAACTGCCGCAAGACGCGCAGACGGCCATACGTCAGCGTTTCGTGTATCGGAATTTGAGTGCGGGCGACGTGATCGGCGAAGCCGGCCAGCCTTCCGAAGGCATGTATCAGGTTCAGTCCGGCTATATCAAAATGCTCGCCGATCAGCCCGACGGGGAGCGCGCCCTGCTTCTCATCTATATGCGCGGCAATTGTTTCGGTGAATCCACAGTGATCGCGCAGCGACCTCATCATCACACGACGGTGGCAGCCAGCGCGGCCCGCATCGCCTTTCTCAACCATGCGGACTTTCACGATCTCTACTGCCAGTACCCGTCCATCCCTGAAGCGCTTTGCCGAAAGTTCGCAACGGCCCTTAGCTCGATGATCTCGTTCAGAGAAACCCAATCTCAGGCTAATGTCGGCCAGCGCGTGGCCCGCGTGCTCTACAATTTGGCGGAAGTCAGTGATGCCCAGCAGGTCGGCCAGTACCGGGAAATCGATGTGCCGTTCACCATCGCCGATCTGTCCAGCTTTCTCGGTGTCACGCGCCAGACCGTGCAGAAGGAAATCTCCGCGCTCAAGAAGCGGAACCTGATCTACAAGCTTCACGGCACCTGGACGGTCAGGGATATGAGCCAGCTGAACAGCCTCACCTTCCAGGCCGAGCCTGTTTCCGCCACAAAGGACTGACGCCCTCCAGCGCTCTCACACCGAGGGATATGCGTTCAACGCCTTGGTCCATAGCGCTTCGGCGGCCGGGGACTGGCGGGCGCGCGGACGCCAGAGCCGAATCTCGATCGGAACGTCCTGTTCCGGAATCGGCGCCCTCAGCAGGGTCCCGGTTTCAATATCTTCTGTGACCAGGCTAAGCGCCGTCCAGGCCACCCCGCGTCCGCTGCGGGCCATGGCCGTGAGCACGCTTGCGAGATGAGAAGTGAAGACCGGACTCGCCGGTGGCTCATTCCCCGATTTCGCCCAGGCGGCAGCCAGGATCCGCCCCATCCCGGATTCAGGAGCAAATGCCAGCTGCGGCGGAGCGGACTGGCTAATGCTGTCGGCAAGGCGCGGCGCGATGACAGGAAGAAGGACATCCTCGCCCAGGACAACCGAGCGGAAATCCTTTCCGAACCGGGTCGCCGCAGCCTCATGGTGATGGCACAGCAGAAACTGCGCGCTTCCTTCCACCATGAGTCTTTCACAAGCGACCATATGATCCGCCGTCAGCTCGACCGTGACGCTGGTGGGCTCGTCCTTCTCCAACTGGCGCAACCATGCCGGAAAGAATGTCAGCGAGAGCGCATGGGTCGAGGCGAATCTGAGCGTCTCGGCTGACGCCTTCCCGATGCCGCGCGCTTCCTCCCGGCCAAGCTGCAGGCGGCGAAGGGTCTGCTCGGCAACCGCCTTGAAGGCCTCTCCGGCAGGCGTGAGCTTCATCGTATGCGTTGTCCGGTCGATAAGCTGCGCACCGACCCAGTCCTCCAGCGAGCGGATGCGCCGGCTGAATGTCGGCTGCGTGACCGCTCGCTGTTCGGCGGCGCGCGCAAACCCGCCTTCTTCAATCAGCGCCAGAAAGTCATCCAGCCATTCAGTATTCATGTCGGTGGACCCTCAAATGCTCCAGGCTGGCAGAACGCCACGATGTATTGCATACGCGCCGAGCGCGCAAAGCTCGCCGTCCAGTTTGATTGAGACGCTGGCATCCTACTGACTGATTGATGTCATGAATGGAAGACGCTCCTGCCCCTGATCCCGAACGACATATTCGTTGCTTCAAAAGCTCCATAGGTTAGCAGCAATCGAAAGTGCTGTGACTCGTTGCCAAAGCGGATTTTTCCCTGAACTGCCCACAAAACCGAAAAATCTCGGGGTGGACAGCGCGTCGAGCGAACCGGAGTATCTGCAGATATGAGTAAATGCTTTGGTCTCCGAGATGGTGGCAGGTTCGTCTGCAGGTTTTTCCAGTCCGCAATGCTCGTCCTGGGATTGGGCGCGCCTGTCATCGCCAACGCCGAGACACCTGCAGCCTGCGTTGAGGCGCTGCCGCCAGTCTGGGTGGAGGGCGGTCGCTTCACACTGGGAAGTAATGAAACCTACCGCGAAGAGGCGGCTGCCAATGAGGTGGATGTATCAGGCTTCTGGATGGACCCGACAGAAGTCACCGTGGGTGATTTCGATAAATTCGTGAAAGCGACTGGCTACGTCACAATCGGCGAGCGCGGTCTCGACGAAGATGACGTCGACGCCGAAATCCTGAAAGCCTACCCGCAATATCGCGAATTGATGGTGCCAGGTGGCGCCGTATTCAAACCGAATGCGCGAAGCTCCCTGCGCAACGCAAACTGGTGGGCGTTCGTGCCGGATGCCAATTGGCGCTACCCCGAAGGCCCGGATGAAGTCGCAGCGGAGCCTTCTCACCCGGTCACCCAGATTGCTTATGAAGACGCCGCTCAGTACGCCGCTTGGGTGGGGGGCCGACTGCCAAGCGAGGCGGAGTGGGAATACGCAGCCCTCGCTGGTCAGTCCAACGAAGAATTCGGGTCTGCGCCGCCTTCCGAAGCGAACACGTGGCAAGGGATTTTCCCGGTCATCAACACGGCCGATGATGGGTTTGCCGAGGTCGCTCCGGTCGGGTGTTTTGCGCCAAATCAGAATGGGCTCTACGATATGCTGGGCAATGTCTGGGAATGGACGGCCGATCCATATGCCCCTGGCCACGCCACTCATCGCCCAGATGCACCGTCCTCGGCGGAAAAGGAAAGCAGCGTCTCCACCCCCGACGAACCGCCGGCCAGGGTGATCAAGGGCGGCAGCTTCCTCTGCGCTGCCAATTACTGCCGACGCTATCGCCCCGCTGCGCGACAACCCCAGGAAACCGGTCTCGGCACGAACCATATCGGTTTCAGAGTCGTGTACGACCGCCCTCCCCCAGCAGAATCACAATCTAAGCAATGAGCAGAATTGAGCGCCGCGATAGGGCAGCGCGCGCCTCGAATTGCTGGAAACCGGTTCGCAATAGACGGACAGCAGCGCCAGCCCAACCGTTTCGAACGCCACCAAAGCCCGGCATTCGATGTGTATTAACGCAAGCCCCTGGCTGCATTGGCCCTCTGTTGCATTCAAGTGCTACACATTTTGCGACACAAACGCAGATTGCGGAGACGACGTGCTCTGCACACCGCCCCCGAAATCGTCCTGTGACCTAGAACTTCAGATTCACGCTCACGCCATAGGTCCGCGGTTCGATATAGCGCTGTTGCAGACGGCTCGTGATGAACTGGATATACCGCGTCTCATCCAGTTCTCTTTCATCGGTGAGGTTCTTGGCCCAGAGGTAGATGCCATAGTTTCCATCTGGCGCTTCATACCCCGTACGGACATTGATGAGTGAATAACCGGGCAGAAGATCTGTCGGATCGTTCGTGGACCCGTCTGCGCCATAGCGTTCGCTCTTATAATTGTAATCCAGCCGCGAGCGCCACTGGCCCTGATTTGGCAGGGGAACATCATATCCAATCGCTGCATTGATCGTCCATTTCGGGGCGAGCGGCACGCGATTGCCCGTCGCGTCCGTCCGCCGGTCGATGACCCCGTCATTGTCGTCGCCAAAACTGCCTGCGGGACGCTGGAGCGGCACACCCTCAAAGGAATCGTAGGTGGAATCGACATATCCGATGCCCAGGGCCACAAGCAGCGGGTCGGTGGGTCTCGCGGATAATTCCAGCTCAAACCCCTTGGATTCGACGCTGGCCGCATTTCTCAGGACGTTGGTGCCAATCGTTCCGACGGTCGGGTCGAAGACACGAACCTGAAGATCGTCATAATTCAACAGGAACACCGCGCCATTGAGCTGCGCCATGCCATTGAACAGGCGGGTCTTCATGCCGGCTTCATAGCTGGTTACAGATTCTGGATCCACGGTGAGATCGTTGGCAAGAATACCGGTCGTGATGTTGCCGCCGACATTGAATGCACCCGACTTGTAGCCGGTTGCCACGCTCCCATAGGCCATGATGTCATCGGTGAACTGGTAGCGCAGACCGGCAGTGTATGAGATGTCGCTATCCTGGATATCTTCATCGATATCAGCCTGGCCGAATGGCACACCAAAAGCTGGCAGGATTGCCGCCGGATCAGAGGTCTGCAGCGCTTCCAGCTCTTTTGTTTCATCTGTGTAGCGCAAGCCGCCAAACAGCGTGAGATCGTCGGTGACACGAAAGTTCGAGTGAAAGAAAGCCGCGAAGCTTTCAACATCGACATCGTACTGGAAATTGGCAAAGCCAGCGAGCGCCGGGATCCAGGTCGGCAGGACCTCTGCAACTTCATCGCGGCTGTTGGCCTGCTTGAAATAATAAAGACCGGCAACATAATCGAAGCGATCAAATTCAGGCGATGCAAGACGCACCTCCTGGGTGAACAGATTCTGTCCGACCACCATCTTGTTGCGGTTATAGCCGCGAAAGTCCGACCCATCGACGTCGCGCGGCGCATTGATCTTGTCATCGCGATAGCCGGTTATCGAGGTCAGCGAAAAACCGTTCTCGAACTCGTGCTCAACCGTCAACGATGTACCGAATGTCTGAAGATCATTCCGGTCGATGAAGTCGCGATACACGGTAAATGGCTCGTCATCACCGGTGTAATTGGTGAAACCAATATCGGCGTTTTCCGCCTCATAATGGCGTGAGACGGAGTGGCGGTGATCGACTGAGAGGTACACCCCTGTATCGGGCGTTGGCGTGTAGCCGACCAGCAGACGGCCATTAAAGTCGTCGATATTGGCGAGATCCACCCCCAGGGTCCTGTTCCTGACATACCCATCGCGTTCGGTGCCGGACAGTGCCAGACGAAAAGCGAGTTTGTCTTCAACGACCGGGACGTTGACGCTCGCCCTGACCCGGCGCAGATTGTAATTGCCGAGCTCGGCGGAGACCTGTCCGGCAAGTTCATTGTCCGGGCGTTTGGAAACAATATTGAGCGCGCCTGCGATCGTATTCTTTCCGAACAGTGTTCCTTGCGGCCCGCGCAGGACCTCCACGCGTTCGATCTCGCCGAGATCCTGATTGACCGAAAAGTGCTTGCCCATATAGACGCCGTCGAGATAGACGCCGTAGCCATTGTCAAAGCCGATCTGAAGCGGCTGAGCCTGCTGAAAAACACCCCGGATCGAGATATCGGCGCCGCCGCCTTCACGGCTTGAAGGATAGACCAGGTTCGGGATGGAGTTGGCCAGGTCCTGCAGATTCTGTGAGCCGGTCGCTTCGATCTGTGCTTCGCTGAACGCCGAGATGGATATCGGCACATCCTGAAGGTTTTCCTCGCGTTTGGTCGCCGTAATCGTCACCGTATCAAGCGTGCGCGATTGCTCCGTATCCTGATCGGCTTCCTGCGCGTGGACCGCGCCGGTTGCGCCAGCCATAGATGTCGCGATCCCTGCGAGTATCGCTCTCTTCCACTTTGATTCTCTCAATGCTTCCTCCGCATGGCGCCATTTTGTTGATGGTGGAGGTTGGCGCCCTTCTCCTTATTTCGAACCGGCAGGCTGACAGCGCAGATGCTGCCGCCTGGTCTGTCAAAGACAGGCAATGTTCGGGAGGTCACGATTCACAAATGTCGAAGGCGCACTTTTAACAAGCACAAACCCCTCCCTGTCATCCGGTCTCTGTTCGCCGGTTGATTTGAGTATTGTCGAGCCACCGATATTCCGAAACAGAAGATGATTGCGTGGGGACATAGCCTTGGTCTATGCCTTTTGAGAATTTCGGCTCTGAATAGCCCTCGATAGCGAGACCGCAAAATGGATCTTCATCACCTGCGCCTTGTCGCGGAAATCTGCGAACGCGGCAGTATTGGGAAAGCGGCGCAGGCACTCGGTATTTCGCAGCCGACACTAAGCAAGACACTTGCCCGCCTAGAAGATCAGCTCGGCCAAATCCTGTTTCAGCGCGGTCGCGGAGGATCAGCAACGCCAACAATATTTGCAACGCACATCAGCGCGCGCGCCCGCGAAATTCTGCGCTGGTCGGATCAGCTTGCTCGAGAAGTCGAACTCCTTGCCGGCGGAGAAGTCGGCCGCGTTCGCATGGGTATCGGGCCAGGCGCGAAGGCCTTGCTGATGCCGGAACTGGTCACGAAAATTCTGAACCGATTTCCCAACCTGCATCTCGACGTCGACGTGCTCGCCTCTGACGAGCTGTATGACAGGCTGATTTCCCGTCAGCTCGACCTTGTCGTCGGACACTTCAGCCCCCTGCTGGACTTCCCCGATATGCGCGTCCTGCCGCTTGTGGATGAGCCTGGCTCGTCAATTGTCCGCGCCGGCCACCCTTTGACCGAAATCAAGAACATCACCTGGCAGGACAGTCTGAATTTTCCGCACGTCTCGACCGTCCGATACAAGACTTACGCGCCGTATTTCTCGGAAGGCCTTCCCGCAGGGGCCGAACAGATCCTGACAACCGTCAGAACCTCGGATATGGAATGCGCGCACCGGCTGGTCTCAGAGATGGACTTTGTCGCGCTCGCCTCCCAGCTCGTCTTTCGATCTGATCTTCAGTCCGGACGCTTCGTGACCCTGCCGCTACCTCGCCGATATCATTCAGCCTGCTCAGTCGCCGTCACCGATGAGGCAGCTCACTTTCCAGTCGTGCGCGGAATTATCGATCTCGTCCGCCAAGGGCTGGAAAAGGCTGGGCTCGAATTGTTGTCGTGAAGGCGACGTCTCTCTCATTCGCACGCTGACCCGCGCTGCCCGTTCGTTTCGAGACGCTCCGCTTAAGCCTTCTTGCATGTTAGCTTGTCTTGAAAAGTGAAGCTTCATGCGACTTTTTCCTGTCTCAGTCTTTAGCACCAGCATGCCCGTAATCTGCGGGCGGCGCCGATCGCGGCGAAACCACTTCCACATCGCCAACTGCCTCGTGCAGACTCTGCGCGCGTGTTGCTAAATTTGAGCCCGCCCTTAAAGCTAATGATATTAGTTTTACAGAAAAGCGCGAGCGACGATTCAGGAGCGACCTGCGCTCGACCTTTCGGAGGAGGGAACGCATATGACTTCAAAAGCTATCACCACGCCGACGACCCACAGGCCTGCCTCGAAAGCCCCTACCCTGTTCTCCCCCATCAAGGTCGGAGCGGTGGAAGCCCCCAACAGGATTTTCATGGCGCCGATGACGCGTGGAAGGGCCACGCAAGATCACGTCCCAACTGAAATCATGGCAGAATATTATGCCCAGCGCGCAAGCGCCGGACTGATCATTTCTGAAGCGATCGGAGTCAGTCCTGAAGGCCTGGGATGGCCGTTCGCTCCGGGTCTTTACACGAAGGACATGGTGAAAGGCTGGAAAAACGTCACCGACCGCGTCCACAGTTCAGGCGGACGTATTTTTGCGCAGCTCTGGCATATGGGCCGTCTGTCGCATCCCAGCTTCTGGGGAGGCGACAAACCGGTTTCCGCTTCTGCAACTCTCAGAATTGGGGAATGTCACACCTACGATGGAAAGCGCCCTTACGTAGAAGCTCGTGAGCTGGCCACTCAGGAGATTCCGACCCTCATAAAGCAATTCGCCGATGCGGCCGAGAATGCCATGGATGCTGGCTTTGACGGCGTTCAGCTACACGCAGCAAATGGCTATCTCATTGACCAGTTTCTTCGCGATAGCTCGAACCAACGCCAGGACCAATACGGCGGGCCGATCGAAAACCGGATACGGTTTCTTGTCGAAACAACTCAGTCTGTGGTCAGCCGAGTCGGCGCGGATCGCTCGTCCGTCCGACTGTCGCCGAACGGAGAATCCCAAGGCATCGACGACAGCAATCAGGATGCTCTATTTACCGCCGCCGCTCGGGCGCTTTCGCCCATGAACCTTGCTTTCCTTGAGCTGAGAGATGTGGGCCCACACGGCACGTTCGGTTCATCCGATCGGCTTCAAGTCGCGCCACTGATCCGCAGGGTTTATGATGGCCCCCTTATTCTAAACGCCGATTATACGCCGGCAACCGCGCAGCATACTCTCGATATTGGACTTGCGGACGCGATTTCATGGGCACGCTATTTCATCTGCAATCGCGACCTGCCCCAAAGGTTCAAGGACGGAAATTTCCGAACGCAGTCGGACATGTCGACATGGTACTCACAGGGCCCGGAGGGCTATATCGATTATGATTAGCGTCGGAGCCGGCCGACGCTCGGTCGACCGCTCTCCGCAGCAAATATCCGGGAAACGGGCCTAGACGTCCCACTCTATTGGCAGCGCTTCCAGAGCGATAACCAGGCCAGCCCGCGAATGGTGGCGCTCACCAGGCTTCAAACGGAAGCTCGGAATTCGTTTGACCCACTCTTCGGTAAGGATCCTGATTTCGGTTCTTGCCAGATTGTTGCCGATACAGAGATGCGGACCGGACGAAAACGTCAGATGAGTCAGCATTTCGCGATCGACATCAAACTCCCCAGAATTCTCAAAGCGCCGATCATCGCGGCTACCAAGCGGCAGTGCGCAGACGATCATCTCGCCTTCCTTGAACGTCACGCCGAATTTCTCGCAGTCCTTGGCCACAAGCCGGGGCGTGTTCACGACGCCGAAGCTGCGAATGCCTTCCTGTACAAAGTTCGGAATTATCTCAGGCTCCTTGACCAGGCGGGCCTGAAGCTCCGGGTTCCGGGCGAGGTGCCGGTACGTGTACGACGTGACATTGGTAACGGTGTCCATCCCACCGAGGAAGAGGAGCAACAGCATGTCCTGTAGCTCATCATCGCGGATTGTCCGTCCATTTATCTGGAAGTTCACCATTTTGGAGATGAGGTCGTCGGCCGGATTTTGCCGACGCATCTCGGCAATGCCCATCATGAGAGAGATGATCCGTCCGCCCAAGGCCTGATAGTCTTCAGCCGTACGAGCATTGAAATAGTCATCGGCGAGCGCGCGGAAGTCATGCAGCTTATCCAGCGGCATACCCATCAGGTCCATGAAAACGGAAACCGGAAAACGTGCCGACACCTCCCTGACGAAATCGCATTCCCCTTTGTCGGCGATGTCTTCAATAATTTCGATGGCAAACTGGCGGATGCGTGGTTCCATAGCCGACACAGATTTAGGCATGAAGAACGGCATCAAGGCCTGACGAAACGGAAGATTATCTGGAGGATCCAGATTCAGGGGAATGTTACGGGGCGGGTTTTCCACGCGTGGCACTTGCATTTCCCGAGCGGAGAAATGCTCAAAGTCCTTCACGATTTCAAATATGTGCTCATACCGCGTTGCGATCCAATGCCCCCCGTTTCGGGGACTATAGAAAATATCGGGCGCATCCTGATGCAGGGTCTGAAAAGACGCTTGGACATCGTCCGTGTGTCTCGGATCACCATAAATATCGAAGTCGAATACAAGACTGGCATCGACATGATCTGGCACTTCTGAAATCAAATTGGCTTCGGACATCGTGGATCTCACCTCCCTTTTTGCGCCACAAATCCACTAGCGCGGCGCATCATGTCTAAATGTATTAGTTTTTTAATTCGTACTCGTAAAGAGGTCTGACGGTGGCATTATGGTCACTGGCCGGCGGAGGCATTCCGGGCAAGCTCAAACCGACCTAAGAAGCGAATTTGTCAGTCGCTGAGCGCTTTAAGATATTGCCAGACGGCGTTGCCAGGACAAAGCTTCGCCTGTTCGACAATGCACTACGGCCTCGCAAGGACGACACGGGGTCAACGAATTTCCTATTGAAACTAATGTCTATAGTTTTATAAGCCCGATTCTGCAGGATCGATGGAAAGCCTATGCCAAAAGTAACATTTGTAGATTTTCAAGGCGAAGCGCGCACGGTGGATGGAACGGTCGGCCAGAGCGTCATGGAAACCGCCGTAAGGAATGACATTCCAGGTATTGTGGCTGAATGCGGCGGCTCATGCGCATGCGCGACATGTCACGTCTATGTCGATGAGGCATTCCTGGAGAAACTTACACCTCCCTCGCAATCCGAAACAGACATGCTGGATTTTGCAGAGGGCGCCCAATCGAACTCCCGCCTTTCATGCCAGATCACGCTCAGCGATGCGCTGGACGGCCTGAAAGTCACCACCCCCGAAACCCAATACTGAAGGGCCCTAAATGACGGACCAAGAAACACGCTCGAACGCGGTGGACCTCACCGGCAATGTCGCTTTCGTAACAGGAGCAGGATCAGGACTTGGCCGCAGGTTTGCCAAAACTCTGGCGCTCAGCGGCGCGAAGGTCCACCTGAGCGGTCGTCGGCTAGAGCCGCTTCAGTCGCTAAGGGATGAGCTGGAGGCGCTCGGCTGCACTGTATCGCTTGCCTCAATGGATATTTGCGACGCAGACGCGATTTGCGCTTCTCTGGACCACGCAGAAAGCGAACTCGGGACTGTCGATATTCTCGTTAACAATGCCGGCATAAGCGATGCTGATTTCGCCACTCGGCTCGATCTTGAACGCATCGATCAGGTCATCTCGACCAACTTCCGCGGGCCCTTCATTGCCAGCCGCGAAGTCGCAAACCGCCTGATCAAAGCAGAGAAACCCGGGCGGATCGTCAATCTTTCATCGGTCGGTGCGTTTCACTATCGTCCGAACTCCGCATCGGCCCTGTATTGCGCCACGAAGGCAGGCATTGTCCGGATGACTGAAACCCTAGCAATCGAGTGGGCGCGTTACAACATCAACGTAAACGCTATTGCCCCCGGCATGTTTTACTCAGAGATGACCGACGGGTTTATTGACCGCGTCGGCGACGGCATCAGCGATCGCTACCCCAGAAAGCGGATTGGTGATCCGGCCTGGCTGGACTCAACACTCCTGTATCTCGTCGACCCCAGATCTCACTTCGTAACAGGCACGTGCATCATTGCAGATGACGCGCAAGTCGCGAGATGAATTCGTCGCGTGTGGTGCCGAATCCTAACCGTGTTGACGCATGCCCCGCACCGGGTATTGTGTGCCTAACAATATTAGATTTAGAGCACCCCATGAATCCAAACCCATATCAACCCGGAAAGCAGCACGCATATGAGTGAGGCTATGACCCAGTACACAACTGGCGCTGACCAGGCCTATTTCGAGGGGCTGGAAGCCGGAGAAGTTCGTGTTCAATCCTGCGCAGGATGCGGCACTGTGCACTGGCCGGCAGTGTTCAGGTGTCCCGAGTGCGGCAGCTGGGAGCACAAGTGGAAAGCGGTGAAGCCCGTTGGCAAGGTCTTCAGCTGGACGAGGACCTGGCACGATTTCGGTGCTCCCAAGCAACTCCAACCGCCCTTCGTGACGCTTGTGGTCACTTTGGATGGTGTCGATCATGTCCGCCTGCTTGGGACGCTCGATAAACCCGATGAGCCGGTCAGCATTGGCCAGGATGTGGAGGGCCGCATCGAAACCTTTGACTTTCAGGGCCGAAAGATTCCGGCGCTGATCTGGTCAAAAGTTTAAGGAGAGGCATATGCAGGGCATAGCAGGAAACATTGCTGCAGCGGGCATTGGCCTGAGACAGTACAAAAGAGGTAGCGCGCCTCTTCCCGAGAGGGGCGTTTTGATTGGCGCCATCGTCGATGCTTGCGAGGATGCGGGCCTCCATCCATCGGAAATCGACGGCTTTGCCTCTTATGGCGACGATAACAACGAGCCCGTAAGGCTCATGACCGATCTGGGCATCAAGGAGCTCAGGTGGTGCAGCACCGTGTTTGGCGGCGGCGGCGGCGGCATCGCGGCAGCGATTGGCCAGGCTGCCGGCGCAATTCTAACGGGCCAAGCCAGCGCCGTTATCGTCTACAGGGCTTTGGTGCAGGGAGACAGTGGACGTCTTTCGGCCGCCGTCATGGCGCACCACTTGAACACGCATATGATTGGAGCTGGCATCATTGCGCCTGCCCAGA
The DNA here is from genome assembly GCF_038900055.1 of Henriciella sp. AS95. NCBI lineage: Bacteria > Pseudomonadati > Pseudomonadota > Alphaproteobacteria > Hyphomonadales > Hyphomonadaceae > Henriciella > Henriciella sp. AS95. The sequence goes on from NZ_JBBMQM010000001.1 coordinate 3,180,245, forward strand.
CCTGCGCCATACGGGCGAACCGTCTTTTCGAGCATCATGGCGTGCCGCAAGAAACCGCCAAGGCCGTCGTTGATGCATGCTATTATCACGGCGCCAGGAACCCGGAAGCGGTGGCTTATGGCAAGTCGCTAAGCTCCGACGAGTATGAGAACTCCCGGATCATAAGCGAGCCGTTCCATCTGTTTGATTGTTCTCGCGAGAATGACGGGGCGGGCGCCATTCTCATTGTGTCTTCAGAACGCGCTCGCGACCTTAAGCAGAAACCCGCTTACGTGCTCGGCGTGACTCAAGGCGCAGCGAAAGGCTGGGGCGACCTTCTCGAAAATGACGATGAGGATCAGTACGCAACCGCAGGCTTCAAATCCGTTGCTCGCAATTTGTGGGATCAAACCGGCCTGACCCCGGCAGATATCGATGTCGCTCAAATATACGAAAACTTCAGTGCGCAGGCGGTCGCTTCCATCATCGATCATGGGTTCTGCACCCTAGAAGGTGCCGGCGAATTCATCACCTTCGACAACCTGATCGCTCCAAACGGAAAGCTGCCGATCAACACGTCCGGCGGAAATATTGCGCAAGGTTTTGTGCACGGCATTGGAATGATCATCGAGAGCGTTCGTCAGATACGCGGAGAATCGTCAAATCAGGTCGAAGATGCCAAAACGGTTCTTCTCGCTGGAGGCCCCGGCGCGCCGATCGTCAGCTCGGCCATTTTTGGCGCAGAACGACCACAATAGTTTCGGAGTAAAAGCACATGCAGTTCGACAGTGACTACAAGATGCTCATCGATGGCGAGCTGGTGGGTGCCAACGACACGATAGATGTCGTCAATCCCGCCACGGAAGAGGCCTTCGCCACCTGCCCCCGAGCTTCGAGCGATGATCTGGAAGCAGCCGTCAGCGCAGCAAAGCGGGCATTCTCCAGCTGGAAGAAGACACCCATTGAAGAACGCCGGTCCGCGCTTCGAAAAGCGAGCGCCCTGATCATGGAGCACGCCGACGCATTTGCGAGCTTGTTCACCAAGGAGCAAGGACGCCCGACAGCCATCGCTAAAGAAGAAATCATGGGAGCCGCCTACTGGTTTGCAGGCACTGCAGACCTCGACCTGCCTGTCGACGTCACTGAAGACACTGACACCAGGCGGATCGAAGTTCATCACGAGCCTCTTGGCGCGGTCTGCGCCATTGTCCCTTGGAATTTTCCTGTGCTTCTGGCCAGCTGGAAGATTGCGCCCGCGATCCTTACGGGCAACACAATTGTCCTTAAACCTTCTCCCTTCACGCCGCTGTGCACACTTAAGCTGGGCGAGCTGTTGCAGGACGTGTTTCCACCGGGCGTGATCAATATCATTAGCGGCGGGGATGAACTTGGCCCATGGATGACATCGCACAAAGGCTTCTCCAAAATCACCTTCACGGGGTCTACCGCGACCGGTCGGAAAGTGATGGAATCGGCCTCATCTGACCTCAAGAAAGTCACCCTGGAACTTGGTGGCAATGACGCCGCGATTGTTCTCCCAGACGTCGATGTCGACAAAGTTGCTGAGCAGATCTTCGCAGGCGCATTTTCGAATACGGCGCAGATTTGCGTGGCAACCAAAAGGCTCTATGTCCACGAGGCGATTTATGACGCGATGCGTGACCGCCTCCACGATCTCGCCAAAGCAGCGACCGTTGGAGACGGGAGCAATCAGGGTAACCGGTTCGGGCCGATACAAAACAAGGCTCAATTCGACCGAGTCACAAACCTGCTTGAGGACGCAAAAACCAGTGGACTGACGATGCTGTACGGCTCTGACGTCCCGAAGAAGGGTTTTTTCATCCCGCTCACTATCGTCGACAACCCTCCAGAGAACTCTCGCGTCGTCCAGGAAGAAGCATTCGGCCCCATCCTGCCCATGATGAAATTCTCGGATATTGATGAAGTCATCGACCGCGTAAACGACACAGAATATGGCCTGGCTGGCGCCGTTTGGTCATCGGACATTGAAAAAGCTACGAAGGTGGCTGCGGCAATGGAAAGCGGCACGGTCTGGATCAACCAGAATCTCCAATCGACGCCACTTACGCCGCTGACGGGACACAAGCAATCAGGCGTCGGATCGGAGAATGGCGTTTACGGCCTGCGTGAGTTTACGCAGCCCAAAGCCATCTACATTCCAAAATCTGCAAGCAATGTCGCTTGAAGAGCCGTTAGATGATTTCGGACGGAAGGCTCTTTGCCAGACCGAGACGCCTCGCCCGCTTCTTTTCAGCGGCGGTCAGGCGCTTCGGCGTCTGAGGTAAATGACGGAATCCTCGCAAGAAACTCATTATGGTTTCTTCGAACAACTCTTCCTCGTCATAAGGATTGGCGCGGACCGCCTCGGCAAGGTGCGGAAATTGCTCCAGATCGAAGTCAGGCATCGCTTGCACGCCGTATGATTTGGCAGCCGCTTCAAATAGAGCCGATCCGTAAGTGATCTTTTCCGTGCCTTCGCTGATCACCATCTGAACTTCAGGCGGATATGGACACATGGATGTCCAGAAGTCATACGCGCCTAAGAGGATGCGCCTCGGGAAAAACTGCAAAAGCAAGGGAACCGCATTGGGGTGCCGCAAAAGGGTCCGTCGAGTCGACTTGCAAAGTCGGACGAGCGTTTTTTCCCAGTCGTTTTCATCAACCTTCGGCGGTTCGATTTCCCTCAACAGCAGCAGGACAACCTCAGACAGAAGCTCGTTCTTGTCCTTGAAATGATAGTAAAGCGATGGCGCCTTCACACCGAGGCTCTTTGCTATGAGTTCAACGCTTAGTGAGCGCAGCCCCTGCGCATCGATGACGTTCAATGCGGCGACTGCTGCCCCTTCGCGGGAGATGAGAGACTTTGAAGGGCGACCCATGGCATTCTCTTTAAAACTAATACCATGAAGCAATAGTTAGGCCATCAGGCACCTGCAATGCCCGCTCCTGATAATTCTCCCACAACGTGCGATCGCCAGACCCGCTGTCTCAGGGGGCCTTTAACGTCTCTCGTGCCACCAAACGCTACACACTCGCGAGCGACTTTCTCTGGATGATATCTGCGGCGCGCCATGCCATCGCCATGGTCGGGCCATTTGTATTGCCGGATGGAATAACCGGCATGATCGATGTATCGATCACACGTAAGCCCTCCACGCCTCTGACTTTGAGCTCCGGATCGACAACAGACGTTTCCGGGTCTGCACTCATACGGCAACTCCCCACAGCATGATAACCGCACGTGCCGAATTGATCGTATGCTTTCAGGATATCATCATCGGAAGAGTAATCCGGTCCTGGCAGTGTTTCCTCTTCGACATATTGCGCAAGTGGTTCCTGCTGAACCCATTTTCGTGCCACGCGGACAGCACCGATCATGGCCTGTCTGTCTTCCTCAGTGTCCCGGTAATTCGTTCGCAGTTGCGGCGGTGCATCCATATCAGTTGACGTGATGTGCACATGGCCCCGCGACGTCGGCCGCAGCGGATAAATTGTTACGTGAATGCCGGGGTGGCGCTCCACATCCTTGCGATCCTTTTCAAAGTCAAAGCTGAACGGCGCGAACAGGAACTGCGCATCCGGTCGATTGAGGCCTGGGCGGGTCTTGAACCAGGCCACTTGCTCGTAGGCTGCTGCTGACATCGGTCCGCTGCGGGTCAGATAGTATTGAAGGCCGGCCTTGATCATGCCGAGCCCGTAATATTTCTTGTTGTGCGAGATGTCCTTGTTGAGTTTCCACTGCATGATAATCGCGCGGTGCTCCAACAAATTCTCACCGACATTCGGATTTGCGACGACAACGTCAATACCGAGGTCGGAAAGCCGCTCCGGGTCGCCAATACCTGAGCGCTCGAGAATGTTTGGCGAAGCCATTGCCCCGCCGCACAGGATCACTTCGACGCGGCACTCGATCTGCTTTTTCTGCCCCTCATGAACGACATAAACTCCAACAGCGCGCTTGCCCTCCAAAACGACGCGGTCGACCGTGCAGTCTGTAATGATGTCCAGATTGGGGCGTGACCGAATAGGGTCGAGAAAGGCTGTGGCCGCGCTTTGACGCCTGCCTTTATACACCGTGCGAGGCGCATACCCGATGCCTTCAACATCGTCTGGAGCGTTTGTATCCGGCTTTTCAACCCACCCCATAGACTTGCCGGCATCAAGCATCGCATCGGTTATCGTGTCCTTGGTATCGGGCAACGTCACCCTTAGAGGGCCGTCTGCGCCTCTGGTTTCGTCGCCCCCCAGTTCGTGCGATTCAAGCGCTGCGTAAGCCGCGCCAATATGATCCCAGCTCCAATCATCGCTGGAAATTTCAGCGATTGTGTCGAAATCGGCTGGCTGCCCACGCACGTACATCATGCCGTTGATTGAGCTCGACCCGCCAAGCACGCGTCCACGCACCCAGACTTCCGATGTCTGATTATTGGTGTCTTCAGGAACACTTGCATAACCCCAAACGTGTTTCGGGTCGGCCATGACCTTGGCCAAGCCTTTGGGCATCTTGATAAAAGGATGTGTGTCTGGCGGCCCCGCTTCCAATAAAGCGACGCTTATCTCAGGGTCCTCAGACAAGCGGTACGCCAAGACACAGCCGGCGGCTCCGGCTCCGACGATAATGTAGTCGTATTTCTTCAACGCGCTCTCCCAGATTATTTGAATTATTAAATCTAATACGAGCAGTTTTATTGCTTTTGGGCAAGACTGTTCATGCCGACCCCACACATCGTGAATGTTGAAAAGCTCATCAGATTTGAGTGACCGCAATTTCCAGTGGCGGTCAGGCTCGCCCGGCTGGAACGTCGAACAGCTCTTTTTTCCTCTAACGAACTCGAGCGCTATTCACTCTGAGAAGTCAGTAGAAACAGCCAAATTTAGCGCAATCCTGTTTCGCGCGACGCCATGTAAAGAAGTGTGGCGCAACGCCGGCCTGTAATGCATCTCGGTGAGATCTGATCCTGAACCGGGTGGCCTGTTAATTTTAGGCGTTGCCGCCAAACCGCAATATGTGTAGCAAAGATAAAACTAATATAATTAGAACGGTGATGCTCATTCCATAAAGGTCAGGAATGGCGGGCGGCTGCGTCGGACACCGAATCTAAAAATCCAGGGCAGGATCGTATGTTGAAAAAACTTGTTTCGCTGATTGGCTCCTCATCGCCCCAGAGACCATCGTGAATTCATCACAGCCCGTCACGCAACAACCCGCGCGCGGGCAGGTCTGGCTTGCCATTGCAACCTGCTTTCTGGTGGCAACCATTGAAGGCTATGACATTCAGATCCTTGCTATCGCCGCTCCAAAATTCGCCCCGGAACTCGGCTTCGATTCAAGTGCGCTCGGATGGATATTCGGGGCTGTCAGCTTTGGCATCATGATTGGCAGCTCATTCGGCGGACGAGCGGGCGATGTTTTTGGTCACCGAATTGTTCTGTCATCAGCCCTTCTCACCTTCGGCCTCTTCACGCTGCTCACCCCGTTCTGTCAGTCCTTCGAGTCGTTTCTGATTGTTCGTATGTTGACCGGCATTGGCTTTGGCGTCGCGCTGCCGAATCTCATGTCGATGGCCGCCAACATTTCCACGGACAAGAGCACCTTTCGTACAAATGCTGCTGTGTTTTGGGGCGTACCACTCGGCGCGGTTGTCGCTGCAGGTCTGTTCTCACAGGGCATGAATTGGCAAATGGCTTTCTTCGGCGGGGGAACCGCGGCTCTGGCATGCATTCCGCTGGTTTTACTGTCCTTCACCGGCAAGCGACCTGCGCGAACTGAGCCAGAGACGATGAAGGAGAGCTTCCTTCGTCAGCTCCTTTCCGACAAATACCGCAATCAAAGCCTGCTTATCTGGGTCATTTTTGCGCTGGCATACCTCGTTTCATACTTCGCATCCGTCTGGTTGCCGATGATTGTTTCGGGCAAGGGGTTCACGCCGGAAACCGCCGCGAGCGTGATGCTGGCTTACGGAATTTTCGGCATGATTGGCATTTTTGCTGTCGGCTGGGCGTGTGACCAGTTCGGCTATCAAATTCCGGTCACCCTCTGCTGGATCGCGATTGTCCCCGTTCTTATGTTCACCGCCCTCAGCAGCGACTGGTTAACGTTACATATCATCGGCGCCCTGACCGGGTTTCTGGTCAATGGTGGCGTTTTTGCTCTGTATTCGGTCGCAGCAGCGGGATATCCGGTTCATCTCAGAGGCGCGGGCTCAGGGGCTGCCTTGGCATGGGCCCGGTTCGGCGCCATTCTCGGTCCGCTGACAGGGGGCTGGCTGCTCAATACGAACCTGTCGCAGATTTACATAATGGGCGTGTTCGCCATCATTGCGTTGACGACCGCATCCTTCGTTTTTGTATCTGGATTTGTTCTGAAAAGCAGGCCAGCGGCCTCGACACTTCCACCAAAGCCCAAAGCCCATGCCCCGGGGCATTGATACGCGGACGGCCGCCAACTCGGACACTTTCATTTAAACAGATGTAGATTGCCGGTCGGCGCTCATGGCGGGCCGGCGCAAGGAGAAGAAGACTAAATGCTAAACGACCTTCAGCTGGAGTATGTTGAAACTCAAGTACACGACGAGGTGATGACAATCACGCTCAACCGTCCTGACCAACTCAATGCGATGAACAAAGGTCTGGTGAAGGACCTGCGCAACATCTTTCAGGCGCTCTATTGGGAACGCTCAGTCCGGGTCGTCGTGCTTCGAGCGGCCGGGCGAGCCTTTTGTGCAGGCCTGGATCTGAAGGAAGCATCCGTAACCGATTCGTCCAGCGACCGGGACGTTGCCGCGCTTCTCGATGGACAAAGGTCGATCGCCGAAATCTACGTCGCCATGCGTCGATGCCCGCAACCAATCATCTGCTGCGTACAAGGCGCGGCAAGCGGGGGCGGTTTCGCCCTCGCACTTGCGTCCGACATCCGAATTCTCTCGGAAGATGCCCGTATGAACGCCGCTTTCATCCGCATCGGTCTCAGCGCCTGCGACATGGGTGTGTCTTATTTCATGCCGCGAATGCTCGGCATGTCGAAAGCAAGCGAATTCATGCTCACCGGGCGATTCATCAGTGCAACAGAGGCGCTGGAATTGGGACTCGCCAATCGCGTCGTGGCGCCTGAAGCGCTAGAGAAGGAAGCTGCTTCCTTCTGCGAAGACATGTTGCGTGCAACGCCCATGGGGCTTCGCCTCACGAAAGATGTTCTCAATCTCTCAATTGATGCTCAAGGGCTCGAAGCGGTGATGGCGCTTGAAGACCGCAATCAGATGCTCACGTCGCAGGACCCCAATTTCCGAGAAGGCGTCGCCGAGTTCATGGAAAAGCGCAAGCCGAATTACTCTTCATGAGGCAGCGCGTTCAGCGGCCAGGGACGGCATCACGACAAGAGCGCTTTCATACTGAAGCTCATGTCTTTCAGCTGCCCCTCCCCTGAACGGTCGGGCGATCCACAGGACACCAAAGCTCTGGCGGGCCGCTGACCGCGTCGATTGCAATCAGGCAGCCCGCTTTCAGGTATAAGGCCGCGAGCTTCGTCTCGTCCGGCACCGCCCCTCAGCGCACACGCGTTAATTCAGAAACGCAGCTTGCATATTTTTCTCGCAAGGGGGGTTTGGAAAGCTTGCCGGTCGCGGTGCGGGGCATCGGCTCGTTTTCAATCGCAACGTAGCGAGGCACCTTGTAATCGGCGAGCTGCTCATTGCAGTGAGCGATCAAGGCAGGCACATCGACCTCCCCGGTCGCATACACGATAGCGAGCGGGGTTTCGCCAAACTTGTCATCTTTCGCGGCAATGACGAGACACTCTTCAATGGGCTGGCCACTGCATAGCACGGCCCGCTCGACTTCAGCTGCCGCAATGTTCAGCCCACCGGAAATGATAATGTCCTTCATGCGGTCCACGAAGGTCAGCAATCCGTCTTCATCCATGACGCCCAGATCACCGGAATAAAGCCACCCATCCTTGATCGTCTTTGCGGTCTCCTCGGGATTGTTCCAGTATTCGACCATATTGCCGGGGCCGCGCATAATGATCTGGCCCACCGTATTTGGCGGAACCCGATTGCCGTCTTCGTCTACAATCGCAATTTCGTTGAAGAGACCGCCCATTCCGCATTTCTGAGGCTGCATTTTTGCAAGATGCTCAGGCATGATGGTGCCGTTACCGCCGCACTCTGTCTGTCCGTAGATCTGGCGCACAACGATACCCTTCTTCATCCAGGTATCCTGCAAGGCCTGCGTGACCGGCGCCCCCCCGCTCGTGGCCATCGTAATGCTGGACAGGTCGGCATCCTCAAACTCGGGCAGTTTCGACAGCGCCTCAAAGAAGACGGGCACACCGCCAAATCCGTTTATCTTCTTGTCGACAATCGTTTTGAGGAAGGCTTGAGGCTCAAAGGACTTCAAGAAGAACAGGGAACAACCCAACACGCTATAATGGATCAGCTGCACGAAACCCGCAGACGTGCTCAACGGAGCCGGGACGATAACGCGCGAGCCCTTACCGATGCTCTGCTCTTCCATCACGTGCGTCGCGACATAACCCGTCATCGTGCGGTGTGAGAAAACGACCCCTTTTGGCTTTGCGGTCGAGCCACTGGTTGCGATTATAACGACCTTGTCATCCGGTTTGGGCTGGTGCGCGACCGTCGCCGGCTCCCCGTGCCTGTGCTCAAAGACCGATTGCAATGGAACCGTTTCGACATCGATATTCGCAAGTCTTGCGATACGGTCTTCGTCAGCGAAGACCATGCGCGGCTCTGTATCTTCAATGATTTCTGCGAGTTCGTGTGACGTGTACCGCATATTGAGGGGCTGAGCTATGCCACCTGCTCTCAGGATGCCGAGTATCAGCACGCAATATTGAAGCGAATTGCCTGCGCAAATTCCGACCCTGTCGCCCGGCTTAAGACCTTTGTGTATCAGGTGAGCCGCTATCCGTTCTGACCAATCGCGATATTCGAGGTAGGTGACGCGGTCATCAACAAAGTCCAAGGCCAGGGCATCCGGCATCACACGCGCCCACCAATGGATAGCATCATTTATCGTCTGCAAAATTTCCTCCCAGAACTCTGCGGCACTTAGCGCGCCTTATCTATAGAGTTTAGATTAATCGAAAAAATGGCGCGGGCAATCGATTCCTGAAACCGATTGCCCGCGCCAAGTCATTTGAGGTTTCGGCTAGAGCCGACCCTCGAGGAGTTCGTAATAAGTCAGAATCGTCTCTTCGAGACCGCAATAGGTGACGCGGTCCAGAGCGCCGCTCTTGAGACCTGCATGAGACATTTCAGCAGCCCAGAAATCTTCGCCGCCGAAGACATCCTGAATAAGCTTGTACGACTTTTCGTATATCGCTTCGCCCTTCTCCGTTTTCGGAGCGTCCGGCACCAGCATGAAATAGTCTACCGTCGTATGACCGGCCGAACGCGGCATCAGAATCATGACGCTGATATAGTAAGGGCTCGTGACGACAACGCAGTTCGGGAAGACCTGATAAGCATGCGTGACGGTCTTGTGAATATTGTCAGTTAGCCCCTCGAGCGACTCTGGCGTGAAATCCGCTTTTCCTGAAATCTGACGGACATTGAGTCCGAAGACATCCGTGACGCTAGGCACGTCCGCGAAGAGCTGGCCAATGGAATTTCGATGAAGGCGTTGCACATGATAGCCTTCCAGAAACGGCTCGAGGACGACCTTCCAGTTCGCATCAAGCTCGAACGTGCGGCGACCGTAAACACGCGCTTTTGGAATTCCCATTGCCGTAAAATCATCGTGGATTTGCTCGTGCAGATCGCTCCAGTCTGGCTTGGCATCCTTGTCCAGAATGGCCCAGATCATCCCCGCATGCTCGCAGCTTGGCATTTCCGCCAGATTGTGTGCGTGCTTTTCGAAGTTCTTGAATGTCTCCTGCCGTGCTGCAGCGACGAGCTTCCCATCAAGGGCGAACGTCCATGCATGATATGGGCAAGTCATCTTGTTCTGCTTGTGAACCTCACAATCATCAATGAGCTTTGCCCCTTTATGCTGACAGGCATTGAGGAAGACGTGGATCTCTCCGTCCTTGGTGCGCGTCACCAGAAGTGGGAGGCCGTAGCCATTATGCGCGATGACGCTGCCAGGCTCCAGCAGGGACGACACGGTAATCGGAACCGGCATCTTGCGGAAAATTTTCTTCTGCTCGAGCTCAAAGCGCTCATCGCCTGTAAAAATATCGACCGGCCGGCTCGCCTCGATCACCGATACGGTCGCCTCATCATGTGACGGAATTCTGCGGATGGCGTCAATCTGGCTATCACTCAACGTGTCCAGCGTCGGCTTCAGGGGATTGCGATCCATGATTACAGATGTGTCGCCCATTGGCTTTCTCCCGGTCGTTTTGTTTTTACCTATTGCCCTTAGTTTTACTGCTCACCCGGCTAATGTCAATGGACGCGCGCTCACAAACCAAGCTGCCCCTTGCTGAGAATTTTTCGCTGGATCTCGTTGGATCCGGCATAGATCGAACCGGCCCGGTCATTGAGGTATTTGGCCGAAGCGGTGACAAGGCTATCAGGCCCGACGAGCCCCTGATTGGATGGATGCGGCCTCGTAACCGGCCCGCCAGGGCTGGTGTGCTCCGGCTGGAAGGGCTGGACATATTCCCCTGCAAGGTCGAGCGCGATTTCAGTGACGTGCTGGCTGAGTTCAGTCCCCTTGATCTTCATCATGGAGGCCTTGAGTCCGGGGGTGCCGCCGCCGGATAATTCCGACATCATCATGAGCTCGGCGGCCTCAAGCGCGCTTGCCTCGATTTCAGCGGCGCTGATACGCTGGGAGAGGTCACTTTCAAGACGACCTAATTCGCGAGCGACATTTCGGAGCGCGGCGAGCCGCTGCAGCAGGCGCGGCCCATAGGATGAGCCGCCGCGCTCAAACTCAAGCAGGTATTTTGCGACGGTCCATCCCTTGTCGATTTCACCGACAACATTGGCCTTGGGCACGCGGACATCGTCAAAGAAGACAGCATTCTGGATGTGCTCGCCCGACAGCATGATGATCGGGTCGACGCGCACACCCGGCGCAGTCATATCAATCAGAAGGAAGGTGATACCGGTCTGTGGCTTGCCGCTCGCATCGGTGCGCACAAGGCAGAACATCATATTGGCTTCGTGGGCGTGCGTGGTCCAGATCTTCGAGCCATTGCAGATGAAGGCATCGCCATCGTCTTCGGCCGACATGGAGAGTGCAGCGAGGTCGGAACCGGCATGCGGCTCGGAATAGCCCTGGCACCAGAAGTCCTCACCCGACAGAATGCGTGGCAGGTAGTGAGCCTTCTGCGCCTCAGAGCCGTGTCCGATCAGGGCGGGTCCGCATTGCTCAATCCCCATGGGCGAAAGCGGCGGTGCGCCTGCTCTCGCGAGTTCAGTGTCGAAGATGTAGTGCTGCGCCACCGACCAGTCACAACCGCCATACTCAACCGGCCAGGATGGCGCCGCCCACCCCTGCGCATTCAAAATCGCCTGCCACTCCAAAGCTGTGGCCTTGTCCGCATAAACGCTGGTCATGCGCGCAGCATAGGCCTCGAGCTCGGGGGTCAGCTTATCTGCAAGGAAATCGCGCACTTCATTGCGGAAGGCTTCTTCTTCACGGCTGAAAGTCAGTTGCATATATAAGACTACCTATCATCATTAGGTATTGAATAGGGCGGTCATGCGCCTTACTCAAGAGGCATAGCAAGGGAGGCAGAAATTGACGACACCAGCCATTCTCGAAGGCGTGCGCGTGATCGACATGACGAGCGTCGTGTTCGGCCCCTATGCGACGCAGGTCCTCGCCGATCTCGGTGCCGATGTGATCAAGGTCGAAGCGCCTGGTGGCGACCAGTTCCGCTATTCCGGTAAGCCCGCAAACACGCGCGGCATGTCTCCCGGCTTCATGGCCCTCAATCGCAACAAGCGCTCCATCACGCTTGATCTGAAATCGGAAGACGATCGCGCCACAATGGCCGACCTTCTGCAGACAGCGGATATCTTTATCCATAATGTCCGCCTTGGCGCCATTGAGAAGCTCGGCTTCGGGCCGGACCAGGTCAAGGCGATCAAGGACGATCTCATCTACATTCATTGCGTCGGCTTTGGATCGGGCGGCCCCTATGACGGGCTGCAGGCCTATGATGATGTGATCCAGGCCGCATCTGGCACAGCAACATTGGCAGGCCGCGTCGATGGAACAGGTGAGGCGCGTTACCTGCCCTCCCTCATCGCCGACAAGGTGGCCGGCCTGAACGGCGCACAAGCGGCGCTTGCCGCCTATATCCACAAGCTTCGCACCGGTGAGAGCCAGTTCGTCGAAGTGCCGATGTTCGAGGCCTTCACCCAGTTCATGCTGGCAGAACATCTCGGCGGCCTCACTTTCGATCCGCCCAATGCCGATGCCTGCTACCCCCGGCAGATTGATCCGGACCGGCAACCGTTCCCGACAGCGGACGGCTATATCAGCATCGTCCCCTATACGCCGCAAAGCTGGAGCGTCGTCTTTGATGTTGTAGAGGATCCGGGCTTTCTGGAGCAGCCAGGCTTGCAGACCGTGAAGGAACAATTCTTCAACCAGCACAGGCTTTATCAGCGTCTTGCCGAGCTTACACCGCACCGCACCACCGCTGACTGGACCGAGCGCTTCCGGGCGGCGCGCATCCCCTGCATGCCCGTACGTGACATGGCCGACATGCTTGAGGATCCGCATCTGAAAACGACGGGTTTCTTCACCCGCCGCGAACATCCGAGCGAAGGCGGCTGGTACGACATGACAAGCCCGGTCCGCTACGGGGCCGGCACGGCGCCGCAACACACCTCACCGCCACTCATCGGCGAACACAGTGATGAAATAAGGTCAGAACTAGAGACCCAGAAGGAGAAGCAATCATGACGGAACGAACAGGGCAGTGTCTTTGCGGAAACGTCAGTTACACACTGAAAGCAGATCCAATCGTGACGGCCGTCTGTCACTGCAAGCACTGCCAGCGCCAGGCCGGAAGCGCCTTTTCCGTCGTTGTCCTTGCACCGACCAATTCAGTCGAAATCAAAGGCGAACTGAAGACCTACCACGACACGGCTGACAGCGGAGCAGCGCTCGACCGGAAATTCTGCCCCGACTGCGGATCGGCCATGTTTTCGGCTCAACCCGACAAGGCAGACACCATCATCATCAAAGCGGGAAGCTTCGACGAAACGGACTGGCTCAAACCCGTCGCTCATGTCTGGTGCGCGAGCGCCCAGCCCTGGGTCGAAATCAGCGACAAGGTCGCAAAGTTTCCAGGAAACGCCCCGGGCGGCTAGGCCGAAGAAGGCGGCATATGCCGCTTTAGGAACCTCAGTATGGCTTCGTTGAAAGCATCATTCTTGTCACCGGCCACCATGTGGCCAGCTCCGCTAATATCCGCGACTTCAATCGATGAAATACGCGCGCGAAAGTCTTCGACCGTCTGGTCTGTGACAACGTCACTGTTCAGCCCTCTGACAAGCAGCACGGGCAGCCCCTCGGCCGACTCAAGCCCCCAAAAAGTATTGGCCATCAAAGCCCGTTCCTGATCCAGATTTACGTCCAGCATTCCCGGGTCCCAGTGCCAGTACCAACGGCCATCTGCACTTTGCCGCATATTGCGCTTCAAGCCTGATACATTTTTTGGGCGTGGGCGCGAATGGTTGTAAGCGGCAACCGCGTCAGCGGCTTCATCTATAGATCTGAAGCCGCCCAGTCCTGCCTTCATGAAGTCGACAACGCGCTGCATGCCGGCTCTTTCCGCGTTTGGGGAAATATCAACGAGGATCAATGCAGAAGGACGAAATCCAGCGCTCACCCCGTAAAGCGCACTGCCACCCCCCATCGAAGCGCCGACGACCGCGACGGACTTGTTGGGGGCCATCTGGTGGATGATCGCCTCAAGGTCAGTCCAGCGCCGGCTTAGCGGATACTTGTTGTCCGCCGACCAGTCGCTGTTCCCATGCCCGCGAGCATCGAAATTGATAACTCGATACCCTTTCTCCACGAGCTTGCGAAACGCCCCGGACCAGGAATGGCGGGTCTGCCCTCCGCCGTGCGCGAGCACAACAACAGGGCCTTCTGGCGGACCATCAACGTCAGCAACCAGCTGAACACCGTCGTCCATATCTAAAATTCGTTTTTCGGCCATCGTTCAGGGACACTCCAACCGGAACACGCAACGCTCCACTTCGAAATTTGACATGATCTCAGCGCTTGGAGAATGCCTGAAGACGCTGCCCCATGTCGGGCCCGACACCTTCGCAGTGGAACACTTCATAGGCCAGCCCTGCATCCAGCGGCATGCCATCGGTCGTGTTGAGCAGGCGCTTGTAGGCAGCTGTTGAAAAACTGGAATTCTCAACGATCTGGCGGGTCATTTCATCCACGCGCTCAAGAAATTCTCCTGCGGGATACACCGCTTCGCAAAGTCCGATGTCGAGGGCGGCGGCCGCATCCAGCGTTTGCGCCGTAAACATCAGCATTTTTGCGGTTGCGATCCCGACCCGCCTCGGCAGACGTTGGCTCATTCCCCAGATCGGTGTCAGAGCCCATTTCGCATGTGTGTCGGCGAACTTTGCATCGTCCGAGGCCACGATGAAATCGGCTGCCATGGCGACTTCTAGAGCACCGGTGTAACAATGGCTGTGCACCGCCGCAATGACTGGCTGGGGCAGCAACTCGAGCATCCGGAGCGTTTCGCTATGCCACCCCTTGGACGGCACATCCTCGCCAGCCCCAATATCTCCCAGATCATGGCCAGCGGAGAAGCATCTCCCCTCACCTCGAATGACAACGCACTTCACGTCGTTGTCATTTTGCAGGTCTTCGACTGCATCGCGCAGCTCTGAAAACATGCCCACAGTCAGGGCATTCAGTTTATCTGGCCTGTTCAGGATCAGATGAACGGCACCACCTCTAGTTTCACGCTTTACGAGTTCTGCCATCTTGCGTTCCCTACTCCCTTATCAGGACTTCAAAGAAGCAAGTTATCTATAATCATTAGATTATGACAGCAAGGCCACCCGGTCGTATTTCGGACTACGCGATGCGCGCTCGAGCGGCTTGGTATTCAGCTTCAAAACGCGCCACAAGGGTAGCGGTCGGTACGATCTCCTTAATCGCGCCGATCCCCTGACCGCAGCCCCAAATATCGCGCCACACCTTAGCCTCTTGGTCTCCACCGGACTTGAAACTCATCTTTGAAGGATCTGACACCGGCAGATTGTCCGGGTCCATGCCTGCTGAGACGATCGAGGGACGGAGATAATTTCCGTGCACACCAGTAAACAGGTTGGAATAGACAATGTCTTCGGCGGAGCTATCAGCGATCATCTGCTTGTAACGTTCGTCGGCATTGGCCTCATCAGTCGCAATGAACGACGAGCCGACATAGGCGAGATCCGCCCCACATGCCTGGGCAGCCAGGATTGCATTGCCATTCGCAATCGAGCCGGATAGCGCAAGCGGTCCGTCAAACCATTCGCGAATCTCCTGAACAAGCGCAAAAGGCGAAAGCGTCCCCGCATGACCGCCTGCTCCGGCAGCAACAGCGATTAGCCCATCTGCACCTTTTTCAATCGCCTTTCTGGCGAACCTGTTATTGATGACATCGTGCATGACGATGCCTCCATAACTTTGCACCGTGCTGAAAATGTCCGTGTTTGCTGCCAGCGACGTGATTATCAGCGGCACTTTATACTTTTCACAAAGCGCTACATCGTGATCGAGCCTGTTATTCGTCTTGTGAACGATCTGATTAACCGCAAATGGGGCTGACGGGGTGTCGGGATTTGCCTTGTCCCAGGCCGCAAGCTCTTCCGTGATCTGATGGAGCCACTCATCCAGCAGCGACTCCGGACGAGCATTCAGAGATGGGAAACTTCCGACAATTCCGGCTTTGCACTGGGCAATAACGAGCTCAGGATTTGAGATAATGAATAGTGGAGATGCGATCAGGGGAAGGCGCAGCTTTCCCTGCAGGACGGTCGGTATCGGCATGGTTTGGCGCTCCGTTTGAATTGATATTGCGCGGCCCGGCCGAAAGGGTCTGGCCACATTTGGCCCAATCCAATAAACACAAAATTTGACTAGTCAATTATTTTAATAGTTTCGCAAATTGAGCGGCGCTTTTTGAAACCCAAGCAGTGCCTATCGCTGTCGCGACGAAGCCACTAGGGTCGTCAAATTCGCAATCCATGATGCGAGTCATCGGCACCAGCTTTGGAGGAATAATGGCTCTCGCTCACGCCATGCTGACCGTTTTATCCGGCAAGCCGCTAAGTGGCTACGATCTCGCGAAGACTTTCAAGACGTCCATCGGCTTCTTTTGGCATGCAAGCCCACAGCAGATTTATGCTGAATTACGGCGTTTGGAATCCAAGGAACTTATTAAGGGCAGACGCCACTCCCAGGACAAATATCCTGACAAGATCATCTGGTCGATTACCGTGGCCGGCCAGGAGGAACTGGCGTCCTTTATTGCCGCGAGCAGCAAGCCAGCGTCGATCAAGGATGACCTCTCAGTGAAAGTCTATGCTCTCGACATTGAAAATGCTCATGAAATCCGGACCCAACTCATCGAACGATTGCAGTACCATCAGGAACGATTGTCATTGTTCAGAAAGATCGAGAAGAACCTTGATCGAAACGGTCACGAAAATCCGGACACCGCAGGCCGATATATCGGTTTAAGGTCGGGCTTGCTTTATGAGCAATCGAGGATCGACTGGTGCATGGAGGCGATCGCGCACATTGAGCGGCTCACAGAAAGCGAAGGTCAATCCGGTTCGGTTTGATTGCCCGTCCGGAAGGCTGGAACCGCGAAGGCTTTTACCAGCCTGCTCAAGCTGTCTTCATCCATGCCCCCCTCACTTGAGAGGCGGCTGAGCGTGTATTGCAGGCTGAGCAACCAGTCCGCCGCATCTCGAGGCTCAATGCCTGGTGACAAATCACCCTCGCGCTGGGCTTTCAGAATGATCGGCGCCCAGCACTCGCGCGAGGCTTCACGAATGAGAGATCCCTCGCGCATGAAAGTCATTCTGCCGTCCGTCAACCGAGGAGTCACAGGATTGGACCGGGCGAAGCGCACTGACTCTAGTAGATAGGCCTCAATGAGCTCAGGAAACGACATCACTCCCACAACTGAAGCGAAAAACTTTAGATTGAACTGCTTGAGCCGATAAACAACAACCGCCTCAAGCAGCTTCTCTCGCGTTCCAAATTCTCGATAGAGCGTCACGCGAGCCACACCGGCTTCACGCGCAATGTCGGTCATGTTCGTGTTGCCGATACCCTTCCGCGTCAGGCATTTTATCGTCGCACGGATCATGTCGAGGCGCTTGTCTTCGCCTGAAACAATCGATGACGTTTCGGACATGCGATTAGCCTTTCGGTATGAGCCTCATATGACAGTTCGTTTCAAGCTCTTCCCAAGTCTGGATGTAGCACATCCAGACACCTACGCTTGCTGCGTTCGCTTCTTCCACGTCATGGGAAGGCTAAGCAAGGCGATGATTGATCCGATCTTGATTCGTTTTGGCGCGTTTTCATCCAGCTCGAAATGAGAGAAACCGGCCAGACACTCCTCAAGCAACACGCGAAGCTCCAGCCGCGCAAGCAGGTGGCCGACGCAGAGGTGCGGTCCGGTCGAAAACATGAGATGAGTTCGTGACTGCCGCTCTGCATCAAACTGGTGAGGACATCCATTCACGCTCTCATCGTAACCCGCCAGAGCCAGCGGGCACAGGACAAGATCTCCAGCCTTCAGCTTGACCCCCTCCAGCTCCACGTCCGACACGACCGTCCGAACAGTGTTTACAACACCACACGTTCGGAGTGTCTCTTCCAGAAAGCCCTTGCGAAGCTCTTCTGAACCAGCCAGGGCTTGCTGAAGCTCTGGCCGGGCGGCCAGGCGTTCAAACATGAAGCCGGCTCCATTCGCGACCGTATCGAGTCCTGCAAGAAACAGCAGAAAACACATCGATTCCAGTTCATCTTCACCGAGCCCGGCCGGGCCGGACTGCTCTTCGATCAAAGCGCTGATCAGGTCATTCTGAGGCGCCTTCCGCCGCTCACCAATCGCTTCTCTCAGATGCCCTATAATTTCGGCAGCCAGCTCTTGGCGCCGCGGCCCGTTGGGGATGGAGAACCACTCTTCAACGATCTCGCGGAACCTGTGAAACTTTGTTTCCGGCAATCCCATGAGCTTGAGAAAGACATAGACCGGCAGCGGAATAGCGATCTTGGCCATGAAGTCGCCCTGCGCCGTTTCAGCGGCCGCGTTCACCAGTTCTCTCGCCTTCGCCCGAACCTCGTCTTCCAGCGCATTCACCCGTTTAGATGAGAAGTGCTTCATCAGGATCAGTCGGTATGGCGTATGCGCAGGCGGATCCAGCGTGAGCGGTATCAGAGTGGGTTGCCCGCTGCTTTTCGGAAGAGTCAGCTGACAAGACGAGAAATGCTCTGGATCGGTCAGGATTCTGCTCATTACATCAAACCGCTTCGCGACCCAGTGGCCGCCATTGAGGGATGTAAAGAATAAATCCGGAGCCTCTTCGAGCATGCGCGCCACGCCGGCCTGAACATTATCCGTCAAATTAGACCTGCCGCTCAAACCGTACAGATCGAACTCGAAGCGCAGCGCATCCGGAACATGGGCCGGTACGTCTTGAGTTGTCTCCACGCTCATCCCTGATCTCCTCACCCGTTTATCGCCCGACTTTGTGGACGGTTAGAAAAAACTGTTGATCCATTAATCTTATGACGATAGGTATACGAGTGAAACAAAAATGCAAGTTTGATACATCGATCAAATTCGGGTCAAAACTTGGTAAAAATAAGGGAGGCGAGAAAATGCCAGAGGTTCTTACGGTCGATGAATTCATTGCTGATCCAGTGGAGTACTTTGACTGGTCGCTGACCGACATGTTCACGATGCCGGCCGAAAAAAGAAATCAATTTCAAATTGAAGGCCTGAAGATTCGGTTCGAGCAATTGCGTGATCGGATCGGATTTCTCAAAAAGCTCGCAGACAGAGACGGTATAAACAGCATCGAAAAGGTAGAGGATGTCATACCTCTCCTCTTTGATCATACGATCTATAAATCCTATCCCTCCTCCCTTCTCGAAACGAACAACTTCACCAAGATCAATTTATGGTTGAGCAAGCTGACAACCGCGAACGTTCGTGATGTAGACGTTTCCGCCTGTACGAGCATTGATAGCTGGCTCGATGTCATGGATCGCGAGACGGAGCTGTGCATCCATCACTCGTCTGGCACAACCGGAACAGTGTCCCTGTTTCCAAAGGCGAAGGCCGAACTGTCCGCCTTCACCAAACTTTATCCTCTTAGGTTTCAAAAGTTTGGCGATCCACGCCCACGCGAAGTGCAGCCGAAAGCGCATGTGATTTCGCCAAGCTTCCGTAGCGGCGGATCTGCACACTTTCGAATTAATGATGAGTATTTCAAGCGAATCGCGCACGGCGACGATGACTTCATGCACGTCGCGTTTCCCGGCCGGATGAGTGCAGACATCCTGTACCTCGCGGGTCGCATCAGGGCCGCCAAAGCACGGGGCGAACTAGACCGCCTCGAGCTTTCTCCCACCCTCATGTCCCGGCTTCAGGAGTTTGAGACTGACCAGTCGAAACGCGAAGAGCGGATGCGGGAATTTCTTGAGGAAGTAACCACTAAACTTGCTGGCGAGCGTGTCTTCATGGCCTGCGCCCCCACCTATCTCTGGCCTCTTGCCGAGCGGTCTCTTGAAAATGGCAAGTCCGGCGTCTTCGCTTCGGATTCCGTGATCTCGAGCGGCGGCGGCGCAAAGGGAATGGTTCTTCCTGACGATTGGAAAGAGCAGGTGATGAAGTTTGCGGGCGTTGACCGCCTCACCATGAACTTCGCCATGACTGAGATGAACGCGAACAATCTTCTGTGTGAGAACGGCCATTATCATATGGCCCCATGGATCATACCGTTCATCCTCGATCCAGACACGAGCGAACCGCTTCCACGAACCGGGACTGTCTCGGGTCGCCTGGCCTTCTATGACTTGCTGCCCGACACCCATTGGGGGGGCTTCATCACCGGTGATGCCGTAACGATGACCTGGGACAAGCCCTGCGGCTGCGGCCGCGAAGGCCCGTACCTGCACCAGACAATCAGTCGTTTCAGCGAACTCCAGGGGGGTGACGACAAGATCAGCTGCGCCGCATCGGCGGAAGCCCATGAAGAAGCGATGGACTACCTGGCGTCCCTTCAATCGGGCGCGTCCTGAAAGCCGTCCATCAATCAGCAGGAAAGTGTCTCACATGACCACTCTTAAAACAGCGGCGAAAACTGAAATCGCCCCAGCAGTCATTCGCGGGCAGATCATCGATACGGATCTTGTCGATTTTGGCGGACGCAATGGCGACCTGAAGTTCCGCGCGCCGGACCCGAACTCGTTACTGGGGCGCCTGCCTCTCGGCAATCCGAACCGACTTCAGGACATGTACAGCCTCAGCATGGATGAGGTCACTGACTACTTGCTGTCGCTTGGCAAAGAACTCGACATCAAAACGAACAAGCACCTGCAGTACGCGCTCGATTTGACGATCCAGACGGCACCAATGACGCCACCACTGGTTCGCAACCAGTACGCTCGTTTGCCGTCGCTGTTCACCCGCGAAGAAATCGACGATATGATCGGCCAGATCGGTCGCCCCTATCTGGAAGACTGGGTCCTCGACCGAACGACCTCAACCGGTGCCAAGCGATACGTCAAAGCCTTCGGTGCCCGCGCCATCCATATTGTTGCCGGCAACAGTCCGGTCCTTTCTGCGGTCACAGCCATGCGCAATGCGGTTGCGCGGGGTGATGCAATCATCAAGGCGCCTTCCAATGATCCTTTCACCGGGATCGCCGTCGCTCGCACCATGATCGACATGGCGCCAGACCACCCAATTACGAAGCACCTTAGCATCGCATACTGGAAGGGCGGCGACGAAGCTTTCGAGAGCAAGCTCTACCAGCCGCACAATGTTGAAAAAATCGTCGCATGGGGTGGCTTTGCGTCGGTCAAGCACATCACGAAATACATTCAGCCCGGTATCGAACTCATCTCTCTGGATCCCAAGAGGAGCATCAGCATCATTGGTCCCGAAGCGTTCGATGATGACGCTTCCATGAACCAGGTGGCGAAACGTGTCGCTGCTGACTTCGGCGCTCATAACCAGGAAGTCTGCGCCAGCGCTCGGGTCGTCTACGTCCTGTCCGGCTCCGACGATAAGGGCATCGAGCAGACCACCGAACTGGCCCGCCGCGCTTATGACAGCCTCAGAAAACTGCCCGAGCATGTCAGCACGAAGCCGAAATTCGGCATCAACAGAGACCTGAAAAGCCAGCTCGATTCGGCGTCCCTATTGGATGATTTCTATGAAGTCGTGGGCGGCGAGGATGATGATGGCGCTGTCATCGTCTCAAAACTTCCCGAACCCGTTGATTTTGCGCCAAGCCTCACAAATCGCGTGGCCAATTTTGTGCCCGTCGACTCGATAGAGGACGTCTACCCACGAATTGACGCTTACTGCCAGACGATTGGCATCTACCCAGAAAAGCTCGTGCCCGAAATTCAGGACCGGCTGGCATTGGCCGGCGGCCAGCGACTGGTCTCGCTCGGATATGCGGGCATGGCAGCGACCGGCTTTGGCGCGCCGCAAGACGGCGTCGAGCCTGTTCGGCGGCTCTGCAAGTTCATTTTCCGGGAAGAAGCAGATCTAGAAACGACCCCTGCCCTGTGGAAGGTCGACTGATCCCAGTCGGTAAGTGCAGCAATGATGACACCTTCGAAATCACGATTTGACGAAAACTCGACAGCACAAGAAGTGCTTGAGGGCGTCAATATGTCAGGAAAAGTCGCCGTAATTACAGGCGGCGGCGGCGGCCTGGGCTTTGAGACTGCTCGATGCCTGATGGCAGCCGGTGCTGACGTCATCATTGGCGGACGCACACCTGACAAAATTAGAGATGCCGCCGATTCCCTTGCAAAGACGTATCCGGATCTGGAGGTCCATAGCTTCACGCTTGATCTGGCCGACCTCGAAAGCGTGGATCGATTTGCCGATGACGTGATCGCTCTCGGGCGTCCCATCGATTTACTCATTGCAAATGCGGGGATCATGGCATGCCCACTGGCCCGAACGAATATCGGCCTCGAAATGCAATTTGGGACCAATTACGTCGGACACGCCTTGCTGATCAGCCGTCTGGCGTCGTCGTTACGGACCGATTCAGACACGCGAGTCGTCTGCCTGAGCTCTTCGGGTCATCACTTTTCGCCTGTCACGCTGGATGATCTCAACTTCCAGGAGCGCGACTATGACAAATGGGTTGCGTACGGACAGTCTAAGACGGCCTGCGCCCTCCTCGCGCGGAAGGTTCAGACCGACATGTCAGATCGAAACGTCACCGGTCTCGCCGTACACCCTGGCGTGATTGGCACTGGTCTGATGCGCCACCTCACCAAAGACGACTATGTCGCCTTGAGGAAACGACCCGATGCCCCCGACCCGTCCTCCCGCAAACGAAAGAATGTGGAGCAAGGCGCGGCCACCACTGTCTGGGCGGCGAGCGAACCCTCACTAAAAGGCAAGTTTGCCTATCT
Source organism: Henriciella sp. AS95 (assembly GCF_038900055.1). Classification (NCBI taxonomy): domain Bacteria; kingdom Pseudomonadati; phylum Pseudomonadota; class Alphaproteobacteria; order Hyphomonadales; family Hyphomonadaceae; genus Henriciella; species Henriciella sp. AS95. The sequence continues at coordinate 3,202,895 of NZ_JBBMQM010000001.1, forward strand.
TGAGGACTGCCAGATCGCTCAACCGATTGAGCAGCCGAACACCGTTTCTGGCGTACTTCCGTATGCGGAAGACCCAGTTACGGCTGACCGGCTATGGGCCGAAACCGAAGAACTTATTGGGAGAAAATTACCGCTCTGAGAAGAGCGCGATCAAGGCTGCACCCGCACGCGTGCACGTACCAAAAAAAGTAACTCAAGTTGCGATGCCGACGGAGTCGGCAAGGGAGGAAAACCATGAAATTCTACTTCAACACAACGGCCATGTCAGTGGTCACTTTGGCCATGCTGGGATCGGATGCGATCCTCGGGATGGCGAACGCTCAAGAGCAAACGACGGCTGAAGTCGAGGCGGCGCAGACGCAAGAGGATAAACTTGCGCGTCTGGGCGTCGTGACGGTGTCAGCACGCCGTCGCGACGAAAGCATCAACGACGCGCCGGTCGCGATCACCGCCCTGGATGGTGATCAGCTTGGCGACTATGCCATCGACGATTTTTCGGACATTGCGACCCAGGTTCCAACGATGGTGGTTGGCCGTGGCACATCGGGGACTGGAGCCAGCATCTTTCTGAGAGGTGTTGGTTCAACATCACTCAGTGCCGGCTTCGACCAATCCGTGTCGATCAATTTCGATGGCGTCCCGATGAGCCGCGGACGGGAAATCATTCTGAGCCAGTACGACATTGAGCGGGTAGAGGTGCTGAAGGGTCCTCAGGCTCTGTTCTTTGGGAAGAATACAACCGGTGGTCTGATCAATGTCGTGACCAAAGGTCCGACCGATATATTCGAGGCCGGAGGTCGAGTTGGCTATGGCTTTGAAGCAGACAAAATTTATGGCGAAGGCTTTGTATCAGGGCCACTGACGGACACGCTGAGTGCCAGGCTTGCCGTTCGTGCGGTTGATAGCGAAGGCGCATTTGAAAACAACGCATCGCTGGTTTCCACAGATCCACTTGGCCGCACGATTCGCCGGACATCTGAAAAGCGCGGCGGAGAAGAAGACCTGAGCGGTCGCTTCACCTTGGACTGGACGCCGTCGGAGTTTGCCAATCTGGAACTCAAGGTGGGTGCCAGCAGTCACGAGGATCGTGGTGCATCAGAGCTGGTTGAGCGCGTTTGCGCGGCGGGTCGGACAACACCCGCAACGGCAAATGGTGTCCCACCGAGCCCAAACTCGGGCTGCACCATCGACGGCGTATCCGACTATGTGACGATCCCTCAGGAAGTAACGATAAACTACCCGTTCGCACGTGACGGAGAGCCCTACGCGGATTTTAACTCCGAGTACGGTATTCTTACCGGCAGCTTCAGCTTTGATACGTTCGATATCGATACGATCACGGGCTACTATCAGTTTGAGCAGCAGGATCTGAACAACGTCGGAGGCGAATCCTACCCCGCCACTTTCACTCAGCGGGCCGACTTCTCTCAAGCCTCGCAAGAAATTCGATTTACGACGAAATGGGACGGCCCGTTCAATCTGATGTTCGGTGGCTTTTATTCGGATGAAGACTTTCTCTTCTATTCGTCGGCTTACATTTTCCCGGTTCCAGTCGATCCAGTTCAGAACACCGCCAGGACATTTGTTCGCAACTCAGAATTCGAGGCGACCACGACGTCGCTTTTCGCCGAAGCGCGCTATGACCTTACCGACACGCTGGAACTATCGGGCGGCGCCCGTTGGTCGCGCGTGGAACGGGATTCACTGCAGTTCTCCGCAGCGCCCCATTCGAATTTTGCCGGCGCATTTCCGGACGGCGTCAGACTGGAAGACGAGTTCTCGGATGAAAACGTGTCGCCACAAGTCACCCTACGCTGGAAACCATCGGTCAATACGACCTGGTATGTCAGCTATAAGGAGGGTTTCAAATCTGGTGGATACAACCTCTCTCAGTCTCTGACACCAGCGGCTTCTGTTGCAGCGGGCGAGTATGACAGCGAGACAGCCCAGGGCTTCGAAGTTGGCCTGAGAACGATTGCGTTTGATCAGCAGCTTCGCTTCAACGCGACTGCCTATGACTTCGAATACGACAACCTTCAGGTGCAGAAGTTCGACCCGGTTACGATCGGTCAGATTTCCGACAATGCCGGTTCGCTTACGACCAAAGGCGTGGAAGTTGATTTCGACTTCGCTCCGAATGCGGTCGAAGGTCTGTCGATCCGCGGTGCGCTGGCGTACAATGACGCCTCATATAGCGACTATGTTGGCCAGTGTTTTGGCGGACAGACAATTGCCGAGGGTTGTACGCTACTTCCAAACAATGGTGCCTTCACCAGCCGTGATTATGATGGCCTCACGCCGCCAAAATCACCTGAGTGGTCCGGCCGGTTCGGCGGCTCGTACCAGTTCCCGATTGGTAGCCTGACAGCACAATTGTCTTCAGACCTAACCTATACGTCTGAATACAATTACACGGACACCCTGCGCCCGGATTCCATTCAGGATGCGTTTACGAAGATTGATGCTGCGTTCTCGATCACGGGCCCAACCGATCAATGGACAGTTTCACTGATCGGACGGAACCTCACCGACGAACTGGTCGCGTCAAGCGCCAACGATATTCCGTTCACTGGCGGTGCAGGAACTGGCACGACATCTGGCACGCGCAGCGACATGTCGGCTCAGGTCGCCAATCCTCGCGAGGTCTATCTCGAGCTGTCCTATCGCTTCTAGATCAAAGCTGGCTGGCGGACATATCAACATGTCCGCCAGCCAATTTTTTGTCGATAAGGCCGGTCAATCCGGCGGCTGATATCGGCAGTTCCGTCCAGGCCATTCAGTCTGGACGGCATTTCTCAACAACCCTGCTGCCTTGTCATTGGAGCCACATGAATCTTCTGCTGACCGATGATGACCGCGATTTCCAGCGAGAGGTGCGTGAGTTTCTCGCTGAGAAGCTGACGGACGAGCTGCGGCTCGAAGGAGCCCGGTGCAGCGGGATTTATTGCGAGTACGATGTCGCCAATGCCTGGCACAGGATTCTGGCCGACAAGGGATGGAGCGTCCCCAATTGGCCAATGGAATATGGCGGTTGCGACTGGTCGCCCCTGCAAAACTACATCTTCGAAGTCGAACTTGCCCAAGCGGGCGCGCCGCCAGTTTCGCCCAATTCAACGCATATGGTCGGTCCCGTCATAATCGCTTTTGGGACGGACGAGCAGAAGGCAAAATATCTGCCAGCGATCAGGAGCGGCGACGACTGGTGGGCACAGGGCTATTCCGAACCAGGGGCCGGGTCCGACCTGGCGTCGTTGAAATGCGCAGCGAGCCGCCAAGGCGACGAATATGTCGTGAACGGATCCAAAATCTGGACAACCCACGCGCATTTTTCAAACAGGATTTTCTGCCTTGTCCGGACACGGACAGAGGGCAAACCGCAGGCAGGGATTAGCTTTCTTCTCATCGACCTGGATACGCCGGGCATTTCCATCCGCCCCATCATCTCGATATCGGGCGAACATGAACTGAATGAGGTCTTTTTCTCCGATGTTCGCGTGCCTGTTTCATCCAGGATTGGAGAAGAGAATGACGGGTGGACGGTTGCAAAATATCTTCTGCAACACGAGCGGTCTCACACCTGGTCTCCGCTCCTCCGGGCCCGGCTCGACAGACTAAAGCATAGAGCCCAACACGCCTGTGCCGAAAAGTTCAGCCGTTGTGAGATTGATCTCACCGCCCTCGAAATGTCCGAGATGAGAGCGTTACAAGCGAATTCGGAATCCGGCCCGCTCTCAACAGCGACGTCATCAACCATGAAAGTCCTGGGGACTGAGCTGCGCCAGAAAATAAGCGAGCTGGCTCTCGAAATCGATGGGCATCCGCCCGTTTCGACACTTGAGCCAGACCTTTTGAGCGCCCTGGGACTGACCGACAGCCAAGTCGCCACACGCACCTATCTCAACGATCGCGCAGCCTCGATCTACGCCGGGGCCAACGAAGTGCAACGCAACATTATCTGGAACTCAATAAGGTGAGAAACACTGAATGGTAGAAACGCCCCAAGAGTATCAGAGCCAATTTCGTCGCCTATGGGTACCGTGCATGATGGTTGCATTGGCCGTTGCCTTTCAGGCCGCGACCTATGGCATCCTGATGTATAGTTTTACCTTCTGGGTTGACCCCTGGATGACGGAGTTCGAGACAAATCGAAGCCGTGTCATGGCCGTCATTTCCGCTCACACGATCGCTATGGGCATCGCGGCTGTTTTCCTGGGGCGCTGGATCGACCGTATTAAAGCGCGGCTCGCGCTGACGATCGGACTGATCTGCCTGTGTTGTGGGCTCGCGATCATCTCAATCGTCAACAACATATGGCTCATCATGGCCGTATACGTTGTTATCATGCCTTTCGCCGCCGTCTTTGCTGGCCCGCTAATGGCGATGTCCCTGATCGCGCGGAATGTCCGCTCGCGCCAGGGTCTGGCCTTCGGGATCACCTCCATGGGCACATCGATCGGCGGAGTGGCATTTCCCTTTATCGTAACCAGCCTGACAACCAGTATCGGCTGGAGAGAAACGCATTTGTGGCTTGCCGTCGCCATCGCCCTGCTCCTCATTCCGATCGGCTGGATCATATTGTCCTTCGAGCAATACGAACCCCGCAAGAGCACCAGCACCGCAGCGCAGAGCCGGTCAGAGACGCTGAGCATTATCAAGACGCGTCATTTCTGGATCCTGTCAGTATCGTACTTTGCGATTGCGTTGGTGTTCAGCGGCCTCCAATTCAACCTCCGCCCCTTTGCTAGCGACCTAGGCCTTACCGTCGAGCAAACCGCGATGATTGCGTCGAGCATTGCGCTCGCAATGGTGGTTGGGAAGCTCGGCACGGGTCTTCTGATGGATCATTTCGATAATCGGGTTCTTTTTGCCGGGGGCGCAACCTTGCTGGCGGGCGCCGTCACATTGATCATGCTCGGCGCCAGCTTTGAATCGATGATCGTGGGTTTTTCGCTGTTGGGTGCGGGGTCCGGCGCTTTTCTGCCTCTCAAGGGAGCGCTCTTCTCACAAGCTTTCGGCGCCGCCTCGATCGGCCGTGCGATGGGACTGGCCCAACCGATTATAACGCTCTACGCGCTCAGCCCTCTGCTCGGTGGCTGGTTGCGGGACGCAACGGGCAGCTATGCGCCCTTCCTCATCATCGTGCTTGGCGTTTCGCTCCTGACAATTCCATTGATAATCGCGGGACCGAATTCCAGACGGCCTCGCCCAGCTATTCAGTGATATCCCATGCCCAGCACACTCCATCCCCGTTCGGCTGACGCGATGCTCATTTCTACGAGCGCGCTAGCCGATATTTATCAACAACCGGACGTGCGGGTGCTCGACGCAACCGTGCACATCCATCAGCGCGAGAACGGCAAAAGCGGGGCTCATAGTGGGAAAGCCTCGTTCGAGCAGTCCCACATTCCCGGCGCTCATTTTGTTGATGTCCTGAAGGATCTGTCTGACCTTCGAAAGCCCAATCGGTTTGCCATGCTGGACGAGGTCACCTTCTCTTCGCGAATGGCCGCATTGGGCATCAAGTCCGACAGTCATGTCATCGTCTACTCCGCGACCAGCATCGCCTGGGCGACGCGCGTCTGGTGGTTATTGAAATATCACGGGTTCGAGAAGGTGTCGGTTCTCGATGGCGGGTTCGCGAAATGGCTCGCCGAAGATCGCCCCGTCGAGAGCGGTGCCGCGGCGCCGTCAGCTGGCGAATTCGACCCCTGTCTCAACCACTCCCGGATCGCCGTCCGCTCGGATGTTCAACAAGCTAATGCATCGTCTTGTCCCGTGATTGTCGACGTGCTGGCGCCAGAGCACTATCGCGGCGAAAGTGGAGATCCATTTAGTTTCGGACGCCCAGGGCACATTGCAGGCGCGATCAATCTGCCGAGCGATCAGCTCATGAATGTCCAGACGGGCGAGGTCTTGCCGGCCGATAAAATTCGCGCCCTGACGAGGCCAATCCTAGGGTCGCTCGACACTCCCGTGATCACGTATTGCGGAGGCGGCATTGCGGCGACACAAGTCGCATTTGCATTGGAACTGGCTGGTTTCACCGACGTGCGCGTCTATGACGGCTCACTATCCGAATGGGCGGCAAATCCAGACCTTCCCATGGAAACCGGCGAAGCTTGAATGCGCCGCCAGGTGCATTCAAGCCCGCAGGGTCCAAGTCTACGCTCAGGCTTCGAGCGCCGCATCAATTCCTTCATAAAACAGCGGTATGGCGGACTCCATCCCACAATAAATGACGTCTGGAATAGCCCCGGAGGCCAGCCCGATCTGGCACGTTTCTGACGCCTTGAAATCTTCATTGCCGAAGACATCCTGGATCACTTCATAGGACTTGGCATAAAGCTCTTCCGCCTTTGCGTTATCCGGTTTTGAGTCCGTCAGCATGTAGTAGTCGACCGAAGATTTCCCGGCGCCGCGCGGCATAATGATCATGACGCTCGTATAGTACGGGCTCGTGATAACGACGGTATTGGGAAACAGATTATAGGCGTGCGTGACATATTTCCGGATATTGAGATCCGGCATGTTGATGACCTCTGGCGTGAAATCGCCTCGTCCACTCGTCTGACGAATGTCGCGGCCGAACCGCTCCTGAACGCCCACGACATCTGCGAACATATCCATGCCGAGAGGGCCAATCGATTTCACATGCAAACGCTGAACATGATACCCTTCAAGGAACGGCTCCATCACCAGTTTCCAGTTGGCCTCCAGCTCAAAGCGCCGATAGCCGTACATGTGCATACCGGGCAATTTGAGGCAGTCGAAATCGTCTGAAATCTGTTGATTCACGGCCGAAAAATCGCCCTCGGAATCCGGGTTCAATATCCCCCAGATGATACCGCCAGCCTCCAGGCTTGGAAGCTCGCGTAGCGGGCGCTCGGATTTTTCAAAATCGGCGTATGTCTCTTCTCTTGGCACGCCGCGAACCGCGCCATCCAGACCGAACGTCCAGGCATGATATGGACACGTCACCGACCCGGCTTTCTTGGCGCCGCACCCTTCGTGCAGCAAAGCGCCTTTGTGCGTGCACGCATTCAGAAAGGCTCTCAGCACACCCTGCTTATCGCGGGTCAGAAGAACCGGTACGCCATAGCCGTCCAGCGCAAGAATGCTCCCATTTGCCGGAATGGCAGAGGAAGGCGCCAAGGGTACCGGCTGGCGACGGAAAATCTTCTCCTGCTCCAGTTGATAATGATCTTCGCTCAGAAAATATGAAGCTGGCCGGCGCGCAGACAGTTTTTCGGCAACCGAGTCTTCGTGTGCGGGAATACTCTTTATAGCCTGAATCTGGCTGTCATTGAGCTCATCGATTGAAAGTCCGTACTTAGGTCCCGTGCGCTGTTTTTCTTTGGTGGTCAGCATTCCCGTGTCTCCCTTCCTGAGATAATCTAATGACAATAGATAAAATCAGGAAAGGCGGTCGATAAGTAGAATTACCTAGCTGGAAAGGGGTCGGCGTGATGCTGCCTAGTTCGGCGGGCAGAGCTGCTGCAGATCAGGCGGAACGTCCGCTTCGGCTGAGTCAGACGCCATCAGGGCCACAGCCTCGTCCACAACAGCGCAAGCGGAACCAGAGGCCTCGCCGGAGGCCAATAGCTGCGCCTTCACGATCAAACCATCAAAGGCAATCTGATCATAGAACCGGTCATCGGGATGCTGAGCGATGAGTGAGCGCGAAAGCGCCACGCTTTCCTCGATGGCTGCCAGGGCCTGATCGATATCGCCAGCCAGTTGAAATGCCCTCGCCAAAGCGATCAGCATGCGCGCCAGCCCCTCGACACCGCCCGCATCTTCAGGGTCGGCCTCTGCGATCTGGCGCGCAAGCGCGACGGACCTCTGGGCGGCCGCCACGGCTTCGGGACCAGCCTCCATATTGCGATAGGCATGCGCCAGTTTGGAATAGCCGACCATGAGCTGAGTGAGCTGATAATAGTTTTCGGGTTCGGCCTCGAGCATCGCTTCGCGGTACGCGATCGCCTTGTTGGCCGCTTCAGCCGCCTCTTTGCCGCGACCGAGATCGTTCAGGATTTCAGCTTGTTGTGACTGGAGATAGGCGCCCATTTCCTCGCCGCCGCCAAGACGTTCATACATGTCTGGGGTGAGCGTCGGCAACCACTCGTCCAGAAACCTTGTTGCGTCTTCGAGGCGCTCTTCGGCCATGAGGATTTGCAAGAGGTCTGTGCGCGCACTCCACAAGTGGCGCAAAAAAGGACGCTCATCGGCGTTTTCCATCGCCAGCCCTTTTTCGGCCAGCGCCGTGGTCTCTGCATTCAGGGCGAGAGCAGCCTCAGCATCGCCCTCATAGTTGAGCATCTGCATGGTCTGCATGCGCTTGACCATGACTAGTTCGGCCAGCGCTTCTGCGTTCTGCGGCGAGGCGGCCAGCGCGCGTTTGAACGAGACTTCGGCATTCGCCAGCATTTCGCCAGATGTCTCCAGGTCACCAAAGTTTGCGACGCCAATTCCGCCATAGAGATCAGACAGCCTGAACTGGATGGTTCCGATTTCGAACAGCACGTCTTCGGGCGCTGTCTCGTCGAGCGCGAGCGCGTCGACATAGGTCTGGACGAGATCGGCGAGGCTCTTTCGGGGCTCTAGTGTGCCAGCGACTTTGTCGAACGAGTCGTAGACGTCGAAGATCAGCGAGTTGCTGAGCGTGCGCGCTTGCGTGAAGCGTGCATTTGCGTCGGCAAGCGCCCGCTCTGCGCGGTTGTACTGGACGAGCGTGACCACGAGGGCGAAGGCGAGCCCGGAAACGGCAAGCGTGCCAAGCGTAACAGCAAGCTGGCGGCGGTGCAGGAATTTTCTGAACCGGTAGCGGGCGCCGCCGGGCATGGCCTCGACGGGGCGGTTCGCGATGTAATTGTCTATATCATCGACCAGTGCGTCGATGCTGGGATAACGGTCTGCGGGATCGGCAGCGCTGGCCTGATCTATGATTGATCGCAATTCCTGGTCAGGATTGTCAAAAAGATCGGCGAGCAACCGGCCCAGTGAATATATGTCTGAGAGCGTATTGGCGGCAGCGCCCTGACGTCGCTCGGGTGCCGCGTAGCCTGGCGTAAAGCTCATCGATGCAATGGTCGCACTGCCACCCTCGCTCGGTTCTGCTGCGGCGCTGATGTCGTGCGGCTTTGCAATGCCGAAATCGATAAGCTTCACGACACCGTCATGCGTAACGAGAACATTTGATGGGGTGATATCGCGATGAACGATCAGGTTCTGGTGCGCATGTCCGATCGCACTACAAATCGATGCGAACAATGAAAGCCTGGCGAGCTTGTCGAGATGATTGGCATCGGCCCATTCAAGCACCGGATCGCCGTCGACATACTCCATCACAATATATGGCGATCCATCATCCATGTAACCGCCATCGAAGAGCCGCGCGATGTTGGGGTGATTGAGGCTTGCCAGAATTTGTCGTTCGCGGCCGAACCGCTCAGCCAGCGATATTCGCATGGCGCCTGCGCGAATGACCTTTATGGCAACGCGGTGCTCAAAATCTCCGGCGTCGCGCTCGCCAAGATAGACAGCGCCCATACCGCCGCGGCCTATCAATTCGGAAATTCTGTAGGCACCGATTTTCTCCGGGGGGGCAGCTTCATCAGGATCAAAGCTGTCCTTGCCAGCGCCGCCCGTCGCCAACACTGTCCGGCCGCTATCGGCATCGAGCAAGGCGAGTGTTCTCAGAAACAGGAGCTGGTTGTCACCGCATCGGTCTCGTAGCCAGCCGACACGCTCACCGCTGGGCTGATCAAGCGCCTGATCCATGATCAACATGGCTTCGCGCTCAATCGTATCTGGTTCACTCACCGCGGATCCGCCGCCATCGCATCAACAAGCCAGGCGCGCGCAACGCGCCACTGGCGTTTAATCGTGGACTCTGAAGTTCCGATGACTTCGGCGATTTCCGGCACGGTGAGCCCACCGAAATAGCGAAGCTCGACAATGTCGGCTTTCTCACTGTCGAGCGCATTGAGCCGAATGAGCGATTTCTCCAACACATCAAAATCAAGCCGGTTGGGTTGGCCTTCGATCCGCGTAACGAGCGTCACCTTCTTGTGATGACGTTTGTCCGAATTCTTCCGGCGCGCATTGTCGATCAGGATGCGGCGCATCGCGCGGGCGGCCAAAGCCAGAAAGTGCGACTTGTCGGCCCACTCAATCTGGTCAAGCTGGATCAGGCGTATGGCGGCCTCGCTGACGAGGTCACCGGTCGAAAGCGAGCTGTTACGCTCCGCCCGGAGCATCGCGGCCGAGACCTGCAGCAGCTCTGAATACAATGCATCAAAGAGGGCGTCACGGGCGTCGAGATCGCCCGCTCGCCAGCCCTTCAGAAGTTCCTTGCAGTCGCTCTTGGTAGCAGTCATTGCACATTCATCCCTCGCCCGACACTAGGCCTCGTTCGAGATCTGATGCAAGCGCCGCACCATTCGGAAAAACTTTTTAGCCCGCTCGTGACCCGATTTCCGGCAAAGTGACGCCTCTGTCCATGAACCAACCTTTTTGAGGAATGTCATGGAAGACGCGATCAATTCAATTCCCGAGGAAGCCTGGCCGCTTCTAGATGCACTGCTGCTGATCACCTGTGTCGTCACTGCCCTGTGGCTGATCTGGGTCATCTTTGTCAGCTGGCGGCGTAAGGCGTCAAACCTGACAAGCGTGCGCGGTGCATCCGCCAATCGTCGGGCCTCGCCAGACTTTCTCGAGGTCGATGAGAAAGCCCGCAAGGCCGCCATCGCTCGCGGGGAAGCCTATGACAAGGTTCTCGACAAGCGAGATGCAACCGAGGCCGCTGAAGCGCGTCGTGAGTTGCGTCGCAAAGAGAGCATGGTCTCTCGCGCCGGACGTCTGATCTCATTTGCCATGGCGCTCTTTTCCCTGGCGACGATGGTCTCCGGCACGCTGTTCCAGGTGTCGGTCATGGGTCGCTACTGGGAGCAGTATTCAGCCGGCGAGCGCCTCATGGCTGTCATCCAGGAACACCCGATCGGCGTGGCTGTCACCGTCGCCGTCATTCTCTTCAACATCGTGACCTTCGTCACCAACCGTAAGTGGGAGGGCTAAATCATGGCCTCTGAACCAATTGTCCTCAGCGATCCGCGCATGCTTGCAGAGTTCATGCGCCAGAGCGAATTCAAGGCCTTCTTCGAGAAGCGCTTTGCAGTCCCGCCAGATTATGCCGCGCTTCTGTTCAAGAATGGCCAGCTGATCGATGCCTTCAAAGGCGGTCACTTTTCGGTCGGCGGTCTGGTCGACAAGCTGAAAAGCATCGTTGGCGGATCGACGCACGTCTCCATGATGATCGCTGATCTGAAACCGTTCCAGCTCAAGACTGTCCTGAAAGCGACGAGCCGTGACCATGTGGACATTGCAGGCGTTGTCACCATCGAAATGCAAGTCAATCCGGACAAGCCGTCCAACATTCTCGGCATGATGCACGGCGTCGACCGTGCGCCGGGCGACGCAAATGATCTCGGGCGCAAGGCGCTGGCCAAGGCCGATGTCATGGACCGCATCCGCCCACACTTCTCCGACCGCATCTTTGAAGCCACACTTGGCCGGATGGATGCGAAGGATATTCGCGGCGACACTGGCCTGCAGGACAAGCTTCAGGCGGAAATGATGAAAGAGGTCGAGCGCGTTGTCGGCGATCTCGGTCTGATCGTTCGCTCCACGTCCATCGAATGGGCCCAGAACGCCGAGGAAGCTGCCGAGCAGGCCCGCGCAGAAGCCGAACGCCGCCAGAGAGAGGTCGAATACCAGATCGAAATGACCATGCGCCAAGCCGAACTGGTCAATGATGCGACCCAGTTCGAGATCAAGTCGAACCTCGAGCTTGCGAAACTGCAAAGCGCGACGGAAGACGAACTCAAGCACATGGCGCTCAACAGCGAGATCGAGTTCATCGACGCGCGCGAGAATGCCAAACGCCGCCAGGAACTGGAAGAACTCGACCACCAGATCGAGTTTGTGAAGCGCGAACGCGACGCGATGTTCGACGGCCAGCTCGCCTCAGCCCAGAACCAGACGGACCTGATCCGTATCCAGAAAGAGCAGCAGAAGCTCGACACAGAGATGGCTGCACTTCGCGAGCGGCATATGCAGGAGATGAAGAAATCCGGTGCGCTTTCCGAACTGGAAGTCGCCGAGATCGCGAACAAACAACAGCGCATCCACATTTCCGAACTGCAGGAAATAGAGCTGCGCGGCGACAAGGTTCGTGCCGAAATCAAGCGCATGGACCGCGAGCAGGAGCACAAGGGCAAGCTTGCTGAACTCAATATCCACAAGGATATGAGCGCAGAGCAGATCCTCGCGATCCAGGCCGGTCTCTCACCAGATGTGGCCCTCGTTCTGGCAGAGCGCGCGCGTGCTGAAACGTCTGCCAATCAGGACAGCATGAACCTCATGCGTGAAATGGTCGAAGCGGCCCAGGCCTCGCAAATCCGCTCGGAATCGCAAGCCCGTGAAATGTTCAGCATGGGCATGACGGGTGCGGCTGGCGTCGCAGCCGGCGCTGGCGGTGGCCAGGCCCCTCAGGGCGCCATTGGAAACCAGGCCCAGGCATCAACGGAAACGATCGACTGCCCGAAATGCAGCACCGCAGCGCCGGCCACTTCGAAGTTCTGCATGAAGTGCGGACACAAGCTGCGGACCTGAGGAATGCTGACCATGTCGTCTTTCCAATACGCGCCAAAAGCCTGTTGCTCGCGGTCTGCAGAAATCAGCGATGCTGGATTCTGCGGCGAGTGCGGCGAACCGCTGATCCGCTGCATGGCGTTTCAGGAATGCCATTCGGTGCTGGACTCGACCGGAAAATGTCCGGTCTGCGTCCGGCCCGAGCTTTCGCTTGACGCTGGCGCTGCCAGCACGGTGCGGGAGGGCGGCAAGCTCGCCCTGCCCCTGATCATCCGGAACGGCTCGCACGTCGGACGCCCGCTCTTCGTGACCGGCCTCTGGACGAAGGAAGACGATTCACACTGGACCGAAATCCCTCTCGACTTCGAACGGCTTGATCCGGAAGCAGCAGCGAACGTCGGTATCCGGACCGGGGTGCTCGATCATGCCGGTATTCATCGCATTGACGTGCGCATCGCCATCGCGACGCGCTATCAATGGCGCGAAGAAGCATTCGTGCTCACCAGCTCCATCGTTTTCCCTGTCGAAAGCAAGGATCCGGACGGCCCGGTGACCAACATCACTCTGACGGCCGACCAGATCGGCGCGGGCACAACAATCTACAACCCGACCCGGATCGAACAGGACAGATCGCGCGGCATCGAGACAAATACCCGTGCCATCCCCCTGAAGACACAACGTGCCGACAAGGTCGAAACCGATAGCGGACTGCGCGGCTATGATGATGGAAAGGTCGTACCCCGCTGGGTCTCGTTCGCATGGAAGGGCTTCGCGGAAGAAGATCACCCAGAAGAAGGGATCATTCTGGACGCAGCAGGCTTGCTCTATCTCGGACGCAACGCTGTTGGCCGGGCGGAAGACGGCAATGATGCGAGGCTGGTTGTGAACGCGCGGGACGGCTCCGTTTCAAAGCTGACGGGCTCGATTTCCCGCCAGCATTTCTCTTTCTACACCGAATCCGGCCGGTTGTGCCTGCGCGTCGACAGCCAGTTTGGCCTGCGCGTCAATGGCGACGCCTATGGCCGCACCAAGACGGTGACCCTGCACGATGGCGATGTGATCTCGCCCCTTCGAACCCATCCGGACGCACTCAAGATCAAGGTCACTTTCGAAGCCGAGCGCGACAATGTCACCCGCATCGTTCTCAACCGAACCTCGAATGCGTGAGGAAACGAAAATCATGTCACAATGTCCCAACTGTCATACCAGCCTTCCAGACAATGCGAAATTCTGCGCGTCCTGCGGGACGGCTTTGACTGACCAGCCTGCCGATACCTCAGCAGACGACCTGGCGTCCATGCACACCGTGTCAGGTCTCGAGACTGTTGCTCCTGGCATTCCGACGGAAGACCCTGACCCCAAGATGGACCCGCGGGCGATCACGCCGGGCACCATGATCGCCAGCAAGTACAAGGTCGAACGCAATATTGGCGCTGGCGGCATGGGGGTTGTCTACAAGGCCGTCGAAGACGTGACCGATTCAGCCGTCGCCATCAAGCTGATCCCTCCGGGCCAGGTGCGCAGCGAGAAAGCGGTTCAGCGACTCATCGACGAAGGCAAGACGACGCGCGGTATCGCGCATCCGAATGTCGTTCGGATCTTCGATATCGGCGTGTGGAACAGCGCCCCCTACATCGCCATGGAATATGTGGAGGGTAAACCGCTCCACGTCTGGCGTAACGAAAAGATGACCCGGAATGAGGAAGTCTCCGCACGCACGGCGGGCCAGATCATCAAGGAAGTCCTGAACGGTCTTGAGGCGGCTCATGCGGAAGGTGTTATCCACCGCGATCTCAAACCCGAAAACATCATGCTGATCGGTGAGCCGACGGATCAGCACGCCAAGGTCAAGATTGTTGATTTCGGAATTGCGCTGGCGACCAACCAGCAGACGCAGGAAGCCAGCGGCACCGGCCTCGGCACGCAGCTCTACATGGCGCCTGAGCAGATCCGGAACGCCAATGCTGCCAACCCGGCCGCTGACCTCTATTCGGTGTCCAAGATTTTCTACGAACTGATCGTCGGTGTTCTTCCGACCGGCCACTGGTCGCCGCCTTCCGACGGGCGTTCAGACGTTCCGCAGCAGATTGATGAACTGATCCGCAAAGGTCTTTCGCCGAACCGGGACAGCCGGCCACAGTCTGCCGCCGACTATCGCGAGCAGATGATTGCTGGGTTCAACCCCAGCCAATCAACCCGTGGACACCGCCTCAAGGCCGATCCGACGGAAATGAAGGATGCCCAGAAAAATCTGATGGAGGCCTATGGGCGCATGTTCAAGGCCATCCCGAAATGGGGATGGGCCGTCATCATCATCTTTGGTCTGATTGCCGCGTTCGCCGTCTCGGAGCCCCAGGAATGCTTCTATGACAATTACAATAATTGGGTGTGCTCATGATTGCGCGTTTGAAAAATGCTTTTGGACGGATGTTCAAGGCGCTCCCGAAATGGGCGTGGGCTGTCATCGCAATATTCGTCCTCCTGGTCGTCTATCTTCTTTTGCCGGAGTCGGGCGAAGGCTACTGTTACTATGACAATTGGGGGGAAGAGATATGCCCGTGATCCGGCTCCGCCTGCCGCTCTTCATGAAAGGCAACATCAATGACTAATACGTCTTATCGCATTGACGGCTATATCGCCGCCGACCCGAATGACCCGGTCCCATCGCTGCGTATGACCGGGCGCCCTGACCTTCCGTCTGCAGTTGATCTGTCGCCCATGTGTTCGCCGGTCGAAAACCAGGGACATGTTGGCTCCTGCACGGCGAACTCTGTCGCCGGCGCGCTGGAATATCACCAGATCCTGCATCGCCAGCCGATGACGGACCTCTCGCGTCTCTTCTTGTACTACAATGCCCGCAAGATAGCCGGCCGGGTCGACAAGGATAAAGGCTGCTCAATGGCGCAGGCTGTCGCGTCTTACCTGGCATTCGGCGCCTGCCCAGAGCCGGTCTGGCCCTACAATGAAGCTGCATGGTCGCAAGAACCGTCACAGGAAGCCTATGCCGCAGCACATCAATTCGGCTCGCTGCAATATGCCAGCATTGAGCACGGCATCGAACTGAAGGTCGCTCTGGCGTCTGGACTGCCGATCATATTCGCGATGGGCGTGCCAAAGCAGGGCCTCATGGTCATCGGCAAGAATCACGGCGTCGTCCCGGCGCCGGATGATGGAAACTGGGAAGAGGCCAATGGTGGCCATGCAATGCTGATCGTCGGCTATGATGATGCCAGGAACGCCTGGCTGGTCCGTAATTCCTGGGGCCGCGATTACGGCATCAATGGCTATGTCTGGATCGATTACCGCGTCATTGACCATTACAAACTGCCACAGGCCTTCTGGACCATAGGGTCTCTGGATCGGGCAAAGTATTTCCAATTGGCAGGAGCTTCGCCAACAGCCGCTGTAGAAGCGGTCGTGTCCAAGGCGCCGCCAACTGTCCAGGATCAGATTCACGCGTTCAAGACCCGCGTTCGAGATGACCTTGAAGCGAATTTGCATTCGACACGCAATTCCATTCGTGACCGGCTGCGCGGACCTGGCGCGGGCGGCGGCTACGATCGAGGACCAGGCGCTGGCGGCGGATATGACCGTGGTCCGGGTGTCGGTGGCGGCTACGACAAAGGCCCTGGCGCGGGTGGTGGTTATGACGAATAGGCGGGCCGTGGGGGTGCCTGCCCGTCCGGCGCGGGCGATTGCCTTGGGGACAAATAGGCAAGACGCCTGTGCCGGACACATGGGAGAAAGCGAATGCTAGAATTCATTGATGGATTTGCGATCGGGGGCTGCTTGCCTGATGAGGCAGGCACCAGCTTTCCACAGCTCAACAAGACAGCCTCTGTGAGCCGGCCTGCCAGCGTTGATCTGCGGGCGCATTGCTCCCCGGTGGAAGACCAGCGCCGTGTCGGGTCCTGTGTTGGCAATGCGGTTGCGGGCGCTCTGGAATACCACCAGATCAAGAATGGCAGGTCGCTCCGCGATCTCTCCAGACTCTTCATCTATTACAATGCCAGACGCCTTGAGGGCAAAGAAATGGAGGACACGGGTTGTTCGCGTCGCAAGGCGCTGGCCTCGGTCCTGGCCTATGGTGTCTGTCCCGAAACGATGTGGCCCTATCAGGAAGCCATGGTCACCGTGGCTCCCACGCGCGACTGTTACAGCGCTGCACAGCGCTTCCTCGGCGTTGAATTTGCCGAGCTCACCCATGGCAATGCTGTGAAGGACGTACTGGCGTCAGGGCTACCAGTGGTGTTTGGCATGGGCGTCCCTGCAAGCTTGAGCCGTATGAATTACGAAAACTGGATCATGCGAGCGCCTGACGACGGACAATGGGAGCCGTCGAGAGGCGGCCACGCCATGCTGATTGTCGGTTATGATGACACAGAGAATATGTACCTCATCCGAAACTCGTGGGGCACAGGTTGGGGCCGGGACGGCTATATGCTCATGCACCATGACGTCCTGATGCATTACACCCAGCCACCTGTTTATCTCGGTGAGCGCCCATTCGTCATCGGGGCCATTGCCGAGTCCCGCGCCTATGAGGTGAGTGGACTCGACAAACAGGCCTTCATGTCGACAGCGACAACAGGTGCCAGCCCGCAGGTTCAGGACGAGATTTCAGCGCTTCGCCAGTCGCTCGCCGAAGATCTTGAAAGCAGTCTCAACAAAACCCGGCAATCGATCCGGGACCGTCTTCGCGGTCCTGGTGCCGGAGGAGGATATTGATGCCTACCCCCGTTCCCACGCCGTCGCGCCAATCGAGCCGCAAGCGTCTCTCTGTCTTTCGCAGGATCGAAACCGTTACCCCGCTCCTTGCGGTGCCTGTCGTCATTTACGTCATCATGACGTGGACGGCTGGCGGCAACCATCAGGATGGCGTGCCAGCCATCAGCGGCATGCTTGGCGCTCCGCTGCTTTCCATTCCGATGATATCCGGCGTGAAGTGGACGCTGAGCGTCGGCAGCGCCCTGCTCTTCTTCGCACTGGTCCTGCTGTCATTCGAGATTGTCAAAGCCACGAGTTCGAAGTCGAGCGCGATGGTCAACCATGCCGCGTCCATGGCCGTACTTCTCTTTTGTCTCGTCATGTTCCTGCTGATTGCCAATTTCGCGACGGCGACATTCTTCCTGCTCTCAATGATGGCCCTCATGGACGTGCTCGTCGGTGTGATCGTCAGCATTGTATCTGCCCGCCGCGACTTCGGCGTGGGCGACGGCTTCGCTGGATAATCAGGACAGGAGACCAGCCAGAAAGCAGCACGCACGTGCAAGCTCTTGTCGCGCGCCGATACGTTTGAGGGGTTAGGCCTTTGAGCCAGGGCTCCGTCGGCGTAAGGAAAGGTCCGCGCCAGGAGCCTTGCCGTCACGTGTCTTTGCCAGACCTCTTTCTTATTGTGATCGCCCCATTCGTCGGCGTCGCTATTGGAATACTGCCTTCGCGCTGGGCCGATGGCGACACGGAAGAAATCCCGCAAAGGGCGTGTTCCAACTGCGGGGGCGGGTGCGATTGGTATCTCTGGGTGCCCGTCCTGGGCTGGCTCTTGCGGGGCGGCAAATGCCGGGAATGCGGGGCGCGCCTTTCCATCTTTTATCCAATCGTCGAAATTCTCGCATTGCTCGTCGCGCTCACCGCGTACTACTTCGCCCCGCCAGGGACTTTTATCCTGTCCTGCCTGATGGGATGGACGCTTCTGGCGCTCGCCGCGGTCGACTGGAGAACCTTCGTTCTGCCGGACCCGTTGAATGCCCTGCTTGCCGCCCTCGGAGGCATCATGATCGTGACCGTCATGCCCGAGCGGTGGATGGACAAGGTCATCGGAGCGCTGGTCGGCTATGGGATCCTGTTTGCTGTCGAGGTTTTCTACCGCGTCTATCGCGGCCGCGAAGGCCTCGGCAGAGGTGATGCCAAATTGCTTGGCGCGATCGGCCTCTGGGTTGGGTGGATGAGCCTGTCGGACATCTTACTCATTGCATCTCTGGCCGGGCTTGGCTTCACGCTCGCCAGCAACGCCTTCCAGCGACAAGCGGTATCCGGTCAAACAGCACTGGCCTTCGGTCCTTGGCTGGCGCTGGCTGGTTGGATCAGCTGGCTTTGCGGACCAATTCTCGTGGCGGTTTAAGGCGGAGCCATTGAGGCCTTTACCTCAAACATCCTGCCCAGTTGCATAACCAAGACCGCCAGCCGCCCCAACAAAAACGCCATACATGTCGATCCAGCAGTGGACACTGGCCCGCCTTTGTAATCGACTGTCCAAAATATTTTGGAGGAAAAGCCCGTGAGACTCCCTGTTGCGGCAACAACGCTGCTTTTCATTTCATCATGCGCAACACCCGTGCCGCCTGCGGAGGACGCGGGTAATGCCGAACAAACCGTTGCATCCACGCTCACCCGGGCGACGACCGCCGATGGCAAATATATCAGCTGGCGAGAACATTTGATCGACACTGAAAGCGTCAATGGCGGGGTAGAGATTCGCGGCGGTGACGGCCTCGCCATGGCCGATCTTGATGGCGATGGATTTCAGGACGTTGTCTCCGTTCATGAAGACTCGGCACATATTCGAATAGCCTTTGGTAGCGCCTCGCCCGTTGAGTGGACGCTCATGACGTTGGCGCAGGGCGACGACGCGAAAGCCGTCGAAGACGTCGCGATTGGCGACCTGAACAATGATGGCCGTCTCGACATTATCGCTGCTTGCGAGGACGGTCATCTGATCTATTTCGAAAACCCGGGTGAAGCGGCGAAAAAGGGTCCCTGGCCATCCATCATTCCCTCCATCACGCGCGGACGCGGATCCTGGCTGCGCGTTTTCATGGCCGACATGAATGGAGATGGACAGCTCGATATCACCGCCGCCAATAAGGGCTCGGCCGATATCGTTACCGACGAACAAGCCGCCAAGACAGCCAGCACCACATCTCTATTCGTGCTCGACGGCCCGCCGCTCGAACAATCATCATGGCGAGAGCAGGTCTTGCTCCGGTCCGGCATCGCAAACACCGCTCGCCCGATCGACTTCGATGGCGACGGAGACTTCGATGTTCTGGCCGCGTCGCGTCAGGACCAAACGCTCTTTGTTCTCGAAAACGCCGGCACGTCGGCCGACGGCACCGTACAGATAAACACGCATGACGTGGCGATCGATGTGCCGTCTGACGGCGACCAGGAACTCACCGCGCAGACCAATGCTTTCATGGATGACACGACTGACCTTGATGGCGATGGCCTTGTAGACCTTGTCCTGTCAGCGCAGCTGACGCCGGCCGATGGCGGTCAACCCTGGCTGGGCCTGGTCTGGCTCCGCCAACCGGCCTCCTTTGATGAAGCATGGACGCTGACGAAAATCGGCGACACGCTGCCTGACTGGATCGCAGGCCTTCGCCTGGCCGACATCGATTCCGATGGCGACCTCGATGTCATCACGGGTGGGTATTCGGGCCTGAACATTCTCGTCGGTGCCTATTCGGGCGCCGCCCGGGACCATGATGACCCCTCCGTGACGGCCTCTGATTCAACGGGCCGGATCGCCTGGTTCGAAAACCCCGGCAATGCCAGCGGAGACTGGACACGTCATGATATCTCGCGGCGCGTGCGTGGTATGTTTGATGGCTTCATCGCGCAGGATCTCGATGGCGATGGGGACCTCGACATGGTCGCGACACGCGGAAACAGCGGCTCTCATGACGGCGTTTTCTGGCTGGAGCAAGTTCGCACGGACGACCCGCAGCGCAACTTCCAACCCGCCAACCCCAACGAAAGCCGCGCCTTGCCACTGCCGCCGGAGAACTGGATCGAGTCCTATAGCGGCGGCGAAACCTACGCTCCGCCGCCCAACACAGAATAAGCGCGCCGCACAGCGCCTCGCGTCGTCTAGTCGACGATCATCGAGGACATGCGCTTTTTGATGATCTCTTCAGCATCGCTGACAATCCGGTCGATCAGCTCTTTCACGGTCGGAATGTCGTGAATGAGGCCCTGGATCATCCCGGCTGACCAGATACCGCCATCCGGATCGCCTTCGGCCATCGCCTTGCGACCGCGCACACCAGCGACGAGATGCTGAATATCCTCAAACTTCGCGCCGCCTTTCTGCTCGATGGCAACGACTTCTTCGCTGACAGCATTCTTCATCACCCGCGCCGTATTGTGCAGGGTACGGAAAATCAGCTTGGTGTCGCGCTCGTCATTCTCGACCATCTGCTGCTTGAACGTCTCATGAATCGGCGCCTCTTTCGTGACACAAAAGCGCGTGCCCATATTGATACCGTCAGCGCCGAGTGCCAGCGCGGCGGCGAGGCCGCGACCATCGCCAAAACCGCCAGAAGCCAGCATCGGCACTTTCACCTTGTCCGCCGCCGCCGGGATCAGGATCAGGCCCGGAATATCGTCTTCACCCGGATGGCCGGCGCATTCGAAACCATCAATCGAGATCGCGTCTGCGCCCATGCGTTCAGCTGAGAGGGCATGGCGGACAGCCGTACATTTGTGGATGATCTTGATGCCGTGCTGCTTGAAGTCATCAATGTGCTCCTGCGGCTTGTAACCAGCCGTCTCGACGACCTTGATGCCGCCTTCGATGATGGCCTGACGGTATTCGGCATATGGCGGAGGCTTGATCGCCGGCAGGATGGTGAGGTTCACACCGAACGGCTTATCCGTCATGTCCTTTGTGCGGGCGATTTCCTTGGCGAGGTCTTCCGGCGTTGGCTGGGTCAGCGCGGTGAGAAAGCCAAGGCCACCTGCCTCGGCGACCGGCGCGACCATCTCAGCATAGCCGACCCATTGCATGCCGCCCTGCACGATTGGGTGCTCGACACCGAACGCTTCAGTGAATCTCGTCTTGATGGCCATGGGGGCTCCTCCACATCTTGATTATCAGATGTGGTTCTAGGCCCGGATTTGGTCAAAAACACCCGTCACGCGGGGGAAATCAGATCTCGCCGCGAATGCGCTTCATGACACCGGAAAAGTCGAGACCGGCATGGCCGTCCTCGTCGAGCTTCGCATAGATGTCGCGGGCATGTTCGCCGAGCGGGGTATCTGCGTCCGCGCCATCCGCTGCACCGAGTGCCAGCCTCAGATCCTTCAGCATCATCGCGACCGCAAAGCCCGGCTGATAGTCCCGGTTCGAGGGCGCTGCCGGCACCGGGCCGGGCGCCGGACAATAGCTTGTCATCGACCAGCACTGGCCAGAGGCCGTCGACGAAATATCGTAGAAAGTCTGCGCATCGAGGCCGAGCTTTTCAGCCAGATTGAACGCTTCGCAAGTCCCGATCATCGAGATACCGAGCAGCATGTTATTGGCGATCTTGGCCACCTGTCCGTTGCCGGCATCGCCCGCGTGAAAGACGTTCTTGCCCATGATCTCAAGCAACGGCTTCGCTTTCTCAAAGGCCTCATCTGGGCCGCCAACCATGAAGGTTAGCGTGCCGGCATCGGCTGCCGCTGTCCCACCGGACACCGGGGCATCGACCATAAGGAAGCCGCCATCAGCGGCTTTCTTCGCGGCTTCACGGCTCTCCTCGACAGAAATGGTCGAGCAGTCGAGAAACAGCGTGCCAGGCGCGGTATGCGAAGCGACGCCATCGTCACCGAAATAGACTGAGAGGACATGTTTGCCCGCCGGCAGCATGGAGACCACAACATCAGCGCCCTCTACGGCATCTGCGAGAGAACCTGCGCCGGTCGCGCCCGCCTCCTCGGCCTTGCGGACTGCCTCGGCGCTCAGATCGAAGGCCCGCACCTCATGGCCTGCCTTGGCGAGGTTCGCGCACATCCCTGAGCCCATATTACCAAGCCCGATAAAGGCGACTTTTGTCATGACTGTTTCCTCTTTCAGATGAATTGGAGCTCGTTCTCGCCCAAGGGTGCGAAGAAGCTGTCGACGAGATCGTCTGATACCGCTTCCAGCGTGGGAGGCTCCCATTTCGGATTGTGGTCCTTGTCGACCAGCACGGCGCGTACGCCTTCAATGAAGTTCTCTGTGCAGACCAGACGCCCGCCGATCCGGTACTCCATTTTCATGTTCTCGCGGAAATCGCTCATCTGCCCGCCTTCGGTGAGCTGGCGGTGGGCGATCTTCATGGTGAGCGGTGATTTTGACGCGAGCGTCTCGGCCTGCGCTGTGGCCCAGTCACTACCGGCTTTTAGCGCCGCGACGATCTCCTCGACCGTGCTCTTGCCGAAGCAATCATCAATCTCGCCTTGATGCTCGGCATAGCTACGGCTCGCCTCAGTCTTCAAGCCATCGAGCGCCGACACGCCGTCTTCACAGAGTTTGTCCGCCAGCCCGGCTGGGTCCTCGGCGAAATGCGTTGCGACACCCGCCGCCAGCACATCTTCGCCCTTTAGCCGCGCGCCGGTCAGCGCGAGCCACATGCCTGTCGCCCCATCAAGGCGCGGCAGGAACCAGCCGCCACCCACGTCGGGGAAAAGGCCAATACCGCTTTCCGGCATCGCAAATAGCGTGTTCGGCGTTGCGACACGATACGTTCCGTGGACGGAGATGCCGACACCGCCGCCCATTGTGACGCCATCCTGGATGGCGACGTAGGGCTTGCTATATTCCTTGATCAGCGTGTTGAGCCGATATTCGGACGCGAAGAACTCACGTGCTTCCTGCCCATCAGCCTTGCCCGATTCCTGCAGCATGCGAATGTCGCCGCCCGCGCAAAACCCGCGCGTGCCCTCTGCATGATCGACAACGATCAGCTCAACGTCCGCATCATCCTGCCAGGCGACCAGCGCCTCGGTCATCAGCTCGCACATGTCCATATTCAGCGCATGCAACGCCTTTGGCCGGTTCAGCGTGATCCGCCCTGCCCGGCCCTGTTTGCGTGCGATTACACTTGGCTCGGTCATACCTGCCCCTTCATCATTTCACGCGCGACGATGACGCGCATGATCTCATTTGTGCCTTCGAGGATCTGGTGAACACGAAGATCGCGCACGATCCGCTCAACCTCATAGTCGCCGAGATAGCCATATCCGCCATGAAGCTGCAGCGCGTCATTGGCGACCTTGAACGCCGTATCGGTGACAAAGCGCTTGGCCATGGCGCAGCTCTTGGTTTTGTCGGGCGCACCGGCATCGACCTTGCGCGCCGCGTCGTACAGCAGCGCCCGCGCGGCAGAGAGCTCGGTCTCCATGTCCGCGAGTTTGAACTGCGTCGCCTGGAAATCGATGATCGCCCGGCCAAACTGCTTGCGCTCCTGCACATAACCAAAAGCCCGATCGAGCGCATCTTGCGCGCCGCCGAGGGCACAGGCCGCAATGTTCAGCCGTCCACCATCAAGCCCCGCCATGGCGAATTTGAAGCCGTGGCCCTCATTGCCAACCCGGTTGGTCGCCGGGATGCGGCAATCATCAAAATTGACCATGGCTGTGGGCTGCGCGCGCCAACCCATCTTGTCTTCATGCTTGCCGAAAGAAAGCCCCGGCGCGTCCTTATCGACGACAAAGGTCGAGACGCCCTTGGCCCCGCTATCGGCAGTACGGGCCATCACGACATAGACGTCCGAAAAGCCGGCCCCGGAGATAAACACCTTGGCGCCATTGAGGACGTAGTCGTCACCATCGAGCTTCGCCGTCGTCTTGAGGCTGGCTGCATCAGACCCCGCGCCCGGTTCCGTCAGGCAGTAAGAGGCGATCAGCTCAGTTGCCGTCAGACGCGGCACATATTTCGCGCGCAGCTGATCATCCCCGAAACTGTCGATCATCCAGGTCGCCATATTGTGGATCGACAGGAAGGCCGCATGGCTGATGTCGCCGCGCGAGAGTTGCTCGAAGATCAGCGCCGCATCGAGCCGTCCGAGGCCCGAGCCACCATGCTCTTCCTGCGTATAGATCCCGCCAAAGCCAAGCTCGCCCAGAGCTTCCAGCTTTGAGCGATCAAGATTGCCTTCCTTGTCCCACTGCGCCGCATTGGGCCGCAGCTCGTTCATGGCGAAATTCTTCGCCATGTCGGAAATCATTATCTGTTCTTCATTGAGGCTCATGTTTTCGTACTCGCTTCAGTCCAACCTGCTTGTAACCGCCATACGCCATTCAGGCGCTGACGTCAGGAATCCTTGAAGCCAGGCGCCCTTTTTTCAGTGAAGGCGGTCATGCCTTCTTTCTGATCATGTGTTCCGAACAGGCCCTGGAACAAGCGCCGCTCAAAGCGGACGCCTTCCGTGGTTGGAAGCTCAAGCGCACGGCCAACCATTTCCTTGGCCGCCATGATGGACGGGATGGAAAAGCCGGCAATTGTTTCGGCAGCTTCCATCGCCACGCTCATCAGCTCATCATGCGAGACGACGCGGCTGACGAGACCGATCCGGTCGGCCTCTTCGCCATCGATCATCCGTCCTGTCAGAACGAGATCCATGGCCTTCGCCTTGCCAATCGCCTTGGTGAGACGGATCGAGCCGCCCATGCCCGGCGTCACGCCAAGCTTGATTTCCGGCTGACCAAACTTCGCCTTTTCCGACGCGATGATGAGGTCGCACATCATGGCAAGCTCACACCCACCGCCGAGCGCAAACCCGTTCACCGCCGCGATGACCGGCTTACGGCACGCCGCAAAACGGTCCCAGCCGGCAAAATAGTCTTCGACATACATGTCGGAGAAGCTTTGCGGCTGCATTTCCTTGATGTCAGCGCCCGCCGCAAACGCCCGGCCCTCGCCCGTCAGCACGCTGACGGCGATGTCCTTGTTGCGATCAATATCTGCAAAGGCTGCGGCGACTTCCGCCATGACCTCTGCGTTCAGCGCGTTGAGGCTGTCGGGACGGTTGAGAGTAACAACCGCAACCCGTCCCTTCTGCTCGACCTTGATTGTCTTGAAGTCTGTCATGGCGACTACTGCATCGTTGGAATGATGAAAGCCTGGTCACCAATGTCGCCGTCCGGCCAACGCTGGGTGACAGTTTTGATCTTGGTCCAGAACTTCACGCCTTCCGGGCCGTGCTGGTTCGTGTCGCCAAAGGCCGAGCGCTTCCAGCCACCGAATGTGTGATAGCTGACCGGCACCGGGATCGGCACATTCACGCCGACCATGCCGACATTGACCTGCGCCGCGAACTCACGCGCCGCGCGGCCATTCGAGGTGAAGATCGCAACGCCATTGCCATACTGGTGATTGCTCGGCAGCGCGGCGGCTTCTTCCAGCGTTTCGGCGCGAACGACCTGAAGAACGGGACCAAAGATTTCTTCCTTATAGGATTTCATCTCAGGCTTCACATGGTCGAACAGGGTCGGGCCGACAAAGAAGCCATTCTCATAGCCCTGCAGCGTGTGGTTCCGCCCATCGAGCTTCAGCTCAGCGCCTTCCTCGGCGCCCATACGGATATAGTCCTCGACCTTCGCCTTGTGGGCGGCGGAGACGACCGGGCCGTAATGCGCGTCCTTGTCGGTCGAAATGCCAACCTTGAGGTTCTGCGCCGCTTCCAGCATGCGCTCGACGAACTCGTCGCCGGTTTTCTTGCCGACCGTCACGGCGACAGGCAGGGCCATGCAGCGTTCGCCCGCTGAGCCATACGCCGCGCCGACAATGTCTTTCACGGCCTGCTCGAGATTCGCATCCGGCATGATGATGCCGTGGTTCTTCGCGCCGCCCATGGCCTGCACGCGCTTTCCGTGCGCCGTGCCGGTCGAATAGACGTATTGCGCAATATCGGACGACCCGACGAAGCTGACAGCCTTGATGTCCGGATGCTTGAGGATCGCGTCGACCGACGTCTTGTCGCCATGCACGACGTTCAGCACGCCTTCCGGGGCACCGGCTTCGAGGAACAGTTCAGCGAGACGCACAGGAACCGACGGGTCTTTCTCCGACGGCTTCAGCACAAATGTGTTGCCGCAGGCAATCGCGACCGCGAACATCCAGCAAGGGATCATTGCCGGAAAGTTGAACGGCGTGATGCCCGCGCAAACACCCAGCGGCTGGCGCATCGAGTAGACGTCGATGCCGGGGCCAGCGCCTTCAGTGTACTCGCCCTTCTGCAGGTGCGGGATGCCGCAAGCGAACTCGACCACGTCGATGCCACGCTGCACGTCGCCCTTGGAGTCGGCAACAACCTTGCCGTGCTCGGACGAGAGCAGCTCGGCCAGCTCATCAATGTTCTGCTCGAGCAGATCCTTGAACTTGAACAGGATGCGCGCCCGGCGCTGCGGATTGGTCGCTGACCATTCCGGGAATGCGGCCTTGGCAGCCTCAACGGCGGCATCAACCTCCGCATCCGTTGCCAGCGCAACCTTGGCCTGAACCTCGCCCGTATTGGGATTATAGATGTCACCGAACCGGTCGGAGGTGCCTTCAACCGATTTTCCCGAAATGAAGTGGTGGACGTGCCGCATCTGTCTTTTCTCCCTGAAATATTTGCTGCCCTTCACATAGGGACTGTGCATTTGCTGGTAAACATGGATGAACGCAGTTTATATCTGCAAATTTGCAGGCTATGAACAGCGCCATGAACTGGGATGATCTCAAACTCTTTCTCGATGTGAGCCGCCGGCCCAAACTCGAAGAGGCCGCTGCGCAGATACATCTGGACGCGACGACGATCAGCCGCCGCATCAAACGCCTGGAACAGGAGCTTGGCGTCACGCTGTTCGAACGCACGCGGCGCGGACACGTTTTGACGGTGGCTGGAGAGAAACTGGTGGCCCGCGTCGAGGCGATGGAATCGGCGTCACTGGATATCCTGGCCGAGCGCACCAGCGAGCATAGCGCCGAAGGCCGCATCCGTCTCGGCGTCACCGAAGGGCTCGGCTCCACGCTGATTGCCCCTGCCCTTGGCGACTTCAAACACCTTCATCCGAAGATCGATGTCGACCTCATCGCGCTGTCCGGTTTTGTCAGCGTCCCAAAACGCCAGGCGGACATGTCAATCATGCTGGCCCGCCCGTCATCGGGCCGGCTCAAGGTCCGCAAGCTGTCAGACTATTCGCTGCACCTCTTCGGGACCGCCGCCTATCTCGGCAATCGCACGCCGATCCGGACCCGCGACGACCTCCAGCACCACACACTCATCGGCTATGTCGATGATCTCATCTATTCGGCGCAATTGCGCTACTTCGACGAATTGCTGCCCGGCCTCGCGCCGAACCTCTGCAGCCCGAGCATTCTCGCCCAGTTTGAGATGGTCAGCGCGGGGGCCGGGGTCGGCATCCTGCCAGCTTTCATGGCGAAGCGGAATCCGGATCTGCGAAAACTGCTGGTCGACGACATCAATGTGCAGCGCGCCTTCTGGCTCGCCGTGCATGAGGATGTCGCGACCCTTACGCGTAACCGACTGATGTCAGACTTCCTGGTGACCCTGCTGCACGACCTTCCCTGACGCCTAATAACCGCGCGAAACATCAATAGAAGTTGGCAGCTGCCCTGTTTGCAGAACGTCTTCCAGAAGCTCACAAAACCGGTTGACCGCATCATCCGGTAAAGTGAGGCCCGCGACATGAGGGGTGATCGTCACCCGCTCATCGGTCCAGCGCCAGTCGTCGCTCGGAAGGGGTTCTTCCTCGAACACGTCCAACACGGCATGCGCGACCGATCCGTCGTTCAGGGCTTGGCGCAAGGCGGCGTGATCGAGCGTCGACCCACGGCCAATATTGATGAGGAGCGCGCCGTCCAATTGGCCTAACAGCGCGCTCGAAACGAGATCATGCGTCTCTTCGGTCGCTGGAAGCGCCAGGATAGCGACATCAGAACCTGACAGCGCGCTTTGGCCATTGAGCGCCTGAACCCTGTCAAAACCTTCGACAGATCGGCCCGAGCGCGAATAGCCCGTGACATATGCACCGAGACGGTGGAATGCGGCGCCGATTTCCCGACCGATTTCGCCCGTGCCTATAACGGCGATATTGCTATCGAACAGGAAGCTCGGAGCGAGCGTCTTTTCGGCCCACTGTCGGCTCGACTGGGCCGCGCGACGCTGGCGCATCTTTTGAAAGTGTTCCAGCGCATAACCGAGACAGTACTCAGCGATCTGCTCACCCATACGCCCGACTGTCCGGGTAATGAGGGGCACGCGATCGCCTGACAGGCCCGCGCAGATCGCATCGACACCAGCGCCTGTGGAATGGATCCAGTCATACGGGTCTAGCGGTTCGTCTGCAGGAGGACGAAAGCTGATCAGAGCCTTGAGTCTGGCACGGTCAGGCAGCGGCGTTCGGCCAACGTGCACGCCCGGAAAGCGTTTGCGCAACGCGTCTTCAATCACATCGGCATGCTTGTCGAGGATGCGAATGGCGACCTCGTCCGGCCGCAAGCCAGGCTTATTCATAGGTCTGGATGCGGTGATACGCCCGGCCATGATAGATCAGACAGTTGGCTGTCTCGCTCACAGCGATGTGCGCCGGTTTGCAGAAGAGCACTGAGTGCGTCCCATATTCCACGGTCTGGTCAACGTGACAGTCAAACCAGGCCGCCGCATCGGCCAGAACAGGATTGCCGAGCGCGCTCTTTGTCCAGTCACCCGTATCGAAACGCTGGCCGGCAGGCACCTGGCCAGACGCAAAGACGTGGCTGATATCCTGCTGCTCGCTCGACAGCACATTCACACAAAGCGTCTGGTTCTTCTTGATCACGGCATTCGCGCCCGACGCGCGATTGACGCACACGATGAGCGAAGGCGGATCATCCGAGACGCTCGTCACGGCCGAAACCGTAATGCCATATCTCCCAGCATCGCCATCCGTTGCGATTATGCAGACAGCCGACCCCAGCTGGGCCATGGCGGCGCGGAAGATTGCCTGATCGGTCATAGGTGGTGAAAGTCCTCGATTTTCCCAATATCTAGATAGATTTGGCGCTTTGGCGACATTTGAAGGTCTGGGATGCAGGCTTGCAAGACTTTGCCTTGACTTTACGGCACCCAGAGCGTCACCACGAGACACAAGACGGATATCAATTCCGCGTAAGGAGACCCGATGACCGATCCTCGCCAGACGACTGCTCTCGACCTCGCGACCGTGCAGGAAACACTTCGGAAATACGCCGCCGAAATCGACAGCGATCCATTGACGAATTCGGTTTACTCGCTGGCCCTCTCCCTGTTTCAGGACCTCGATTGCGGTAAGCAGACGCTCGAAGATCTCGAACCCCTCATCGACGATATCCATTTCAAACTCCTTTGCGACCGCGCCGACCGGTTTCGGGCCCAGCATACCGCCGTTGGCGAGGGTGAGGCGTGGTCTGTGGTTCGCGCGCGCCTTGAAGCCGCCGCGCAAGACGGTTTCGACGCCTTTTCCAAGGCCGCCGGCCGCGCACATGGCGGCATCGTCTTCACCGCGCACCCGACCTTCGCGCTTTCAAAAACGCTGAGACAGGCTTTTGCGGGCTATGCGTCCCAGAAATCAGACGAGACTCTGTCCACTCTGCAAGCCGACGCGAATGACCCGCACAAGGACTGGCCGAGCGAGATCACCCTCCAGAGCGAACACGAAGAGACCCAATCTGCGATCCAGCATGCCCGAGACGCAGCGCGCAAATATGCCGAGCTGGTTGTCGACGTCGCCCGCACGTCCTTTGACGAGTCCTGGCGCGACTTTCGTCCTGTCCTCCCCACGATCGCGAGTTGGGTCGGATACGATCTGGATGGTCGGACCGATATTCACTGGTCGCAGTCAATTGCCCTCCGGCTAGGCGAGAAGGCTGCCCAGCTCGGTTATTATGCCGAACGCCTGCGCGCTATCGACCACAATGGGGCGCTGGACGAACTCGCCTCAAAGCTGGATGCCGCCCAGGACCACACGGCGAAGGCGGCACATCTGTTCGACGGTGATCTCGGCGATCCCGCCACCCTGATTGCAGCCGCAAACTTCCTGACCGCCGACAGCGACGCAAAAATCGTCGACAGCGCAGACATCATCGCGCCGCTGGATGCGCTGATTTCTGATCATGACACCAATGTTGATCTGGTCTCCGCGCTCATCGTGCTGCGCGCAGAAATCGAAGCGCTGCAGCTCGGCACGGCACGCATCCATTTGCGGGTCAACGCCGCACAAGTGCGCACGGTGCTTTCGCGCGACCTGAACCTCGAAACCGAAGACAATGAACTCGGCCGCCTCGCCCTTCGCAATCTCGCCGACATGGCTGGCGAAAACGATGTGCGCCCAGTGAACTTCGCTGACCTCTTTATTGAGCAGTCGACCGCGCGTCGCCAATTCATGATGTGTGCGCAGATCCTGAAACACATCGATGCCAGGTCGCCGATCCGCTTCCTGATCGCCGAAAGCGAAAACCCTGCGACTGTCATGGGCGCGCTTTACCTCGCCCACCAATATGGGGTCGCCCACGCTCTGGATATCTCACCGCTCTTTGAAACGCCTGAGGCGCTGGAGTCGGGCGGCCGCTTTGTCGAACGGCTTCTCGAGGAGCCGACCTTCGTCGAATATGTAAAGCAACGCGGCTACCTCTCCATCCAGCTCGGATTTTCCGATTCAGGCCGCTTTATCGGCCAGGTCGCCGGAAACATGGCGATTGAGCGGATCCACAGCCTCATCGGTCGGGCATTGGGTGACAAGCTGCCAGGCGTCGGCCTGCTCTTCTTCAACACACATGGCGAGTCCATCGGACGCGGCGCCTATCCTGGCAGTTTCGAACAGCGTTTCGATCACCTCCTCACCAAGTGGACACGCGCCGGTCTCGTCAAACACGGGCTTCATCCGCTTCACGAAGTCAGCTTTCAGGGCGGCGACGGGTTCCTGCATTTCGGCACGCCCGAGCTGTCTGAAGCAACCTACGCTGCGTTTTGCGAACACATCCTGAGCGATACCGACACCGCAAATGACGACCCATTCTACCATCGCACGGACTTCGTCTGGGACTTCTATCGAGCCCTTCGCGCATGGCACGAGACGATCTTCGGCAATGGTGATTACGCGCACATGCTCGGTGGTTTTGCGACGGGCTTTCTCGTCAAGGCGGGGTCCAGACCGGTCAAGCGGGCGGGCGGCATTATTGCCGGGCCATCTGCCATCCGCGCAATCTCGCATAATGCCTTGCTGCAACAACTCGGCGTACCGTTGAACTCAGCCTGCGGCATCGGCTCTTCCGTGCAACGCGAAACAGAAAGGCTGGTTGATCTGATCGACCAGTCGCCCCGCTTGCATTCGCTGGTCATGCTCGCCACGACGGCCCGCATGCTGACCAGCCTGCCCGTCCTGCGCGGCTACGCCACCGTATTCGACCCGGAGGCCTGGCTGTCCCTGTCCAAGCACGGCAATGTCTGTAATGCGACAGCGATGAACAAGGTGGCGAGCACCCTCGCCGACTATCAAACCGCAACCAGCCTCCGCAAAATTGCGAACATTCTCGCGGTCGACCTCATGGAGTTCGACCGTCTCCTGAATGCACTGGAGGATTCCCCGTCTGTCGAAGACCGCCATGAGGCGCGGCTCGAATTTCACGCGCTCCACGCCATTCGCCAGGCCATCATGATGTACGCCCTCAGCCTGGTTGGCCGGCTACGCAATTTCTCGGCACGCCACGATATCAGCGTCGAGGAAATCCTCGACCTCGTTCTCAACCTGCAGATTGATGATGCGGTGGCCCGTCTTGAAGAAATCTACCCGCTCTCGAGAAACGACTCCGACCTCGCCGACGGTCTGACGGAGCCAGGTTTCGAGGCAAGTTCGGACGCGGTGAGTGGTTATGACCTCCTGCACAGGGACATCATCAACCCGCTTCGCCTTTCAGGGGAATTGATCCGGCGAATTTCACTCGCCAATTGTCATGCCTTCGGCGCCTGGGGATAGGTCCCATAAAGCAACATAATTCGAGATGGCACAGGGCTGAAATCTGTTGCAATTGCAACAGAAACAACCACATCCGCCTGTAATCCATGCACAAATATCCGATTTGGTGAGTCACAGGCGCTACGGTGCGATTCCTGCATTGCTACGTCTGTCGAATTGGTCTTAACTTGCAACCAGAAGGGGAAAAGCAGGCGTGTTGGAATCGAAGTCCTCGAAGTCCACTACTGTATCTTCAGCTCAAGCGGTTGAAGGCAGGACTCCTGTATCGCCCACAGCGCCGACAAGCCATCCCCTCGCGGTCCACGCGGAATGGCTTGGAGACCACGGCTTTACCCGTACGCATGGTAGCCGCTTTGCCTATGTCGTCGGCGAAATGGCACGGGGCATCGCGACGCCCCGCATGGTCATTGAAGCCGTCAAAGCCGGACTGATCGGGTTTTACGGAAGCGCAGGCTTGAGACCGGAAACGATCGCGGATGGTCTGTCAGAAATTGAAGCAGGGCTTGGTCCGCAGGCGCCCGCCTGGGGCGCAAATCTCATCCACACCCCTCAACAGGGCGGATACGAGCGCGCCGTCGTAGACCTTTTCCTGAAACGGGGTGTTACGCGCGTTTCGGCCTCAGCGTTCATGGCACTGTCTCCTGAGATCGTACGCTATAGCGCTGCCGGACTGTCACGCGCACCGGACGGCTCCATCGCCCGGCAGACCCATGTCTTCGCGAAAGTCTCCCGCGCGGAGGTCGCCCGCCAGTTCATGGCGCCAGCGCCTGACCGTATCCTGCAGGCACTTGTTCAAAGCGGCGATATCACGCCAGAGCAAGCGTCGCTCGCCAGGCTTGTGCCGGTAGCGGGTGACATCACGGCCGAAGCCGATAGCGGCGGCCACACCGACAACCGAGCCGCCGGCCCCCTCTTTTCATCATTGTCTGAGGCCAGACGGGAAACGGCGCAGACTCATGGGCTGAACCCTGACCTGATCCGCATTGGCCTTGGCGGTGGCATCGGCACACCCTGGGCGGCCGCCGCGGCATTCCAGATGGGTGCAGCCTACATCATCACAGGGTCCGTCAATCAGGCGGCGGTCGAATCCGGGCTGTCGCTGGAGGGGCGCAAGCTTCTCGCAGACGCTGGCCCCGCAGATGTCGCCATGACCCCCGCTGCAGACATGTTCGAGCAAGGTGTCCACGTCCAGGTGCTGAAACGCGGCACGCTCTTCCCGATGCGGGGCAACAGGATGCGCGCGATCTATCAGAGCCGCTCAGGATTTGCCGATTGCTCGCCTGAAGAACAGAAATTCATTGAAACAGCGCTCGGCGAAAGCTTCGCCCATGCCTGGCAAAAGACGCGAGATTTTCTGGCAGCCAGCAATCCCGCCGAACTGGAAAAGGCCGAGCAGGACCCGAAGCGGCAACTCGCGCTCGTTTTTCGGCGCTACCTCTTCTTCGGGGCCCAGTGGGCGCGCGAGGGCGATGGCGCCCGGGTGCGCGACTATCAGATCTGGTGCGGCCCCGCGATGGGCGCCTTCAATGAGTGGGTGAAGGGAAGCCCGCTCGAGGCATTAGACAATAGAAGCGTCAAGCAGATCGCATGGAATCTGCTCGATGGCGCAGCACACATCACGAAGCTTCAGGCCCTTCGTGCAAGCGGGACAGACGTCCCGCAATCTGCGTTCGATTATAGGCCGGGAATGTTTGAATAAAATTTGTGAGGGCAAGTTCAGAATGAACGATAAGCAGGGGTATTCAGGCGATATCGCCGTGGTCGGGCTAGGCGCCATGTTTCCGGGACGCGGCGACACGGCCGGTTTCTGGCGTGATATTGCCGAAGGCGTCGATACGCTTGGCCCGGTGCCATCTTCGCATTGGCTCATCGAGGATTATTACGACTCTGATCCGCGCGCGAAGGACAAGACTTATGGTCGGCGCGGTGGTTTCCTGTCGCCAAAAGGCTTCGATCCCCTCCATTTCGGAATTCCGCCAAACCAGATCGATGCAACTGATACCGCGCAACTTCTCGCCCTCATCGTCGCACAGCAGGCGCTCGACGAAGCGGAACTCGCATCAAATGGAAAAATCGATCGCGAGCGGACAAGCTGTATTCTCGGCGTTGCGTCAGCAACCGAACTCGTCGGGCACATGTCAGGCCGGCTGCAGCGCCCATCCTGGGTAAAAGGCTTGCGCGAAGCGGGACTGCCGGAAGACCAGGTTCAGGACATCGCCGACAAGATTTCTTCAAA
Source organism: Henriciella sp. AS95 (assembly GCF_038900055.1). Lineage (NCBI taxonomy): Bacteria > Pseudomonadati > Pseudomonadota > Alphaproteobacteria > Hyphomonadales > Hyphomonadaceae > Henriciella > Henriciella sp. AS95. Next base: position 3,237,525 of record NZ_JBBMQM010000001.1, read on the forward strand.
CTTTTCAGAGTGGAAGGAAAGCACCTTCCCGGGCCTTCTTGGTAATGTCGTCGCTGGCCGTATCGCCAACCGCATGGACCTTGGCGGCAGCAACTATGTGACAGATGCCGCCTGCGCCTCATCCCTGTCGGCCCTCCACGGCGCCGTGCATGAGCTGCGTGCCGGAGACAGCGATCTGGTTCTCGCCGGCGGTGTCGACACGTTGAACGACATCCTCATGTATATGTGCTTCTCGAAGACGCCGGCTCTGTCGCCGACAGAAGACTGTCGGCCTTTCTCAGACAAGGCAGATGGGACGATGCTCGGTGAGGGCATAGGCATTCTGGCCGTGCGACGGCTTGAAGACGCCGAACGGGACGGCAATCGTATCCACGCCATCATCAAAGGCATCGGCTCTGGTTCGGATGGGCGCGCCACGGCGATCTATGCGCCGCTGTCTGAAGGCCAGGCCCGCGCGCTGAGACGCGCCTATGACCATGCTGGGTACGATCCGCGAACTGTGGAACTGGTCGAAGCACACGGCACAGGCACCAAAGCCGGCGACGCCGCTGAAATCGGCGGGCTGAAGCTGGTCTTTTCGCCAGACAGTCAGGACATTGAAGACCCATGGTGCGCCATCGGTTCTGTGAAATCACAGATCGGGCACACCAAGGCCGCTGCCGGGTCGGCCAGCCTGATCAAGACAGTCATGGCACTCAGCCGCAAAGCACTGCCGCCCACCATCAAGGTCGATCAACCCGCCCCGGCGCTGAATGGATCGCCCTTCTATGTGAACCGGGAACTTCGCCCATGGGTGCGCGGCAAGGATCATCCGCGCCGGGCAGCCGTCAGCTCTTTCGGCTTCGGCGGGTCAAATTTCCATATCACGCTCGAAGAATATACGGGCGCGCAAGCCGTGCAGCCGGAACGAGCGCTGAGCAGCGAGCTCTTCATGTTTTCGGCTGAAAGCGCAGAGGCGCTTGAGCAGGACCTTGAAGCCGTCGCTTCACGGCTAGAGACCGAAGAAGACCTCGCGATCACAGCGTCTGAAACGCATGCTGCTTTCGACCCACTTGCAAAATGCCGCGCGTCGATCGTTGCAACAGACGGCGAAGACTATGCTGAAAAGGCGGGTAAGCTTGCCTGGTTGCTGAGCTCCGGGCAGACGCAGAACGCGCCGCTCCCAAAGGGAACCAGCGTTTCGATATCGTATGCGCGACCGGGAAAGCTCGCTTTCCTGATGCCAGGTCAGGGCAGCCAGTATGTCGGCATGGGCAAGGACCTCGCCCTCGCTTTCCCGGAAGCCCGCGCCGCCTGGGACCTCGCGGCGAGCCACAAGAAAGCCGGAAAGCAGAAGCTTCACGCGCTTGCCTTCCCGCCATCCGCCTACACCGCTGAAGAAGCCGTCGAGCAAGCCGACAGATTAACCGCCATGGAGAATGCTCAACCCGCACTGGCTGCTGCCTCGCTTGCGGTTCTCGCCGTTCTGGCCAAAGCCGGTATTCAGCCAGACGCCGCCGCCGGCCACAGCTTCGGCGAGATCATGGCTCTGCAAGCGGCAGGTGCGCTGAATCCAAAAGACGTACTCACAATTGCCAACAAGCGCGCCAGCCTGATGGCGAAAGCTGCGGCGGCTAGTGAAGGCGCAATGCTTGCGACCCAGGCATCGGCCGAACAAATGAAGCCGCTGCTTGCTGACCACCCGGATGTCGTCATCGCGAATGACAATGCGCCAACCCAGACCGTGCTTTCAGGCCCCGTCGACGCCATCGAGGCGGTTAGGGTCGCCCTCGAATCGGCCGGGATAAAGGCCCGCCGTCTACCCGTTGCGTCGGCGTTTCACTCGCCCATCGTTGCCGGGGCGGTAACGCCATTCCGCAAGGCGCTGGAGAAAATCGACCTCTCAAAAGCGGCCTTTCCGGTTTACGCCAACGTGTCGGCAAAGCGTTATCCGCTGGCCTATGCCAAGCAGCGCGACATCCTGGCGACGCAAATCGAAAGCCCTGTCCGTTTCCGCGAGATCATCGAGGCGATGGCGGCCGATGGCGTCACGACCTTTGTTGAGGCTGGCCCCGGTAAAGTGCTGACGGCCCTCGTCGGTCAAATCCTGCCGGGCCAGGCCGAAGCGGTGGCTCTGGATGACAAGGCGGGCGACGGCCTTTTCGCATTCCTCGCCGGTATCGGCAAAATCGCCGTGCTCGGTCATCCTGTCGACGTCTCGGCCCTGTTTGACGGTATGCCAGCGCCCGAACCTAAAGCGCCGCCTTCCAAGCATGCTGTCGAGCTGAATGGCGCGAACTACAAAAAACCCTATCCACCGGCCGGCGGCGCTTCGGCGCTGCCCAAGCCCAACATCAAGCCAGCCGCCCCGGTAGCCAAACCATCATCGCCGCCTCAGCCGGCAGCAGCAGCCCCCCCGCCTGCCCCCACTCAAAGTAAAGTCGCCACAGGAGCCACGCCCGTGACCCAGCCCGTATCTACCCCGCCAAGCGACGCCGCAGAGCGCATTCACGCAAATCTGACGGCCGCCCATGCTGATTATATGGAAGCCTTGAAATCGGCACACGCGCAGTACCTTCAAGCCTCTGCAGCGATCCTTGGCACTGCGCCGACGGCGCAACCTGCTGCGCCACGCCAGCAATACACCGTTCCGCCTGCGCCCGCACCTGCGCCGCAAGCGCCTGCCGCCGCACAACCGGTCACCAATGGAACGGGCCACGCGGCCGTTCAGCAACCTGCTGCCGCGCCGCAATCAGCGCCAGCGCCAACACCGCCGGAACCCGCTGCTCCGGCCCCCACACCACAACCATCCATGCAAGCCGCCCCGCCCGCTCAAGCGGCCCCTGCCCCAGCGCCGACACCGGCTCCAAATGCTGACTTCGGCGCTGTGGTGACGGCGCTTGTCGCTGAAAAGACCGGCTATCCCGCCGAAATGCTGGAACTCGACATGGATCTGGAAGGTGAGCTTGGCGTCGACTCCATCAAGCAGGTCGAAATCCTATCAGCGCTGCGCGAATCCATGCCGGACTTGCCGGAAGTTGAGCCTGAACAGATCGCCGAACTGCGCACGATCCGCAAGATTGCAGACTTCCTGTCACCTGCCGGCAGCGCGCCACTAGCAGCGGCGCCGGCGCCGACAGTTTCAATGGCGACGAACGGCAACGGCAACGGTCATCATGGCGGCGTCGCCGCGTCCGCACCTGCACCAGTGGCCGCCCCGACCGGTGACATGGCCGATCTGGTCCGCAATCTGATCGCCGAGAAGACGGGTTATCCGCCCGAAATGCTCGAGGACGACATGGATCTGGAAGGTGAACTCGGCGTCGACTCCATCAAGCAGGTGGAAATTCTCTCTGCTCTGCGCGATGCGATGCCGAACCTGCCCGAAGTTGAGCCGGAACAGATCTCTGAGCTTCGTTCAATCCGGAAAATCGCTGATTTTTTTCAATAGGGGGCGCGCCGGCGCCATTGAGCGCTGCCCGCCCCGCTTCATTCCATGAGGCGTCGACGACCGCTGCACCGTCCTTGTCGGTGCGGGCGGTGGGGTATGGGGAACGGATGCCGCTCGGCCGGCTGACCCCTGGCCTGCGAGACGCACGGCTGATTGAATTCATAGGGCCGGACCCGGCGACGAATTTTCATTTCGTGCAAGCCATGATGGAGGCTGGCCTCGTCGTCCGTGAAGTCGAAACGCCCAGCGGCCAGGCTGATGCTCTGGTGCTGGCTCACGGTTTGTCTGGCGAAGCTGTCGACGCACACGCCGGCGCGGTCACCAAACTCTCCAAAGCGGCTGCGGTCTTCGAAAACCAAGGCGGAACCTTGATCCTGCTGCAGGATACCGGTGGCACGTTCCAGCCGAGGGATGATCGCGCCTGGCGGGGCGGTCTGACGGGCCTTGGCCGGACGGCTCAGAAAGAATTTGCATCCGCGACCGTGAGGACCATCGATATTGATGTTGCAGCCTTCGGCCCGCGCCCGGCAGCCGATCGCGTGGTGGAAGAACTGCTGTCAGGCGGTAACGCCGCTTGTGTGGGCATCTCTGCGTCAGGCCGGTTCGTGCCAACCGAAGCGGCGTGCGTGCTGCCGAAAAACCGTGTCGGCTCAATTGGCCCCGGCGACACATTTCTGGTCACCGGTGGGGCGCGAGGTGTGACGGCCTCATGCATTATTGAGCTTGCGAGGCGGACAAATGCCGCCTTCGTCCTGCTCGGACGCTCCGCCATCGAAGACTGGCCCGAAGATATCGATCCGACGTCGGATGAAAGGTCGCTACGCGGCGCATTAGCTCGGCGCGCAAAGGCGTCTGGTCAGAAGGTGTCACCTGCCGACCTTAACCGGCAGGCAGCGCGGCTCCTCGCCGGCACGGAAATCCGAGAGGCCCTCAACGCCCTCAGCGCCGCAGGCTCGCGTGCTCACTACGCCATCGCTGATGTCGCGGATGCTCAAGCGGTACAGACCGCCGTGGAATCGGCTTCACAGATGTTCGGCCCGATTACCGGTCTCGTGCATGGCGCGGGCGTCCTGGCGGACAAATTGATCCGTGAAAAGACAGCTGACCAGGTCACCCGTGTTTTCGGACCCAAAGTTGTCGGGCTGCAAAACATCATCTCAGCTATCGACACCAGTGCGCTGAAACATATTGCCTTTTTCTCGTCCGTCGCCGCCCGCTATGGAAATGCCGGTCAGTCCGACTACGCCATGGCGAATGAAGTGCTGAACCGCGTTGCGCAGTGGCTGAAGGCTGCCAACCCGTCTGCATGCATCACATCCCTTGGCTGGGGGCCGTGGGATGGCGGCATGGTGGACGACAGTCTGCGCGCGAAATTCGCCGAGATGGGGGTCGCCCTTATTCCCCGTCAAGCTGGCGCGGACCTGTTCGCCGATGCCATGCTGGCTGGCGCCGCCTGCCCGGTCGAGCTCGTGATCGGCTCGGAACTCGCAAATGGGTAGCAAGCGCTTTGCTCCAATCGCCATTGTCGGGCGAGGCTGTGTTCTTCCGGGTGCACTAACACCGGATGCGCTGTGGAAAGCGATCCTCGCAAATAAGGATCTCCTCAGCGATGCCCCGCCTGGCAAATGGGGCGTGACGCCGAAAGAGCACGACGCACTCGGCTATCGCGGCGGCTTCGTCACCGGCTTTGAAGAGATATTCGACCCGTCCGCCCATGATCTCGGCGATGTGGATGCCGCCAGTCTCGACCCTGTCTTTCAGTGGATGCTGCATGCCGGTCTTGAGGCGTGGATAGAGGCCGGCGCGCCCTCCGTAAAAGGCAAAAAACTTGGCGTCCTCGCCGGAAATCTCGGCTACCCAAGCCGGGCCCTGTCTGACTTTTCTGCAGACATCTGGCTGGACGGAAAATCGTCCATTTCAACGGAAAACCGTTTCAATACAGGTGGTCCCGCCCGCATGTTGGCGCGCTCCCTGGGGGCGAGAGGCGCAGCCTTCGCCCTGGACGCGGCCTGCGCCTCGTCGCTTTATGCCGTGAAGCTCGCCTGTGACCGGCTCCAGGACGGCTCGCTGGATGTAGCGGTCGCGGCGGCGGTCAATGGCGCTGACAATCTGATCCTGCACCAGGGCTTCAGCGCTCTCAATGCCCTCAGCCCGACAAGTCGGTCCCGGCCCTTCGTCAATGGTGCGGACGGGTTGGTCCCAGCCGAAGGGGCGGCGGCCGTGGTGCTGAAGCGACTGTCGGATTGCTCGGCCGGAGACACTGTATACGGCGTCATCAGAGGCATCGGACTCTCCAATGACGGGCGTCGAAAATCGCTCCTTGCGCCCGATGAAGGTGGTCAGGCAGAGGCCATGGCGGCCGCCTGGAAAATGTCCGGGCTCGATCCATCGAAAGACATCGGTCTCGTCGAAGCACACGCGACGGGGACGCCGACCGGCGACAAGGTCGAAGTCCACGCGACCTCGTCTTTCTTCGAAGGCACTGAAGACCTGCCCGTCGGCTCTCTGAAAGGCAATCTCGGTCACCTGATCACCGCTGCCGGCCTCGCCAGCCTGATCAAGCTGACCTATGCACTCAACGAAGGCATCATCCCCCCGACACGTGTCGATGGCACGGTCATGCCCGCCTTCGCCGGCTCGAACCTCGTGCCAGCAACCAGGCAGGAATGGCCTTCGACCCGCCCTCGTATCGCAGCCCTCAGCAATTTTGGATTCGGTGGCAACAACGCTCACCTCATCGTGGCGGCTGATGACGGATCGCGGCCGAAGGCCAAGTCGCCTAAGACGCGCAAACCAGAAATATCGATTTGCGGACTCGGCCTCAGCATGGGCCCCGATCGCGGCCTCGTGCGGGTCATGCAACGGCTCAGCCGACCGCCGAAGACCGAGCGGCGCATCATGAACGAGATCGCCGCAAAGCCCCGCGCCCTGCGCACGCCACCTTCAGAACTTGCATCCGCGCAAGGCCAGCAATTGGCGCTATGGGATGCTGTCGATGAAGCCCTGGAGCGCTCACCGCTCGCTGAGGGTGACAAGGTCGGTGTTTTCACCGGATTTTCCTGTTCCCCGGAAGCGACACGCTGGATGCTCCGCGCCAGGATCGCTGAACGGCTGGGCTTGAACCCAGACAGCCAGGAGGCCGCCGACACACGGAACAAGATCGCGCCCCCTTTGAAAGCCGGAGACGTTCTCGGCGCCATGCCGAATGTGTCAGCCAACAGGATCAATGTGCGCGGCGACTGGCGCGCCATGGGCTTCGCCGTGATGGAAGAAGAGGCCTCAGGCCTGCGCGCGCTGGAACTGGCTGTGCGCGCCCTGAATGCGCACGATATCGATGCAGCAATCGTCGCCGCAGCCGACCTGTCAGCAAACCCCGTCCATACAGCGGCCAGTGGTCATGCCGGGGGCGATGGCGCTGCAGCGCTCATCCTGAAGCGCAGCGAGGATGCACCGGACGGCCTTCGTCTGAAGGCGGTGAAAGTCGATGGGTCACCCGCTGCCGACACGTTGATCGAGCGCCTTTATGGTCATTCGCACGCGGCTGGCGGACTGGCGAGACTCGCTGTTGAAGCAGCGCTTTCGAGACGCGGATACAAGCTGGATGCGACCGGTATTTCTCCACAGCTGAAGGGCCGAAAGCGCAAGCTCAATTTGCCAGGTGGCCACGTCTCATTCAAAGGCGTCCCGGTCGCCTCGCCCGATTTGTTACGCGCAGCACCTGTGCTCGAAACCTATTCAGCCCCGACGCCCGAAGCGCTTGCGGCTGCCATCAGCTCGGGCCAGCAGAGCGAAAAAACCGCCCATGTGCGCCTCGCCCTGCTGGCCGACAATACCGACGCTTTGAGCGCGATGCGCAAGCGCGCTGTGACTGAGTTGAACGCCGGGCGATCGCCGCAGGAAGACGGCGTCTGGTTCGCAACGGGCGACCCGGCTGGTGAATTGGCGTTCGTATACACAGGCGCCGCGGCTGCATACGCCGGCATGGGCCAAGGCCTGTTCGCAGCCTTCCCTGAGCTTGGCCCCATGCTGAAACGCAAATTTCCCGCAGCGCAGGACGTCGCGGACCTGTTGTCGAGCGATCTGGCACCCGCCTTCGATCAGCTGCGCACCACAACCCTGATGTCTCAAGCGCAGACCATCCTTCTGCGAGACCTCCTCGGCCTGAAGCCCTCGGTCGCAATGGGTCTCTCATCGGGAGAAACCAATTCGCTGATCGCCTTCGGCGCCTGGGCAGATGCTGACGGCCTGATGAGCACGATCGGCGACAGCGGGATGTATACTGACGATCTCGCCGGAAAATTCCGCACCGCTCAATCTGCATGGAACGACAACGCAGCGGTCAGTTGGGAAACCTGGCGGGTTCGCGCAGCAGAAGACGTCATCCGGACAGTGCTGGAGGGCGAGCCCAAATGCGACCTGACCATCCTGTACAGCCCGACCGACGCCGTCATTGCCGGAGACGCCTCCGCCTGCCAGCGCGCCCTGAAAGCGATTGGCGGTTCAGCGATCCGTGTACCGCATGACCTTGTCGTTCATACACCGATGATGGGGTCATATGAGGCGACCTGGCACCGGCTCCACCATCGCAAGACAACATGCCCGAAACACGTTCGCTTCTACGCAAACGCCATCAACGGCCCCTACAAACCGGACGCTGATACGGTCGCCGACATGCTGACCGGTCAAGCCGTATCGGACGTCAATTTTCCGAAGACCCTGCAGCGGGCTTATGCTGACGGCGTACGGACCTTCATCGAAATCGGGCCGCGCGACACGTTGACCGGCGCGATCCGCGAAACCCTTGGCGATGCGGCAACCGCGATGCCAGCCGACCGGTTTGGACAGGCTGCGCTCAATGATATTGCGGCCCTCGCGGCGGCTGTATTCGCTAGCGGCCACGCCATCGATGTAGACTGGCTGAAGCATCGCCTGACGGAAGCACGCCAGAACGCTCTCACGCCGCGCCTGCCTCAGGACGGCGAGGTCACCTTCCCAGCGCACGCCCCTAATCCAGAGGTTCCGCAGTCTTCAACTTTGCGCACCCTACCCACAGCACCGCGACCCTCAGTGCCCTTCACGCCTGAGCCACCCAAGCCAGCCACGGGTCGAAAGCTGCGCCCCGCCCCGGGCACGCATTGGTCCGCTCCAGCCGGAAACACCGCCGTTCTCGAGCGTCCGCGAGCGCCCACCAAGGCTCAACCGGCCCCGAAGGTTCCCCTCAAGACGAAGACGGTCAATGCAGGCGTCAAACCTCTTGCCCGGTTGGCGCCGACCGGCCCCCGCTTTACGCGCGCTGAGCTGGAGCATGCCGCGGCCGGCAATATTTCTGAGGTCTTTGGCAAGCCGTTCGCGCCGCAGGACAAATATCGCCGGCAGGTACGCATGCCGCGCCCTCCGCTTCTCCTGTGTGACCGTATCACTGGCATCGATGCCGAAGCGCTGGTTCAAGGCAAAGGCACCATCTGGACCGAAACCGATGTGACTGAGGGCCATTGGGCCGTCAGCAATGGCGTCATGCGCCCGGGCCCCTTGATTGAAGCCGGACAGGCCGACCTTGCCCTCATCTCTTGGATGGGCGCGGACATGCTGAATTGCTCCGACCGGGTCTACCGCCTCCTGGGGTGCGAGCTGACCTTCCATGAGGGCGGCCTCCCGCGGATTGGTGAAACGCTTCGCTTCCAGATTTCGATCAAGGGCCACGCGGAATTGTCTGGCGTGCGCATGTTCTTTTTTGAGTATGATTGCTACGCAGATGACCGCTTGCTTCTATCGGTCCGGAATGGCCAGGCTGGCTTCTTCACGGATGCAGAACTCGCCGATTCAAAAGGCGTTTTGTGGGACGCAGAAACCGATAACGCACCGACCGACACCCCGCGTCTGGCATCGACAACGCCATCGAAGAAGCGCGCCTTCACCCATGAAGATCTGGCAGCCTTCCGCGCTGGAGATACCTATCGCTGCTTCGGCGAAGGGTTCGAACGCGCGGCGCCCCATAGCCGTCCGGCGCACCTTCCCGACCGACGACTTGCCCTGTTTGATGATGTCGAAACCTTTGAACCGGAAGGCGGTCCGTGGGGCCGAGGATACCTGAAAGCACGCCATCGCGTTTCAACAGACGCGTGGTTCTATGACGGCCATTTTCATGAAGATCCTTGCATGCCCGGCACGCTCATGGCCGAAGCTGCTGTACAGACGCTGGAGTTTGCCGCCGCCGCTCTCGGCCTGACGATTGAGCGCGATAGCCACGTTTTCGAACCTGCGCCTGGCGAAGCGGCCGTCTTTTATTGCCGCGGTCAGGTCACCCCCGAGGCAGATCACGACATTACGTATGAAGTGTTCGTGGATGAGATCGTCGATGGCGAAGAGCCGCTGCTGTTCGCGAGCCTGCTCGCTCGTTCGGATGGACGAAAAGTATTTTACTGCCCCCGCTTTGGCGTGCGGCTTCGCAGAAGCTGGCCGTCTGCAAAGGGGCCCGTCCAAATTCCCCATTATGTGAATGACGAATGCGATGTGCGCGGCGATGAAACGGCGCTCATGGAGTGCGGATCCGGCGCGCCAAGTTCGGCATTCGGGTCGATGTACAAGCCTTTTGACACTGCTGGGGCCGTGCCGCGCTTGCCGCAGCCGCCCTACCACATGGTCAGCCGTGTTCTGTCCGTGACCGGGCCCGCCGGCGAGCAAAAAGCAGGCCTCACAGCTATTGCCGAATACGACATTCCCGCCGACGCCTGGTATTTCGAGGATGGTGGCACCGGCACCATGCCGTTCAGTGTGCTGACCGAAGTCATTCTTCAGCCCTGTGGCTGGCTAGCGTCTTATTCTGGCTTCGCCTTGTCCGGCGAAACCCGTTTCCGGAATCTTGATGGATCCGGCGTCACATCAAGGCAGATTCGCCCGGATGATGGTCTCATCCGGACACGGACCACACTGACCAGATGCTCGCGCGTCGGGCCGATGACGATTGTTTTCTTCCAGCTGGACGCCACGCTGGCAGATGGGTCGCCGGTCGTCTCTCTGGAAACCAGTTTCGGCTTCTTCACCAAGGCGGCCCTGGCATCACAGGCTGGCCTGAAGGCGACGGAGGAACAGGCGGCGTTTTTCAACGCACCGGCAGACCCGCCAACCGAAGCGGAGACATTGCTGCCGGCATCGAAGGCCAGACTGGCCCTGTTCGATGTAATCGACCGCTACGAGCCAAAAGGCGGCGCAGCTGGCCTTGGACGTATTCGCGCCCGTCAGACCGTTGATCCCTATGCGTGGTATTTCAGGGCGCACTTCTTTTCTGATCCCGTGCAACCCGGCTCGCTCGGCCTTGAAATGCTGGTGCAACTGCTCGCCAGAGCCGCTGACCTCAATGGCCATGCCGCGCGCTTTGACCAGCCCGTCTGGGAACCAATTGCTCCGGGTGAGAACCTCTCGTGGACCTATCGCGGACAGGTCAATCCGACCGCAAAACAGGTCACACCGATTGTAGAAATCGAAGGCGTGGATGTCCGCGACGATGAGACTGTCGTTACAGGTACGGGCTCGATCTGGGTTGATGGGATGCGCATATACGAGATGCGAGGCGTCAGCATCTCGATTGCTCCGGCCCCCGCCGGCATCAAAAACAAAACCCAAACCCGGTTCAAGATGGAAGAGCCTTCCTGGCTCGCTTCGCATTGCCCGACCTACACCATCCCGGCCCTGCCGCTCCTGGCGCAGGCCGGAATGGCCTTGAGACAGGCCAGCGAGGCAAAGGACGCGACCTTCCCCATCGAACTGAAAGCGTTCTCACCTCGCCGCTGGGCAACCGTTGGTGTCGACGGACTGACCGTTGAAACCATTGCTGATTCTAGCGGACGCACGAGCCTCAGGGGGCGCAATGGACCGTCCGGCGATGCGCCCTGGTATGATATCTCGTCTGGCGAGGTCGCGGCTGTACTGCGGCCACCGAAACCCAAACTGCACCCAGAGAATTACGGACGAAAGCGTGCAAACCCCTATCGCTCGGCTGACCTGTTCCACGGCCCCAATCTGCAGCCAGTGACGAGCCTTCGTCGCAACGCGAAAGGTTTTGAAGCACTCATCGACCTATCACGCGCTGCGGTGCCGGGCGACGCCTTCGACCCTGTCATTCTCGATGCTCTCGTGCATGGTCCGCCACATGAAACGCCGGAAGAGTGGTTCGATGGTACCGACGGCCACGCGATTTATCCGGTGCGAATCGACAGACTGGTGATCTGCAGAGACATCCCCGAGGAGGGCGTTCTGACCGTGCGCGGCGTCCCCGGCCCTCGCAACGCAGCAACAGGCGACTTGCCTGTCACCATTGAGGCGTTTCTCGGCGATGAGCTCTGGGCCCGGCTCGACCTGATTGAGAAGGCCTACCCCAAAGGCCCACTCGCGGCTCTGTCCGCTCTCGACAGACGAGATTTCCTGACGGGCGCAAGCGACAGGTATCCCGCCCCCCTTACCCGGTTTGATGGCGCGCGCACCCTGCTCTCGCCCGCCGACGTGATTGCCTGTGACTGGCTGCCCGGAACGGTTGATGCCGTCTGGGGGTGCAACGGCCGCACCGGCAGCGATCTTGTGAAAGCTGTCGCGATCAAGGAGCACTTCGCCCGAAAATGGGGGATCCATCCGCGCAAAATTCATCTCGATGAGCCATTCGTAATTGGACCTGAAGGCCGCCATCGTTACAGCTTGGCGTTCGACCCCGTTGCCCGTGCCTGGGCCGTTTCGGATGACAAGTATGAGTGAATTTGAATTGATCGTGGCGGATGACCGGACCCTGCCGCTCGTCCAGCATCTGCGTTATCGCGTCTATTGCGCCGAAAAGCAGTTCGCCATGGCTGGCGCCGACCATGAAGCCCGAATTCTGGTTGATAGCGCCGACCGCCTCGGCGTCACTTTCGCTCTGTTCGAAGGTGCCGAGCTGGTTTCGAGCGCCCAGGTGATCCCGGTTAACCCGCTGGCCACTGACGCACGGTTCGCCGTGTTCGATCTGGCATCGACGCTTCCCAGGCCAGACCAGGGCGCGGTCATCGTCTCGAAACTCGTCACATCGAAAGATCGGCGCGGGTCAAAAACACTTGGTCCGGTCATGAGGGCCGTTCTCGAATTCGTGGCCGCCGAGAAGCGCCGCTATATCGCCATTCTGGCGGAAACCAGCATGCGGGACTTCTATGCATCGATGGGCTTTGAAGCGCTGAAAGAAGGCATTGAAGCGGCCCCATTCGGCACCGTCACATTGATGGTGTTCGACATGAAAGATGAGCGGCATCTCAGCGGCAAGTCACTCGCCGGCTGGATGTTCAAGCCGGTCTTTGCTCGCTGAAAGCCAGCATCGCGACGCGGTCACCAGGCGTTTCAACCTGCATCAGCGTGAGAGATACGCCGTTGCGGACGAGGTCCGAGACCGTGTCGTTCCCCATGATTATGGGCACGGGCACTTCGACCGATTTCGCACCCCCGCGAAGTCCACTGCCCTGCCATTTCAGGACGGCTTCCTTGGCACTCCACAAGCGAAAAAACGCGGCTGGCGTGCCCTCCTGGGAAGCGCCCGTCAGCCCGCGTATCAGCGCCGCCTCTGTATCGGTTGCGATCATATCCAGCATGGCAAGGTGCTCAATTGGGCGGACCCGTTCGATGTCGCACCCAAGCCATCCCCTTTCCATAAAAGCGGAAAAAGCAAGCGGGCCGGATTTGGACCAAGAGATCGCGGCATCCGGCCGGTCAATGATTGTTGGTACGCTGTCATCATGTGAGCGCAATCTGACGGCGGCAGGCATCAGCCCAGTCTCAGCCGCCACGAGTCGGCGCGCAGTGGCGCGGGCGTGCAGAAAGTCCTGAACAGCGTCCGGAGATTTCAGTCTCTCTGCACGCACAAATTCCTGGTTATCCTGAGGCGTCAGGCTGGCCGCCATCTCGCGGCGGTCAGATATCAGCCAGGCAGGAGAAATCGTCATCAGCCAGCGCTAATGCTGCGTGGATGTTCAGGCAACCGCCCTGTCGGGCATGGTCAGCCCATCAATCCGGCTCAAAAGCTCCGCCATATCCTGTTCGCTGCTACCTTCGATGCAACGAAGGGTCGTCTCGCGGGATTCAAAACGCGCGACCACAGCCTCACGGGCGCGGCTGACCCTGCTCTTGATCGTGCCGGCAGAACATCCGCAGATTTCGCCGGCTTCGTCATAGGTCATGCCTGCAGCCAGGACGAGCAGAAGGGCATCGCGCTGAGCTGCGGGAAGCGAATAAATGATCCGTTCCATACGGACGAAATCCTGCCTGACCTCCTGCGAGCTCTCCTGGACCAGCGCATTTTCAGCGAAATCCGGCTCCATGTTTACGTTCCGCCAGCGGGTTCTCAGCTGCATGTAGTATTCATTGCGCAGGATACGAAAAATCCACGGGCGCATGGGCTGCGAGGGATCAAAACTGTCGGCGGCCGACCATGCGCGCAAGCAGGCATCCTGAACAAGATCATCCGCCAGGACGGCATCGCGGCACAAGCCACGCGCAAATGCACGCAATTCGGAAATCAAAGCCTCAAGACGGTCAACAAAAGACAGCTCGCCCGATTTTACGTCCGACACCGGTTTTCTCCATTCGGGGCCGGCTAATCCCAAGCCCCTATTTGTTTTTTTTGCGCTCTTCTTCGCGCAGCTTATTTATGAGGTCCTGCAGTTTGTCGGGAACTGGCTCATTAAGGACATCGCGGAAAGTGCTGCGAAGCGCTTCACCGACCGGCTTTTCCTTTAACCAGGAAGAGGGCTTACGGCCCGTCTTCTCACTGCGTCCGGAACGAGGAGACTTGTCTTTGCTCAAGATGCCACCAAGCCGCCAAACGCATTTTGCCAGACTTTTTTGTCGCTCCATCCTTTCAGCTGCAGACCTTCAGGACGCATCAAGGCACAAAACGCGTTAAGGATGATATAAACGCCGCGTGATTTCTGATCGTCTTTGTTAATCATTTTTCCAGGGGGGTTACCGCTTCTGAAACCGGAGCTTTGCCATGAGTCATCGCGGCAATTCGCCTTCTTCATCTCGGGCGCATCAGCAGCAAATTAATCAAGGATTTGCAAGACTTTAGACACCATGAAGTGAGATAGTAAACTGTCGAATTAGTGAAAGAGCCCTAAAATGCCAACTCGTCCGCCTAGGCCAGAGTTCGAAAAAAGAAAATATCTCAGGCTTCAGTCGATCAAGTCCGGTATTCTGAGCTTCAGCCAGGACCTCGATAATGAACCTGCGCGCATCGTCGATATGTCGTCGGCAGGCGCACGGCTTGAGCTGACAAACGCGATCAAGGCGCCCGGCAGGTTCAGTTTGACAATACATCCAGACGACGCGGTGGCCCGTAAGACAGTTAACTGCCAGCTGCAATGGCAACGAGGCCACAGTCTGGGCGTTACATTTGTCTAGTTTCCAGCAATTGCAGAAACTTGTCACAAAATATCCGGCTTAGTGCGCAATTTGCATGGCCGGACAATCACTGTGCCAGCACGGTTCGGACGGGATGAACGGAAGACTGACCACCCTTTGCGTTATTGCAGCGATTGCGGCTTCGACAGCCGCAGCCGAGCAGGTGCGACTTGAATTTACCGGCGATGAAATCAATCCGGAATTTGCCGACACAGTTCGAGATGCTCTGCCAGATGAAAAGCAGCCGAAAACGGTGCTCGAAGCCCGTCGTCAGGGCCGCCGGGCGGTCGATGCCATTACCGCCAAGCTGAATAGCGAAGGCTATTATGATCCGAGGATTGATCTCGGCATCGACAATTCCGAACCGCCAGCCGCAAGGCTTCGGGTGGACCCGGGCCCGGAATTCACCCTTGCGTCTGTTGAAGTCGATTTCAACGGAAACCCACCGCGCAGCGATGATGAAGCGAAGGTGCGCAATGAGCTTCCAGTGAAAACCGGCCGCCGGGCGATCCCTTCGGAAGTGATCGACGCCGAGCGCTGGATTACGGCGACCTTGCGCGAGCAAGGGTATCCCTACGCCGAAGTCATTGAACGCCAGGTCTTCGGCGATCGCGAGGCCGAGACGCTGGATGTGAGATACCGCGTGTCAGCCGGACCGCGTGTCCGTTTCGGCGAAACCATTATTCCGCAGGACAAGATTGAGACGAAAGCGACATATCTTCGCCGCCTCATCCCCTATGATGAAGGCGATCAGTTCACGCCCGGCAAGCTTTCGCTGCTGAACACCCGTCTTGCCGAGACCCGTCTGTTTGACGTCGCCCGCGCAAGCCTCGCTGATACGCCAAGCGGTACTGCCGATGACGGGGCAGAAATTCGTAATGTCGAAGTGACGCTGACCGAACGGCCCCGTAATACAGTTGCGCTCGGTGCCAGCTACTCAACGGCTGAAGGCGCTGGCGTCAACGCCGAGCTGACGCGCCGCAACCTGACTCGCCGCGGCGATCTGCTGGTCGGCGAATTGACAATTGCAGAGCTCGAACAGTCACTGAACATCGACTGGCGCCGCCCCAACGAGTTTGGTTACGGGCGCGGCCTGGTGATCAATACCGGTATCTCCAACGAAGTCACCGACGCCTATGAGCGCCAGTCCTTCACGCTGGGCGCCGGGTATGAAGTCGTCGAAGGGCCGCAATTCAGCTACTCATACGGTGTGAAGGGCGAAATCGCCAAGGAAACCGATGAGTTTGGCGAACGCGACCTGCAAATTCTTTCCGTGTACGGCGCGACCCGTCTCGACCACACCGACAGCCTGCTCGACCCAAGATCGGGATGGCGGGCCAATGCGCGCGTCGAGCCGAGCTACGCCTTCGGGGATGACTCAAACCCGTTCGTACGATCATTCGGACAGGTCAGTGGCTACATCCCCTTCGACAGCAAACAGCGTTTCGTCCTGGCGGGCAGGCTGAAAATTGGTGCCGTCCTCGGCGCTAATGCTGCGGAACTGCCAGCAGACACCCGTTTCTATTCCGGTGGCGGCGGCAGTGTGCGCGGCTACGCCTATCAAGGCATCGGCCCGAAATCTGATGACGGCACCCCGCTCGGCGGCAAGTCCGTCGTCGAAACCTCGGTCGAAACTCGATATCGCTGGCGGCCGAATATCGGGATTGTTGCCTTCCTGGATGCCGGCGCGGTTTCCCAGGATGAGTTCTCCAATTTTGAAGATGCAAAATACGGCGCTGGCCTTGGCGTGCGCTATACAACGCCGGCCGGACCCATCCGCCTTGACGTTGCCGCACCCCTGAATCCGAGCGACTTCGATGATCCGGTCCAGATTTACATTTCCATCGGGCAGGCCTTCTGATGACATCTGAAAGTCCCGCCCCCCGCAGAAAGCGGTCAGTGCTAAAATGGACCCTCATTGTTTTGGCAGGGCTGCTGGCGCTTGTTTTGCTCGCGCTCGTCGCTCTGCGCTTTGCCGCTCAATCGGGCTTCGGCCGCAACTTTGTCGAAGCGCGCATCGAAGCCGCCTCTCCATCCGGACAGGATATCGAGGTCGAGGATCTCAGCGGCGACCTGCTCGGCGAGTTTCGCATCGGCAAGCTGACGGTTGCTGACAAGAACGGCGTGTGGCTGATCGCTGAAAATATCTATGCGGACTGGAAGCCTTTCGCACTGCGACGCCGCGCTCTTCTGATTGATGATCTCGATGCGGATCTTATTCACGTCCTGCGCCGCCCCGTGCTCGAACCCGGCGAGCAGACGGAGTCTGGAGGCTCTTTCCCGCTGCGCGCTGGCGAACTCGACAGCCTTGTCATTCGTGAGCTGCGAACTGACGAAGGCGTTCTGCCGCGCGCGCTAACGCTTGGCATTGAAGGGCTGGCTCGCGTCGAGCGCGATGGCAGCGGCGCCAGCCGCCTGTCAGTGACGCCGCTTGATGGCGACGGTGACAAGCTGGCCGCAGACCTTTCCTGGACGGATTCGCTGCGCCTCAATGGCACTCTCGACCTTGAAGGGCCGGAAGGCGGCCTGTTTGCAACGCTGGCCCGGCTGGACGAGACCCAATCCATCTCCGTATCGATGGAAGCGAGCGGTCGTATGAATGACTGGGCCGCAGACGGCGAGGTGCTGATCGATGACCAGACCGCCCTGTCGCTGGATGCCAAGACTGAGAACGACAAAGTCGCTTTTTCCATCGACGCGCATCCGCAACCGCACCCTCTCTCATCGCGCCTCACGGATTATCTTGGCGACACCGTCAAGATCATGGGGGATGTGTCGAGGGTCGACGGCCGACCGTTTCTCGACCTGTCTGCTGAAGCAGATGCCCTGCGCCTCAGCGCGCAGGTGAGCCAGGCCCAGTCTGGCGCCTATTCAGCCGACCTGCGCCTCGTTTCAGACAGTCCCGACAACTTTCTTCAGCAGGACTCTGTGTCTGTCCGTCAGGCGATCATTGACGGCAATCTGACATATGATTCCGGCACTGCCCGGTTTGATGGCACCGTTTCGGCCAGCGGCGTGGATGCCCCCTCGTTCAACGCCGAAAAGGTGTCAGGTCCTGTCATCGCGATTTACGACGCCCCAAACATTTCGCTTCGCACCACTTTGTCAGGCGAAGGCACGCGCCTTCCCGGCACGGCGGGTCAGATCGCGGGTCGCGCGCCTTCCATTCAGACCAATGCCCAATTTGACCTCAAATCCCGCACCCTGTCTGTCCGCGAACTCCTCGTTCGAGGCGGTGCAGGCCGGGTCACCGCTGCAGGGACAGCCACACTCGGCAAGGTGCCATCCGCTGACCTTGCTGGCAGCTTCCAGCTCGATGGGGCGGCCGCGGGGCTGCCACGTCCGATCCAGGCGCAAGGCCAGTTCGAGCTCTCGAGGGCGCGCGACAATGCCACCAATTTCAACGCCCGCATCAATGCTTCGAATCTTGGTGACCTTCCCGCGCCGCTCAATCAATGGGCAGACGGTCAGGCCTATTTGACGACCAAGGGCCGTTACGGCGCAGATGGCCGCATCACGCTGGACAGTATCCGCGCTGAAAGCGGGTCTCTGAAAGCGAATGGCTCAGGCGTGGTGTCAGAAGATGGCGCTGTTTCCGCGACCGTCTCGCTTGATGCAGGTGAAGCGACTGTCGGCGGCGCAACCCTATCCTCGGTGAGTGGCCAGGGTGATGTCAGCGGAACGCTTGGCGATCTGAATTTCGATGTCCGCCTGACCTCTCCAAACATTGCCCGCCAGGATTATCAGTTCAGCAATGTTCGCCTGAACGCCGGGGGCGCCTACGGAGAGAGCGGCCTGAACGCGGCGGTGGACCTCAGCGCCGACAGCGATGCCGGCCCGCTTACAGCCTCAACCGGTGTTCTCTACAATGAAGGCAACTGGGCCCTGCAAGGCTTTGAGGCGGGATGGGACGATCTAACCGCAAATGCCGACCTCGAAGGCAGTGGCGGTGACATCTCGACCTTGCGCGGCGAAGCCTTCGTGTCCGGCACGCTTCCAGCCGGCCTTCCCGCGCGTGATATCGACCTCGACGCAGCCATCACCGGCGAGCAACTCACGCTTGACGCGACCTTCAGCCAGTTTGCCGTCGGTCCGACGTCCGCAGACGCGCTCGTCCTGCGAGCCAACGGCACACTCCAGCAGGCAAACTTCGTAATCGACCTCGATGGCCGGACCGAGATCGATGGTCTCAACTACGATACGTCACTCGATGTCGACGGGACGGTGTCTGGCCTCAGCGGCAAGGACGCGCCGCTTGATCTGGTGGCCTCGGTTACGGCGGTGCTGGGCGACATCGGTCTGACAACTCAGGAACCGGTCCGCTTTACAAATTATGATGACGGATTTGATGCGTCCGCAGATCTCGCGGCTCTCGGTGGCCGCCTGACCGTTGACCTTTCGACCAGAGGCTCGACCCGTATCGCCGTCAATGGCGAGGGGCTCAAAATTGCACCGGTTCTCATCGTGGCCGGACGTCCCGCCCTGTCCGGCGCAATCGACATCACGGCTGACATCAATGAGACGGCCAATGGCGGACTTAGCGGCCCGCTCCGCGGCGAAATCATCGGCATTTCGCGCTCCGGCTCCGATCTGGCACCCATCGACCTCTTCTTCACCGGCGACCTTCAGCCAGACCTCCTCGCCCTGAAAATCCGCGCACAGGACAATGAGGCGCTGACAGCCAACACCACCATCGACGTCCCTGTGACCACAACTGGCGCGCCACCATTCATCAAGCGTGATGCGTCGCGCCAGATGCCCTTCGAGGCGACTGCAGACGGCCAGATCGAAGCGATCGCCGCACTGTTCGTTCCACCGCAAATGGTTCTGAAAGGCATCGTCGACCTCGACCTTTCCGGACAACTTCCAACGCTGGATGAATCCTTCGGCGGCACGCTGAACTTCTCTGAAGGCGTCTTCGAGCATGGCGATCTCGGCATGGTGCTGAATCGTATCAACGCATCGACTGAGCTTGGTGCTGGCCGGCTCACCCTGTCCAGCTTCGACGCTCGGGGACGCGATGGCGGTAGCATCAGTGGCAACGGCGCCATGTCGCTCGATGGATCCGGCGCAAGTGACCTCGAACTCACCGCAAACCAACTGGTCGTGACAGAGCGCCGCGAAGGCAGCGCAACCGTCAGCGGCACGATGAAACTCAATCAGCAGCCAGACCTTCTCGAGATTACCGGCGACCTCACGGTTGACGAAGGCCAAATCAATATCGCCAACCTGCCAAGCGGCGGCCCTCCTACGCTCGACGTTTCCTTTGAGCAGCCTCAGGAAGAGCAAGATGAGGAAGAAGAGAAAGCAGCCACCCGGCTCGATATCTCGTTGAAGGCGCCAGGCCGCATCGACGTCGACGGGCGCGGCGTCAACGCAGAACTCTCTCTGGATGCGGATATTACTGGTACGATCGGTGACCCGGTTATTACCGGCGAAGCAAGGATCGTCCGTGGTCGTTTTGATCTGGTTGGCAAGCGTTTCGTCTTTGGCGACAGTTCAGTCGAGCTTCGCCGTGATCTGAGCGACAGCCGTCTTTCCATATCGGCGACCCATGAAACAAAGGATGATATTCAGGCCATCCTGAATGTCGCCGGCACGGTCAAACGCCCGGAGGTCGAGCTGACCTCCAATCCGGTTCTGCCGGATGACGAGGTGCTGTCGCGTGTCCTGTTCGGCCGCTCGCCGTCACAGCTATCGACCCTTGAAACGGCTCGCCTGGCGGCGGCGCTTGCGCAGCTATCGGGCGGCGGCGGCTTTGACCTACTCGGCGGCATCGAACAGGCGCTCGGTCTCGACACGCTCGATGTCGGAAGCTCTTCGACCGGGTCTGTGGAAGTCACCAGCGGCAAATATCTGACGGAAGATGTGTATCTGGAAGTCCGGTCCGGTGCGGCTGGCGCTCCGGGCGTCGCCATCGAATGGGAGCCAATCCGTAATATCGAAGTGGAAGCGGCCACCGCCGCCGAAGATGGTCAGGAATTCTCCATTCAGTGGAAGAAAGACTTTGACGATTTCGGCGGTGATGATGAAGAGGACTGACGTCTAGTCTTCCCAATAATACGGGGTCCGCTTGCGCTCGCCCGTCACCACCTCGTTCATCGAGGGTGACTCATAAAGCCGGCCATTCTGCATCACATAGCTGATCTTGTCGGTATTCCGGATGTCCTCGAGGGGGTTCGCATCAAGAATGACGAGATCCGCCAGTTTGCCTTCTTCCAGAGAACCAATGTCGTTCCAGAAACCAAGCGCTTGCGCCGGCGCTGCTGTAGCGGTCCTCAGGACTTCGACGGGCGTCATTCCCCCGCGCGCGAATGACCACATTTCCCAGTGAGCCGCGAGCCCTTCTTCCTGTCCATGGGCTCCGATCGAGACCTTCACGCCGCGATCTGCCAGCTTGTCGGCTTCACGCGCCGCATACTGGTCAACATAGTCCTCTTCGGGCGCCTTTATCCGGCGCACACTGGACGGCTGCAGGATATGCGGCGGGACATGATCCGACAGGACGGGGTGTGTCCACACATCGGTTGCGTAGCGCCAATAAGGGTCACCGGCGAGGCCGCCATAGGTCACCACCAATGTTGGCGTGTAGGCAACCTTGGTCTGTTCCCAGAAGCTCAGCACGTCTTCATACAGAACCCGCTGGGGAATATTGTGCTCGACCGATGAATTCCCATCCTGGATGAGGCTGATGTCCATCGTGAACAGGGATCCGCCTTCAGGCACGACGAGAAGATTTTCGTCTTTGGCCGCCTTGACGACCTGCTGACGCTGATCGCGGCGCGGCTGGTTATAGTTCTTGATGCCGTGTGCGCCCTGCACTTTCAGGCGGTGAACATGGGCCAACGCATCATCAAAGCTCTGGATATCGGCGAAACCGCCCGGTGCCTTGGCGCCATAGACGACCTCTCCGGTTGTGTAGATGCGCGGCGCGAGAATCTTGCCAGCCCGCTGCATCTCCCCGGCAGCAAAGCTGTCATCGGAGTTCGACGGATCGAAGATCGTGGTGACGCCGAGGGCAAGATGGGCAATCGCTGACCAGTTCTGGACCGGGATGATGCCGCTGTCAGCCAGCGGGCCGTGCGCATGCGCATCGATGAAGCCCGGCACAATGGTCTTGCCGGCCAGATCCATCACCTCGGCGCGCGAGGGGACACTGACCTCGCCGGCCGCACCGATCGCCGCAATCCTGTTGTCACGGATTACGATCGTGCCGTTTTCGATAACACCGCCATCATCTCCAGCCATCGTCACGATGCGCGCATTGGTGAGCGCCACTGTGCCGTCCGGTTTGTCGGCATCAAAGCTCATGGACAGGGAAATGCCGCTTTCGGGCGGCGTAAATTTGTGTTCGTCCTTTCCCGCAGGCGCCGCCTCAAACATGTCATCGACATCGGCACTGAAAAGCTCCGGACCGAGCGTCCAGTTCAGTGTCTCCCCGCCATTCGACCAGGAAAAGTAAGTCGCCCCGCCCTTGCTGGCTTTCGTGACAGGTAGCGCAGAGCCATTTTTTCCGGCACCAACCGCCTGAGGGCCAGGCAGCAAAGGCGTAACGTAGGCTGCATAATTATCGCGGAAGGCGACATGCTTGCCATCAGGCGCGACCTTCCATTCCACGACAAGGTCTGCTTTCGCATGTATCCGTTCGTCCCCGCCATTCAAATTCATGCTGGCGAAGGACGAGCCGCCTTGCTCGGACTTGGTGAAATAGATCCGGTCGCTGTCATCGGCAAATTGAGGACTAGACCCCGACCTGCTGACCAGCGTCTGCTCGCCGCCACTTGCTGATATCGTGTAGATGCCGGTTTCATCGGACCACAGGTCCGACAAGAGGTAGCCGCCGCCCCCGCGACGGAACACGATCGTCGAGCCATCAGGCGAAAAGGCTGGGCTTGAGTAATGTCCAGGCCGCTCGGTGAGCGCCTGCCCTGTCCCCCCCGACGCCGAAACTGTCTTGATCTGGCCAAGACTGTCATCGGTCCATTCGACATAGACAATCGCGCTGCCATCACGCGACCAGGACGGGAAAACTTCCCGAACGCCATCACCTGTGCCCGTTAGCCGCCTGAATTTGCCGCGCGGCAAGGATTTCACATAAAGCTTGCCCATGGACTGGAAGACGACCGACTTTCCGTCAGGTGAAACGTCAGCATAACGCGGCATGTGCGTGCTAAACTTGTCTGGAGCGACGTCCACCGTTGGACGCGGCGGATCTATGACAGGAATGGTAGCGTTCACGCGAAACGGGATGGTCTTGGCTTCACCATCCATTCCGGCGCGCATGATCTTGCCGCCCGTCCAGA
The DNA here is from genome assembly GCF_038900055.1 of Henriciella sp. AS95. NCBI lineage: Bacteria > Pseudomonadati > Pseudomonadota > Alphaproteobacteria > Hyphomonadales > Hyphomonadaceae > Henriciella > Henriciella sp. AS95. The sequence continues at coordinate 3,260,664 of NZ_JBBMQM010000001.1, forward strand.
AGACGATGCTTTCACTATCAGGCGTCCAGTCCATCGTCGGATAGACACCATGCACAGCCCAGGTCTCCTGCATGTCCTGATCAAGATCATCATATATCTTCGTGATCTCACCACTGGTGAGGTCTTTGACATACAGTCCCGATGTCCCGCGCTCACGGCGCACAAAAGCGAGTTTTGTCCCGTCAGGAGACGGCGTCGGGCGTACGGCGCCGCCTGCTCCTGAGACGGCCGTCAAGACTTCACCATCTTCCAGGGAATATCTGTCGATCTCGAACAGCGAGCCATTGGAATCCTGCGCGTATTCGAAATTCGGTCCGGATGAGGCATTCCGTGTGTAATAGATGCTCGCCCCGTCCGGGCTATAAACGGGCTCACCGAGCTCTTTTTGAAGCGCCTCGCTCGCCTTCTCCACGAGCGCAACACCGCCGCCGCCACTGATATGGTAAAGCCACACTTCGCCAGTGCCGAGTGACCGTGCGGTCGTAAAATGCTTCCTAGCGACAATATATTGGCCGTCCGGGCTCCAGTCCGGCGAATTGAGCAAGCGGAAATCTTCCTGCGTCACCTGGCGCTTATCGCTGCCGTCGGCGTTCATGACCCAGATATTGTCACCGCCACCACGATCGGATGTGAAGGCGATGCGCGTGCCGTCAGGCGAAAATTTCGGTTGCATTTCAAAGGGCAAGCCCTCCGCAATCGGCTTTGCCGTTCCGCCGGAGACGGGCATCGTATAGATATCTCCCAGCAGATCGAAAGCGATTGTCTTTCCGTCAGGCGACAGATCCACGTTCATCCACGTTCCTTCGGTCACATCGATATTGACCTCACGAACGGACATCGGCGGGTTCGCGACGTCCCATTTTGCGTCTTCTTCGCTATTCTGCGCTGAGAGCGTCCCTGCCGGAACCATAGCTATCGCGGCCAGACAGATCAGATGACGCATAAAATTTCCTCCAGACGACTATCAGGAGGCAACACTCCACCGACCGGGCCGGGAGTTCAAGTCGCTTCAGCTAAGGGATCCGCGCCACGCCAAACCAACAGGCAAAGAAAAACCCCCGAAATCCGTGAGGAAATCAGGGGCTTATTGGGTGCGGGAGCAGGATTTGAACCTGCGACCTTCAGGTTATGAGCCTGACGAGCTACCGGACTGCTCCATCCCGCGTCAGCTTTGGTGGGACAACACATAAGTGCGAAGCCCCGGAAACACAAATCCGGCCACGATGGGCCGGACAGCGTAGACCGGCAGAACGGCCGGTCACGTCCCGCCCGGAGGCGGAAATTGTGAAGGAAAGACATTGTCTGCAAGGATTAGGAATTAGCTTACCGCCCGTTTCAGCAGACCCGGCAGCGACTTACTCTCCCGCGTCTTAAGACGAAGTACCATCAGCGCTAGGGGGCTTAACGACCGAGTTCGGAATGGGATCGGGTGGGGAACCCCTGCCATAACCACCGGGTCGGCGGAAACGGGCAATGAGCTAGTCCAACATGTCTTGTAAAATACCACTTGGTTGAGGTGTTTTCGATCTGAAAACTTCATAGCGGCGGTACATTCACCACCACACACGAAGCTTCGCAAGATCAAGCCTATCGAGCAATTAGTACTGGTTAGCTCCACGCGTCGCCGCGCTTCCACACCCAGCCTATCGACGTCGTAGTCTACGACGGCTCTCAAGGGAAACCTGGTTTTGAGGTGGGTTTCCCGCTTAGATGCATTCAGCGGTTATCCCTTCCATACATAGCTACCCTGCTGCGCGGCTGGCGCCACGACAGGTCCACCAGAGGTATGTCCATCCCGGTCCTCTCGTACTAAGGACAGATCCTCTCAAGTTTCCAACACCCACGGCAGATAGGGACCAAACTGTCTCACGACGTTCTGAACCCAGCTCACGTACCACTTTAATCGGCGAACAGCCGAACCCTTGGGACCTGCTCCAGCCCCAGGATGTGATGAGCCGACATCGAGGTGCCAAACGATGCCGTCGATATGGACTCTTGGGCATCATCAGCCTGTTATCCCCGGAGTACCTTTTATTCGTTGAGCGATGGCCCTTCCACTCGGGACCACCGGATCACTATGACCGACTTTCGTCTCTGCTCGAGTTGTCACTCTCGCAGTCAGGCAAGCTTATGCCATTGCACTCAACAGACGATGTCCGACCGTCTTGAGCTTACCATCGCGCGCCTCCGTTACTCTTTAGGAGGCGACCGCCCCAGTCAAACTGCCCACCATGCTGGGTCCCGTCCCCATCCAGGGGAGCGGTTAGACATCACAAAGAATAAGGGTGGTATTTCAACGGCGGCTCCACTCGGACTAGCGCCCAAGCTTCAAAGCCTCCCACCTATCCTACACATATTATTTGTAATGCCACAGCAAAGCTGCAGTAAAGGTTCACAGGGTCTTTCCGTCTGACCGCGGGTACCCCGCATCTTCACGGGGAATTCAATTTCGCTGAGTCGATGCTGGAGACAGTGGGGAAGTCGTTACGCCATTCGTGCAGGTCGGAACTTACCCGACAAGGAATTTCGCTACCTTAGGACCGTTATAGTTACGGCCGCCGTTCACCGGGGCTTCAATTCGGAGCTTGCACTCCTCCTTTTAACCTTCCGGCACCGGGCAGGCGTCAGACTGTATACGTCGCCTTACGGCTTCGCACAGCCCTGTGTTTTTGATAAACAGTCGCAACCCCCTGGTCTGTGCCCCTCATAGCTGGTTGCCCAGTATGAGGCCTCCTTCTCCCGAAGTTACGGAGGTAATTTGCCGAGTTCCTTCAGCATCGTTCTCTCAAGCGCCTTGGCATGCTCTGCCAGTCCACCTGTGTCGGTTTAGGGTACGGTCTTGCGGGAGGGCTATTTCCAGGGACTTCCAGGCCGCCTTCCCAATCCAATAAGGGAAGACAACTTTCGAAATCCGTCACACACTCCCAGGCCACAGAATATTAACTGTGTTCCCATCGACTACGCCTTTCGGCCTCGCCTTAGGGGCCGGCTAACCCTGCGCAGATTAGCTTTACGCAGGAACCCTTGGACTTTCGGCGAGAGGGTCTCTCACCCTCTTTATCGCTACTCATGTCAGCATTCTCACTTCTGATACCTCCAGCATCCCTCACAGGACACCTTCACAGGCTTACAGAACGCTCCGCTACCGCTCCAATGGAGCCCACGATTTCGGTATATAGCTTTAGCCCCGTTACATTTTCGGCGCAGGGTCGCTTGATGAGTGAGCTGTTACGCTTTCTTTAAAGGATGGCTGCTTCTAAGCCAACCTCCTCATTGTCTAAGCAACCCCACATCCTTTCACACTTAGCTATAATTTGGGGACCTTAATCGGTGGTCAGGGTTGTTTCCCTCTTCACGACGGACGTTAGCACCCGCCGTGTGTCTGCCAGATATTACTTCCAGGTATTCGGAGTTTGGTAAGGTTTGGTAAGACGGTGAGTCCCCCTAGCCCATCCAGTGCTCTACCCCCTGGAGTATTCATCTGACGCTCTACCTAAATAGATTTCGCGGAGAACCAGCTATCAGCAGATTTGATTGGCCTTTCACCCCTAGGCACAGGTCATCCGAGAACTTTTCAACGTTCAACGGTTCGGCCCTCCAGTGAGTGTTACCTCACCTTCAGCCTGCCCATGCATAGATCATCTGCCTTCGGGTCTAATGCTACGTACTCGGTCGCCCTATTCAGACTCGCTTTCGCTACGCCTACACCTAACGGCTTAAGCTTGCACGCAACACTAAGTCGCTGACCCATTATACAAAAGGTACGGTGTCACTCCGAAGAGCTCCACCTGCTTGTAGGCATCCGGTTTCAGGTACTGTTTCACTCCCCTCGTCGGGGTGCTTTTCATCTTTCCCTCACGGTACTGGTTCACTATCGGTCGGTAAGGAGTACTTAGGCTTGGAGGGTGGTCCCCCCATGTTCAGACAGGATTTCACGTGTCCCGCCCTACTCTAAAAGGTCTTCATTTTACGGATACGGGACTATCACCCACTTTGGTTGAGCTTCCCAGCTCATTCTCCTTATTTCAGACCAGGCCTGGTCCGCGTTCGCTCGCCACTACTAACGGAGTATCAATTGATGTCCTTTCCTCCGGGTACTTAGATGTTTCAATTCCCCGGGTTTGCTTTTCAAAACCTATGTATTCAGTTTGAAATACCTCACTAATGAAATGAAAGACCTCAGACTGACACGAATGCCAGCCTGTAGTCCTCCATCTCGGAGGTGGGTTTCCCCATTCAGAAATCACCGGATCAAAGGATGCTCTCGCCTCCCCGGTGCTTATCGCAGAGTGCCACGTCTTTCATCGCCTCTTACCGCCAAGACATCCCCCGGATGCCCTTTTGACGCTTGATCTCAATTCGAAACTCGTGTGCGGAGGTGAACGCACGCGCTCACACACTACACACTATTTTCAGATCAGACATGTTGGTTTCTTGCAGACTGACCCTTTGGCGTAAGGCTTTATTGTCATACTCCTATGACACCTCACGTTGTTCGGCTGAAGCTGGCATCACCAGACCCAAATAAATTTGAGCCGAGCGGCGATACAAGCCGGATCAGTCTTTCCCTCACGATTACAAACATCCCGGATACTAGATCCGGAAACTTGGATACTTCTTTCATTCGCCAAAGGCTTGGTGGAGCCTAGCGGGATCGAACCGCTGACCTCCTGAATGCAAATCAGGCGCTCTCCCAGCTGAGCTAAGGCCCCAAAACCGGAATGTGTCAGCAAAGCATAGGCCCGGCGCATCCCCATAGGGTCGTGGTGGGCCGAGATGGAGTTGAACCATCGACCTCACGCTTATCAGGCGTGCGCTCTAACCACCTGAGCTACCGGCCCTAATCCCAGGACCCGGGGCTCGCTGAACTATGCCGTCCAGCTGGCCGGCACGGCGAATGAAGGAAGAGAAACGAAGACGGCACGAACAGCCGCATATGTTTTGCTGTCAGAGCAAGCTCTGCAGCGATTTTGCTAAAAGAGCTTTCGAAGTCTGCGAGCAGACTAGTCGAAAACATCCTTAGAAAGGAGGTGATCCAGCCGCAGGTTCCCCTACGGCTACCTTGTTACGACTTCATCCCAGTCGCTGATCCTACCGTGGTCTGCTGCCTCCTAAGTTAGCGCACAGCCTTCGGGTAGAACCAACTCCCATGATGTGACGGGCGGTGTGTACAAGGCCCGGGAACGTATTCACCGTGGCATGCTGATCCACGATTACTAGCGATTCCAACTTCATGCCTTCGAGTTGCAGAAGACAATCCGAACTGAGACGCCTTTTAGGGATTAACCCTCTGTCAGCGCCATTGTAGCACGTGTGTAGCCCTACCCGTAAGGGCCATGAGGACTTGACGTCATCCCCACCTTCCTCCGGCTTAGCACCGGCAGTCCCCCTAGAGTGCCCAACTAAATGCTGGCAACTAAGGGCGAGGGTTGCGCTCGTTGCGGGACTTAACCCAACATCTCACGACACGAGCTGACGACAGCCATGCAGCACCTGTCACCGATCCAGCCTAACTGAAGGTTAATGTCTCCACTAACCGCGATCGGGATGTCAAGAGCTGGTAAGGTTCTGCGCGTTGCTTCGAATTAAACCACATGCTCCACCGCTTGTGCGGGCCCCCGTCAATTTCTTTGAGTTTTAATCTTGCGACCGTACTCCCCAGGCGGAGAGCTTAATGCGTTAGCTGCGTCACCTACAGGCATGCCTGCCAACAACTAGCTCTCATCGTTTACGGTGTGGACTACCAGGGTATCTAATCCTGTTTGCTCCCCACACTTTCGCGCCTCAGCGTCAGTACCAGTCCAGTTAGCCGCCTTCGCCACTGGTGTTCCACCGAATATCTACGAATTTCACCTCTACACTCGGTATTCCGCTAACCTCTCCTGGTCTCTAGGCTACCAGTTCCAAATGCAGTTCCGGAGTTGAGCTCCGGGCTTTCACATCTGGCTTAATAGCCCGCCTACGCGCGCTTTACGCCCAGTAATTCCGAACAACGCTAGCCCCCTTCGTATTACCGCGGCTGCTGGCACGAAGTTAGCCGGGGCTTCTTTACTAGGTACTGTCATTATCATCCCTAGCGAAAGAATTTTACAACCCTAAGGCCTTCATCATTCACGCGGCATGGCTGGATCAGGCTTGCGCCCATTGTCCAATATTCCCCACTGCTGCCTCCCGTAGGAGTCTGGGCCGTGTCTCAGTCCCAGTGTGGCTGATCATCCTCTCAGACCAGCTATAGATCGTAGTCTTGGTAGGCCATTACCCCACCAACAAACTAATCTAACGCGGGCCGATCTTTCACCGATAAATCTTTCCCCCGGAGGGCGTATACGGTATTACCACTCGTTTCCAAGAGCTATTCCGTAGTGAAAGGCACGTTCCCACGCGTTACTCACCCGTCTGCCACTATGTCGTTCGACTTGCATGTGTTAAGCCTGCCGCCAGCGTTCGTTCTGAGCCAGAATCAAACTCTCAGGTTGAGTGTCCGATCTGACGTAAATCCGTCTCAGGAAATTGAGACGGCAATTGCTGATTGCAATTTGCGTTTTGACGGGAAACCCTAATCACAAACAATCCGGCCGAAACCGGATACATTATGAAAAGGTATTTCCTTGAAACGCATCGTCATGATCGTCATTGGGGCCTGAGGCCCCGCTAGCCGCTCATGCCGCCTGCGTTTCTCTTCCTAATCCCTGCGATGTCAAACAGCTCAGGCCGGAGCCCGAAACCCGATCTGGAGCATCGCTGCCCCGCGTCGGAAGTGGCGGCTTATATGGCCCGCCGTTTCCCTCGTCAACACCCTTTTTGCGCTTTCTGCAGAAGATCACAGTGACCTGTGAAACCTGCAATTTTCAAAGCGCAGAACCCGGTCTCGACTGCCGCAGAAAGCGGCCCCGATTTGGGTGGGCGTCTTCAGGAGAGAGGCGGCATATATGTGCCTGACCAAACTCCGTCAACACCCTTTTCTGCACCCTCTGCAGTTCGCGGCGAGAAGCCAGAAAACTACAGAATTGAAGCACAACGCCGTCTCTTTGGAAGCGCGAGGCTTCCGCTGATCTGGCAGGTTGTTTCCAGAAGGAGAGCGGCTTGTATTGACCACTCATCATCCCGTCAACAACCCTTTTGCACTCCTCTGCAATTCAAGACAGTCACCTGTCAGAACCGCAGATTTTAAAGCACAAACCGTCCCGCCGAGGCTGTTAGTCAACCTCGTTGTTCCGGTGGGTCTTTCCAGAAGGAAGCGGGCTTGTATGGGCCAGCCTTTCTTCCGTCAACAACCCTTCTGCACTTCTCTGCAGAAACACGGCAAAAAAGCCATTTCCTGCAAATTTGGCGCAAAACGCTGCCTCACTGAGCCGGCATTCGCCAGCCCCGCAAAGTCAGAGGCGTTTCAGATGGAACCGATCATATAGAATCTGTTCGGGGGTTTTGGCAAGCCCAAAAATCACCCAAGAGGCGATTCAACCGCCTTTTATATACTCTGCCATAGCGTCAGCTTCGGCGCGGGTTTCCTCGATCTTCCATTTGACGAGGTCCCCGATCGAAATGATGCCAGCGAGTTCGCCGTCCCGCATGATGGGTAGATGTCGTATCCGGCGGTCGGTCATCCGCCCAAGGCATTGATCGATCGACTCGCCGGGATGGGCGGTAATAACGCCTCGCGTCATCGATTCTTCGACAGTCAGGTCCAAAGCGTCGCGGCCATGACGGGCGACCTGACGAGCGATATCGCGCTCAGACAAAACGCCGGCGAGCGCCGATCCATTCATCGCCACAACGGCACCGATCTTCTTTTCGTCGAGCAATCTGGCTGCGTCAGCCAATGATTTTGACGCCTCTATGGATGTGACCACATCACCTTTGGTCTTCAGAATCTGATCAATCAGCATCTGCGTTTCCTCCTTCTGGTTCTTTTTATGCGCCTGTCATATCACAGACCCGCGCGCGAGCGAAGGATCAGGAAATTAAGTCCTGGACAGCTCAATCGTGCCGAATCGAGACGCTTTCCCTGATTTAGGCCGGTTTGACACCGCAAATACGGGTCACTGTTCCCCTGCCAGACGAATTTTGACTTGGGCATTCCCTCAAACTGGCACGCCCGTTGCAAGCTGGTGGGGCATCAACCCCAAAAGGGATCGGCAGATGAAGATTACAACTGAAATAATGACTGGGCTTCTGGGCATTGCGGGACTCACCCTTGTCGCAGTCGCACCACAAGCCAGCGCGCAGGCAGCAACCAGCATGTCTGAATTCGAACGCCCGTATGGCTACGGTTACGGCCAGGAAAGCCAGCCTTTTTCGGCCGGCACCCGTGACGCGATGAACAACCGCGTCGTTGTCAACGGGCTGATCGGTGGCGGCACCGGCCTCGGCGGCGGCCTCAACACAGGTTGGGGACAGACCGACGGCGGCTACGGCATGATCGGCACCGGCACAGCGGTCGGCAACCAGCTCAACGTGATCACGAACGGCAATTACAACACCGTGATCATCGACTCGACACAGATCAATAATGGCGACCAGTCGGTCGTTCTCAATGGGGAGCTCGACCTCAATGAATAGCCTTACCTCTCTTTTCACCATCGCCCGCGCGAAAGCGTCTGCAGCGGTTCTCGCCAGCGCAGTGTTTGCAACGGGCTGTGTCTCTCCAGTGGCAGGGTCAAGCGGCCTCTACGCAAAGCCGATTGGCAATGCGCCGGTCACCGCGAACCCGACGCCTTATTCTGAAGGCCTCGTTTGCATGGGTCACTATGCTCGCCAGTCGAATTATCGCGCTCCGCGAATCGCTGTCGGACGCATTCTGGACTACACCGGCAAGGCCGACATCGAGGGTGGTCGCCGCGTCACGCAAGGCGCGTCGCTCATGGCCATCTCCGCATTCGCCAAATCTGGCGCACGCCTGGTCGAGCGATTCGATACTTCGGTGTCTGAACTCGAACTCAAATATGCCAACAACAAGCTGATCGGCGACGATGTCCCTGAGGACTTCCGCAAGATCACGGCCGGCTCGATCCCGGGATCGGACTATTATCTGGTCGGCGGCATCACCGAGCTGAACTATAATATCCGTTCCGTGGGCGGCGAAGCCTTTGTCGGCGACACCGATGCGATGGACCCGAAAGGTTCGATCGGCGCCAAGATGTACGTCATCAATGTCGGTCTCGATCTTCGTCTCGTCGAAACCGAGTCGCTCGAAGTCGTCGACGTGATTTCCTACCAGAAGCAGATCATCGGCCGCGAGGTTTCCCTCGGTGTGTTCGATTTTGCCAATGGCAACGTATTTGATGTGGGTGTCGGGGGACGCGCGCAGGAGCCGATCCAGTTGGCGATTCGTTCGGTTGTCGAACGCGCCGTGCTGGAGATGATGGCGAATCTCTATGCGATTCCGTCCAGCGATGTCTGTTCGCAGACCGCCGGCGCCATCTCCACCAACAGCGTCACGGGCGACTTCGTCCCACGCGGCGCTCCGCTGGAAGAATATAACGGCCCGTCACGCGAAATTGCCTCCAACTGGCACAGCAAGCGTGACCCTGCCCTTCGTGGCCGCAACTAATTGCGGCCCGCAGCAACGCCCCAACACAAGACGGAGGCTGATATGATCAGCAACGCAACCCGGATCACGACGCTCATCGCACTGGCCATGTCTGCATCGGCTTTCGCTCACGCCCAGGAGAGCGGCACGATTGATCAGGTCCAGATGGGCGACGTGTGGTCCGAAATGGATGTCTACGTTCCCGACTACACGCCAGAGGTCTCGTCGACTTCGACGGCTGTGGGTAACGCGGCAGCGGCCGTGCGCGGATCTGGCGATGTAACGGCCACAGTCCGGCAGGACTTCGATGCAAGCGCAACGGCAACGAACGCGCTTCGTGGATATTCGGCCGATACCGCTGTCTCGACGACCACTGCCTATGGCAATGCCATCACCAGCGGCACGGACTACGCCACCAACACGCTGTGGGGCACGCAGACCGCTTCGGGTACTGTCAGCGCCTCCAGCGAGATGGAACTACTCGGCGCGGCCACAGCTTCGAGCGCGACCACGGCCATCGCCAACGTCTCCTCGAGCGACAACAATTTCGGCACCAATATCGCTGACCAGACGCAATACAGCGCTGCCGATGTTCGCGCCGAGACTGACGCTGACGCTTGCTGCGACGGCTACTATGCCGGCTATGCGACGGTTGCTGGCGGCAACGCCACCTCATCGACCGGCTATACCAGCAGCAATTACAATCGCGCGCTCCAGAAAACCGAATCAGGATCGACCATTACCGGCGTAACAGACGTTTACATGAATGACGGCACCAACGTGACCGCATCCACAAACAGCTTCGGCAACTCTGCGACCGTCAATAATGAGTGGGGCTATGCCACGCTCGGCCTTGAAGGCGCACCGACCACGCAGCAAAACGGCGCCGATGTCGACGCCCAATCCTATGTCACACTCGATCACTGGTCCGGCTATGCCACCTCCAGCGCCTATGGCGTCGGCAATTCGGCCCTCATCTCCAATATCGGGTCAGACACCGCGATCTATGCCGACCAGACAAATGATGGAACGGTTGGTAGCCAGGCGAGCTTTACCGGCCAGTCATGGACAGGCGGCACGGGCATCGTGACATCGACCGCCATCGGCAATGCCGCAACCGCGACGATCTGCAATTATTGCAGCGAAGGCGCCGTCGGCGGCCAGATCAACCAGGTCAATAATGGCCAGACCTACGCAATGGGCTCAGCTCATGTCGCTTATGGCGGCGCGGTCTACGGCTCTGCAACAGCAATTGGCAACTCTGCCACACTCCAATCAGTCGGCGACTAGAGGGGACATAAGTCTCCGGCTGAGGATCTGCCGATCCATGAGCCCCTGCCTTCGTCAGAAGGCAGGGGCTTTTGATTCTCAAGCGGAGCGTCCGTGAATCAGCTGATCAGGACCCCTCATCCTTGTCATCGACCTCTTCAGTTTCGACGAACGCGCATTCCTTCTCAACGGCCACGGCCTTGGCGTCCTTGATGTAGGACCGGGCATAGAGGATATTTGTCGGGTTCATCATCGAGCGCTGCGCGCCGACGATTTCCTGCTCAAGTTCCTCACAGCTTTTCCGCGAGAATCGCCGCTTATTGCCGCCGCTGGCAAGCTTGCTGCTCGCGGCCTGTCCAGCAATCGCCGACCCGGCAGCTCCCGCGACGGTTCCACAGCCCGAAACTGTCGTCATCATTCCAGCAGCAAGCGCTGCCGCGAATATCGTTTTCATGGTCATTCTATTCCCCTTTTTGCTACGATTGGTCTTTCTGGGTAGCTAGGGGCGAACCACTCGTCTTGACCCCTACGGGTCACGCCGCACTTTTTGGAGCGGCGGCGTAGACTGGATTCGCAAGTATGCGTGCGCCACCTACATCTACAGTCATGTGGACACGACTTTTTCTCGGGCTGATCGCCCTGCTCTTTATTGCGTTTGGCCTCTGGTCTCTTTTTGACCCGCTCGGCATGACCGCCCAGCTCGGTGTCGAGACGAGTGGCCCGAACAATGTGTTCGAGATGCGCGGCATATATGGCGGCGTCAGCCTCGGCGCGGCGGCTCTCACCGGAATGGGCGCCCTTCAACCGGCGAAATTCGAGCGTCCAGCGCTGTGGTTTCTCGCCGCTTATATGGGAGGCTACACCCTCTCTCGCGCCGTCTCTCTCATCGCCGGGGACACGCCAACAGCGACAAGCTGGGCGTTCGCCTCCTTCGAAGTTCTGACGTTCATCCTGACCTGCGTGGCTCTGCGCTCCCGGTCCCATGAAAAAAGCCCCGCCTGACCAGACGGGGCTTTCTGACTTAAGACTTGGCAAGACGCCTAGAAGTTTACCTTCAGCTCTGCGCCATACATGGTCGGCAGTCCCGGATAGACCGCAATCGTTCCTGTCTGCTCCGGCACCGCGAAAGATGCGAGGTTGTAGTACTCGTCGGTGATATTCTCACCGAAGATCGAGAACTCCCAACCGCCATCGGCCGACTGGATGCCGATCCGACCACCAACAAGCGTGAACGCGTCATTATCAGCAATGCCAGCCGTTGCAGCCGACGTTGTGTGTTCGGAGCTGTAGCGCGCATTGAGGTGGAACAGGCCGCGAAGGTTTGGCGAAATATCATAGAGATACGTGCCGGCTGCCGTGACGACATGCTCCGGAATTTGCGCAAGTTGCTCACCGCCATCTGCGAGCTGCTGGAACGTGCCGTCACCCAGCGGGGTAAATACGTCGTCCTCACGTTCCGCCTTGGTGTAGGCATACCCTGCCTGCAACGTCAGCCCAGCGACCGGCTGGATCGAGCTATCGAGCTCCAGGCCATAGCTTTCGACGTCGGAGTTGATCACGCGGAAGTTCGTTCCGGTGAAGAAGTTCTCCTGGAAGTCTGACACGGTCTGGTAGAAGACCGCACCGTTCAACGTCGCATCAATCGAGTTGAACGTCGATTTCCAGCCAAGTTCATAGCTGTCGACGGTTTCTGCATCGAATTGCAGGTCGGATGGCTGAGCACCGTCACCGCCGAACAGAACGCTATCGAAGCCAGACCGGTCGAGGTTGTAACCACCCGATTTGAAGCCGCGCGCATAAGAGATGTACGACATGAAGTCCGGCGTGAACGCGTAGGCAAGCTTCGCGGTGCCGGTGACCTGGGTCTCATCAAATTTGTCAGTGGCACTTCCATTATACTCGGAATTTACAGCCGGGTTACATGACAGCAGTGCCAGCTGGGTCGCGTCGATCGCGGCTAGCTGTGCGAGCACAGACTGGCCGTTTGGCGTGAAATAGAAGTCACAGGTCGGTGCCGACGAGAAGAGGTCGTATTCGATCTCTTTTTCTTCATAGTTCAGGCGCGCGCCAACCGTTGCAGTCAGCTTGTCCGACAGGAAGATCTCATTGTGCGTAAACAGCGCCGCCGCATTCGTGGTGACATCATAATCGTCCGAATTCTGACCATCACCATCGCCAAGCCCTGGAATCAGGAATGACGGAAGACCCGCGGGAACACCTGGCGCGATGCGCAGGGCCGGAGACCCATTCGGCAACGTCACGAACAGCGAAGGAATGCCCGGAACCGATCCGGTCAGCTGAAAGCCGGTTGGCGCCAGCGCATTCGCGGTCGAACCGGCTGTCACAAGGTCCGTGTACAGATTGGCTTGAGTGCCGGTCTGGATGGTATCGTCATAGCCGAGCTGCTCGTTCATGTAGAACGCACCGACAAGCCAGTCGATATTGCCCATCGTGTCCTGCAAACGGAATTCCTGGGTGAACACCTTGTCGGTGATTTCCGTGCCATCGCGGTAGGCGCGGTCGATGCCAGAAAAGTCGATGTCCTGGCCACGCATGGCCTGCCAGTCACGATAAGCGGTGACCGAGGTGAAGTTCATTGTGCCGAAGCGGTTCTTGTACTCACCGGAGATGCCCCATTCCTCGACATCATCCGAGATTTCGCGATTTGGCGACAGCGCCACCTTCAAGTCATCGGGTTGCGCGTTAGGAAAGCCCTGAAGTCCTGCAAAGCTCGCTCCGAGGTTCACGGCCGCCGCGGTTGGACCTTGCACGAGGTTCACGCCGATACAGCAGTCCTCATTGGTCTGGCCATAATCTGCAATCACGCGGAAGCTCGCATTTTCAGCATTCTCCCACAGCAACTGACCCCGCATCAGGAAGCGGTCCAGATTGTTCAGTTCACGATCTGAATTGACGTCGTCGATATATCCGTCACGCGACCGTTTCTTGATATCGAACCGGCCAGCCAGGTTGTCGGTGATCCCGCCTGTGGTTGACGCTTCAAGGCTATACATGCCGTAATTGCCTGCGCCGACTTCGACATAGGCATTCGGGTCAAACTGCGGCTTTGCGGTATTGATAGAGACGACGCCAGCAGACGTATTTCGGCCGAAAAGCGTACCCTGAGGGCCGCGAAGCACTTCGATGCCGGCAAGCTCCGGCAGTTCGGACAGCGCGATGCCGGTGCGCGTGCGGTAAACGCCATCAATGACAACGCCAACGGCCGGCTCGAAGCCCGGATTGTTTGAGCCCGTGCCGATGCCGCGGATAGAGATGCTTGTTCCCGAGGCCGCCGATTCTGTCTGAGCGATCTGAATGGATGGAGCGATCTGCTCGATATCATTCAGGCGGGCGACACCGGTATCTTCCAGGAGCGCGGAGTCAAATGCCGTAACTGATACCGGCACATCCTGCACAGTGGTGCCTTCGCGGCGGGTCGCCTCAACAACAACGGCATTGAGCCGGCGCGGACCCTCATCAGCTTCCTCATCCTGCGCGCTCGCCACAGACATTGGCGCAGCCATCAAGGCGCTCAGGCCGACACCGACACACAGCGAAGCTTTGAAGATTGAAATTTGCGACCGAGTTTTGGAATTTTGCCTCATCTCTCACGTCTCCTGAATATTCGTATTATTTTATTATCGTGCGAATCACACGCCCTTCAGGCGTAGCAGCGCTATGCAACGATGCAACTTTGTAATCCTGCAACACCGCAAAATATCAGACGAACTTTTTATGACATGACAAGAAAAAGCCCCGCTATCAGCGGGGCCTTCCAGTCATCTATATTATTGAAAAGTCTGGTTTTTAGTACACGCCCTGGCCTACTCCGCCATCGAACACCATGGAGCCTGTTGCACTTTCGCGGACTTTCTGGACTTCCCGCGTAACGGACTTCATCACCGTACGCTGCTGGGGCACACAGACTTTTTCCGCGTGGCGTCCTTCGAAGATTTTGATGCCCGGTCCGTGACGACGCAGAAGGGAGCGCTCATTACAGTCGCGCTGCGGTTTCTGCGGCGCGCAGGAAAGCTGGCCACCGGGCTTGAAGATCAGGGCTTCGCCCTTGGCGCAGGACATGGTCTGACCATGATCAAAATTGGCCTTGCCGTTATCGGCAGAACCAATCGTGACCTGAAGGCGAGAGCCAGCAACGCAGCGATAGACTTCACCTGAAAAGCTGGACTTGATGGACTGGCCGCCATCCACCTGCGAGGCTGGATGCGGCGAACCCGTATCGTCGATACACACCGCCTGAATAGCGCGCCATGACGTCTTGTAGCTGATTTCGTCGACGCAATACTCCTCGACGGTCGGCACCTGCTCAACCACGGTCTCGGTGTAAACCTCATCGCCGCCCACGACGTTCAGGTTTTCGATCGAGCTCATACCGACGGGTGCTGGACCGCCAAAGCCGCCACCGCCGCCTGCATAGGCAACGACTTCAGAGTTGGCTGAAGCAGCCGCCATGACATTCAGATTGGTCTGTGCAGAGAAGTTCAGCGTGCCGCCGCCCACATTCACATTGCTGCCGCCAATCGAGATGTTCGGGCCAGCGACATTGACGCCCGGCACAAAGATACCGTGATTGCGTCCGCCGGTGCAGCAAGGCGATCCGTTTTGGGGATTGTAGCTCGGCGGTGGTGGTGGCGGCGCATTACAGCCATGACAGCTGCTGCTTCCACCGCCTGCAGTCGCTGCAGCAGTGAGGGCGATAACGGCAGCGATTCCCGCGCCGGTGATGAATGTGTATCGTGTTGAAACGCGCATGACGTGTCTCCGTGGCTCTTCGCCTGGTAAGAAGCACGATCCATGCCGCAGCTCGCGTGAACCGCGAAAAATGTCCCAGTCCGATAAAGAATACGCC
Organism: Henriciella sp. AS95; assembly: GCF_038900055.1. NCBI lineage: Bacteria > Pseudomonadati > Pseudomonadota > Alphaproteobacteria > Hyphomonadales > Hyphomonadaceae > Henriciella > Henriciella sp. AS95. The sequence goes on from NZ_JBBMQM010000001.1 coordinate 3,276,329, forward strand.
TGACAGGTGTTGAAATGCGTTTGGCCCGCGCCTTGCGAAGTCCGGTTCTCATAAGAGCGCCATCCGCGCAGCAATATAATAATAGTAAGAGTGACACACCTGGATGCTGGACCGTACATTACACCCGAACAGCCAGACCTTGCTGACCGCTTGGCAACGCATGCATGCCGCCAGCCCTGATGGCTCAGCAGCGCCAGCTACCCGCGATCATCCCGATCTCGTCTCGCGCCTGTTCGTTATCCAGGATGCTGGCGAAAGCGACTGGGTCTTTCGCACAGCTGGAGACCAGATCCAGTCATCACTCGGCCGACAACTTACTGACCACAATTTCCTCAACTTCTGGGCCGGTCACGACCGCGCCATGCTTGAGCTCTTCCTGAAGTCAATTCTTGAAGAACGTCTGCCCGGGGTCGTTCGCGGTCGCGGAGAATCGCTGACGGGCGAGCGCGTTGACCTTGAGCTGATCCTGGCACCGCTTGCCAAGCCGCCGCATCAGGACGGCGGCGCCAGAATTCTCGGTCTCTACCAGACCCTCGGCGGAGAAGTGTTCCTGCGTGGACGCCCGGTCTGGCGCCACCGTGTCACAGCGCTCTTTCCACCGGATAGCGGCAAGCCAGAGCCACACCTCAAACTGGTCGCCAGCAACGATATCGACTAGCCGTCGATCCGTTTCAGCCCGCTTTTGAAACGCTTCCAATTGTCGACATAGACCTGCGCCGATGCCGCAATCATCTGTGCAGCGCCGTCATCGAGCTGGCGTACAACCTTGCCTGGCGCGCCCATCACCAGCGAATTGTCCGGAATCTCCTTGCCCTCGGGGATAAGCGAGTGCGCACCAATGATGCAGTTCTTGCCGATCTTGGCGCGGTTGAGGATCGTGGAGCCAATCCCGATCAGCGTACCGTCACCGATTGTGCAGCCATGCAGCATGACCATGTGACCGACCGTGACATTTTTCCCAAGGGTAAGCGGCACGCCATGATCGGTGTGAAGAACACTGCCATCCTGGATGTTTGAGTTCTCGCCAATCTCAATTGGGTCATTGTCGCCGCGCAGTACGGCGTTGAACCAGACGCTCGCATTCTCCCTGAGAATCACACGGCCCAAAACCGTCGCATTTTCAGCGACCCAGTAATTGCCGCTGTCTGGTATGCTCGGTTTGACGCCATCGAGATCGTAAAGTGCCATGTTTCTGGTCCCTGCTTGTCACTAAAATTTCTTGCGCAATATATCTGGTTAAGCGCGCATTAACCTTGGTAATCTCTAATCGTCGAGAGATTCGGGAGGCAAGTGCCGATGGTGTTCAGACCATCTCTGCCAGAAATACCGCCCGGCCTTTGTGAAAGGGCCGAAGCTTCCCTCTCCCGATTTTGCGTAGCCGCCCGGCAATTCTGCCCGGCGGTTTTTTTGTACCCAAAAAGGAGATCCTCACATGGGTAAAAGAGCCTCTGCCAAGCGCCAGAAAGCGAACGCCGAATTGGAAGCCATGGGCTTCCTGGAGGAAATGGGAGGTAAATCGAGAAACGAAGCAAGGCTCTACGCAATCCAGGGAGGCTGGCATCCGGACGATGCCGACAAGGTACGCAACCCGAATACACCGCGCGAGCAGCGCTACCAGAAGAATGTAAAACCCCGGTCTGAAAATCAGGCGCGTCTGATGAAAGCGCTGGAGACCAAATCTCTCGTCTGCGCCCTCGGCCCGGCCGGAACGGGAAAGACCTATCTCGCCATCTGCAAGGCGGTCGAGGCGCTCCAGAAAGGCAAGGTTGCGCGGATCATCCTCTCCCGCCCTGCCGTCGAGGCCGGCGAACAGATCGGCTTTCTGCCAGGCGCAATGGAAGACAAGCTCGCACCCTATCTCCGCCCGCTTTATGATGCGCTTGCCGACCGGCTTTCACCGCAACAACTCAAGCACATGATGGGCGAAGGCCTGATCGAGATCGCACCGATCGGCTTCATGCGCGGACGCACACTCAACAATGCTTTCGTGGTGATCGACGAAGCCCAGAACTGCACCTACACACAGCTGAAGATGCTGCTGACCCGGCTCGGCTGGCATTCGACCATGGCCGTCACGGGCGATCCGGCACAGTCCGACCTGCTGCCCCACCTTTCCGGTCTCGCACAAGCCGCCGAAAAACTTGGCGGCCTGTCAGACGCCGAAGTGGTCTATCTTGAAGGTCAGGATATTGTCCGCCACCCCCTCGTCGCGGAGATGCTCGACGTTCTCTAGCGTTTCACCGAACGCGAAGCGTATTCATAAAGAAACGGGCGGTCAGAAGACCGCCCGTTTTTTGTCTGCCGGCATCGTCTTGCCGTTATTGAAGGTCTTCTTTCAGCACCGTCATCTGGAACTGATATGAGGTCTCGCCCTCGTCGACATCCTTGTAGACAACCGCAATAAATTCAGCGCCGAGGTAAACTTCAACGGAATCATCGGTCTGGCTGCGGGCGACAAGACGGATGCCCGGATTGATCTTTTCCTTCAGGTACGCCTCAAGGCGCAGGGTTTCTTCTTTTTCCATGGGTGTCTCCTGTCGTGTACGGGACAGGCCTTAAGGCAATTGGAGCGCGGCTTAAATGCCACCGCCCTATTTTTCCTCAGTTTTCATAATAGGTCGGCGGCGCATCAGCGACCCGCTGGCCGGTGACCGGTTCGGTTTTCTTGTCTTCCGGCGGGTTTACCGCGCGCCACATGACCCCAAAAATCCAGAACAGGAACTCGATCAACGCGCGGGCAATGAGCGTCATGATGATACCGAAAATCGTGTTCTCATTGACAAGTGTGCGGAACAGGTACTTGCCGCGCTCATCAATGTCCGGATCGCGTATCTGGCCTTCGATCCAGTTCGTGAAGTCCTGCAGGCGATTGAGCACATCCGGAAAAAACGCAAAGCCTATCAACAGAAGGAAGATGACCATGAAAAAGGTCAGCACGATCTTGGTTGAAACGAGCCCGAAGCCGCCCAGCAATTTCAACATGTCCCACCTCAAGCGTTTGTCGAAAAACAAACCCTAGAAGAAAGCAAAGCGCTTAGCGAGTCCGTCTATTTTGACTCAGGGATGGTCTGGTCCATGCTGCGAGCGGGGTTGTGGGCTTCCCCGCCAACCACGCGCGCCGGAACGCCTGCGACCGTCGTATTCGGCGCCACGTCTTTCAACACAACGCTGCCTGCGGCGATCTTCGCTTCGTCACCGATGGTGATATTGCCGAGCACCTTCGCCCCGACAGACACCAGCACGCCGCGCCCGATTTTCGGGTGCCGGTCACCAATTTCCTTGCCGGTACCACCCAGCGTGACGCCTTGCAGGATGGAACAGCCGTCGCCGACCACGGCGGTCTCACCGATCGTGATATTGGTTGCGTGGTCGAGCATGATGCCGCTGCCCATCTTTACCGCTGGATGTATATCGACACCGAACAGTTCGCTGGCGCGGGACTGGAAATGGAAAGCAAGCGTCTCACGGCCCTCTCGCCAGAGGCGATTGGCGATGCGTTGCGTCTGCAGCGCCAAAAAGCCTTTGAAGAACAGGAAAGGCTGCAGCATGCCGCGACAAGCCGGATCACGCTCGAGCACGGCCTGCATGTCGGACGCGGCCGCTTCAACCAGCGCATCCTCATGGTCATAAGCCGTTGCGATAATATGGCGGAATTGCTGGGCCCCCATTTCTGGTCCGGCCAGTTTTTCAGCCAGATGAAAGGCCAGTGCGCGGCAGATCGTGTCATGCGAGAGGATCGCTGCATCAATGTAGCTTGCCAGCGCTGGTTCATCCGCAGCGGCGGCCTTCGCCTCGAACCGCAAACGACGCCATGGCGGCGGCGGTGCCCCAATATCGGGATTTTCGACCATGCTAGCCTCCGGATTTATGGGGATGAGATGGCAAGCCGCCAGCGCCCGTTCAAGTCAGATGTCGTAAGTCAGGGTTTTGGAGACTTGTGAATATAGCGGATCGCAAACCCATTGCGCAGCGTGCGAACAACTTCGCCCTGCAGATTACCAACCGAAACAACTTCACCGATAGGCGGAGCCGGGCCATCCCCTTCAAAGGCGGCGCCCGCCAGAGAAATATCGATCGTACGGCACTGAAGCACGCGGCCATTGGCGCGCGTCACGAGCGCTGGCCCACCGCCGGAATAGCGCGGCGCTTCACGTTCGTCGTCGAGCCCCAATTGCTTGTAATTGGCGAGCCAGGTGAGCCGGTCCGCAATCTTGTCCCGCTTGCGTTTTGAGACATTGAATTTCACAGCAAAGCCATGCTCGGTCTTGCGGACAAACTGCGCTTCGAGGCGGCCGAGATCGTCAAGATAGCAGATCATGGACGCGTCCGGGCTCGGGCATACATTCGCGATCATCTCGGCGCCGCCGCAGGAAATATTGCGCGTCAGAAGACTGTGATCGTCGCTTTCTCCGGTCAGAAATCGGCCATTCAACCCGACGCTCACGCGCACATTGCGCCGCCTGTCCTTGTGCAGGTCAGGACGAATCCGCAGACTTGAATTTTTCTTCGAAAGAGCTTGCATTTGCCCCTCCTTCATTGGCCATTCAGGCAAGTTCAGAGCTCGCCCCACACATCAGGACTAGGCGCAGCAAGTTCATAAATGGTTGAAGCTTTTGATAAAGCTGACACTATCGAAGCCTAGAAAACATAACCAGTTACGGGCGGAGCGGCAGCAAATGGGCAAAGCGAAAGGCTATGATTATGTGATCGTCGGGGCTGGCAGCGCGGGCTGCGTCCTCGCCAATCGGTTGAGCGCCGACCCTGCGATTTCGGTGTGCCTGATCGAAGCCGGCGGCAAGGCGAACAGCCTGATGGTCCGCATGCCCGCTGGGGTCGGGAATCTCATCAAGGACGTCAATGACAATAATTGGGGATTCTACACGACGCCCCAGACGCACATGAATGACCGCAAGCTCTGGTGGCCGCGCGGCAAGGGTTGGGGCGGCTCCTCAGCCATCAATGGCATGATCTATATTCGCGGCCATGCGCGCGATTACGATCAGTGGCGCCAGTCCGGCCTGCGCGGCTGGGGCTATAGCGAAGTCCTGCCCTATTTCCGGAGGTCCGAAGGTTACAAGGGCGACGGGTCTCTTCATCATGGTACGGACGGACCGCTTGTTGTTGAAGAAAGCCCTTTGGATTCAATTTCCTACAATGCCTTTATTGAGGCCGGACAACAGGCTGGCCATGCGCAGACTGAAGATTTCAATGGCAGCCAGCAGGAAGGCGTTGGCCGCTATCAGCGCACCATCAATGACGGTGAACGATGGAGTGCGGCCTCAGCATTTCTACGCCCTGTCCTCGATGAGCGTCCAAACCTCACCGTGCTAAGCACGGCTCTTGTCAGCTGCGTCGTCATGCGTGGCGGCCGAGTGCACGGCGTCGAGACCGTTTCCAAACCCGGCGCCGAGCCGGATATTGTGACAGCCGGCAAGGAAGTGATCGTCTGCGCTGGAGCCGTCCAGTCTCCACAATTGCTGATGCTTTCAGGCATCGGACCGGAGGAACAACTGCGCGTTCACGATATCCCTGTCATCGCGAACAGCCCTGGCATTGGTCAAAACCTCCAGGACCATCTCGACGTGACTGTCATTTACAAAATGACCCAGAAGCTGTCGGCCTATTCGAAACAGGCGGGACTGAAGAAGATCGCGGTGGGCCTGAATTACCTGCTTCGCAAGAAGGGTCCGGGTCGGGATAATTTCCTTCAGGCTGGCGCCTTCCTGAAGTCGCGCGAAGGCCTCGACCGCCCTGACCTCCAACTCCACTACGTCAACGCCATGATGGTCGAGCATGGCCGTACGGAAGTGAAAAGCGATGGCTTTACCATCCATGCCTGCCAGCTGCGCCCCGAAAGCCGCGGTTCCATTACGCTCGCCAGCAATGACCCGTTCGACCACCCGCTGATTGACCCGAACTATCTCGCCACCGAAGAAGACCGTCGAGCCATGCGGGAAGCGGTGAAAATCTGCCGTGAGATCGCAGCGCAGGACGCGTTTTCGACATTTCGCGGCGAAGAGTACCTTCCTGGCAGCTCGGTCCAGTCTGACGAAGACATCGATACCTTCATTCGCGAAACCGGCGAGACGATCTACCACCCGGTGGGCACCGTCGCGATGGGCATCCATGACACCGATCCTCTGGACGGTGAACTGAGAGTTCGCGGCGTTGAGGGCCTTCGCGTCGTGGATGCGTCCGTGATGCCGACCCTCATCGGCGGAAACACAAACGCACCAACAATCATGGTCGCCGAAAAAGCCGCCGACATGATCCTCGGAAAAGCCGCGCCGGAACCGGCCGAAATTGAAGAAACAGCCTAGCTGATCTTCGCGTCCCAGACAGTCTTGATATGGATGTCGGCCTCAGGGCCAAGGTTCAACCAGGCCAGCCGTCCCGTTGTCGCATTCGCAATCATGACCTGATCGGTTGAGCCAATCGTCGCGTGAATGCGATCGCGAATTCGGGCCTGCCGCGCGGTTGATCGCAAGGCCCATACGCCCGGCATGACCTCGGCGAACTTGCCGAGCCGATTCAACGCTGAAATCAGCTGCATTTCGCCGGTCGCGGCGAGCCGCGCGATCACAAGATAGTTTGCAGGCTCGGCGCCTGCATCTTCTGCCGGAGACTTCAGCGCGCCAAACAGACCGCTCAAACCTTCATGATCAGACGCAGAGGTGAACGCACCGCCATCGCCGCAGGCAACTCGCGTCTGCTCAAGGATGCGCCGCTCACGTATGAAGCCCTGCATCTGGCCCAGCGTATATGGCCCGTAAACAGACCCATTCACCAAAACCCGCCACTGCGGAGGATCGATTTCAGCAAGATCGAGTGCGCTGGATTCCATCAATGAAACAGACCATTAGCTAGCAATTACACCAGGCTGTTATGCCCCTCAAAAGTAATCAGCGCGTTACGAAACCCGCGCTTTGCGCCGCAATGGGACGCTTTACTCTGCCGCAGGCGCGGCGGGCGTGCGCTGCTTTCGGCCAAACATACCGCGCCAGGCTTTTTGCATCGGTTTCATCGTCATGATCCGGTAGACAGACGGCGCAAAATAAAGCGCCAGCAGGGCTGAGCCGGCGACACCGCCCGCAATCGCCGTCGCCAACGGCATCCAGAAAATGTCACCGCTGAGAATGATCGGCACGAAACCGCCCATTGTCGTCAGCGTCGTTGCCACGATGTGCCGGGTCGCATCGACCACGATTTCACGCTGGGCGAGCACGTCATCATTTCGCGCTGCCTCACTGCCCTGCAGCAATGACAATACGACAATCGAACTGTTGATCGAGATACCGAGCAGTCCCAGCGCGCCGACAATGGCGTTAAAGCCGAGCGGCAGGTTGAACAGCCACACCCCACCAAAAGCGAGACCGACAGACAGCGCGCCCGTGAGCAAAATAAGCAGGCTCATGCGGAACGAGTTGAAGACCAGCGCGACAGCCCCCGTCATGATCAGGATCAGCGGCACCGCCAGCGACATGAGATTTCCCATCGCCTTGGAGCGGGACTCCGCCTCACCGCCAATAATGATGTCGTAACCCGGCGGCGTCTCGAACCCAGCTCGCTCCAGCGCCTCTTCGAACTTCGCCATGATCGGGGCGGGCAGCGAGTATGGCTCGGTGAAACCGTAGATCTGGTTCACACGGCGCCCATCGAGACGTGAAATCACAGCCGTTTGAGGGTCGAGCGTGATCTGGCTCAGGGAGGCGATTGACGCGCCAAACTCTCCGGGACGGTTTCCGATTGTCTTGGCGCGCAGGTCGGCGAGCTCCGAGCGACGTGCCTGCGGCGCAATCACGCGAACCGGCACTTCCTCAATGCCTTCCAGGATCGACCCTGCAGGCAGGCCTTCAAGCTCGGCGCGCAGCTCATTGGCCAATTGCGCCAGGCGCTCACCGGACATCGCAGTCGCTGCCTCATCCGCACGGATCGTCACGACGGGTGCCCCCATCTGGAGGCTGGCCTGCGTATAGGTAATGCCGGGTGTGCCAGCCAGAATGCTGCGAACTTCGCCGCCAAGCCTGTTCAGCGTCTCAAGATTATCGCCCCTGATGAAGAACTCGATCGGGGCATCAACCGGCGGCCCCTGTTCAAATGGCAAGGCAAGAAACTGCGCTTCCGGGAATTCCTGACGAAGCTCATCCTGGATCGAGCGCACCATGACCCGGGTCGAGAAATTGTCCTTCAACTGCACCCAGCCTGCAGCAAATCCCGGTACACCCTGCGTGTTGTTGAAGGCATTGTAGTAAACGCGCGGCGCCGATTCCCCGACGGTGAAGTTCACCATCTCGACATTGGGGTAGCTATAGAGAAGGTCTGTCGCCCGCTGGACGGCCCGTTCCGCCTCTCCAATAGTTGCCGATGGCGGCAAGGTTATTTCCACCTGGAACTGGTCACGTTCGGTCGGCGGAAAGAACTGCGAAGGCAGGGATCCGCCGACAATGAAGCCGGCAATCGCCGGCACGACACCAATCAGGATACCCAGCAGCGGAAAGCGCAGCACGGTGCCAATCGTCCAACGGTAGCCATCGGTGACGGCATCCAGCGATATTCCATCGCGCAGCCAGTTCTTCTTCTCATTCGGCCGCCGCTTGCGGTCCATTCGCCCGGCCATGAAGGGAATGATCGTGATCGCGACCAGGAAGGACATCACGACCGAGAAGATGACAGATACACCAATCATGCCGATGAACTCGCCCGCTGCGCCCGGCATGAGGGCGATGGGCGCGAAGGCCAGCGCCGTGGTCAGCGTGGACGCAAAAAGCGGTCCGAACAGTTTTCCAATCGCGATATCGATGGAGCTGATGATGCCATGCCCACGCCCGCGTTCCTGATCATATTCGTCGTACACAACGATCGCATTATCGATCAGAAGGCCAAGCGAAATGACCAGTCCGGTCACCGACATCTGGTGCAACGGATAGCCGAACAGATTGAACAGGATCAGCACAAGCGCCACGGTCAGAGGCAGCGCTGAGCCGACCACAATCGCCGCGCGCCACCCCATCACAAGGAAGAGAACGAGAAAGACAATCAGCGCTGAGAATGCCAGATTCCTGGCAAGGCCGTTCAGTCGCGCTTCGGTATACTCGCTTTGATCAAACAGCACGCGAACATCGATTTCAGCCGGCGAGTTGCGCTCGAACTCTGCCACGAGGTCGCGCGCTGAGACTGCCCATTGATCGACCCGCTGATTGGGCTGGATGTAGGCCGCCACCAGGACCGACCTTTTATTGTCGGTGATGTTCATCACCGTTGCTGGGTCCTCTATCCCTTTCTGCACGTCGGCCACGTCACCGACACGCAGGGCTGTGCCGTCAGCGCGCTGGACGAGTGGCACCGATCTGATCCGCGCGATCCCGTCAAAAGCGCCGCCAACTTCCAGTCCGATATCGGCGCGTTCCCCGCGCAACTGCCCGGCCGGTACCTTCGCGTCCGCCGCGCTGATCAATTGTGCTGCCTGCGATAAGGACAGGCCTGCAGAGGCCAAGGCTTCCGGGTCGATGACAATACGAACTTCTTCTTGCGGCAAGCCGTAGACGTCTGTCTCTTCAGTGCCGCCGAGGTTCTGGAAACGGTCTGCGAGATTGCGCGCATACCGCGCCATGACAGCCAGTTCAGGCTCGCCCTCGCCTTCCCAGACAAGACCAACCAGCAAGGTCGACGCGCCGACATAGAGCCGTCGCACGAAAGGCGTACTGGCGCTCTCTGGCAGTTCAGAGCGTGCGCCATCCACCTTGGCCCGGATCAGCGTCCAGGCATCATCCACCTCAGTCTCTGTAAGATCCTCGCGAATGAGCACGGTAATTTGCGAGACATTGGCGCGCGACACAGAATGGACTTCGTCAATCTCCGGCAATTCACGGATGGCCGATTCAATCGGATCGGTGACGGTTGCCTCGATGCGCTCTGCATCCGCCCCCGGAAGGGTCGTCAGGACATAGCCATAGCGCTCGACCAGCGTAGGGTCTTCCTGTCGCCCCAGCGTAAGAATGGAGCCGACCGCGCCCGCCAGCGCGATCAGGATAACAAGAATGGAAAGGCGCGGCAGCCGATAGAAGAGCGTTCGCATCGCCGTCTAGCCTTCATTCGCCGTCGTGGCTGTCGGGTCGAGCTTTGGCAGGACAGGCTGTCCCGGCGTGATGCGCTGCAGGCCATCCATGATGATCCGGTCGCCATCCGACACGGCCCCGCGCACATAGGCCCTGTCGCCTTCGCTCTGGATCACTTCCACAAGGCCCGGCCTTGCGCGCCAGACACCGTCTTCCTGCCGCGCAATGTAAATCGACCAGAGACCTCGCTGGCCTTCTGACAAGGCGCTGACCGGCACCCATAAGCCCGGTTCGGAGACATTGCGCTGCAGTTCGAGGCGGACCACAGCCCCTGTCGAGACGGCTGTGTTATCGACGATATCGAAGACTGTCGTGACGGTGCGCTGCCCGGAATCGATGATGCCGGTTACCGCGCGCAATTTTGCAGTCACCGCACCGCGATCGCCGAGCAGTTCATAATCGTGCCCGATGTCCAGTTCGGCCGCCAGGCTCGATGGCAACCCGATGCGCGCTTCGAGAGCGTCAGTTTCGACCAGTTCAAACACAGGGGCGCCCGGCGAAGCGATCGCGCCTTCATCGAAATTCCGATGCGTGATCATCCCCCCATAAGGCGCCGTGATCCGTGAGAGGTCGATCTGCACCCGCAGCGTCTCGGCCTGTGCGCTCGCCGCATCGATCCGCGCCTTCGCGGTCGTCGCCTGGGCGACCGCCTCGTCGACCCGTTGCTGGGCGACATGACCCTTGGCCAGCAGCGCGTTCTGCCGCTCGACCGTCGACATGGCGAGCGCGTGGTTCGCGACTGCTTCGGCGATCTGGGCCTCAGCGGAAACGAGTTGAGAGCGCAGGCCACGCGTATCGAGGACAGCCAGCGACTGTCCCGCCACGACTCGGTCCCCCACATCGACATCCATTCGAGCAATTCGCCCACCCGCCGAAAATCCGAGTTCGCTCGTGCGCTTGGCGGACACCAGGCCCGTAAACTTCTCATCGAGATCAAGCGATTGCTGAAGATTGGCGGTTATCACGTCAACGCTGAGCGGCGTCGGTTTTTCTGAAATGATCAACGGTCCCTCGCTGGAGCGTTGAGTGAGGACGAATGCCCCGAGCCCCGCCAGCGCAATCAGGATGACCACCAGAAACAGCAGGCCTTTGAGAAAGCTTGGCTTTGGTTCGCGTGGTTCTGAATAGTCGTGATCAGACATGGACATGACTAATCGCCCCTCTTCTGGCGTGACGCTCCGGGACGGGCTTCCAGTCCGCGAATTGTAAGATCGGCATGATACTCCACGAACGCATCCCGGCTGAGCGAACTCTGCATGACAGACATGTCCGGAAAGGTTGGAAACTGCGCCATCATCATGGCGACGCCGTGCATTGATGCCCAGAGCGCATTGGCTGTGTCGACAAGTGGTAGGTCTGCGCGAAAATGCCCCGTCTCGACACCTTCTTCGACCAGGCCGACCAGCACCAGGAAAGCGCGGGCGCGGTTCGTATGGCTGATCGGCTCATCATCCGACGCTGCCGGCTTGAGCGGTGCCTGAGCCGAGAAGGCTGCAATATAATGATGCGGCTTTTCGAGCGCGGTATTCACATATCCGACAATGCAGGCCCGTGCCCGCTCCGGAAAGGATTCCGAACACTCATACATGTCATGAACAATGCTCAGAATACGCGCGAAAAATGCCTCTTTCAGCTCATTGACGAGTTCATTCTTGGACTCGAAATATTTGTAGATGGCGGCCGGAGAATAATCGATTTCGTCGGCGATTCGGCGAATGGAAAGTCCCGCCTCGCCTTCATCGGCGAACACGCGCTCCGCCGCTTCCAGAATGGAGTCGCGTACACGCAGCCGCCGTCTCTCGGCGGGAGTAATCATCTGGTCATCCATCCACTCAGCCCTCATTGGGGAGAGTGACCTTCATAAACTGAAACGGACGTTAAGAAAAGACCGTTCATTTTGTGAACACCGTTCACTCGCCCACCCAACTTGCAACTTATTCTTATTCTCATTTTTATCAGTGACGATGGCTGACAAGACCGGCCTCAGAGCCTATCTAGCGCAGATGACTGAGATATTTCCTCCTGCGCCCGCGGTAGGCACGCCGATGCTTCCCGCTCGCCCCTCCCCGGAAGCCTGCGGTTTCCTCTCTCTGCGCCGTTCCGCCAACAAGGCAATGCTCACCTCACCCGGTCCAACCGGTGAGGCGCTGAACGAAATCCTTGCAACGGCGATGCGCGTCCCTGACCACCGGCGCATGTCGCCCTGGCGCTTCATCATCTTCGAAGGCGACGCACGAGCGAGGTTTGGGCAGGCCGCCGCAGAGGTCCAACGGTCTGAAGACCCATCTGCGAAGCCTGAAGCCCTTGAAGCGACAAAGACTCTGCTCATGCGGGCACCGACAGTCGTGGCGGTCGTGTCCAGTCCAACCGATGACGGCAAGACGCCTGTCTGGGAGCAGGAGCTGTCGACCGGTGCCGTCACCTATAACCTCCTCCTCGCCGCCAACGCGGCCGGCTGGGCCGGTGTATGGCTGACTGAATGGCTCGCCTTCTCCGAGGGCATCAACAAGCTTCTCGGCCTTGAGGACAATGAACGCCTCGCCGGCTACATCTATCTCGGCACCGCCACCGCTGACCCGCAGGAACGCGCCCGACCGGACGCCGCCCCACTCATCAGCCACTGGTCCGGCTGAGGCCGCAGGCCGCTTTCACTTTTGGTCAGGTATTGCGCTGATTCATGAGCCCGCTATTTCTGGATCCTGTTGAATCGGGGACAGAAGACGCATGATCAGACTACTCGCCGCCATCATCGCAATGGCGGCCATCAGCCTTCCGGCCAATGCGTGGAAGAACTATAGCTCGTCGGACAAATTCGACACCGAGTGCCGCGAGCCCAACAATGGCGTTGGCTGCATCATCGAGGCCGAACAGGTCTATGTTCGCCCGTCAACAGAGGGCGCCGCCCCCAGGAAGCTGTCGCTGGTGAAGCACTTCATACGCGGCGAGGAAACACTCATCCCCATCCTCGAACGCCAGGGCACAACCGGGCCGGCTTACGAGAAATTCGCGCAGGAAAATCTCGGCTTCGGCAAGAATAACTGGCTTTCCTACATCGCCAATCAGACTGTTCTGACCGGCATTGCGGACGACCAGGGAAACATCCTGCTGCCAGCTGAATACAGATGGGCTTATCCCGTCTCCGACAAGCTCGCCTACGTGCAACGCCTCGATCTACAGTATGGGTACGTCACGCTGGACGGCACAGCATCTTTTACGCCGACGTCTTTCTACTGGTCGCATATCAATCAACAGTACGGGAAGACGCCAGATCAGCCTCTCATTGTCCGGTTTGAAGGCCCGACAGATTCAGACGGTCTGAAATCCTACCTCTTCCCGGGCCCGACGGGCGAGATCGACCTGACCATCGACCGCGTCGTGGAACGGCGCGAACCGGACAAGGGCAACGACTTTTACGTCTTCAACAACAATCTATACGCCTTTCCCGTGCGCGCCGAAGATGGCAGCGAATTCTCTGTCTATGTCGACCCGTTCAAGCTGGAGATCGACCATCTCGGTCCGCAGCTCACCATCATGGCGATTGGTCACTCGCTCGATAACAAGCCCCCCAATCAATGGACGCGCCTGAGCCCCAAAAGCATGGATGAACTCGATCGTCTCGCCAGGAGTTCCGGCACGGACTTTGTAAATATGCCGCTGGAAAAGCGGGGCACGCTCGCCTCCGGCCACGGCGTCTTTGGCGGCGACATCTATGTGCCGCTAAGCTTGGAGGATGGTACGCCGATCGAACTGAAAGACGGCGCCGTTGGCATGGTGCCACTCTACGTCAACGACCACATGGACATTTCGGTTACAGGCGTACGAGGATGGCTCGTTGTCTACGGCGAAGGGCCGGAGCGATACTACCGCTTCATTACCCATGTCGTTGGCGGGCCGGAATTTCATGAGCCATTATCCGGTAACGTGAACGAGCTGGCACCGATCAATGTCAATCTGTATGCCGTCAACGCGCTGAAACTGGCAGACGTCTGGGTCGGATCAATGGACGAAGACGTCTACAGCGACATGTTCAGGGGCCAGAACCCCAAAGACATTCCATCCATGCCACTTCAAGCCGCCGTGCGCTTCTTCGAAGACCCGGACCTTGGCGCGGCAGGCGGTATTTCTGACTGGTACACGCTCGGAGCTTCCGGGGAAGATGCTTATGTCCGCCAGACGGCGGAGCATCGAAATCCGCAATTCTACAAATCATCTCCCGATGATCCGCAAACCCTTGTCACCGAAGAGATCATCAAGCAGGCACGGGCCCTGTTCGAGGAAAAATACGACTCCCGGATGGGCTATGAATATCCCGAAGAATGGGCCGCCGTTCGCGCCGAGCGCCTCGCGAAAAGCCAGCGCGAAAAGGCCGATGAGATTCTCGCCAATGGCTACGAAATCGAGTTCAACGACCTCTTCTACACCGTTGCACGGACGCAAGGCGGCAAATACCTCCAGGCTTACTGGAACAGGTACAAGCAGTTGCCGAATGAGGCCGATGCCAGCGATATCTGCAGCCGTTTCGGCAATAACAGCCGCGAGTGCGGGACCGTCTGGCGGTGGGCTCAAGCCAAATATGAAGGCCGCGCCGAGGCTGAGCGCGTTGCCGCCGAAGAGTACGCCCGCAAGGCCTACCGCCACCCGATCTTCGACTGGAAGCCAGATTACCGCCCGCCGCCAAACTATCAGGGCCGCTGCTACAATCAGGGCGATGGCACGGAGAAATGCTTCTACGACTAGCCGCTATTCGTGATCGGGCATTTCCAAATGCCATGAAACCCACCACAAGAACCGCATGTTCGCTTTCCTGAAGACAAATGCCCGCTGGATCGCTGGCGGCTTCCTGCTGACCTTCTTCTCATCCTTCGGCCAGACCTTCTTCATCGGCCTGTCCGGGGAAGAGCTGCGCGCGAAGTTTGATCTCACCGACGGCCAGTTCGGCCTGACCTATATGCTGGCCACGCTCGGCAGCGCGGCAACCTTGCCGTTCCTGGGACGAACATTGGACCACATGCCAGGCCGCAAGGTGGCGCTCTTCGTCATTCCACTGCTGGCGCTCGCCTGCCTTCTGATCAGCTATGCGCCATCGGTCATCGTGATGATCGCCGCGCTCTACATGCTGCGCCTCTTCGGACAGGGCATGATGACCCATACCTCGCTGACGGAAATCGGCCGCTGGTTTGCCGCCGGACGGGGGCGGGCAACCTCGCTCGTCGTGCCGGGCCACCAGACAGGCGAGGCGCTTCTTCCCGTCACCTTCACGCTGATTGCAGCTGCGCTTGGCTGGCAAGCCGCATGGATCTGCGCGGCGGTGCTTCTCATCGTCTTTGCCCTTCCCGCCATACAGCTTCTCTGGCGCGTTGAGCGCACGCCGCATTCGGCCGCCCCAGACGATCCGCCCGAGCGAACGGCTCGCGACTGGACCCTGAAAGAGACAATCCGCGACCCCAATTTTTACCTGCTGCTCGTCGGCGTACTTGCGCCCCCATTCATCGGCACGACGGTTTTCTTCCATCAGGACTACATGATCGAACTGCGCGGCTACAGCCCGTACGCCTTTGCCGGCGCCTTCCCCATGATGGCGGCGACGACCGTCACATTCTCACTGATTTGCGGGGCGCTCGTAGACCGGTTAGGGGCGAGCCGTCTGCTCCCTTATTTCCTGCTCCCGCTCGCCGTCGCCAGCGCTGCCGCAGGACTGCTCACGCCGGTCTGGGGCATATATGTCTTCATGGTCCTCATGGGCGTCAGCTATGGATTTACCTCCACCCTGCTCGGCGCGCTCTGGCCGGAAGTCTACGGCATCAAATATCTCGGCTCGATCCGGTCGATCATTGTTGCCGCAATGGTCTTCTCCACGGCGCTCGGCCCCGGCCTCACCGGTGCCCTCATCGACGCAGGCATCGAATTGCCGACCCAGCTGCTCTGGATGTCCGGCTGGTGCCTCATTGCATGCCTCGTACTGGGCATGATCTCACCGAAACTTGCCGCGCGTAGCCGCTAGGCCAGATCGAACAGCGCTTCACCCTCAGACAGGAAGCTGTCGCCGCCGCGCGTAATGCCGGACACCCGCCCCGGCGCTTCAGCAAGCGAGGTTTCCGCAAAGAATCCAGCCAGAGCGGTCATCCGCCCGCGCAAGGCGCCACTCTCTTTGCGCCCTTCCAGCGCGGCCATTGTCAGGAAGTGCCCGCCAATGACATCGCCAGCCAGTTTCAGATAGGCCGTTGCGCCGGACAGGCCTTTTTCCTTTTCAGCTTTCATCGCCTCGACCATCCAGCCCGTCGCTTCGGTGAGTGCATCGGCGGCAGCGGCCAGCCGGTCGGCAATCTGGACAAGCTGAGGATCATTCGTTTCACGCGCTGACGTCGCCGTATCTTGCACTTCGGCGATCATGTCGGACATCGCTTTACCGCCCGCCATGGACAGCTTTCGGCCGACGAGATCAATCGCCTGAATGCCGTTTGTACCTTCATAGATCGGCGCAATCCGGGCATCGCGGTAAAGCTGCGCCGCCAGCGTTTCGTTCATGAAACCCATGCCGCCATGAATCTGCACGCCAAGGTTTGCCACATCGACCCCGACATCGGTCGCCCAGGCTTTCGCGATGGGCGTCAGCAACTCCTCGCGCAGTCTTGCCGCCTCCTTCTGGGCTGCATCCTCACTCGTCTCGGCCAGATCAGCCGCGACACCGCAGGCATAGCAGATCGCGCGCGCCGCCATCACGTCAGCCCGCATTGTCGTCAACGTCCGGCGCACATCGGCATGGTGGAGAATCGGCGCGGGGCCATCAACGCCCTCGACTTTGCCCTGTTTACGCTCCTGTGCGTACGCATAGGCCGTCTGGTACGCCGCCTCGCCGACGCCGACGCCCTCGAGGCCAACATTGAGCCGCGCCGAATTCATCATCGTGAACATGCAGGCGAGGCCTTTATTCTCTTCGCCAACGAGCCAGCCTGCCGCGCCGTCATACTCCATGACGCAGGTCGGAGACGCATGGATACCGATCTTCTTCTCTAGACCGATACACTGGACCTTGTTTCGCTCACCCAGTGACCCGTCATCCTTCACCATCACCTTCGGCACGACGAACAGCGAAATGCCGCGTGAGCCCTCCGGTGCATCCGGCAGGCGCGCAAGAACAAGGTGGATGATATTCTCCGCCATGTCGTGATCGCCCCAGGTGATATAAATTTTCTGGCCGGTAATCGCATAGGATCCATCGCCATTCGGCACGGCCTTCGTTTTCAGGGCGCCGACATCAGAGCCAGCCTGCGGCTCGGTGAGGTTCATTGTTCCGGTCCATTCGCCGCTCACCAGCTTGGGAAGATACTTTTCCTGCTCTTCGCGCGAGCCATGAGCGACCAGCGCCTCAATCGCCCCCAGACTGAGCATCGGACAGAGGCCGAAGCTCATATTTGCCCCATGAATGAGCTCAAGCACAGCATTTGCGAGCACTTTGGGAAGCCCCTGCCCGCCCCATTCGACCGGGGCGGCAAGGCCCATCCAGCCACCGTCGACGAACTGCTGATAGGCCTCTGCAAATCCATGCGGCGCAACAACGCCATCACCGGTCAGTTGCGCGCCTTGCTCGTCGCCGGCCTGGTTCAGCGGGGCCAGGACTTCGGCGGCCAACTTTCCAGCTTCTTCAAGAATCGGATCAATCAGGTCCAAGTCGAAGTCTTCAAAGGCGCGGGCTGGCAAACGATCAATTCGTGCCAGTGATTTCAACGCGAACGCAATATCTTCGACTGGTGCTCTATACGCCATCTCATGCATCTCCTGGATATGTGCTATGGAGAAAAACCTGTTGGTCGCCATAAAACTGAATGCGACCTAGGTTAACCTCAGCAGAACAGTTATATGTCGGATATTCAAAGGAGATCGTCCATGCGCAGAATTATCGCATCCCTGTCAGTCGCAGCCCTGCTATCGGCACCTGCCCTCGCAGAACAGACGCTTGATGGCGTCGCCGCAGACACCTACCAGCTCGACAAGACCCACGCCTTTCTGACCTGGACCGTCGAACACAATGGTCTGTCCAGCTATACGGTCAATTTCACGGATTTTGACGCGACGCTGGAGTTTGACCCGGAAGATCTTTCGGCCTCGTCAGTCACGGTCACGATCGATCCGATGGGCCTCGAAACCAACTACCCGGACGACGCCAAGCGCGGCGAGTGGCATGAAGAACTCTCCACCGATGATCGTTTTCTGAATGGCGACGAGCATCCCGAGATCACATTCGTTTCGACCAGCGCAGAACAGACGGGCGACTTTACTGGCACCGTCACGGGTGACCTCACCTTCCTCGGTGTCACCAAGCCGGTCACGATGGACGTCACCTATAATGGCGTTGGAAATGTTCCCTGGTACGGCGACCGCGACATTCTGGGCTTCACGGCGACCACAACAATCAATCGGTCGGACTTCGGCATGGATGCCATGCTCGGCATGATTTCCGACGAAACCAAAATCGAATTCTCAGGCGAATTCCTGCAGAACGAATAGTCCACACGAACCATTTAAGGCTCAGCCCTATGAAACTCTCTACCTACCTGCTCGCAGGCGCGAGCGCCCTTCTGATCGCGGCCTGCTCACAAGGCGACGACTCGATTGATGTCGAGGCCGATGCACCGCCAGCCGAAACCGAAGTGTCCGAGACCGACACCACAGAAACCGAAACGCCTGCACCGGAAGCTTCTGAAGGTGATATCGTCGCGCCTGCGGCCACCTACAGCCTCGAGCGGTCGCACGCTTTTCTCTCCTTCACCGTCATCCATAACGGCTTGTCGGAATATACGGTCGACTTCACCGACTTTGACGCCACGCTGGATTTCGACCCGGACGCACCTGAAGACTCAAGCCTGACGGCGACGATCGATCCGCTGGGCCTGAACGTCAATTACCGCGCCGACTACAAGGCTGGTCACCCGGACAGCGAATATGACAACTGGCCAGAAGCGCTGAGCAAGGATGCTCGCTTCCTCAATGCGACGGAGTTTCCCGAAATCACGTTCGTCTCCACCGACATTTCCACGACCGGAGACAATACCGGCACGGTGACAGGCGATCTGACCTTTCTTGGTGTCACGCGCCCTGTGACGCTGGATGTGACCTACAATGGTGCTGGCAGCGCACCCTGGTACGGCGAACGCACCCTGATCGGCTTCGACGCCTCCACGACGTTGAACCGTTCCGAGTTTGGCCAGGATTCCATGTCCGGCGTCATTTCCGACGAAGTTGTCATCGAGTTCTCAGGTGAATTCCTGGAGAATGAAGAATAGCACGAATCTAAGACCAAAATGACATCATCAGCCCGTTACAGCGCCGTCGCGATTGCCCTTCACTGGGCAATCGCGCTCGGCATCATTGGTATGATCGCCCTCGGTTGGAACATGGAAGGCAATGAAAGCCTCTACCAGCTCCACAAGTCGATTGGCATCACCATCCTGATCCTGACCATCGCGCGAATCATCTGGCGTGTGATGAACCCGCCCCCGCCTTTGCCGGAAGAGATGAAGCCGCTTGAGAAGACAGCGAGCCATCTGGTGCACTGGGCGTTTTACGGGTTGATGCTGGCCATGCCCCTTACGGGCTGGCTTCTGGTCTCGACGTCATATGATTTCGACATCCCCACCGTCCTCTACGGCCTGGTAAGCTGGCCCGACATTCCCGGTGTCGGCTTCCTTGCGAATGAGACCGGTCACGCGATTGTTGAATTTGTCCATTCCAAGCTCGCCTGGGTCGCCATCGCCCTGCTTGTGCTGCACGTCGCGGGGGCTGTGAAACACGAATTCTCCGCCGAAGAAGGCGTGCTGAAGCGCATGCTTCCCGGACTCTTCGGCAAGACCACCCGGCCATCCCCGCCACCGCATGGCTTCCTTGTCGCCTTTGGTGCCGCCATCGCTGTATTCGCCCTGATTGCATTCGTGCCAAAGTTCTTTTCCGGTGGGTCCGGCACTGCCAACGAAACGCCGCTTTCCTCAGAGAGTGGCGCTTCCAACTGGACCGTGGACCATGGCCAGTCCGGCATTTATTTCTCCGGCACGCATGACGGCAATGAGTATGAGGGCGAGTTTGGTGACTGGAGCGCCGACATCCAGTTCGATCCGGATAATCTTGAAGATGCCAGCGCCGTCGTCACGGTTCGCACAGCATCCGCCAATGCCAGCAAGAAGCTTTACACCGACAGTCTGAGATCGGCCGAATGGTTCAACGTCAGTGACTTCGCGACCGCCACCGCCACACTGTCCAACTTCGAGAAGACGGGCGACGATGCCTATGAGGCGGACCTCACGCTCGCCATCAAGGAGAGTTCGGTCACGGTGCCTTTCACATTTGAACTGGACATCGATGGCGACGAAGCCCGCATGAAAGGCGAGGCGACGGTCCAGCGCACACCCCTCAATCTCGGCCAGCAATCTGACCCGACGGCTGACTGGGTGGGTGAAGACGTGCTGATCGACGTTGAAGTCCTGGCCTCGCGCAAATCCTGATTGAGTGGTAAGCGCGGGCGCATCATGACAGCCCCTGTGCTCAAACCGGACCACGACGCCATAGAGCGCGCAGCCGCCTGCCTCGCGGACGGCGGCCTCGTCGCCATGCCAACCGAGACGGTGTATGGCCTCGCCGGTGACGCGACCAATCCTCAAGCCGTTGCGCGCATATACAGGGTAAAGGAACGACCCGTTTTCAACCCGCTCATCGCCCACCTCGCCTCGATTGAGGCGGCATTCGAACAAGGCGACTTCAGCGATAAGGCACAAGCGCTCGCCCACCGCTTCTGGCCGGGCCCGCTTACCCTGGTGGTCAACGCAACCGATCAAACGACTGTCTGCGACCTTGCACGCGCCGGGCTTGGCACGCTCGCAGTCCGCGTCCCCGCCCATCCGGTTGCGAACGCCCTTCTCCAAACTGTCGGGCGGCCGCTGGTTGCGCCGTCGGCCAATCCTTCCGGCCGTATCAGCCCGACCAGCGCTGCCCATGTTGCCGCCGATCTTGGCGACAAGATCGATTTCATTCTAGATGGCGGCGATTGTTCTGAAGGTCTGGAATCGACGGTGATTGATGCGCGCGCAGACACCCCCGTCCTGTTGCGCTCCGGCACGCTGGGGCCCGACGATATCGCCAGCGTCTGGCCCGGCCTGACGCGCGGCGGTGAAGCTGGCGCACCGATATCCCCCGGCCAGCTGCTGCGTCACTACGCGCCCGATGCGCGTCTCCGGCTCAACGCTGACGCCCCTGAATCGGGCGAGGCCTATCTCGGCTTCGGGCCCGGCGAGGCGACGCTCAACCTCTCCTCATCCGGCAACCTCGCTGAGGCCGCTGCCAACCTGTTTTCAATGCTGCGCAGGCTCGATCAGTCGCATGACAGGATCGCCGTCGCGCCTATCCCGGAGACGGGTCTGGGGCTTGCGATAAATGACCGTCTGGAACGCGCCGCCAATCGCGACTAAAAGGAAAACATGCACCCGGCTCCGGCCTTCCTCGATACTGACCGCGACCGGCTCCTACGCCGGATCGATGCCTGGCCTTTTGCGCTCGTCATCGCTGTCGCAGACGGCAGGCCGGTCGTGGCGCACACGCCGGTTCTGGTCGACAAGGCTGGCCTGCTCAGTTTCCACCTGTCCCGGGGCAATCCCGCCACCGCCGCGATTGAACGGTCCGGACGCGCCCTGATCGTCTTTTCCGGGCCCAACGAATATATCTCACCGGACTGGTACGAGACCGCAGACCAGGTCCCGACCTGGAATTATCTTTCCGTCGAGGCTGAAGGAACCACCAGCATCATGGACGAGACGAACACGGCATCCTTCCTGGACCACCTCTCAGAACGCTTCGAAGACGAGCTTTATCCAAAGCCTGCGTGGACGCGCGACAAGATGACCCCTGGCCGTTTTGAAGCGATGCTGGGCGGCATTACCGCCTTCAATCTCACGCCAGAAAGGCTACAGGGCATCACCAAGATCAGTCAGAACAAATCCGCTGAAACCCGCAAACGCGCGGCTGCACACTTGAAAGCGGTCGGCGGAGACCCAACCATCTCTGCCATGATGGAAAGAGACGCATGACCGCCCTGCCCGCCGCATTCCTCGATAGCGCAAAATCCGTACTCGGCCCGAAAGGCTGGAGCGAAGACGCCGAAAAGCTGAACGAGGTCGCCTCGCCCTGGCGCGGCATCTGGCCGGGCGAAACGCCCTTTCTCGCGATGCCTGGCTCAACGGAAGAAGCAGCCAGCCTCGTAAAGCTCTGCGCTGAGCACCGCGTCGCTCTGGTCCCACAGGGCGGCAATACCGGCCTTGTTGATGGCGGCACGCCACACGGAGAAATCACCGTTTCCATGCGGCGCATGAACAAGGTTCGCGCGCTCGATACGCTGAACAACTCGCTCACCATCGAAGCGGGTGCCCCTCTCGTGAACGCGCAAACAGCCGCCGATGAGGCAAACCGGCTGTTTCCGCTCTCGCTCGGCTCTGAGGGGCAGGCGACAATTGGCGGGCTCATCTCGACCAATGCCGGCGGCGTGGCTGTCCTGCGCTATGGCATGATGCGCGATCTCATTCTTGGCCTGGAAGTTGTCCTTCCATCGGGCGAGATCTGGGACGGTCTGTCGGGCCTTCGCAAGAACAATACGGGTTACGATCTCAAACACCTGTTCGCGGGCGCCGAGGGAACGCTCGGTCTCATCACGGCTGCTACGCTGAAGCTCTTTCCCAAGGTCGCCAAGGCCACCGCCTGGGTCATCTGCGAGACGCCTCAGAATGTGGTCGACCTGCTCGCCCTTACTCGCGATCATGCCGGCGACACGGTCACCAGCTTTGAGATTATCCCGGCCAATGCGATCGAGATGGTGCAGAAAGACGTGCCCGATACGCGCGATCCTGCGCCCTCGCCTTTGCCGTGGCGCGTCCTCATCGAAGTCTCGATGGCGCGCGAGGACCAGGCACGCGAAACGCTGATGAGTGCCCTCAGCGACGCCCTGGAAAAAGGCCTCGCCGACAATGCCATTATCGCTGAAAGCGGGCAGCAGGCCGAAAGCTTCTGGCATATCCGCGAGACGATTCCGCTCTCAAAGCGCGCCTACGGAACCGCCGTCAATCATGACGTCGCCGTGCCCGTGTCCGCGATCCCGGATTTTCTAGCCGCCACAAAAGCGGAAATACAGAAAGTGGTGAGCGAAGCGGACATTGTGGCCTTTGGCCATGTCGGCGACGGCAACCTCCACTATTCCGCCTGTGAGCCGAAAGGCGCGGCAGACTCAAAGCTGTCAAATCATGCAGGCGAGATCACCCGGATCGTTCACGAACAGGCCATGCGGTTTGGCGGTTCGATCAGCGCCGAACATGGTGTCGGTCGCCTCAAACGCGATGAGCTTGCCGGGATCCGGCCGAAGGCTGCGACCGATACGATGCGCGCCATCAAGACCGCGCTCGACCCGCTCGGGATCATGAATCCAGGCCGCGTCGTCAGCGTGTAGACGGCAAACGGGCAGAGCGGTCCGCCTGTGTCAGGCGTCGCGAACCGCCCTGCCTCTGCCGGAAGCCAGGACAAGCAGCGCAACCAGCGCAATACTCGTCCCCTGGGAGGAAAACACTTCCAGCATGATTGCGAAAAACCAGGCCGGCAGCCCCTTGGACGGCCCTTCCTGGTTGAGAACCGCGGGGCCACCTTCACCCAGCAGGCTGAGCCGCGCGGCTTCAATCTTCGCCTCTAGCGCAGCTCGGCGCTTGGCAAGACCAAGTTCGTTTTGCGCGTCGCGATAGGGCTTCTGATGCGTGCGCCCTGCTTCTTCGACCCCGCGCAGATAGGCCTCAAGCCCCTCAACGGACCGTGTTTCGGCCGGAATGCCTTCAAGCTGACGGACGTAATCGGCAATCTGCGCCTCTATCAGAGGGCGCGCCGCTGCCGCTTCGGCTTCGGCCTCGATGCGGGCATCGCTGTTCGACTGCATGAAGAGCGCTGTACCGAGAACGCTGGTGGCGGCGCCGGCAAGCGCAAACACAAGCGCCCGCGCGCCCTCTTTGCGCCTTCCGCCCGACACGTGCCACCAGAAGAATGTGAAACCGCCAAACGAACAGACCGTCGCGATCACCCCTGCCCAGCCCCAGATCCTGCCCTGCACCGGGTCGGCCACGCTGGCCCCGAACGCCTGGTAATTGGCAAAAGCCGAGAGACCGGCTGCCGCCAGCCCTGCTGCCAGGAAGACCAGCGACAGCAAACAGATGATGAGCGTCTCGAACACGCTACGCCGGTGCTGGCTCTTGACGGGCTCTTGCGGCGCTTCATCGGCCGGTTTTGAAACGAGCTCCTCCATGAGTTCGGCCTGCCAGACCTGCTCTTCGGCCACCGCAGGCGCGACCGTCTCTTTCGGTGCTGCCGGTACGGGCGCGCGGTCGGCATGAAGCGGAATGATCTCAGCCTCGGAGTACACCTCCGCGTCCTGCACGATTTCGGCGTCTTCCAGTTCGCTGAGATATGTCTTGATCGGCGCGGCAACGCCGCAATTTGAACATCTTGCCTGACCGGTCGAAAGGCTGAGCTTCAGAGCCCGCGGCGCATTACAGGCCGGGCACTCAACGCGCGCACTATCGCCATCGCCAAAAAGCTCGCCAAATCCGTGCGCAACCAAGAGAGACCACAGTTCGCCGGTCCGTTCCTGAATAGCTTCCATGAAATTTCGCCCTGTTTACCAATAAACTCGCCCAATAAGCGAACACAAACAGAACAAAACGGGAATTTTGTCAAGACCTGTCGACAAGCACAGCGACGAACACCGCCGGTTGGTTTCCCTCGACCACCCAGGCATGATTGGTCGCGCGCTGGACCACCACCTGGCCGGGTTCGATAATGGCCTCGTCCTCATCAAGCAGCAGTTTGACCCGTCCGCTGATCAGGATGATCGCATCGATCGTGTCAGTCTTGTGCATGGCCGGATGACGGCTCGTATCGGGTTGATGGTCGCCGGCTCCCATCTCCTCAAAGCGAGCCCGTGTAAAAGCGCGCATGTCCTCATCGGAAATGCCTTCAGGGGCTGGCTCGATGGCAAACCAGCGGATCTTGACCCCGTTCTTTGGCGGCGAGAGCAAGGGTGTGCCTTGGCCCTTGTCTTCAGTCTCGGCAGCATCGACCGGTCCACTCAGCGTGTCGGTCCATATCTCATAGAGCCCGCCGAGCTCGCCGCTCTTGAATTCGGCCGCCTGAGGGCCGTCAATCATGATGCGCGAACGACCCGCCTCATCTTCGCCCGTCACGACCCTGCGCAATTTCAATCCATCACTCATGGTGTTTCCTCCCATCTGTAGTTATGGCCAGCGCGGCCTGTGCGACACAATCGCGCTCCAAAGCAGTCTTGCCATCACTTTGCCTCTTTCGAAAACTGATAATCATTCTTAAGAGTCTGATAGTCGATGCAGGCGACACTGCACCTGTCACGACGTTCCTCAGGAGGGCTGAATGCCGAAGATTCCGCGTTCAATCGCGATACCGAAGAGCTGGAAGACGTTCAATTTTGCGAGCTGTTTTTCCGCTTTCATCTATCCGGCACTCGGGATCGCCCTGCTCACCACCATGGTGGCGCTTGGGTTCGCCCTGACCCACATCGAACTGAAGCTCTGGTACCTGCCGCTTTCGCTCGGTGTGATCGCTTTCACGGTCTTCATCTGCAATGCTGGCATCGGCCCGCTTCACCGCCTGATGCAGCACCGCGCCGGCGAAATGCGCTGGCCTGCGCAGGTCATCACCATGCTGAACCTCGTCATTGCGATGCAGGGCGAAGTGAAGGACTGGGTCAATTATCACTCCCAGCACCACCGCTTCGCTGACGGTCCGGGCGATCCGCATAATCCGTTTGAGTCCAAACGCTGGGCCTGGGTCGGCTGGATCCTGTTCCGCGACCAGAAGGATATGATGCGCCCGATGCCAATGTGGTTGAAGAACCACCCGGTCATTGTCTGGATGGACGGCTTCTACAACTCGATCTCGCTGGTGGTGCACCTCTTCATCCCTGCCGCGATCTATCTGATCGTATGGGCCGCTGGCGGCTCACTCGTCCTGACGGCGATCATTCATGCGAGCGTCGTCATCGGACGCGCCATCCAGTTCCACGCAACGACCTACGGCATCAACGTGCTCGGCCATCTCAAGACGCCGGCCTGGGCCGACCACATGATGGCTCTGCTGACCGGTGGCGAAGCGTTCCACGACCATCATCATGATGAGCCGATTTCCGCCCTCCACCGTCCTCGCAAGGGCGTCTGGAACCGCATTGTCGATTACAACGGCACGATGCTGCTTCTGTACGAGAAGATCGGCTGGGTGAAGAACCTCAAGATCGCTCCGCAATTTGCGTGAAGGGCAAGGCTGGCAAACCGCCTGTCAGCAATCTCGAACGGACGGTCCTGTCTGACGACTGGGCCGTCCTTTCAAAATATGACTTCGACATAAAATGCAGCGACGGCGCGACCGAGCATCTCAATCGCGAAATCTACCATCGCGGGGATTCCGTTGCGGTGTTGCCCTACGACCCGGAGCGAAAGACCGTCCTGCTGATCCGTCAGTTCAGGCTGGCAGCCTATCTGGTCGATGGATCAGAGGCTCTGATAGAAGCGTGTGCCGGCGCAATCGAGAATGAAAGTCCGGAGGCGTCCGCAAGACGGGAGGCGCTGGAAGAACTTGGCTATAAGCTGATGGCGCTTGAGCCCGTGATGGAAGCGTTCTCCAGCCCCGGCAGCATGACCGAGCGCTTCTTCGGCTTTCTTGCAAACTATTCGCCCGCCGACCGGAAAGATGCCGGTGGCGGGCGTAAGGATGAAGGCGAGGATATCGAGGTTCTGGAGATGCCGCTCGACGAAGCAGTTTCGCTTGTCCGCGCAGGCGACATCCGCGACGCCAAGACAATCGCCTTGTTGCAGGCCCTGAGACTGAGCCAGCTCAGCTAGGCTCAGTCACCAGCGGGCGACCACACTCAGGCCGTCTGGTCTTCAACTTTCGCGTCGGCCGCATTCTTCATGACAGATTGCACGCCATTGTCGCGGCCCGACTCGGTTTTGTAGGTCTGCGAGGTGCCGACAACCTGGCCATTCGATGCTTTCACGTTGAACATGAATTTGTCCGCACCAGCCGATTTCTTTTCAAACCGCGCTTCATTGGCCGAATTCGTCTTGACGGACTCGATGCCTTTTACGGCGCTGGCGTGCTGCTTGTAGCCCTCGCTCGTCAGGATGATCTCGCCATTGCCGGCCTTGAGACGGAAGCGAAACTCACCCGCCTTGTCTTTAAAGAGCTCGAATTTAGCTGCCATGTTCTGTTCCTTTTACTACAGATCGCAGGAATTGATCCTTATCCGGGATCGCTCCGCTCGCGGCCAAAGTCAAGTTGGCGGGCGACCGCCATCATGTCTCCAGAAACAGGAGCCCGCGCAGGGCATAGGCCACCACAGCGACAACAATCACGCTCGCCGCCGCGAGGCCGACAAACCAGAGGAGCCTCTTGCCGATGGGACGCTGCGATGCGCCCGTTTCGTCCGGGCCTTCGGGCTCGAGCAGCCCCTTAATCATGATAAGCCTCTTCCGGATCGACCTTGCCCCAGAAGAGTGAGTAGACATAGGCGGTATAGATCAGGATGACCGGCAACATGATGGCGGCGCCGACCAGCATCAGGCCCAGTGCATTGTCTCGCGCGGCTGCTTCCCAGACGGTGACTTCGAATGGCACCAGATTCGGGAACAGGCTGACCGCCAGGCCGAGGAAACCGGACAGGAAAATACCGACAGAGAAAAGATAGGGCCGCCAGTCGGGCGCGTGGACATGAAGCATCAGGTCGCGCGCCGCGAGGATCACCATTACGAGACCAAAGATCGGAATCGGAGACAGCGGCAGAAGCTTGCCCAGCTCCATATGGGCCATCGAAAAGCCCCAGCGTTCCGTCACGCGCGGGTCAATCGACAGCGTCGCGAGACTGACCGCGGCAAAACAGACACCGACAGCAATCAGCGCCATCAAAGCCCGCTTGCGCGCCCGTTTCTGGACCTCGCCTTCCGTCTTCAGGATCAGCCAGCAAGCGCCCAGAAGGACGTAGCCGATGGCCACCGAGACAGCGACAAGGAGCGAGAAAGGCGTCAGCCAGTCAAGCGGCCCGCCTGCAAAGGACCGGCCTTCCACCGTCACGCCCTGGATGAACCCGCCAAGGATCAGCCCCTGCGCCAGCGCAGCCGCCAGTGATCCGCCAAAGAAGGCCCCATTCCAGAAGAGCCGTGTCGGTTTTCGCACGGCCTTATGCCGAAACTCAAAGGCCACACCGCGGAAAATGAGGGCCGCGAGCATCAGCAGGACTGGCAGATACAAGGCCGGCATCAGAATGGCGTAGGCCAGCGGAAACGCAGCAAACAGGCCGCCCCCGCCGAGGATCAGCCAGGTCTCGTTCCCATCCCAGACCGGCTCGATGGTCGCCGTCATCAGATTGCGTTCGTCATCGTCCTTGGCAAGGCCGGTGAGAATGCCGATGCCGAGGTCCATGCCATCGAGCAGGACGTACAGCATCACCGCTGTCGCAATCAGAAAAGACCAGATAAGCGGAAGATCGAGTTCCATCGGAGCGCCCCTATTCTGCCGGCTTTGGATCGGGTGTTGGCATTTCAGCCTTGTCGTCGACAGAGCCGAGCGGGCTGCCAGGCGCGCGATGTTCGCGTTCTGGCGGATCGGTCGGATCATCGCCAAAGCCTCGCGTCGCAATCCGCGCCATGTAGACCGTGCCGGCCGTAAAGACGATCGCATAGACGATCATGAAGATCAGCAGCGACGTCGCCACCTGGCCGGTCGTGACGGGCGCCACGCTGTCTTCCGTCCGCAGGAAGCCATAGACAGTATAGGGCTGACGGCCGACTTCAGCCGAGATCCAGCCTGTCAGCACCGCGATAAAGCCAAGCGCGCCCCCGGGGACAGCCAGCATGTGGAAGACACCCGGCTTGTCGATACGGTTCCGCCACCACAGGACGGCGCCCCAGATACCAAGCAGCAGCATACCGAGTCCGGCGCCAACCATGATGCGGAACGCCCAGAAAACGATAAAGACCGGTGGGCGATCTTCTTCGGCGAAGTCCTTGAGGCCCTTGAGCGGCCCCTCGGCACCCGCGAACAGGTAAGGGCTGGTTCCGGGAATTGTCAGTTCAGCGATGTTGCGTTCGTTTTCTTCGTCCGGAATGGCAAACAGCGTTGTGCCCTGGACATCACGCGTTTCCCACCAGCCTTCCATCGCCGCAACCTTGGCCGGCTGATACTCGTGCGCCACCTCGCCAGACCAGTGCCCGGCCCAGATTTGCAGCGGCATGAGAAGGGTTAGCGTCCCTGCCGCCATCCGGATCTGCCACCGGGTCGGCTCGCTGGAATGCTTGCGGATGACCTGCCACGCACCGGCCGCCATGACCACGGCTGCCGTCGTGATAAAGGCGGCGAGCATCATGTGGACGTAACGGGACGGGAAGCTCGGATTGAAGATCACCGCCCACCAGTCCGTTGCGTAAAAGTTACCCGTTTCCGGGTCCGTCGCAAAGCCGACCGGCGTCTGCATCCAGCTATTGGCCGAAAGAATCCAGAAGGCCGAAATCGTCGTGCCGAACGCAACGGCGCAGGTCGCGATAAAGTGGAGCTTGTTGCCCACGCGCTTCCAGCCAAACAGCATCACACCGAGGAATGTCGCTTCCAGGAAGAAGGCGGTCAGCACCTCATAGCCAAGCAATGGCCCGATCACGCTGCCAGCCTTGTCTGAAAACACCGACCAGTTCGTTCCGAACTGATAGGACATCACCACACCGGACACCACGCCCATCGCAAAGGCGAGCGCAAAGATCTTGATCCAGTGAAGGTAGAGCCGCTTGAAGACGTCCCGTTTGGTCCACAACCACAGCCCCTCGCAAACAGCCAGGAAAGCAGCCAGGCCAATCGTGAAGGCCGGGAATAGAATGTGAAATGATACAACGAATGCGAACTGCAGCCGCGACAGGATTAAGGCGTCCAGTTCCATACACAGCCTCCACCGAATATTTCAGTACCCTAAGTACATTCGCCCCAGCTTACAAATCAGGCATCCGGACGCGCGTCAGGATGGCGCAATCTCATTCGCCCAGATGCCGAAACCCGCTGTTCAAGCTACGGAAACAGCTTGTCTGCTTCATCCACGCCGAGCGCGGCATGAACGCAAAGGCGGGTAATATGCAGCTGCACCGAAAGCGTGCGCATGGCGTGCTCCATGCGCACGGACTTGTGCGACAAGCCGCTCTTCAGCCAGCTGCGCTCCACGAGATTGATGCGGCAGCTATCGGGTCCAGTCGAGGTGAGCGTATAATCTCGCCTGTTCTTGATAACCGCACTCAGCGGTTCGTCGCTTTCGAAGCGGGTTTCCAGACTGATGCTGGACGGCCACTGAAAGTCGATGACATCGAACACGTATACAATGTCCGGATTGACGGGATTGGTCGCCCGAAACCGCCCCATGCATCCAACCGGTTCTTGAAGAAACAGGAATCCGCGCTCCCGAAACGCATTGCCAGGCGCCGAAAAATCAAGAAGCTCAAACAGGCGCTCGATTGGCGCATCTGCCGTCTGCTCAACCTCGACCTTTACGGCTCCTTCTGACTGGAGCTGACGCGCAAAATTCATGGAGTGGTCTCCCTCGCCCAAGCGATCGCCATTTTCGTTAATCTGTCTTTCCGCTGGTTTGCGGAATTGTTTGAAATTTGATCGAACGGCACCGATCGCTGCTTTTCGCGGATGAAAGCTTCGTCACAAACAGACCTCAGCAAGTCCGTGGTTGAGCCCATCACGGCACGCGGCTAACAGTGTCGCCATGCCCCGATACAAACTCATAGCCTGGGATTTTGACGGCGTTCTCAATGCCAATATTGAGGATGGCATCTTCACCTGGATGAAGACTTTCAACGAAGACACCGGACTGTCCGTGCAATCGCTCGCGACCTATCTGTTCAATGGTCGCTTCCAGCAGGCCATGATTGGGCAGGCGGACCTTCATGAACTGGTTGGCGAGTGGGCAGAGACCGAAGGTATTCCCCACCGCGCCGGCGAAGTGATCGACTACTGGTTCGACAAGGACCACATCCCGGATGAGCAGACCCTTGCCATCGTCCGCAAGGCGCGCGCTGCCGGGATCACAAACGTCATTGCCACCAATAATGAAGTCTACCGGGCCGACTGGATCGAGGAACAGGGCTTCGGTGAACACATGCACACCGTGTTCGCCGCCGGCCGCATGTGCCTCGCCAAGCCGGACCTCGCCTACTTCGCCCATATAGAAGAGGCGATGGGCTGCACCGGCCGCGAGATCATCCTCGTCGACGACATGGAAGAGAACGTGCTCGCCGCCCGCGACCATGGCTGGGATGCCTTCCACTTCAAACCCGGCTGCCATGACGCGCTTGTCAGGGCGATCGGGCTGCCGGCAACCGCCTAGGCACCAGCAGCATCGAGGCGCGAGAAGACAGCCTTCGCCGCGCCTAAAGCTGCTGGCTCGTTCTCGCCACCAGCTTTGGGTCGCTCTGAATGGCAATCAGTTCATCAACAATGGCCTGGAGTGCGTCGACATCATCGGGAGTGTGCTTGCCTGCGAGAATGCGCTGTCTGAGTACTGCAGCAGGAAGCAAAAGATCCCAACGTGTTGCTGGAGACGCAATCTCCAGCAAGTCCCGGCGCACCCCCCCAAGGATAACGCCGGCTTCATCAACACAGCCGGTTTCCAGACAGATGACCGAAAGATGATAGTCTAGCAGATGCACGCCGGCATAATCTTCACCTACCGACGCTGCAAAACCGTCCCGAGCCGCGCGAATAGCGCGAGCAGCCTCTGCATATTTCTCGGCTTCAACGAGTGTAATCCCTTCGTTTGCCAGATAAGCCAGACACTGCATGTGCTGCTCTCCATGGGAGGCGCACACACTCTCACGCAGACGAGTAAAAATCTCCGCAGCCTCAGTCCATCGCGCAAGATCGCCATACAGGACACCAAGGTCGTTCATGGCTTTCAGGGTCTGTGATCCGTCGGGCCCAAATATCGCCTCCAGTTCGCTGACGGCCTCAAGAATTGTCTTCTCGGCGAGTTCATCCTGCCGATTATACATGTAAGTGGCTCCGAGAAGGCTCTTGGCGCTGGCCAGCTCCCACTCTTCTAACACACCATCGGCGTAGGGTGGCTCAAGCAGTGGTTCCAGCAGCGAAATCCCAAGGTCGTGCTGTTCTGTCCGGCTGTACACCTGAGCAAGATTACGCATGATCACAGAACGCATGGTGAGGTTTTCGGCATTTTCCTCGTCGAGCACCTCCAATGCGGTCTCGAACCAGTAACGGGCGTCTTCAATCTGGAGTTCCAGCAAGGCGAGCCGGCCTTTGGAGTGCGCATGGCGAAACCGCACCACCCCCTCAAATTCGCCTCCGGACGCTTCCTCGGCGCGCTTCAGAACATCCGCAGCGGCGTCAAATTCAGAGTTCCGCACGAGTGCGTCTGCCAGGTCGAAACGAGCGGTTTGCACTTGCGGACTGGAAGGCGGGTAGAGGCTTTCCGACAATGTCAGCGCCTTTTGATATGCTGACGCGCTTTCAGAAAAGCGCCCTAGCCCGCTTTCGACGCGTCCCAGCGTTTGCAAAAGGTATATCTGTGTTTCGCTATCATCGGCATAGATCTCCGGCATGATGTCACTGGCACGGGACAATGCATCCGCAACGGTCTGTTCTGGCGAGCCACCTTGTGTTCTGGGATCACCGCTGACCAGGATTTCTGTCAGAAATCTATTGGATGCTTCCACCCGCTGGCTGCTAACACGCAGCTTCTCATTCGCTTGATTTGCTGACCAGGCGAAGCTCGTCGACCCGACAAGCGCAACAATGAGAGCGCAGGCTGTTGAGACGATCCACGGTCGTTGTGCGCGTATGCGTCTGAGTTTCGCATCCGCTTCCTGTGAAAGAGTTTCGAGTTCGAGCTGGTCCTGCCATTCCCGCTCGTGCTTCCAGAAATGTGTCAGCTGGTCTGCCAACTGGCCGGCAGACCGTAACCTCAATTCGGCATCGCCGCGCACCGCTGCAGCAATAAACTCTCGCAACAATGGATGCTCGATATCGCTTTCCCAACCGGATGCGAGCGGCTTGTCTATATCTCCAGCCATAATCTGGTAGACGATAATCCCTAGAGAGTAGATGTCTCCGAGCGTGCTGGACGGCTGACCACGCATCCGTTCGGGTGCCATATAGACCGGCGTTCCGTGTTCGGGGTTTTCCTGAATATCAACGGTAAGGCCCATCATGGTGAGATTGGCCTGATCAAGAGCCTTCCTGTCGGTCAATCGGCTACTGCCAAGATCAATTAGTTTGATCTGATGTTTGTCCTCGTCATTGCCCGGCGCCGGTGAAATCACGATGTTCGAGGGCTTGAGGTCGCCGTGTAAAATCCCGAGTTCATGAATTCTGGCGACCGCTGATACAACGTTTCCCGATAGGGCAATCCGCTCCACAAAAGTCAGTTCGGAAAGCCGGTTGTTGTTGCGCGCCCATTTCTGGAAGTCCTCGCCGGCAACTTCGCATTCGATGAAGAACGGTTCGGTTTCGAAATTCCAGTCGATGATCTCTGCAATCGGCAGAGGGTCCGTCAATGACTCCTTTGCAAGCCGGAACAGCGTGACCTCGCGTTTCAGCGAAGAAAGCGCCTCACCGGAACTCGCAAACTTGAAGATGCGCTGTTCACCCGTTTTGGCATGCTGGGCCATCCAGACTTCGCGATCGGACTGAGACGACAGCTGCGATGCCAGCAACCAGTTGGAGCGCTGCGGAACAGCCTGACCTTGCTGAAACTCGTAAGCGCTGTGCAGCTTCCTGCCGACAGCCTGACGCTCAATGGGTCCCAGGAATCGATAGCCAATCCGTGGGTGTGTTACGATCCGCTGTGCCGCGTCCTCTCCGAGAGCCTTTCGCAACTTTGCTATGGCGTTTGGCAAGACGTTTTCGACCGTAATGACGCCGGGCCAAACGGCCTCAAGAAGCTCATCCTTCGTGAGGACCTCGTCGACATTTTCGACGAGCACCCGAAGCAAATGCAAAGGTGTACGCTCGACGTCAACTTGCTCGCCAGCCCGTTTCAAGGTCATGGCGGCAACGTCAAAAATAAGATCAGCAAAACGGTAACGATACTGAATGGCCTCAGAACGTTCCGATCTCATATCACTCATATCACCTCGTTAGAGTTTCGTTATTGCGCCGTTAGGACTTGTCTGCCGAGCACTGCGATTGATGCAAGCCTTAATCGGCAACCGATAAGGCGAGACGCTCAAATGAACGCCTCCCAGAGCCAGTTGATTGCCGATCTGACGCTTTACGGGAAAGGCAATAGACATGGCGTTCAAGAAAAAGTTCGACTTCAGGAGAGGCACCGTTATTTCATCTCAGCGAATGAGCGAGACTCATGTCTCAGGAGGCGGACATCATTCAATTAGCTCTCACACCTCCCATTGGTCAGAGCTCAGGGTCAAATGGGACAATGGTTCGCAGAGTGATGTCAATGTATCCGGGAAGTACTCTCCGGGCGACCAGGTCGCTGTCCTGTGGTATGGCAAAAAGAAGGTTGGCGACAAGAACATCACCACCGGGTCGTATTGGTCCAAACGGAACAAATTCAACCCGGTGGGCTCGTTCTTTTTCTGGTTATTCTTTTCGATTGTCGTGATTATCGGTCTGGTGGCTTCGGCATTTTTGGGCCCTTTGGCCATCTTCGCCTGGGGCTTCATTGGATGGGCAGCTTATGCGGTCAATGAAGTCATGACCGTACATCGCCAAACATGGAAAATACTTTCGCTGATCGACGGTGAAACGCAAAGCGTCGAGAGTCTCTGACTTGAAACGCTGACAATACTCTCCAGCGGCGTTATATGCCCAAGCATACGAAACCTTTGCACGGGCCCTTGAACCCGCTGGAGAGCTAAAATGAAGACCGTCAATCAGAGCGCCCCGACGGGCGAGCTCAATTCGCTTGGCTTTGCCAAACCCCCATCCGAAACGCGCGTCGTCGCTGCCATGTCTGGCGGTGTCGACAGCTCTGTTGTCGCCGCGATGCTGGCCGATGAAGGCTATGACGTCGTCGGGATCACACTTCAGCTCTACGATCATGGCGCGGCCATCGAGAAGAAGGGCGCCTGCTGCGCGGGTCAGGACATCCACGATGCCCGCAATGTCGCCGACCAGATCGGCATCCCGCATTACGTGCTCGACTATGAGAGCCGGTTCCGCGAACAGGTGATGGAAGATTTCGCCGACACTTATCTCGCCGGCTCAACGCCCATTCCGTGCATTCGCTGTAACCAGACGGTTAAATTCTCCGATCTCCTCGCGACCGCGAAGGAGCTTGGCGCTGACTGCCTTGCGACCGGACATTATATAAGACGGGTCGATACCGAGAACGGGCCGGAGCTCCACCGCGCCGCTGACCCGTCGCGTGACCAGTCCTACTTTCTCTTCGCGACCACGCATGAGCAGCTCGACTATCTGCGCTTCCCGCTCGGCAACCTTCCGAAGACCGAAGTTCGCGTGCTTGCAGAAAAGTACAAACTACCGGTCGCCGCAAAACCGGACAGCCAGGATATCTGCTTCGTGCCTCAAGGCTCTTATGCGGACGTCGTGAAGAAGATGCGTCCCGGCTCCGGTCGCGGCGGCGATATCGTGCACCTTGATGGGCGCGTGCTCGGCCAGCATGAGGGCGTGATCCACTATACGATCGGCCAGCGCCGTGGTCTTGGCGTGGCGACGGGAGAGCCGCTCTTCGTCGTCAGGATCGACGCCGCCTCGCGCCAGGTCATCGTGGGCCCGCGCGAAGCCTTGCTGACGGCTGGCCTCACAATGGAAGAGCTGAACTGGCTTGGCGACGGCACGCTGAAGGAAGCCTGCGACGCCGCCCAGCCGGTTCTTGCACGTGTAAGGTCCACAAGAGAACCGCTGCCCGCAAAGCTTGGATGGCACGAAAATAAACCTGCAGTGTATTTCACGCTACCCGAAGAGGGGGTCGCCAAGGGTCAGGCGTGCGTGCTGTACGAATTGTCATCTAAAAATCGTGTAATGGGCGGAGGTTTTATTGCGTCCACAATTCCGGCGGATGAGCGCGTTTCGGCCTGAATCTGCATGATTCTGTGCAGATCCGGCACACTTGCCCCATGCCGGGACAGGTTTGCGAACACGGATTTAACACGTCCGGGAAGAACGTTTTCAATTTTCATGAAAACTCACAAATCTCGCTGAAATCTGATTTAACACGCGTGCTGTAGAACCATTTTTATAGGCGCAGAAGCGTCTTCGGTATCAACCGCTAAGAATGGTGGAACTCATGGCGCAGCAGAATGCGAGAACTTTGAGCGTAAAAGGGCCTGACGGCCTTCCAATGACCCGGGAAGATCTCCCGCCCCCCGGAATTAGCCGCTGGGTGACTCGCCGCAAGGCCGAAGTCGTCGCGGCTGTCCGGGGGGGACTTCTTTCCCGAAAGGAAGCGTGCGATCGCTACGCCCTGACGGAAGAAGAACTGAACGGGTGGTACAAACTTTACGACAAGCACGGCACCAAAGGCCTGCGCACCACACGTCTACAACAATATCGCGCCTGATCCCCTTCGGCATCTGGCACTCCATCGCGGCTCCTCGACACCAACGTTAAAGCGCCGTTTACGCTGATAGAGCATTTTGCGTTCAGACCCTGCCACTGATTTCAGGTGGCACCCTGTAGCGGAAAAAGGCTTCATGTCAGCGACTAAGTCCAACATGCCCGGAGGCACGCGGCTCGCCTTGCTCGCAGCGCTGGCGATCACCGCGTGCCTCTTCGCATGGCGGTCCAACAGCTTCCTGACCGATCATCGCCTTGATCGCAGCGAACTGACCCCGGCCCAGGCCGAACTCACCAATCTGCTCGAACCGGTTCTCGGCCGCGGCGACGTGCGCGTCGCCATCCATCAGGCCGCTGATGGCGGACAGAGCTTCCTGATCCTGGTCAATCGACCCAAGGAAGCCTTTGCCATCGATCCGCAGAAATATGATCAGGTCTCGATGATCCTGGACGCCGCCGCCGGCTATGATGCCAGCGTCGACAGACTGCAGATCCAGCCGATTGTATTTGCGTCGGGCCTGTCTGGCGGATTTTCAGCGGGTCAGCTCATCGAACTTGGCGGATTGCTCGTTATAGGCGGGTTGCTGGCCTTCCTTCTATTGACCAACAGGCAGGAGCAGCCGGTTGCCGCGCCCGCTTCACCGCGCGTCGACCTGCCCGCAAATGATACGCCTCGCCTACACGCAAAGCAGGTTCCAGACCTTCCGGCCAACAATGACAGCGCCGCCGAAGCCCGCCGGATTGCACGTGAGAATCCGCAGGAAACGGCAAAAATCATTAGAAGCTGGATCAATTCCAGCGAGGATGGAGGCTCATGAGCCTGCCAGCACTAATTTCTGACCACCGCTCTGCTTACGGACGCGGCGTCGCCCGCGCCGCCCGATTGATGAATGCGCTTGGGCCTGCCGCCGCAGGTGTCTGGGCAGAATTGTCGCCTGAGGAAGCCGACCAGCTCAGCGTCGCCATGAATACGCCTGCACCCTATCGAACCGACACCGGTGAGGCCGACGATGCGGCTGACTTTGTCCGCAGCTACATGGCCCATCCAGTCCAGGCGGAGTCGTCACCAGCCAATTCCGTCTGGTCCCGTCTCAGCCAGCTCGCCCCTGAGCATATCGCCCGCAGCTTTGAGCAGGAAAACCCGCAGGTCATCGCCGTAATCCTGTCCCGTCTCGCGCCTGACGCGGCCGCAAACACTGTGCGCGCCCTTCCACGCGAAACGGCGACCGCTGCCCTTCAACGCCTGCTCCACCTCGGCCGAATCCGCAAAGAAGCCATGCAGGTGATCGAGCTTGCGGTCGGCGACCTCATTGCCTCTGGCTCCGGCACTTCCAGCAATGACGGTCATGAAGCCGTCGCACGTATATTCGACGAACTGGATGGCCGCGGCGAAAGCGGTCTCCTGGCCTCTCTCGACCAGAACGAGCCTGGCAGCGGACAGCGTATCCGCGCCCTGATGTTTACCTTTAACGACCTGGCAGGTCTCACTCCGGCCGCCATCCAGACCATTCTGTCCTCTGTTGATCGCTCTGTTCTGGCGATTGCGCTGAAGGGCGCTCGGGCGCCCGTTCGAGATGCGTTTCTGCGCAATATGACCAAGCGTGCAGGCGATCTTCTCCTGACTGAAATAGACGCCATGGGCCCGGTCCGCCGCGCCGAAATTGAAGACGCACGCCAGGATATCACACGGCTCGCCCGGACCCTCGCCAAGCGCGGAGACATTCTCTCTGCCAACGACCAGGATGAGCTTGTCGAATGAGCCAATCAAAGCGCACCACCGTCACGCCCTTCGGCTTTCGCAGCGATTTCTCCGCGCCGGAAGACGCCCAGCAGGAGACCCGCATCTCCATCAGCGTCGCCGAGCTAGCCGCCCTCCTGGAAGACACACGTCAAAGCACGGCGGCCCTCATCCGCAATGAGCAGGTCGAACAGCAGGCCGAAGCGATCCGCAGCACGACTCAACAGCTAAAAGCAGCGCTGGCGCAGATTATAGACCTCGCCGAAACACTTGAAAGAATTGATCTTTCTGAAGCCGACCGCCAAGACATCAACACGCAGGTCAGCCGGATCGCATCAGAAATGATTGACGGCCAGGGCAATCTTTTCCAATCCTGAGGCATAGATTTTCCGGGCAGGACGATAATGTTCATTTCCCGGAAACCATTCAGCGCGAGGCTTGTGATTCGCTGCTACGGAGACCCGGACATGACGAATAACCGCGCACTCGAATCCAGCCTGATGGATGTGCCAGTCCGCGTGGATGTCGTCCTGGGCGAGGCCCGCATGCCGATCGAAACGCTGCTCAATCTCGGCCCGAGCGAAATCGTGGCGCTCGAAAAGAAAACCAATGAGCCTGTCGATATCTATGTCTCGGACCGGCTCATGGCACGTGGCCGCCTGGTCGTCTCAAACGGCGAGCTCGGTGTTAAGCTTTCCGAGATCGTGGACGAAAAGCACGCGGCCTGATAGGCTTTTGAAATTGCCGGATGCTCGATAGCTGCAGGCTATCCACAGTTCTTTCGCATAGATTTCCGACTCCCTAACAAATCAACAGATTTCGTTAACCTTTCCGCGCCAAGGTGTGATTCCAGAAGTGGAGTTTATTGCCCATGCGCATGAAAATGTTCGCAGCTGAGAGTTTCGAAGCCGCCAAGGCGGCGATCTTTGCCGAAATGGGCGAAGATGCGATTATCCTGTCTGAGCGTGAAGTACCTGGTGGCGTGGAAGTTCGCGCCGCGACCGACAAACTTGGCGGCGGCATGGTCCCGAGTGAGCCACGCTTCCTGACACGGATGCACGCCAATAACGGTCATGGCCGCGCGAACGAGAACCCGCTTCGCAACCGGGTCCGCGACGCCCTCCTCTGGCATGGCGCTCCACAAAGATTTGCAGACCGCGTTGCTGACGCCGGCGCACCGTTGAGTGCCAAGTCTAAAGACCCGTCCGAAATCATGGCATCGGGCCTCGACGCCCTTATTACCTGTGATCCGATACCGGCAATGCCGACGCGCGACATCCTGCTGGTCGGTCCGCCCGGACATGGCCGCACGGCAACCGCAGCGAAAATGACCCGCCGCGCCGCCGTCACGAATACCGAAATCCTTCCCGTGGCCGCCGACCTCGATGCGACAGCTGGCGGTGCCCAACTGGCCGCTTATCTCGAACTCGAGCAGCGCCAGATCCGTTCGGCCAGCACGCCGGACACTCTTTTCGAACTGCTTCGCGGCGCCCGCAAGGACGGCTATCGCTGCGTTATCGACCTGCCGGCGATTGTCCCCTTCGATGAAGAAGACATGGCCAGCCTTAAAGATCTGATCGCCGTTATCGACGCCGAACCGGTTCTCGTCATCTCGGCAGAAGGCCACCCCGACGACCAGGCAGAAGCTGCGCGTGCCTTCGCCGATGTTGGTGTGCGCCGCGCAATCGTTACCAAGCTGGATGTGACCCGCAGACGCGGCGGCATTGTTGCAGCGCTATCGAACGCTGGCATCGCCTTCTCACATCTTGCCGTGACCCCGTTTATTGGCGGCGGGCTCGTCCCGGCTGCCCCAGCACGGCTATCGAAAATACTGCTGGAAGAAGCTCCGGCAGACATCGCTTTGAGAGGAGCTGCTTGATATGAGCTTCATGCTTCCAAAATCCATGGACAGGCCATCGGATACGCCAGGCAAACGCACGCCTGCGCGTGTCCAGCCCGGTTCCATAATCGCCGTCGCGTCCGGAAAGGGTGGCGTCGGCAAGACATTCATGTCCATCACGCTTGCCAGCGCCATGGCGCAGGCCGGCCAACGGACCCTGCTCGTCGATGGTGACCTTGGTCTCGCAAACGTCGACGTCCAGCTCGGTATCGCACCCGAGACGGACCTCGCAGCCGTCGTCGCAGGCTGGATCGAGCTTGAAGACGCTGTCATCAATGTCGATGGCGGCGCTGGCCAGGGCGGATTTGACGTTCTTCCGGGCCGCTCTGGTTCCGGCACACTGGCAGAGCTCGACACCGACGAGGTGTCACGCCTGACAGCAGGCATCTCGGCCCTCTCTCTCCAGTACGACAAGATCATTCTCGACCTCGGCGCTGGCATCGAAGCCAACTGCATGCGTCTCGCCCGTTCGGCCGATCGCGCCTTAATGGTTATTACTGACGATCCGGCCTCGATGACGGACGGCTACGCCTTCATCAAGGTCCTTCGCGGTTATGCGCCGGATGTCGAGCAGAGTATCATTATCAACCAGGCGACAACACGCGCCATGGGCCAGCAGACTTACGAGGCTATTGCCCGCGCGTCGAAACAGTTTCTCGGTTTCCGCCCGGCACTTGCCGGGATTGTCATGCGTGATGAGAAGGTCAGGGATGCGATGCGTGCGCAACGGACTCTGATATCCACAGATCCTTCAGCGCAGCCGGTCCAGGACGCGATCGCGATCGCTCAGACTCTTATTGGTAACAGCGGCGGGCAGAACCTTCACTGTTAAGACGTATGAACAAAGTTGGGCAATTTTCTGCCCGCGTTAAATTCTTGGTAATTAACGGTACGTAGATTCACATTGGTTAACAACGCGGCTACGGTTGTCGCTGACTGATTCGGGAGCAAGGAAATGAGAGTTCTTCTAATCGAAGACGACAACTCCGTCGCCCGCAGCATAGAACTGATGCTGAAGGCTGCAGGATTCAATATTTACACCACCGACCTCGGTGAGGAGGGCGTCGACCTCGGCAAAGTGTACGAGTACGATATTATTATCCTCGACCTGTCTCTCCCTGATATCTCCGGCTACGAAGTGCTCAAGCAGCTCCGTATGAGCCGCGTAAATACTCCTGTTCTGATTCTTTCAGGCAATCCAGACATTGAAGCGAAAGTTAAAACGCTCGGTTACGGTGCAGACGATTACCTAACCAAGCCGTTTAACAAAGACGAGCTGATTGCCCGCATCACGGCAATCGTTCGCCGCTCCAAAGGTCACGCTGAAAGCGTCATCCGCACTGGCGAAATCCTGGTCAATCTCGATGCCAAGACCGTCGAAGTCGATGGCGACCGCGTCCACCTGACCGGCAAGGAATACCAGATGTTCGAGCTTCTTTCCCTCCGGAAGGGCACGACGCTGACCAAGGAAATGTTCCTCAACCACCTTTATGGCGGCATGGACGAACCTGAACTGAAGATCATCGACGTCTTCATCTGTAAGCTCCGCAAGAAGCTCGCAAAAGCGACCTCCACCGCCGATAATCCGGGCGGCGAGCACTATATCGAAACCGTCTGGGGCCGCGGCTATGTCCTGCGTGACCCGAAAAAATCGAAAGACGAGGCGCTGGCAGCGGCCTGACGCTCTCTTTCATCCGAACAGTCAGAAAACCCCGGCCAAATGGTCGGGGTTTTTGTTTGAGTGAAAGCCAACCTATGAACTAACTTCAGAAACGCCCACAATGCAGACTGTCAGCGCCCAAAGTTGCGCCCGAAGCTCCGGATCAGGGTCAGGTGCTGCAACAGGACTCTCCCGGAGCCATGCCAGCTGGTACGGAATAGGCTCCAAGCACTTACCGAAGTAGCACTTATTGTAGAAACGAAGCTCTTCCCAATCGCCAAATGGCTTGCTTCCGAAGTTACGGACCGCCCAGTTGACGAACCAGGCATCGCGTTCTTCGACCTCGTAAAACTTCATGATCCCAAGAAGGGCTTGATCGGCTATCGCCCTTTGCTTTTTGTTACCTGCTTCGCCGACCGCATAAAGCCAGTCGTGAATGATTGAAGCAGATAGTGCCTTTTTAGTGCTCCTAGTCAGAGGTCGAGCGAAATCCGGCTTCGAATAAAGGTCGGTTACGAATCCGGCAGGCACTGACACTGATAAAATTTTTCCCCTCGACGGACCTTCAGGGAGTAGAACGCGAAAGTTGTAGGTATCCAGCAAAGCTTGCGCGGCTCTACCATTTTGGTCGTAATCGTCATAATCAATATGAGCAGTCTCGACGTAGTAATCGGCCCCTTGTGAAGACCTGTCGCAACGGTCAGGCTCCAACATCTCTTCTATGTCGGCAACGATGCTGTAGGATGTGAGAAGGTTTGGCAGGGAGTTTAGAGATTTTGATCCCAAGCCCACAGATTCCGGCAAAGAACTACAGCTCGTGCAACTAATCGCAACGAGAACTGACCACTTACGAGCTTGTTCACAAATCCCCAACATGCGGTCGAGAATAAATATATCCTCTAAGATTGTCTACGCACAACCAAAAGATGTTAACGAGTGACAATGAAGGCCTAGCCCTCGCCTTTGCCGCCGCCACCTTCGGCTTCGCCCTTGTCGCCGCCCTCGCCTTCCACGCCTCTTCCCGCAGCGCGCGGCCCTTTGGACGACTTTGACGACTGACGCTTCGACGCGGCCACGCTCTCGCTTTCCTGCGTGTCTGGCACGTCATCATCGTCGCCGCCTTCTGCCTCACCAGAAGACGCATCGGCCGCCTCATCATCCTCGTCAGACGGCGGGGTGAACGCC
The DNA here is from genome assembly GCF_038900055.1 of Henriciella sp. AS95. NCBI lineage: Bacteria > Pseudomonadati > Pseudomonadota > Alphaproteobacteria > Hyphomonadales > Hyphomonadaceae > Henriciella > Henriciella sp. AS95. The sequence continues at coordinate 3,319,552 of NZ_JBBMQM010000001.1, forward strand.
TCAGGCGCAAACCCATCCGGCATTTTCTCGAAATAGAGAGACCGGCTCGGGAAGGCAAAGCTCGCCCCCTCGTCTTCAACGATCTTCTTGATGTGGAAGGCCAGCTGTTCCTTGATGGCCAGCCACTCGCCCCAGACCGTGGTCTTGGTAAAGCAATAGACCATGATGTTGACCGAGCTGTCGGAGAACTCGTCGACATGGACGAAGGTCGAGACGTCCGCAGCCGGCGCGAAATCGTCACTGTCGGCGATATAGCTCTCAATCGCGCCGCGAATGGCCGCAAGCTGGTCATCGGTCGTGCGATATTCCAGCCCGATCTTCCAGTAGATCCGGCGATGCGTCATGCGCGAGAAGTTGGTCAGCGGATTATCCGCGAGCTTCGAGTTCGGCACATAGACAGGTGCCTTGTCAAAGCGGCGCACGGTCGTCGAGCGGAAGCCCACATCCTCAACCGTGCCCTCGACGACACCGTCCACGAACACCCAGTCCCCTTTGGAGAGGCGGCGTTCGCCGATGATTGTCATCCCGCCAATAAGGTTCTTGAACAGGTCCTGCGCGCCCAGCGCGACAGCGACGGACAGGAGCGACAGCGAGGCAAGGAATGGCAGCACAGGCACGCCCCACACGTCCAGGACCGCCGCACCGCCCACAAAGACGACAATCGCTTTCAGAATACGGCTTATCCAGCCCAGGAACGTCTCGCCGAATATGCGGCGCATGCCTCTGATGAGGAGAAGCAGCGGCGTGATCATCCGGAAGATCGCCCAGAAGATGGCGCCGATGACGATCGATTTGGTGACAGCGATGAAGAAGTCGTCGACTTCGCCTTCCGCCCCCATCGCCTGAGCGGCAAAGAAGATGCCTGCTGAAATCGGCAGCAGCGTCAGAGGCGGCTTGATCGCCTTGACCAGATTGTCATCGAATTTGGTTTGGGTTTTGCCAGCGAGCTTGCCAATTGTTCCCGCAATAATATGCGCGACCAGGCCGCGCACAAGATAGGCCACGAGCAATATGACAATGGCGAGGACACCCCGGCCGATCGGTTGGCCCAGGAAACCGGTGTTGAGGACCTCGTCGACCTGGGTCCAGTAATCCATGAGCGTGGAAATAATACCGAGATCCTCGGTATTTACGCTCTCGCCCTCTTGTGCGCCAAAGATCATACGGTTCGGACCCTTATAGTAAAACGCCCCGCAGAATCTGCGGGGCGCCTGATTTTACATTACGCTACGAAGCTCTAGGCCGACTTGCGGTCGTCGTCCACTTCTTCAAAGTCAGCATCGACGACATCGTCATCACCGTCAGCGGCTGCATCGGCTTTCGCGTCTGACTCAGCCGAATCGGCCTGCTGGCTCGCATAAATGGCTTCGCCGAGCTTCATGGCTGCCGTCATCAGAGCCTGATGCTTGGCCTGGATGTCGGCAAGATCTTCGCCTTCCGCAGCCTTTTTAAGCTCTTCAGACGCTTTCTCGATCTCGGCCTTCACCTCTGCGTCGACCTTGTCGCCATGCTCGGAGAGCTGCTTCTCGGTCTGATGAGCGAGGGCCTCTGCACCATTCTTGGCTTCCACCAGTTCGCGGCGCTTCTTGTCAGCCTCTGCGTTGGACTCGGCGTCCTTCATCATGTTCTTGATTTCATCGTCAGAGAGGCCGCCATTCGCCTGAATGGTGATCTTCTGCTCTTTATTGGTCGCCTTGTCCTTGGCGCTGACCGACACGATGCCGTTGGCGTCAATGTCGAAGGTCACTTCAATCTGCGGGACACCGCGCGGTGCTGGCGGAATGCCTTCCAGATTGAACTGGCCGAGGATCTTGTTGTCGGCCGCCATCTCGCGCTCACCCTGGAAGACGCGGATCGTCACGGCCGGCTGATTGTCTTCAGCGGTCGAGAAGGTCTGACCCTTCTTCGTCGGGATTGTCGTGTTGCGGTCGATCAGACGTGTGAACACACCGCCGAGCGTCTCGATACCGAGCGACAGAGGCGTCACGTCGAGCAGGACAACGTCTTTCACGTCGCCTTGCAGCACGCCGCCCTGGATCGCAGCACCGATGGCCACAACCTCATCCGGGTTCACGCCCTTGTGCGGCTCCTTGCCGAAGAAATCCTTCACGGCAGACTGAACAGCCGGCATGCGGGTCATGCCGCCAACGAGAACGACTTCGTCAATCTCGGAGGTCGACTTACCAGCATCGGCAAGCGCTTTCTTACAAGGATCGATGGTGCGCTTCACAAGGTCCTCGACGAGGCTCTCGAATTTCGCACGGCTGAGCTTGATGTTCAGGTGTTTCGGGCCGGTCTGGTCAGCCGTAATGAACGGCAGGTTCACTTCGTACTGGCTGGCAGATGACAGCTCTTTCTTGGCTTTCTCGGCTTCTTCCTTCAGGCGCTGCAGGGCGAGCTTGTCTTTCGACAGGTCGATGCCCTGGTCCTTTTTGAACTCGGTCACGAGGAAGTCGACGATGCGAAGGTCGAAGTCTTCACCGCCGAGGAAGGTGTCGCCATTGGTCGAAAGCACTTCAAAGACACCATCACCGATTTCGAGGATGGACACGTCGAACGTACCACCACCGAGGTCATAGACGGCGATCGTCTTGTTGGTGTCCTTGTCGAGGCCATAGGCCAGCGCAGCGGCCGTCGGCTCGTTGATGATGCGGAGCACTTCGAGGCCCGCAATCTTGCCGGCATCCTTGGTCGCCTGACGCTGGGCGTCGTTGAAGTAGGCCGGAACGGTAATCACGGCCTGCGTGACCTCGTCGCCGAGATAGGCTTCAGCGGTCTCTTTCATCTTGGTCAGGATGAAAGCGGAGATTTCCTGCGGCGCGTATTCCTTGTCGCGGCCTTTGACCCAGGCGTCGCCATTATTGCCCTTCACGATCTCGAAGGGCGAGATTTCCTTGTCCTTCTGCGCGGTCGGGTCATCGAACTGACGGCCGATCAGGCGCTTGATCGCATAGAACGTAAAGTCCGGGTTGGTGACGGCCTGACGGCGCGCCGGCATACCGATGAGGCGTTCGCCGCCTTCGGTGAAGGCCACAACAGACGGGGTCGTGCGTGCGCCTTCGGAGTTTTCGATGACCTTGGCTTCTCCGCCATCCATGACGGCCACACAACTATTGGTGGTGCCGAGGTCGATACCAATGATTTTTCCCATTTTTATCACTCTCTTGTTTTAGCCGCCGCCGCTTCGCTCTTGGGGCCTGTCGGGCAGCGCCCTGAAACGGCAGCTCTTGGATTGTGAACTGTGCGCCTGCAGGGGCAGACGCGTCTTACTGCTGCGATATGGGAAGGCGATGCGCAGGCTCAAGAGGCTGGCTCACATTTCGGTGAGGTCACTGCGTGAAATCGCTGTAATTCCAGTGTGCAATAAGGACTCGTCCCTATCGGCCGCTCGGTCAGGTCAACACCACGAGTTTTTATGGCCTCACCTATGGTCATAAACCGTTAACCATACTTATATGGGCGCCAGTTCTGTGGGAGGACGCAATGATCAAGCTTTTTCGCGCTGCCATTCTGGCAGCTTCAGTCGCTATAACGCCAGCCATCACGGTCGCTCAGGATATTGACGGCGCCGTCGAACATCCAATGTTCGAGCGCTATCCAGGCCAGGTGATCGCCTGGCAGCACATCGAGAATTACCAGCCCTATACGGTGCCGGTCGGACCGGTGACCGGCTACCGGCGCATCGACGACCTCATCGAGACCGAAGGCCGGCTGACGCGCACCTTCTACAAATATGAAGGGACCGACCGCACCTGGTCTGAAATCTACAAGAACTATCTCGATGCGCTGGAAGCTGAGGACTTCGAGATTCTCGGCAAGGGCATGTCGGCGGACCGGCGCGGCAGTGATGTCGGCTCGCGCACCTGGCAGGAGGTGTATTTTATCCTCGATCCCCTGAGCAAGGGCGGCGAAGCCAACACGATGAAGGCCGGCACATCGACCTCCGGCGGGGCTGGCAGCATCGTCGCGAAGAAGGACCGCGCCGAAGGGACCGCCTATGTCGTGATCACGGTAGAACAGCATGCTGAGGCGTATGTCGGCACACTGATCGACATCGTGGAAGTCGAAGCGGCCGAGACAGGTCTGGTCGTTGTCGATGCCGAAGCCATGGGCTCTGACATTGAGGAATATGGCCGGGTCGTGCTCGACGGCATCGTCTTCGATTTCGACAAGGCAACCCTGAAAGCCGAATCCAAACCGGCTCTCGACGCCATCGCGCAATATCTCAATGCCAATCCGGACAAGAGCTTCTACGTCGTCGGCCACACCGACTCCAAAGGGACGTTTGCCTATAACAGCAAACTCTCCTCAGACCGCGCCATGGCCGTCGCAGACGCCCTCAAACAGGACTATGACATCGCCTCTGACCGCCTCGAGCCCCACGGCGTCGGCCCGCTGTCTCCGGTTTTCTCCAACTCCGGCGACGCCGGCAGAGAGAAGAACAGACGTGTGGAACTGGTGGAGCGGTAGGCAGACCAACTCGCGAAGGAACTAGCTGATCAAACGGATTGTGCGCCAATCTCAGCGCCAATTGGCTTCCACTCAAGAACGCCGTACCGGATGATCAGGTAGCCCCAGAGCATTGACGGAATTCCGCAGACGAGCGCTTCAACCCATGCCTGTGGCAGCAGGATGAGCAGCCCAAGGCTGAATACGACAATCATTAGGAAAGCGCCGCCCACCCACAGCGAAAATGTAAGCAGCCGCAGCTCAGTCGCTTGCATGACGGGCGAGGATATGAGGCGGCAAAACAGGACAGTGCCGTACATGATGCTTGGCGGCAGGATCAGCCAGGCGAGCTGCGATCTATCTAGGTCGGTGATCTGCAGCGCCTCTGCCAGAGCCGGCAGTGGATTGAGCGGACCGATCGCAAACCAGGCGAGCATCAGCATCAGAAAGCGGTACTTCCGGGTCCGCAGCATCGGCGCAGTCTCGGTCATGATACGGACACCGCTTCGCTGTCGGAGGGGTCTGCCGATTTGTCCGAACCATCTTTCCAGCCGTATACGAAGAACCGTGTGATGAGGATCCCGACAAGCGACGCGGCCAGAATTGGAAGGCCGCCAAACGCCCCTGCGAAAAAGGCCAGAAATGCCACGCCATCGCTGACGCTACCGAAACGGATCAGACTTGTCAGAGCCGCGCCGCATAATACGGCGACCGGAAAGAAGCCGACCGCAACGACCAGTCCCTTTGCCAGCATTATCCAGAAATTGCTGACCCGCGGCCCAAGCCAGGAATAAAAGACTGCATATGCCACCAGATAGGCCGCCAAAACGCCTATCGCTGTCGTACTGCCCGCTCGACCGATGCCCAACGTGTCGCGTCCGTCCGCCATCACAAGAAGCACACCGAAGCTGAAAAGCGTTACAGGATTGGCGACACAGGAGAGCACTGCCGCAGGAAGCACCGTTGTATCAGGATCGCGGAACAGGCCTGCGGCCTGATTCGAAGTCGTAAGTTTTTCTGTCGCCCCAGGCTCCTCCGCGTCGAAGATCCGGAAATAGGCTGAAGCGCAATAGAGAAGGCTCGCTGTGAAAAGCACCATCACAATCGTTGTGATCGGGAGCATCCAGTACTGGCGAAAAATGAACCCGTCAAAGATTCGGTCCAATGGTATGCCGCGAAAAGCCGCGCGGCTCCCACGCAGCACAACACTCAATGGTAGCAAAACCAGATCAGTGATCAGCGTCGCCAAGAATCTGTACGTGATCGGTGCGGTCAGGGCGGCGATCCATACGAAACGCAGACTGCCGCCAAACCGCCGGCCGATCCAGACGAGCGCCATGCTCCAGATCAGCGCCACAAACGCTCTGTTCGCGAGTATTTCCAGATAAGGCATAATCAGGAAAACCCGCCGAAAGCGAATTGCGCTGTAAATCTCTCCAAAAGCCAGCATCGCAAGCGCGATGATGACCGCCGAATAAAACAGTCGACGTCTGGTTTTAGCCTTCGAAACTGACATGAGGCTTCGCTCCGCTCGCGCAGAACTCGCCTAGCCAGTTTCCATCAACAAACCGCTAAAATTTAAGGTTGATTTATGCGCCAGCCGACGCAGCAGCCTAGTTCGTCTTGCCCGCGCTCACCGCAACCATCGCCGCTCTCAGCGTCCGTTCGCCGATCTTCCAGCCAGACTGGAAGGTTTCCGCGATCGTGCCGGCGGCGTGCTCGGACGGGATCTGGCTGACCGCCTGGTGCATGTTCGGGTCGAAGGTCGCACCCGGCGCTGCATCGATCGCCGTCACGCCGTGGCGTGCGAGCACTGTGTGCAGCTCCTTCTGCGTCATCTCGATGCCGCCGAGCAGGTTCTGTCCGGCCTCCGTCAGCGCCTCGCGCTCATCATCCGGCAGGGCGCCGAGTGCCCGTGCAAGATTGTCGGACACGTTCAGCAGGTCTGCGGCAAACTTCTCAACGGCATAGACGCGCGCATCAGCGACTTCCTTGGCAGCGCGCTTGCGGACGTTTTCAGCCTCGGCGAGCGTGCGCAACAACTGGTCCTTTGCGATGGCAACCTCGCCTTCGAGTTCGGCCATACGCGTTTCAATCTCAGCCGCTGCGTCTTCTGCAGTCGCGGCCTCTTCCAGCGCTTCGGATTCAGGAGACCCCGCATCCAGCGTCTCGGTTTCTACAGCCTCTGGCGGTCTTTTCTGGTCATCACTCATAGTTATTCACTCTTCTAGCTCTGTTGCCGCTCGCCAAGAATCTGCCCGACCACACGCGCCGTATAATCCACCATCGGAATAACACGGGCATAATTGAGACGGGTCGGACCGATCACGCCGAGCGCGCCAATAACCTGTCTTGATGCGTTCATATAGGGAGCAACAATCAGGCTTGAACCCGACAACGGAAAAAGCCTGTTCTCCGAACCGATAAAAAGCCTGACGCCTTCAGCTTCCCGCGTTGAATCCAGAACGTCCAGCATACTCTGCTGGCGTTCCAATATGTCGAACAGCTGGCGCACCTGTTCCATGTTCTCGGCCGCCTGCGCATCGGCCAGAAGGTTTGCGCGGCCATGCACGATCAGCGCTCGCTCCTCACCAGGCACCTGCCCGCCCCATTCGGCGAGGCCCTGCTCGACAAGACTTGTCGCCGCCTGGTCCAGCTGCGCGCGCCGCTCACTGATTTCTTCGCGAACCGCCTGCGCGGCCTCGCGAAGCGTGCGGCCTTTCATACGGGCGGCGAGGTAATTACCAGCCTCGATGAGCGTCGTTGCCGGCAGCCCGGGAGGGATTTTGACCAGCCGGTTCTCTACATCGCCCGCTTCATCAACAAGAATGCACAGGGCCTCGCCTGTCGCTAGCGGCACAAACTCGACATGACGGACCGGCCGTTCCCGCGTTGGCGAAGACACAAGCCCTGCCCCGCCCGCTAGCCCCGACAGCAAGGATGACGCCTCTTTCAGCACGCCCTGCATATCGCGGCCACTGGCGCGCAGCCGATCCTCAATCTCGGACCGGTCAGCCTCCGTCGGCTCACCCATTTCAAGAAAGCCATCCACAAACAGCCTGAGCCCGATATGGGTCGGCATCCGCCCGGCTGAAATGTGCGGACTATCGAGAAGCCCCAGATCGGTGAGGTCCGACATCACATTGCGGATCGAAGCCGGTGACAGGCCAATCGTCCCCTTTGACAGCGTACGGGACCCGACCGGCTCACCGGTCTGCAGATACGTCTCCACAATCTCGCGAAAGATCAGCCGCGAGCGTGCATCAAGGCTTTGCAGAAGGCCGGTGTGGGGGGCTTTATCGCTCATCTCGCGGGAATCAATATGGATTGCAATCTATAGTTTCAATAGGGCGTTTTTACTTGGACCAAGCGTGGAAATCAGCTTGTCTGGACTATATGACGACCGTGCCAGCAAAACTGCCCCTTTCGCAAGTCATCGCATACGGTTCAGTCGGAATTCCATTCGGGGCCGTCAGCCTTCCGATGGCGGTGTTCATCGCGCCTTTCTATGCCGAACAGATGGGGCTCGGCACCGCGCTCGTTGGCCTGATCTTCATGCTGCTGCGCTTCTGGGACCTGGTGTCGGACCCTGTCATGGGCTGGCTGGTCGATACCAAACCGACGCGCTCCGGCAAGGTGAAGCACTGGCTCATCCTGGCCGTTCCCATTGTCCTGCCCGCCGTCTGGCTCATCTATAATCCGGTCGGCCCACCCGTCTCGCCGCTCTATCTCGCCGCCGTGATGTTCTTCTTCTACATCGGCGCGACCATGATCCTCACGCCTCATCAGGCCTGGGCGCCTTACATCGCGACCTCCTATGATGAGCGCTCCCGTCTCTTCATGTGGCGAGAGCTTTTCACCGTCGGCACCATGCTGGTCATGCTGGCGCTACCGACCATCCTGGCGCGCGCAGGCGATGTATCCCGCGCCGAGCAGATTTCGGTGATGGGCTGGTTCCTGGTCATTGCCCTACCCATCACGATCACGCTGGCCGTGTGGCGCGTGCCGGATGCCAAGGTCGACGCCGATGCCCCCAAGGCCGATTTCAGCCCCCGCGCGATCATGACCGCCCTGCGACAGCAATCTCTGTGGCGGCTGCTGCTGGCGGAAATCTGCATCGGCATCGCCATCGCCGGAACCGCCGGCACATTCCTCTTTGCGGCAGAGTGGGGATTTGGCGTCATCGACCTCGCCCCCCTCGTCCTCATGTGCCACTTCATTGCAGGCTTCGCAGCCATGCCCTTCTGGGTGTGGGTGTCGAAGCGCTCCGAGAAATACATCGCCGTGCGCACCGTCTGCCTGTGGTCTGCGGCCACATTCAGCCTGTATCTCGTTTTCGCGCTGATGGGAGGCGGTCTGATCCCGCTCGTCTTTGCGGTGGTCGTTTCGGGCCTCGGCTATGGGTCGCCCTTCATCCTGCTACGCTCCATGATGGCAGACCTGGTCGAGGCCGAGCAGGTGCGCGGCGGGCAGAACCGGGCCGGGCTCTACTATTCGATGATGTCGACCGCCTACAAGATCGGCGCGAGCTTCGCGATCGGCATCCCCTACATCCTGCTGGGCCTCGTTGTCGGCTTTGTCCCCGGCGGCGAGAACTCCGACGGCGCAGTGCTCGGGCTGATGCTCGTCTTCGTCGGTGTCCCGGTTATTGCCTATACGCTCGCCGCGCTGCTGATCTGGACCTTCGACATCACCCGGACCGAACAGGCAAAATCAGCTGCAGCCATAAATGCGGGTGGACAAGGCACTCTGGAATCGCTTCACCCCCCGGTGAGAAAAGGAGATGCCCCATGACGACACTCGTGCGCCCATCCGGCCGCGCTGCTGACCAGCTTCGCGATATTGTGCTTGAGACCAATGTGACCCGCTACGCCGAAGGCTCCTGCCTGGCGAAGTTTGGCCATACCCATGTTTTGTGCACCGCCAGCTGGCAGGACAATGTCCCGCCATGGCTGCGCGGACAGGGTAAGGGCTGGGTCACCGGCGAGTATGGCATGCTGCCCCGCGCCACACACACACGCGGCCGCCGCGAAGCCACGGCCGGCAAGCAGTCTGGCCGCACGCAGGAAATCCAGCGCCTGATCGGCCGCTCGCTGCGCTCTGTCGTCGATCTCACGGCCCTTGGAGAGAACCAGCTCACCATCGACTGCGACGTCATCCAGGCCGATGGCGGCACGCGTACGGCCTCGATCACAGGCGGCTTTGTCGCCATGGCGCTGGCGCTGAAATACATGCGCGAAGAAGGCGTCATCAAGACCGACCCGATCCAGAAACAGGCCGCGGCCATCTCGGTCGGCCTTTTCAAGGACCACCCGGTCCTCGACCTCGACTACCCCGAAGACTCCGGCGGCGAAGGCGACATGAATGTCGTGATGAGCTCAGATGGCGGCTTCATTGAGATCCAGGGCACCGGCGAAGAACGCCCGATGACGCGGCCCGAAGTCGAGGAACTGCTGAAGCTCGCTGAAAAAGGCTGCAACGAGTTGTTCGAAGCGCAGAAAAAGGCAATCGGCTAGTCCCGCCACTCGACTTATGCACCCATACGGCCCTACCTTAGCGTTAGCTCACCACGAAGCCGTAGGACGCCAACATTCACATGACCGAATGGAGATTTAGATTTCGTTCAGCGCCCTTCGCCGTGATTGCCTGGATCATGGCTGGCCCGCTGACGCCAATTTACTCGGTGTGGATCCTTTGGCTTAGCAAAGAGTATGGCTTTTCCTCCCCTGAAGATTGGGAATATGTCCGTAGTTTTTGGTATATAACTGGCTTGCCCAGCACGATTGCTGTCAGTCTGGGCTATTTCCTGTTTCTGCAATTACAAACCAAGACGCAGAGGAAAACCGCTCAAATCGTGATCGTGTCCGCAATAGTCGTTTGGCTTGGCACGATCGCATGCGTGTTGTTTCAAACGTCTCCTGATGCCTCATTTTTCTTCGAGCAGGGCTTGGTATTTGCATTTCTCTCCGTCGTTCCCGCAGGCTGGATGACGTTCGTGTCGTGGACTGTTGTCAGAGCTGTTGGGTTGAGCCCGATAAAACCGGAGCTCGGTCCGGAAGAACTCAAAGAGGCATAGGCGTCGAGCCTGCTAGCGTGCGCCGCAGCTATTCGGTCACCGGCCGGTTAACACTGCCCCCGAAGCTCTCCAGCCCGTACATGGCAAGCTGCAGGCTCTGCGCGATCCGTTCGGCCCGCTGCATGAAATAGTCCACCGTCTCCTCGCCGGGCGCGATCTCTTCCAGCGTCCGGCGAAAAAGCCCAAGCCATAGCCCGAAATCCTCGCGGCTTATGCCGTCCAGCTTCATATGCGCCGGCACCGGCTTTCCGGAATAGCGTCCGGCATTCAGTGCGACCGACGCCCAGAAATCCTTCAGCTTGGCCAGGTGTTCGGGCCAGTCATCCACCTCGCCATTGAAGATCGGCCCGAGACGCGGATGCGCCCGAATCCGTGCATAGAAGGTCTCGACCAGCAATGAGATGAAAGCGTCGTCTATGCCGAGACGCGCAGCATTCTCCTGAATGGCGCGGCGGCGCTCCTCGGCGGAACGGACTTGGTATGTCATGTCACGCCCTTGGGCGAAGGGCAGCCAGAGGTCGATACGCACATACCCCTAATCGCGCGGCTCCGGCTTCTCGCGCCCTTCCCATGTCACCTCGCCGTCCCAAAGCGATATGGTCGACAGGCTCATCTTGGCTGAGCCATCGACAGGTTTGCGTGAGAACGAGACGTACATCATCGAATCGCTGGCCGGATCGTAGATGCGGCGCACGGCAAGCTGCTTGAAGATCAGCGAACGACCCCGGTCCCAGACTTCCTCGCCGGAGCGATCAAGATCGATCTTTCCGATGACAACCGGCCCTGTCCGCACGCACGAAATCGAAGAGTTTGACGGGTCCTCGAACCAGTTACCCTTGCCGATCCGGTCCCAGACGCCGCGGTCGAAATAGGCGATGTGGCAGGTAATGCCCCGCACTTTCGGATCGGCCAGCCGGTCAATCTTGATCTCATTGCCAAGCCAGTCATTCTTGAACTCACCCGCCTCGCGGTCACTGCCCGTGCAGGCGGCGAGCGATAACGCGTAGAGCAAGGCAATCGAACAGCCTGAGACTGATTTTTTCATTCGCTTCGTATCTCCAAGGCTTGGCTTCGTGTGTGTTCAACGAAGTACCAAGCCGACGGTTGCTTCCCCACGGCTTGTCCGTGGGGCCCATCATCGAATCTAACACAATAAGCGGTGGCAGGAGATGGGTGCCACGGACAAGCCGTGGCAAGGCGCATAACACGTTTCACCTGAATGGAAGCGTCATCGTCAGGTCCTTCCAGTCAGGATTAGCCTCTTCGATCAGATTGATTTTCCATTGGCGCGGCCAGGTCTTGATCCTGCGCTCGCGATGATTGGCTTCGGCAATGCCATCATGAAATTCGCACCAGACGAGCTTGTGACAACCATACTTCGCAGTGAAAGCCGACCCATGCCCCGACTTATGCTGGCCAATCCGTGTCCATAGGTCAGACGTCGATCCGGTGTAGATCGTCCCGTTCTTACGATTCGCCATCATGTATGTGGCTACGAGGTCGAAGCGCGCCACCCGTGAACCACGCTAAGCCGCCGCTTCATCATCCTTCGCCGCTGTCCCGTCTTCTTCTTCATCGAAGACGAGAATGTCACCTGGCTGGCAATCGAGCTCGCGGCAGAGCGATTCCAGTGTGGAGAAACGGACGGCTTTTGCCTTGCCGGTTTTCAGAATGGAGAGGTTCGCGAGCGTTACGCCTACACGGTCTGACAGCTCGGTCAGGGACATGCGCCGCTCCAGGAGAACGCGGTCGAGAGTTACACGAATGGCCATATCTGTTCTCGGCCTCCTAAATCGTCATCTTCTCTTCCTCACGCAGGCGGCTTCCTTCTCGGAAGACCTGCGCCAGGATGAAAAGCGCTACCACTGCAGCCCATGCTGCAAGGTTTATGCTCAGCCGCACGGGCTGGTCGGAGCCAAGATCCACAAATGCATTGAGCAGAATAACTGTTACGTACCGCCCCAGTTCCACCGCGCCGATGGCGACCGCGATACGGGTCAGGCGCGGGCCATTGTCGGGCACAAACGGGTCCCCGTCGGCGAGCGTGTTCAGGATCGCCTTGAGCTGCATGCAGACATAGATGATGCCTGGCGCAAATACGACGAGTCCTGCAAGGCCCGCTACGAATTGACCGGGTTTCACATCCTCGACATAGGTCTCCATGCCGGGCACTTTCACCGCGCCGCCATTCAGGCTTCCAATGAGGCCCGCACTGATCAGGAGAAACGCAATAATGCCGGCGATGACAGCGATCCAGATGATCACTTGCATCAGCATGGACAGGAAAGCTGCCATGGAGTTTTGCTGGCGGACACTCATATACGTTCGGTCAATCCTTAGGTACGAAGCCGGTATCCGTAAGCCGAAACCGGTAATTTACCGTTAAACGATAATACTATTCATCAAGAATGCAAGATGGAAGGCACATTCAGTCATGACTCGCACACTTGGAAAAGGCCGATTGGTTGCCGCCACCCACAACAAGGGAAAAGTGAGAGAGCTCAAGGACTTGTTCGAGCCTGTTGGGATGGAGGTTGTATCCGCCATCGAGCTTGATCTTCCCGAGCCGGACGAAACCGAGCTGACATTTTCCGGTAACGCACTGATCAAGGCCCGCGCCGCCTGCGAAGCGACTGGCGCACCCGCCCTGTCAGATGATAGCGGCCTGGAAGTCACCGCCCTTGGCGGCATGCCCGGCGTCCACACGGCCATCTGGGCTGGTGAGCCGCGCGATTTCTACGTCGCCATGCAGAAGGTGGAAGACCTGCTTCAGGACATGGATGCCCAGGATCGCAGCGCCCGCTTTGTCTCCACGCTCGCTGTCGTCTGGCCGGACGGTCATGAGGAAGTCTTCGAAGGCAGCGTGGACGGCACGCTTGTCTGGCCCCCACGCGGCGACAAGGGTTTCGGCTATGACCCGGTCTTCGTCGCAAACGGAGAGACAGAAACCTTTGGCGAGATGGACCCGGCGAAGAAGCACGCCATGAGCCACCGCGCCGACGCATTCCGGAAGCTGAAAGCCGCCCTGCTCCCATGAGCGCTGCCCTGCCCTTTGGGCCGGATTACGGCTTCGGCCTCTACATCCACTGGCCGTATTGCTCAAAGATCTGCCCCTATTGCGACTTCAACGTCTATGCCGCGAAAGACCGCGACAACCGCCCGCTTTTGGACGCCATCGCACGCGACCTTGCCCGCCATGCCGATGACCTGCCGGATCACCCTCCTCTCGGCTCGGTCTATTTCGGAGGTGGCACGCCCTCTCTGATGGCCGCTGGCGATATCGCGCTGCTGGTCGAACTCGCCGAGCGCAGCTTCGGCCTCGCCCCTGGCGCGGAGATCACGCTCGAAGCCAACCCGAATGATGTGATCAGTGCCGACCTCGAAGCCTGGGCAGCAGCCGGCGTGAATCGCCTCTCAATCGGCCTCCAGTCTCTCGACGACGACGCGCTTGCTTTTCTCGGCCGGGACCATGACGCGGCCAGCGCCCGCAAAGCCGTCGAACGCGCCGCCGGGCCCTTCCCGAACCATTCCATCGATCTCATCTACGCCCGCCCGGGCCAGTCCGCCGAAAGCTGGGAAGCCGAACTTACCGATGCCCTCTCCCTCGGCGCGCCGCACCTGTCTCTGTACGAACTCACCATTGAGGAACGCACCGCCTTCGGCAAGCGCGCTGCGCGCGGCGAACTTGTCCCGATGGAGGATGATGACCAGGCGGATCTCTATGAGCTGACGCAGCAGATCACCGAAGCCCACGCTCTGCCCGCTTATGAAGTCTCGAACCACGCCCAGTCCGCCGACACACAGTCGAAGCACAATCTAACCTATTGGCGCGGCGGCGACTGGATCGGCCTCGGCCCCGGTGCGCATGGGCGGCTGACCATAGATGGCCATCGGGTCGCCACGCATGCGGCGCCAAAGCCTGCCGACTATATGACTTCAATAGAAAGCCCTCCGGCCCACGACCCGCTCAGCGACATCGACAATGTTCGAGAACTCCTCGCAATGGGCCTGCGCCCCTCAGAGGGCATCGAGATGGCGCGGATAGAGGCAATCGGCGGCGTGCCGCTCGATGAGGAAACCGTCGCGACGCTGCGCTCGAGCGGTTTGATCAGGACGATCGGCGACAGGATCGCCCTCACCGCCGAAGGCCGCCTGCTGGCAGACCGCATCGCCGCAGAGCTTTCGCCCTAGTCTTTTTCAGTTTTCCGGAACCGCTTCGACTGCTGCTTCATCACGGCGCGGCCAATCGGGTCCGGCAGGATCTTGGTCAGCGTCGCGAGACCCTTGTTCACAGCGCCGGGCACCACAACTGGCTGACCTTTGGTCACCGCGTCGATGCCTGCTTCGACAACAGGTTCGGCCTTCATCCACATCCAGTCCGGCGACTGATCCGTCATCTCGCGCGTGCCGTTCACATCGTGAAACTCGGTCCAGGTGAAGCCCGGGCAAAGCGCCGTACAGTGAATATTGTGTCCCGCCGCCTGCGCCTCGGCATGAACGCTTTCGGAGAACTTGATCATCCCGGCTTTCACGCTGGCATAGAGCGTATGACCGCTTGATCCCGGCGCATAGCCCGCCAGGGACGCCACATTGATGATCCGGCCGAAATCCCGCTCCGCCATGCCCGGCAACAGCTTGTGCACCAGCTCTATCGGGGCCGTATACAGCACGCGAATGAACTGCTGCTGCTCTTTCCAGCTCGTATTGAAAAAGGTGCCCGGCAGGCCGTAGCCCGCATTATTGACCAGCGCATCGACATGCCGGCCAGCCTCTTTCAGCTCGTGCAGGATCGTATCGACACTCTTTGCCAGAGCGAGGTCCTGCGAGATGGTAATCGTCGCGACCTTGTACTTTTCCTCAATTTCCCGCGCGAGCTTGTTGAGCCGGTCGAGCCGCCGCGCCGTGAGCGCGATATCCCAGCCCTTCGCTGCGTACTGACGCGCGAATTCCGAACCGATCCCGGCGGACGCCCCTGTGATCAGGGCCAGCCTGTTATTCGCCATTGCTTGCTCCTTTAAGCTTTCCGCCAGACATTCACTTTTGTCAGGAAGGCAATTTCCGTCCGTTCCAGTGCGAACCCGGCCTCTCCCATCGGCGCTTCAAAATCCCAGCCGAGATACGCTTTGTAATACGGCTCGTGAAAGCCTTCAGGAAAGTATTCCAGAATACCGTCGAGCTTCTCATTGTCCTTGAACTGAAGACTGTCGGCGATGATGAACACCCCGCCCGGCTTCAGCACGCGGGCCACTTCAGCCATCACCTGCTTGCGCGTCTTCTCCGGCAGCTCATGAAACAGGTAGATCGAAACCACAACGTCCAGAGACGCATCCTTCAGCGGGATTGCCTCGGCCAGACCTTCGATGATCTCGACCTGCGGCCACGGCGCTACCTGTTTTCGCGCGCGCTCGGCATAGTTCGGCGACAGATCGAGCCCGCTTGCCTGAAGGCGCGGAAAGGCCCGCATCGTCTCGCGCAGAAAGCGTCCGGTCCCGCAGGCAAGATCAAGCAGCTGAACGTCGCGCTGGTCGCAGCCTTTCAGCTCATGCGCAATCTCGGCCAGCGCGGCCCGCCGCATCGCATCAGCAGAGCCGGTAAACAGTGCTTCGACCTGATGGTCATAGAGCTGCGCGCTCTCATCCGACAGCCAGCCATCGGTCTGGTAGTGGAAGTTCTGGCGGTAATAGGCCGGATAGCGATTATGCCCTTCCAGCTGGTCGCGGACTTCCGATCCGTCGCGCGCCACGCGCCGCCGGTCGACCTCTTCGACATCTTCCATGAAATGCCGCGCCCGCTTCACCGCTTTGGGCAAATCGATCAGCCTGAAGTCTTCGGGCGGCGGATAAAGCCCGGCCTCGATATTGGCCCGGTCTGTCGCGAACAGTTTGAAATAGCTCGCCCGCAATTCTTTCGTATCGACCGGATTGGACGGTTTGAAAGCGGGCTCACCGGGCCGATTGAATCCCGCAGACCTCCGCTTGGCGATCGCGTATTGTGCGCCATACCAGGCCGAGCGGATACCTTGAGCGGCGGTATAACGCGCCCGGCCTGCCGTTTTCTGTGCGTTATCGAACAATCCCATACCTCAAAAGATGGGGCAGTGTTCAAACAAGGTCCAGTGCGTCATATATTGCATTGAAAATAATTGACTTTTTTCTTCAGCCTGCGTTCAGTTTGATTTGCTATAGTGCGATCTGAAGACATGTGGGCCTTTGACGCCCCGTGCTGAAAGGAGAATACATGTCCAATATGAAGTTGGGTTTTATTGGAAGTATCGCGGCACTCGCCATGGCTATGCCAGCCGCCGCGCAAGGCTATGGCTATGACAATGGCTACAATAGCTACAACGGCTACGATAATTACGACTATCAGCAGCCAACCCGTTACAATTCAGGCTGTGACGCGGCAAAACGCTCAAACCAGACGGCAGGCGGCGTCCTTGGCGCTGTGGCCGGCGGTCTGATCGGCGCAGCCATTGCTGACGATGATGATGATAACCACCGCCGCCGCGGCCATCGCTATTCACGCGGCTGGGACCGTGGCTACGGCTATGGATATCGCGGACGCGGCCATCACCGCGACAACAATAATGACCAGCTCGCCGGCGCTGTGATCGGTGCCATCGTTGGCGGTGTTGCCGGTAGCGCCATTGGCGGCAGTGCAACCAACTGCAACCAGGCCCGTGCCCCTCGCCAGGTTTACAATGCGCCCCCACAGCAGCCTCGCCAGGTCTATGGCGGCCAGCAATATGGTGGCCAGTACGGCTACGATAACAGCCAGCAAGTCACCTATGGCACGAACAATTACGGCTATGATGATGGGTATAATGGAGAAGAGCTGTACGGCTCCCAGTATGACCCGGGCTATGGCGCGACGACGACCGGCTACAATGCCGGCTACACGCAGGGCTATGACAGCGGCGAATGCCGCACCGTCTACCGCGACCGCTATGTGAACGGTCAGCGTGTCAGCGAACCAGCGACCGCCTGTAATGTTGGCGGCGACCGCTGGGAATTCGTCGACTAGAAACAACCAGGGACGGTTAGAAACGGGCCCCTCAGCCCGGAACGAGGGCCGCGATCAGTCGCGGCCCTTTTTCTTTCATGGCGTCCTCGAACGCCGCGTCGAACTCTTCCGCCGTCGTGGCCGCCGTTGCAGGCACGCCCAGACTTTGCGCCAGGCTCACCCAGTCGATATCCGGCTCACCAATGGCCAGCATGTCCTTTGCCGTCGGCCCAGGATTGCCAGCGCCCGTGCGGTGCAGCTCGATGTTCAGGATCCGGTAGGTGTGGTTGACGAAGACAACCGTGGTCACGTCACAGCCTTCACGCACCATGCTCCACAGCGCCTGCACAGTGTACATGCCCGCGCCATCCCCTGAGAGGGCAATGACTTTCCGGTCTGGCGCCGCCACGGACGCGCCGAGCGCCAGCGGCAGGCCCTGCCCGATCGCGCCGCCGGTCAGCATCAACCAGTCATGTGGTTCGGCATCCTGCGTCGACATAAAGACTGGCAGGCTGTTCGACACGCCATCATCCGAAACAATCGCATTCTCCGGCATATGCCGCGCAATGCTCGCCCCGACCGTCGCCGCGTTCAGTTCCCCCGTCGGCGCATCAGGCTTTTTCAGCGCAGCTGGCGCAGCCGCATCCTTCGCGCCCAGCGCATCGGCGAGGATTTCCAGCGTCGTCGCACTGTCAATGTCATGCCCGCCAAGGCTGAGCGTTTCGCAGCCTTCCGGCACGAGCAGGCTCGGCTTGCCGGGATAGGCGAAGAAGGCCGCCGGCAGCGACGTCCCCGCAACAAGCATCAGATCCGTGCCTTCAATGTCTGCCATCGCGCCTTCAGCAAAATACTGCATCCGGTCCGGCGTGAAGACGCCAGCCCCCCGGCGCATCTTCCAGTAAAACGTGTCGGTCATGACCCGAACACCCGCCGCTTTCAGGCGGGCCGCCTGGGCCAGCCCAGCCTCGGTCAGCGCCGTGCCATTGATCAGGATCATCGGAGACTTTGCCTTGCCAATGGCCTCAACGGCGGCGTCGATCTTCACTTTCGGCGTCTGTAGCAGCGCTGGAACGGACGTCTTGCCGCCGCTCTGCCCGCCTTCGGTCCAGGCCGAATCCGCCGGCAGGATCAGCGACACAGGCCCCGGCTCAGGCCCAAAGCTGGCCGCATAGGCTTCCGCAGCGAGCTTGCCTGTGACCTCGACGCTGTCGGCTGACTTGATCCAGATCGAGTTCGGCCCGGCCAGACCCATAATGTCGGAATTGAGCGGCGCATCATAGCGCCGGTGATCTACGGCATGGTCCCCGATCACATTGATCATCGGCGTATGCGCGCGCTTGGCATTGTGGATGTTCGCACCGCCATTGAGATAACCCGCCCCAAGATGCAGCAGCGTCATCGCCGGCTTGCCCGCGATCCGCGCATAGCCATCGGCGGCCCCCGTCGCGACGCCCTCGAACAGGCAGAGCACAGACTTGATCCGCGTTTCCCGGTCGAGCGCTGTGACAAGATGCATTTCCGACGTGCCCGGATTGGCAAAACAGGCCGTCACACCATTGTCTGCCAGCGTTGAAACCAGCGCGTCGGCACCTGTCATCGTCTTTGTTTCGGTGTCAGCCATGTCAGAATTTACTCCCTGTACGGACGGGTACTCACCGCCCTATTTGATTTCGATAATGTCAGCGTCTGGTTGCTTGGCGAACAGCCGCTCGACGTCAGCCGCGCGCAGCGCCTGCACCTTACTCTGATTAAGATAGCCCTTTTCGGTGATCTCACCGGCATCGGCCTTGGGCATGTCCTTTTGCAGCAGGATACGCGCAACGCGCGATGCGGCATTCGGGTGCTTGCGATTATAGTCGAGCAGCCCGTCCTTCACGGCCGCCTTCACCTGTTCGTCCTCAGCCAAGTCTTCAAGCGGTACATTTCGTCCGGTTTTCCGACGGCACCACCCCTCATTGAGGAAGCCGAGCAGCGCAATGCGGTCCTGGTTGAGGCCGCACACCACGACATCCGACAGCGCCCCATCGACGGCTTCAACCGCCTTGATCCGCACCGTGCCCGCAGACACCCATGTCCCATTCGACAGCTTGAACTCCTCGGCGATCCGGCCATCGAAGGCGAGGCCCTCATTCGGGTCGTCCGGATTCTTGAACTTCACCGCGTCGCCAAGGCAGTAATAGCCTTCCTCGTCGAAGACCTCGGCGGTCTTTTCGGGGTTCTTCAGATAGCCCTGCGTGATGCCCGGCCCGCGCACGCGCAGTTCCATCTTCTCACCCACCGGCACCATCTTCATCTCCGCGCCCGGCAGCGGCAAGCCAAGCAAGCCCATCGTGTCGCTTGGCCAATGAACATTGGAGATGGTCGGCGAGGTTTCGGTCGCGCCATAGCCAGCAGACAGGCTGATCCGCTCGCCCGTCACCCCGACGGCCACCTTCTGGATGCGCTCATAAATGTCCTGGCCCAGCGCTGCGCCGCCATAAGCCATCACCATGATGCGCGAGAAGAAGGTTTCCGCCAGCGCCCGGTCATGCTCCAGCTCGGTCGCAATCGCCGCCCAGGCCGCCGGCACCGTCGTATGCTGGGTCGGCGCGACCTCACGCAGATTGCGCAGCATTTCCGGCAGGCGGGCCGGTGTCGGCGCGCCCCAGTCGATGTAGAGCGTACCGCCCCAGTCCAGCATGGAGTGCAGGATCGAGTTCGCGCCATATGTATGGCTCCACGGCAGGAAGCTGATCATCACCTGCGGGCCGTCCGCCATCGCTTCCAGCTTTTCCACGTCCCAGATGGAACGGATCTTCTTGACCATCGCCGCGATGTTCTCGTGCGTATTGATAACGGCCTTCGGCTCGCCCGTTGACCCGGAGGTCAGCATGTATTTCGCGATGCTGTCACCGCTGATCCGGTCATAAGCAAGATCAACAAAGCTCGTTGGCTCGGCGGCAAATTCATCCAGCGATTTCGCGTTCACGCCGCTCGGCCTGTTCCTGCGATAGAGCACCAGACGGTCTCCCACATCCATGCCATCGAGGCCGCGCTGATACTCTTCGCCATCCTCGACATAGATGAAGGCCGGCTCAGTCAGCGCGTCGATATAATTGAGCCGCGCGAAATCCTGGCTGAGCGTGGCATAGGCGGGCGTGACGGGCACGACCGGGCTACCGGCCCACATCGCGGCATACATGACCAGCGCATTCTCAATGGCGTTGCGCGACAGGATCATCACCGGCTTGTCCTGCCCGGCACCCGCATCGAGGAAGCCCTGCGCCAGCGCCCGGATCTTCGACAGCGCCTCACCATAGGTCACCGTCTTCCAGCCGGGCTTTGACGGATCGTCCGGATCGCGCTGTGCCAGGAAGATCTGGTCCGGCCGCGCCGAGGCCCAATAGACAATCGGCGCCAGCATGTGCGCCGGATAGGGCCGAAGCGGCTGGCCGTTTCGCAGCAGGATCGAACCGTCGTCGCGATACGTCACGTCGAGCTTCTGCGGCAGATA
Source organism: Henriciella sp. AS95 (assembly GCF_038900055.1). NCBI lineage: Bacteria > Pseudomonadati > Pseudomonadota > Alphaproteobacteria > Hyphomonadales > Hyphomonadaceae > Henriciella > Henriciella sp. AS95. The sequence goes on from NZ_JBBMQM010000001.1 coordinate 3,340,572, forward strand.
AGGAATGTCGCGAAACGGAATATCAGAACTCATGAAAAGCCCTTCGTCGGAATTTTGACCACTTCGCCGCAATGCTTGCAGTGGACGGCGTCTCTGTCATGCCGGCTCAGTCCACATGCTTCGCATTCGACATTCACCTTGCTGTCGGGTTCGATGATCGCCCGAAGCAGCTGAAGGAACAGCGAGAGGCCCAGGACCATCACCAGAATAGACAGAAAACGGCCGGCCTGTCCCTGCAGCAGAACATCGCCATAACCCGTCGTGGTCAGGCTGGTCACGGTGAAATAGAGCGCATCTATATAGGTGTGGATATCGGCGTTACGGCCCACCTGCGTCGCATAGACGATCGCCGATGTGATGAACACGAAAACGACGAGGTTCGTCACCTTGTCGATCACATGCTCATGGCGCTGGAAGAAAGGCGTCAGGACCTTGATGCGCCGTATGAAGGTGAAGGCTCGCACCGCACGCACGGCGCGCAAGATGCGCAGGAACGCAAAATTCGAGACCAGAAGCGGGGCAAACATGGTCACGATGACGATCATGTCAGCCCAGTTGATCCACTTCAGGAAGAAGCGATGCTTGTGCCGCGTGATGTACAGCCGAGCCAGAAAATCCATAAGGATGACCGACCCGATGACGTAGTCGAGCGCATAATGCCCGCGCTCACGCTGATCAAAGGGCGCCCACAGAAAGTAACCGATCGTCAGGATGTCGAAGATGAGCAGAGCCCACCTGAAGGCAAACGGGCCATTGCCCGTCCCTTCGTAAAGCCAGAAGAGCTGCCGATTGAGACCCTTGCGATCACTCATGGCGAGGGTGTCCCACGACAACCCTTCAAGATCAATCGGTTAGCTATCAGTCAGATCGTTCAAGCCTGTCACGATCGGGTGCAAGATAAAGCTGAGCGGAATTGTTTTCCGCATGCCAGATGACATCCTCTACCTTCATTGCGACGCGGCGGCTTTCAATCCAGACGATCTCACCCTTGCGCGGCACGGCAGACATCGTGACCGATGCAAGCTTGCGATTTGTCGCCGACTTGTAGAGATCGATACTGATATCCGCTGCCCTAGATTTCAATTGTCCCTGCTGGTCCATTGGTTCGTTTTCCTTCTGATCAGACCGTTATGACGGGTCCTGAACGACTCAACACTTCGCGCGGCAAGCCGCCGAAGTCCCAACCTGAAATTCAACCGTTCTGAAGCCACTGACCTGCAAAGTTCTGGATTTGTCTCGCAAACCCCATTATTTTATCTACTGCTAAATGATACCTTCGCTCTAGGAATTCGAAGACTAACTATTTAAACATTCCGGAATTGTGTCACGTATCTTTGATTTCAGCATCCCGGCCCTGTTTGACCTGTTGCACGAAGACGCTGCATCGGCATTGAAGGCCGAGTCGACGGCTCGCAACTATAAGGACGGCCAGATAATTCACGTTCAGGGTGAAAACACCGAATGTATGAATTGGGTGGAGTCCGGAGCGATCGCTTTCGGCAACCTCACAGAATCAGACGGCTTCCTCCAGATGGTGGAGCTTGGCAAAGGTCATCACTATGGCGAATTCGTCTACTACGAATGCCAGCCCCGCAAGCTGTCGGCTCAGGCGATCGGACCGACCGTCATCCGCGAAGTGCAGTATCAGAAATTCCGCGCCTTGGTCGAGGAATTCCCCGAGATTCTGAAAGCCTGTTTCCAGGTTACCAGCAGCAAGAACACCCTGCTTCTTGAGGTGTATGACGATGCGCGCCACCTGCCATCCGCGCAGCGGATCGCCAAGATGCTTGTGATCATCTCACGCGGGCACCGGCCCAATGTTGCCCTGCCGTTCACACAAGCCGACCTGTCGACCATCCTTGGCATATCCAAAGTGACGGTGAACCAGACTCTGAAAAAGCTGGAAGACCAGAAAATAATAGAGGTGGGATACGGCTTCATCCGCGTGTTGAATATCGGCCGTCTACGCCAGTTCGCGACGCTCAGATAAACGTCGATATTACACTTTATCGCGATCAAGATTCAGCACCTTTCCTGCGGTGATGGCTTGACCGGCCCCCTCTGTTTGGCACCTAATTCTACCCCAAGCGTCAGGGACAATCGCATCATGATCACTTCTCGAGCCTTAGCGGCAGCCGCGTCAGCAGCCCTTCTGAGCCTGTCAGGATGTGGCGGCGGTGGAGGAGGCGGATCATCCAATCCTGCCCCACCAACCGGCGGCGGGTCTGGTCCGACCTATACCCCGGGCGTGTACCAGGACTCGAGCCTCTACGAGGATCAGTGCGCCGTTCCACGCACCGGTGTGGACCTTGAAGGCCGCCCGTTTCCCGATGAGCAGGGCTCTCTGCTGGAAGAACAACTCTGGCTGCGCTCTTGGACGGATGAAACCTATCTTTGGCGCACGGAGGTGCCCGATCTCAATCCCAACAATTACAGCGCCGCTATTCCTTATTTCGACGACCTCAAAACGAGCGCCGTAACATCATCAGGTGCACTGAAAGACGACTTCCACTTCAGCGAACCAACCGAGGAATATCTCGCGGCCCGAAACTCAGCGCCGGCGCCTGCCTATGGCGCGAGCTATGCCATCTTGGCAGCAACAGCCCCGCGCGATGTGCGTGTGCGCTATGTCGAGCCGGGGTCGCCTGCAGCCGAAACTGTCAGCGGCCAGCAAAAGCTGATCAGAGGCACCAAGCTTCTCACGGTCGACGGGGTCGACATCGTCAACGCCACCTCCCAGTCAGCGGTGGACCAGATCAACGCGGCGCTCTTCCCGGACACGGCTGGCGAAACCCACACGTTCACAGTCTCGGACCCTGGCAGCGCTTCCACGCGCAGCGTCACCCTGACCGCAGAGAACATCTCTCGCCAACCCGTCATCCAGACGTCGATCATCTCCACCGCGACGGGCGATGTCGGCTACATAGTGTTCAATACGTTCAGCCCCTACTCGTCCGAAGAGCAGATCCTCAATGCGATCCGGACTGTGTCTGCTGCCGGGGCCACAGACCTCGTTCTGGACCTTCGCTATAATGGCGGCGGCCTGCTCCGCGTGGCGAGCCAGCTTTCCTACATGGTGGCCGGCAATGCGCGCACGAACAACAAGACGTTCCAGAAGCTCCGGTTCAATGCCGCAGCGGGAAACACGGACCCGGTTAATGGCGGGAGCAATGATCCTATCCCCTTCTACAAGACCGGTCTCGGCTTCAGCGTGACTGCTGGCACCGCGCTGCCAACGCTCAATCTTGGCCGGGTCTTCATCCTGACCACTGAACGCACCTGCAGCGCCAGCGAGGCGGTAATCAATGGCCTGCGCGGTATCAATGTGGAAGTCGTCCTGATCGGCGACATCACCTGCGGCAAACCATATGGCTTCTACCCGACCGGCAATTGTGGACAGACCTATTACACGATCCAGTTCCAGGGCGTGAACGATAAGGACTTCGGAGACTTCGCCGATGGCTTTGTGCCGAACAATTCTTCGTTCGGCTTTGGCGTCAAATCCCCCGGATGTGTTGTGGCCGATGATCTGAACAACCAGTTTGGCGACACTGATGAAGCGCTGCTCTCTGCCGCCCTGCAGTATCGCGCTGACGGAACCTGCCCAACCCCGCCTCCGGGCGCGAGTGCGGCCGCTTCGGAAAGCACCCCATCGTCTGTCTCACCGTCATCGGGTGCGCGCCTGGAGCTTCCGGAGCCGGGCATCCTGGAAAACAATTTCGACCTCTCCATGCCCGGTGAGTATCGGGGCCGCACACAATGAGGCGTGCGATCAAGCTTGCGCTGTCCACGCTGGCATCGCTCAACCTGCTCACCGGTTGCACAACCGCGCAGACCAGCCAGCCGGCGACGCTGACGCGGTCGGATGATGCCACGCTGTCTCGGGTGAAATCAGTTCTGGCTGAGGCGATGGGTCGCCAGAATATCCGCCTTGGCGCCGGTGACCTGACCGAAGAGACCAGCGTCACCGTCCTGCCGCCCAATCTCGGCCCGCTGGAAACCAACAGCCCCGCCATCCCGGTTCCGTTCGACATCGTGACGGACGGGCGCCATTGCTTCGTGGTCCGCCGCGAGACGGGCGAAAAGTACCGGCTGTCTGATGTCGATTGCGTCGCGGCAGGCGTCGAGCCCTAAAAAAGCCCGACGCAATCAGATCAGGATGCGAGGTGCTTGATCATCACATAGAAATGGTCGAGCCCGTCATAGAAGCTGGACACCAGCATCCGCTCATTCAGGCCGTGCGCGTTCACGTCATTCTGCTTCGCCGCAAATCCGCTCACCCCGTAAGTGTCATAGCCGAGATTGCGGTAATGCATGCCGTCCGTGCCGCCAGCCGACATGTGGGGGATCACCGGTATATCGAGACCGCGGGCCTCAAGCGCCGCATTGATCGCTTCCAGCACATCGTCGCGAAGGCCAGATTCCGGGCTTTCGACCAGGTCTGAGATCAGCTCGAATTTGACATCCTCATTGCCGACGACCTCTTTCAGCCGTTCCTCTGTCTCCTCGATGCCGACGCCCGGGAAGATGCGGCAGTTTACCGTCGCTGTCGCCGATTGCGGCAGGGCATTCTCGGCATGCCCAGCGCGCAGCATGGTTGCGATACAGGTGGTGCCGATCTGCCCGACTGTCGACGGATCGTCGCGCAGGATTTCGATGGCCCCTTCATTGGTCGGGTCTTCTGCAAAGGTCCGCATCGCATTGCCAAGCTTGTCCAGCCGCCGGCGGCCAGCGGCATCCAGCGAGGCCCGCGTCAGTTCGCTCGAACGGACCGGGAATTTGTAAGCTTCGATCTTCTTCAGCGCATCGGCGAGTTCATAGATCGCATTGTCCTTGCGCGGCGCAGATGAGTGCCCGCCCGGATTGGTCACGGTCAGCTCGAACGTCGCATAAGTCTTCTCAGCGCCCTGCACACCATAGGTCATGGCGTCGCCCTTTGGTCCCAGCGACACACCGCCCGCATCAGCGTTCAGGATGAAGGCCGGCTTTACCGTTTCATCGACCCATTTGGCCTGCGCCCGCGTCGACACCATGCCCGTCTCTTCATCGCCTGAGAGCACCATGACGAGGTCCCGGTTCGGCTCGAAGCCTTCTTCCTTGAGGCGGATAAAGGTCGAGACGAGGCTGGTGACGCCATATTTGTTGTCCGCCGTGCCGCGCCCGAAGAAATAGCCGTCCTCTTCGGTCAGCGTGTAAGGGTCGAGTACCCAGTCCTTGGCGAGCGCGTCGACCACATCCATGTGGGCGAGCAGCACGATCGGTTCTTCAGTCGCCTCTTCCGCGCGATACCAGACCACCATGCCCTGCGTCGCCTCGCCATTATTGTCGTAATCGGAGACTTCGATATCGCCGTCCTCGAACCCGGCATCCTTCAGCACACCAACCAGGTAATCGACCACCTCCGGCACGTTCTCCTGCCCCCGCGCAGACCGGGTCTCGACCACATTCTTGTAGATCTCGCGGGCCTCCTGCTCATAGGGCGCACGCTCCTGCGCGAAAGTGGATGGGGCGGCAACAATGAGGGCTGCTGACAGCAGCAATGAAGGTCTGAAGGCCATGAATTTTCTCCCGTTTTTCCGGTGTGAGGTGTGCACTCTTGGGCTGACCTTAACGCGCCCGCCAAGAATGTCAGTTGCGAAATTCTCGCCAGCGCCAGATCACGTCCCCCGCCCGGCAATGACCCGCAGCTTGTCCACCATTGGAGCATTGACTGTTTCCAGGTCGGTGATCGCCGTCTCGACATCGGCAAAGCGGATCTGCAGCGCCTCGACCAGCTCCGGATCGGCCCGCAGCAGGTCGGCAGCCACCTTGATCTCACCGGGCGGCAGTTCCAGCGAGCATGGATAGGCCAGCGAGCCGATAATCGCCTCATAGTCTCCGCTCGGCACGAACCGGTCGCCGCACTGGCGCAGCGCTGCGGCCTGGACAGGCGCAGGGACCCTCCGGCGAAAAATCGTCCTCACCGGCGCGGCCCGCCCTTCTTCCGCGATCACATCGAGCAACTCCGTGTTAAACAGGCTGATGGCCGTAGTACGCAGCGTCTCATCCCAGATCAGACCGATCTCACCCGTCGAGAGCAACTCGTCATAGGTCGCGCGGCCGCGGTCGTGATACTTGTACTGCGTCGCGCGATAGACGCTGACGATAAATTGCTCGTCCGACAAAGGCGCTTCCCCGTAGAGGGAATCCAGTGCCGCGCGTGCACTCCGGCGGACATCCTTGTTGTATTCCAGGAGGTACTCATAGGCCCACGCCTCATAGCGCAGATCCTCCGTCAGCCGCTCACTGAACACCGCCGCCCGCTCGCGCGTCTCGCGGTCCGCATTCCAGTTGCCAAGTTGGATACCAAGGAAGACACCCAGCACCACGATCAGCGTTTCGATGAGGACGGTGAACCAGTCCTGCTTGCGGATCGAAGTGGCGAGGCGCTGGAGGATCATGGCGTTTGATCCACCAGGCGGATCTCGTTTTCCAGAGCGATCCGAAGCGCACCGTCCTCTCGCTTGAGGACGCCGGTGTAGGCATACGCAGACGACTCTTCGCCAGCCCCCCAGTGGAAGGTCCCGCTGACGGCGACAGCGTCCGTGCCAATCGGGTCAAAGGCCAGATCAAGCCACTCAAACGATGAGGGCGGGGTCCAGCCGGAGGAGTATAGTTCTGCAATTTCCTGATGCGTCTTGTGTCCGCCCTCGCCGTTCAGGACCATGACGGCCCCCGAACTGGCGTAGCGCTGAACGAGCGCGCTGCGATCCCCCGCGCGCAGATCGTCGCCATAGGCGGCCATGAAAGCCTCAGCCTCGGTCTCCATGCTGCCGCTGAACGGCACGCGGATAGAGGCATAATGCTCAACCAGAAAGTCGGGGTCGATGGCCGTGACGATCGGGGCGGCGACCTCGAACATTGGCGTGCCGGCCCAGCCAATCTCCTCGCGTTCCCACCATCGCTTGGCAAACCGGCTGCCAAAATAGAATGGCGCCGTATTTTCGATATGCCTCTTGGTCCGGGCGCGTTCGACCAAACCTTCCTGCTCCATGTTGAAAAGGATGTCCCATTGCTGCATAATCGCGACGAGCTGGGTTTCAGCCATCCGCAGCTCGCCATCGGTAAGGTCTACTGGTGAATGGATCGCCTTCATCCAGGCGTCGGACGCGGCCGGTGAGGCGAGGCTTAATTCCATTTGCGTCATCATGGCCGCCCGCGCCGTTTCGTGGGACAGTCGGCTCATCGACGCGCTCTGGCGCACTTCCACGATCAGCACGATCAGGCCGAGCAGCACACCAAGATTAGCCGCCAGCGTCAGCCAGCGATTGACCCGGTCCAGCCGCCGCCCGTCCGCTCTGGCGGCTGCGTCTTCCTGTTCTGGCTGTTGCGCGTCAGCGACGTCACTCATCCTGATCCCCCTGCGGAAACTTTACCGCGAAACGCAGCGATGCAAAGAAAAATCGGGCTTTGCGGCGTCCTGTTCGAGGGTCATAAAGACATGTTCAGCAGCGGCGCGGTTGGCCCCGCCTCGATCAGTTCATCCACGAGCTTGCGAAAGTCAGGCGGGAAATGGTGGCGCCGCGCCTTCCAGAAAGACTGGTAGTATTTCGAGGCGAGATGGTCGCGGAAGTGGTTCTGGGTGTAGTGCCAGAAGTCCGCTTCGAAGACGTTCTTCCGGGCTTGATAGTACATCACCTGATAGCCGCGCGTGACCATCGTATAGAACACGTTGAGCCGCGTTCGGTCCGCCGGTTCGAACGCATCACCCTCGTGCTCCAGCCCTCGCAGGAATGCGTCCACCATCCCCGCTTCGCTGAGGATCTTCATGTGATCCCGGAATATGTCGTAATAGCCAACAGCCGTCGCAATGCGCTGCTGGTTGGCCGAGTGACGCAGCTGGAAGCCGACAAAGATCAGCGACGCGATCACCGCGACCGACGAGACAATGCCCGCCAGGAAATATATCTGCTCAAGCGTCATCCCGAGTCCCACCCCGGATGAACCTTACCGCGAAACGCGCAATTGCCCAGTGAAAAAAGAAAAGCGAACCGGGCCGGGCGTCGATCAACTCACCTCTGAAACAGACCCGCGCTCAGGGGCAAGCGCATCAAAGCACCGGATGTCTTCATAGTATTTTTCGGTCAACGGCTGGCCCTGAAGAAAGGCGTCCACCTCAGACACAAAGGTCGAATTGAAGCCCATCCGCCCGACCGTCTGCCACCATTTCCGGGTTCGCGGGATGCCCAGGTGAAGGGCGATCACACCATGATAGGCTTCATAGACAGCCTTGTTGATGATGCCGTCCTTGTACTGAAACCATTCCCATTCGCGCTGGCGCATCGCAGAGATCAGGAAGAAGTGCATCTTCGACTGCGTTTCAGGTGACGGCGTCTTCGTGCTCAGGAATGCCTCGCGCAAATCCGGGTTGTCGATCCACTGATAAAGCTCCTGCTGGGTCTGTTCTATCATCCGCTGGCGCGACTGGGACCGGGCCAGACGGTTCGACTGTTCCACCTGGACAGCGAGATAGACCAGCGTCGCAAGAACAGCGATCGCCGATAGCAGGTTTGCAATTGATCCTAGATCACTGAGCGTCATCGCGCATCCATCCCCTGCCGCGAGCTGTCGTCATTAGCCTTCCTGGCAGCCAAGCTTTGCCCGGCTTTCTCATTAACTACAAGTTTCGGATGACGGGATTCGACAAAGTTCAGCGTGTCCCAGCCATTTCCCGTTTGTTTTTCGGCTAAACCTCCACAGGCTCCAGCGTTTCATTAAACCGCACTGGCTTGCCGCCGCCCTTTTGCGTGATCTCGCCGTCGCGCATCACGAACTGGCCGCGGATGATGGTCGCGACCGGCCAGCCCTGCGCCTCGAAGCCCGCATAAGGCGTCCAGCCGCATTTGGCCTTGGACCATTCCTCTGTGATCGTTTCCTTGCGCTTCAGGTCGACGATGGTGAAGTCAGCATCATAGCCCTCCGCGATCCGGCCCTTGGTCGCGATGCCGAAGACGCGCTGTGGGCCCGCGCTCGTCAGCTCGACAAAGCGGCGGAGGCTCAGCTTACCATTGTTCACATGCGTCAGCATCACCGGCACGAAGGTCTGCACGCCCGGCATGCCGGATGGCGAGGCGGGATAGGGCCGCTCTTTCTCCTCGCGCGTATGCGGCGCATGGTCGGTCGCGACCACATCCACGATCCCTGCATTGAGTGCGCGCCAGAGGGCATCCTGATGGCGCTGCTCGCGCACGGGCGGGTTCTGCTGGGCAAAGCCCTTCAGGCGGTCATAACAATCGGGCGCGGCCAGCGTCAGATGGTTGGGCAACACTTCGACAGACGCCACATCCTTGGCATCGCGCAGCAGCTCCATCTCTTCGGCGGTCGAGATATGCAGAACATGGATGCGCTTACCCGTCTTGCGTGCAATCTTGAGCAGCCGCCGCGTCGAGCTCACCGCCGCTTCCACGTCGCGCACCTCGATATGGCTGTGCCAGTCACCCTGACGGGCCAGGTGGCGGCGTTCTTCGAGGCGATATTCATCTTCTGAGTGGAAGGCCGCCCGGCGCTTGATCGCGCGCAGCACCGCCTCCACGCCTTCATCATCCTTGACCAGCAGGTCGCCCGTCGAGGCGCCCATGAACACCTTCACCCCGCAACAGCCCTGCATTTGCTCCATTTCGGCCAGCAGGTGCGGGTTCTCATTCGTCGCGCCGGCATAGAAGGCATGATCAACATCCATCCGCCCCTTGGCACGGTTCAGCTTGTCGGTCAGCATCTCCGGCGTCGTGGTCGACGGATTGGTGTTCGGCATTTCGAACACAGCCGTGACCCCTCCCAGCGCGGCAGAGCGCGCCTCAGTCTCAAGATCGGCCTTCTGGGTAAGACCCGGCTCACGGAAGTGGACCTGGCTATCGATCACGCCCGGCAGGATGTGCAACCCGGTCGCGTCGTACACCTCGTGCGCCTGATTATCGTCGAACCTGCCGATCGCAACGATCTTCTCGCCGCGCACCGCCACATCGACTTGCTCTTCACCGCCCGGCGAAACCACCGTGCCATTCTTCAGGATCAGGTCATATGTCTGCTTCATGGATGCCTATATGCGCCCGATGCGCCGCCGAGTCATCCCGGTGCCGTCATCTTGGTTCAATACGCCTCCAGCTGCACGATTAACTCGTCTATCCGGTCCGCTAGCTTGTCGTAATTCTCGTAATACGCCCTGTAGCGCTCCGGTGGCGGCGGGTTGAGCCGGTAGGCAGACGTGTAGTCGAGGCAGGCTGCCGGACGCCAGGTCTCATTGGCGCGCGTGAAGAAGGCCCGCTCGCGTTCGGAGTCCAGCTCCAGCGTTTTCAGCCGCGTCACCCAGTCGTCTGCCGCGCAGGGTTGCACGAGGTCATCGCAAGACCGGACAATCGCGTCGGCCGCCTGAAGTTCAGCCTCGGCATGTTCCAGAAATTGCGACGTGCTCACAATCGACGCCTTGAGGCGCTCCACATCCTGTTTGCAGGACGAATAGGACTTCGTGCTCGAACAGGAGGCAAGCGCGATGACGGCCAATGGCAACGCTGCTTTCAGAACTCGTTTCATGATCGTCTCCAGCCCTGCTTCGCGCTCGAATCACGGCGCCGCCTGAACCTCGACCTAACCCTGCGCTGTTCAACCTCGCAAGTCGGCACGCCAATTCGCCAGCTTCCTCTTGACCGCACAGGCCGTAACGCGCAGAGCACGACCAGACACTGTAAACCATGCGAGCCTCCCAATAATGCAGACATCATCCATGACCGACCGCACCCTCTATCTCCGCAATGCTGCAATTCTCATTGCAGGGATCGCCGTTCTGACGGCGTCGTCCTACGCAGCGGTTCCGATGATCCCGGTGCCGGTCACGATGCAAACGCTCGCCGTGCTTCTGGTCGGCGCCATTGCCGGACCGCGCATGGGTCTCGCCATGATCGTGTCCTGGCTTGGCCTCGCCGCGCTTGGTGCGCCTGTGCTCGCTGGCGGAAAAATGGGTATCGCAGCCTTTGTCGGGCCGACGGCAGGCTTCCTGCTGTCTTTCCCGCTCGCCGGATTTCTCGCTGGTATTGCAACCCGCACCTTCGCCACCGGCCACCTCTCCCGCTTCGCCGCTTTCATCGGTCTTCACGGGCTAATTCTCGGCATGGGCTGGGCATGGCTATCGACACTGATCGGCGCAGAAGCGGCCTTCATGTCGGGCGTCGCGCCTTTCCTGGTCGGCGGGCTGATCAAGAGCGCGCTTGGCGCGGCCATCCTCGCCGCCTTCGACAAGACTGGCCGCGGCGCGGCCTAGACGCGCATCGGCCCGGTTTCGGCCTGATATCAGACGGGCTGAAACCTGCGCTCCCTGAAGGAAATGTCTGGCGTATCCGGTTGGGGCTCCTAAATCCCTCCTATGGAAACACGCATTGTCCCCAACCGGTCCGTCCTCGTTCTCGATGGCCCCGACACGATCGCGCTGCTCGAGCGGCTGGTCACGAATAACACTCAGAACTGGCAGGCCGGAGAGGCGCGCTACGGCGCCCTGCTCACCCCGCAGGGCAAGCTGATCGCAGACTTTGTCGCCCATCGCACCGAGACAGGCGCGCAGCTAGACGTCGCGACCAATGCCGCCGGTGACCTCTCCAAACGCCTGATGATGTTCCGCCTTCGCGCCAAGGTGGAGATCGCCGTCGACGGCAAACTCGCGGCCGCGATTGGCGATGAATTCCCCGCCGACCCGCGCTCGCCGGCCCTGCCCGGACGCGGTATCGTCGCGACAGATTCAGCGCCGGAACTGACGCCCGCTGAATGGGACGATATCCGCATTCCCGCCTGCGTCCCCAAATGGGGCAGCGACTTTCATGGCGCAGATGTCTTCCCCTGGGAGATCAATATGGACCGCATGAACGGCGTCGACCTGAAGAAAGGCTGCTTTGTCGGTCAGGAAGTCGTTTCCCGCACCCATCGCCGCGGCAAGATCCGCAAGCGTACCTACGTCCTCAAAGCCGAAAATCTGCAGCCGGGGCAAGAGGTTAGCGCGGGAAATGCCGTCGGCGAGATAACCAGCGCAAGTGCCACACACGCCCTCGCGCGCCTTCGCACCGACCGGCTCGCCAAGGCGCTGGAGGCTGGCGAAAGCCTGACCGTGAATGGCGCACCGGTAACACTTGAAACACCCGATTGGCTTTCGGACGAAATGGCGGCAAGTTTGACCGATGGGAATGAATCTCTCGCCTGACGAAACCCTACCGTGCCGCTGGGCGCCGGCCGACGACGCGCTTTACCGGGCCTATCACGATGAAGAGTGGGGCGTGCCCGAATACGACCCCCGCGCGCTCTGGGAAAAACTGCAGCTCGACGGCATGCAGGCCGGCCTCTCCTGGATCACTATCCTCCGAAAGCGCGACGCCATCCGCGAGGAGTTCGACCAGTTCGAACCGGAATCCATCGCCCGCTGGGATGATGCCCGCATCGAAAAAGCCCTCCAGAACCCCGGCATCATCAGAAGCCCGAAGAAGATCCAGGCCACCATCGGCAATGCGCAGGCCTATCTCGATATGATGGAGGCCGGCGACCATTTTTCCGAATGGCTCTGGGCCTTCGTTGGCGGCACGCCGATCGTCAACCAGCTCGAAGACATCAGCAACGTGCCCGCCAAGACGCCACTGTCAGAAGAAATTTCAAAGGCCTTGAAAAAAAGGGGTTTCAAATTCTGCGGCCCCGTTATCGTCTACGCCTTCATGCAGGCGGTCGGCATGGTCAATGACCACGAGACGCGCTGCCGCCGCCATAAGGAAGTCCAGGAGCTTCACCCATGAAACGATCCTTCATCGCAACCTTGTTTGTCCTTCCCCTGCTCGCTGGATGCGTCAGTTGGGAACGCCCTTACGTCAGTGACGACGGCGCCTGCGATGAGATCGTGGACCAGCGCGACCGTCTCGACTGCCTGGCCGCCGCCGAGCAGGCCGAAGACGACTGGCGCGAGGAGAAACGCCGCGAAGACGAGTGGAAAGACAAGGAGAGCTGAGACTTAACGCAGGGCCAAGGCTCGACGCTACCTCCGGCTTGGGTCTAATCTGTCGCCAAATCAGACGACTGACAGCATTGTCAGCGAGACACTGGGAGAGCGCAGACAATGATGACCCCCGTTATTTCGGCGACAGGCCTCTGGACGCCGCCTCATACCGTTACGAATGAAGAACTGGTCGAAAGCTTCAATGCCTGGGCCGACCGTTGGAACTCGGAAAACGAAGCAGCAATCGCGGCAGGCGATGCTGAAGCCAAGACGCATTCGTCGGTCGAATTCATCGAGAAGGCCTCCGGCATCAAATCGCGCTACGTCGTTGAAAAGTCTGGCGTAGTCGATCCGGCCCTGATGCGTCCCGTCATCCCGGAGCGCTCCAATGATGACATCTCCATTCTGGCCGAAATCGCCGTAAAGGCCGCGAAACAGGCGCTTGAGACAGCTGGCCGCGATCCGAAAGACATCGACGCTGTCATCTGCGCCGCCTCCAACATGCAGCGCGCCTATCCGGCCATGGCCATCGAAGTCCAGCAGGCCTTGGGCATTGAAGGCTTTTCCTTCGACATGAATGTCGCCTGCTCTTCGGCCACGTTCGGCATCCAGACCGCCGCTGATTTCGTCCGCGCGGGGCATGCCAAATCTGTCCTGATGGTGAACCCCGAAATCACCTCAGGCCACCTCAACTGGACCGATCGCGACAGCCATTTCATTTTCGGCGACGTGGCAACGGCTGTTCTTGTTGAGGACATCTCGATTGCGCCGAAGCAGCATTGGAAAATCCTCGGCACACATCTCAAAACCCAGTTCTCGAACAATATCCGCAACAATTTCGGCTTCCTCAATCGCGCGGATCCGTCCGGCGTCGGCCAGGCTGATAAGCTCTTCGTTCAGGAGGGCCGCAAAGTGTTCAAGGAAGTCGTGCCGATGGTGTCAGAGATGATCCTGTCGCAGCTCGAACGCCTTGACCTGAAGTCAGAAGACCTCCGCCGTCTGTGGCTGCATCAGGCCAATGCCAATATGAACCGGCTGATCGCGGCCAGGGTGCTCGGTCATGAGGCCTCCGACGATGAGAGCCCGACCGTGCTCGATGAATACGCCAACACCTCATCGGCTGGCTCCATCATCGCCTTCCACAAGCATTCGGCTGACTTCAAACCCGGCGAAAAAGGCCTCATCTGCTCCTTCGGCGCAGGCTATTCGGCCGGCACCGTCTTTGTGGAAAAATCTGGCTGACATCCTATCTAAGCGGGCATGACGCAAAGACATTTCAAAGCCCGCCACGCCGCCTATCGCGACGATATCGCAGACCTCATCACGCGCCGCCCCGTGCCGGGGCCGGGCCTGCAGCAGGTCGACCCGTTTCTCTTCCTCAATCATCACGGGCCGCAAACCTACAAGCCCGGCAATCATGGCCTGCCTTTCGGCCCCCACCCGCATCGCGGTTTCGAGACGGTGACCTTCATCCTCGATGGCAGCCTCGCCCACAAAGATACCGGCGGCCATGAGAGCATCATCCATGCCGGGGGCGTCCAGTGGATGACGGCCGGCTCGGGCCTGATCCATGCCGAACTGTCGCCAGACGAGTTCAAGCGCGATGGCGGGCCGATGGAAATCCTGCAGCTCTGGGTCAATCTGCCCGCGCGCCTGAAAATGACAGAGCCGCGCTATACCGGCCTTCAGGCCGATGACATCCCTGCCCTGCCGCTTGGCGAAACCGGCGCGACCATGCATCTCGTCTCCGGCGAGCATGAGGGCAGCAAAGGCCCCTTCGACTCGCTGACAGGCATCTTCATGTCGACAGTGACCCTGCCCGCCGGCAGCGAAGTCGCCCTTCCCGCCCCGCGCGACCGCAGCGTCTTCTTCTATGTCGTGCGCGGCGAGGTCACAGCCTCAGGCGAACCCGCCAAGGGCTTTGACCTTGTCGAGTTCGCGCATGATGGCGACGAGATCACCGTCAAGGCCGAAACAGACAGCGTCCTCCTCTACGGACATGGCGAGGTCATCAATGAACCGACCGTCGCGCATGGCCCCTTCGTGATGAACACGCCAGAGGAGATCAATCAGGCGATCAGGGATTATCAGGCCGGCAAGTTCAACCGCCAGCCGATCAATGTCTGACCTCAGGATCTAGGGTCCGGACTCAATTATTTTGGTGCGGAGGCAATCGGATGAGCAAGGCATGCGAGGAAAGACGCGCAGGACGGACAGATGTCCGTTCAAGCGGCTTGACGCTGCAGGCCGCTGCTCAGCTAATTGAGGCGTCCCGAGCTATCCACGCCGGGCAACGGTCTTTTGTTCGCTGGCCACGTTGCCGCCGCTTGAAAGGCCTCGGCCTTCCTGCGCATCGGCGCCTTGCCAGCAAACAAAACTCCGCCGCCCGCCGCGGCAAAATAATTGAGGCCGGACCCTAGCCACCAAACTGCCAGCTCGCAGCGATCTTGTAATTGCGGGCCGGCTCATAGACGCCTTCGAAGACGCGCTCATAGCGCTCGTCGAAGATGTTATCGATTCCCGCATCAAAGCGGATACCCGGCAGGCTGTCCGGCGACCAGCTCGCATAGAGGTCGGCAACAACATATGAGTCGCGCGTCTCGGCCAGTGTCTGCCCGCCAGCGCCATCGCTCTCATAGCGGGCAAAGTCGCTCGCATGCTGCACGCGCAGGCCGAGGATCGCATCCCATTCATAGGCTTTCAGCCCCATATCGACCGTGACCCGGTCAGGCGTCAGCGTACCAAGATCTGATCCGGTAGACAGGTCCCGCCCTTCGATGGAGGCATAGCTTGCGCGGATATAGGAGCGGTCGCTGTCATAGCGCACTTCCGCCTCGACGCCCTCGATCTCCGCGCTCGCAACATTGGCCGAATTGGTCGTGCCGGCAGAGCATGGGAAGAAAGGTGGGGCAAAACAGGTCGGGCTATAGCTGAAATCGACCGAGAGATTGATCAGGTCTTCGACATCGCTCTCATAATACGAAACCTTTGCCTGCATCCTGTCGCCGTTCGACACCAGATCATGAAAATCGAGCCCCGCGCCAAACTCGACCGTCTCGGTCTTTTCGGGTTTGAGATTGGCATTTGGCATGAATTCATTGGTCACGAAGACGAAAGAGCCAGCGCCCGGATCGAACAGGATGGGATGCGGCACCTCGAAATGCGTGCCGTCGAGGTAAAGCTCGTTGACCGACGGCGCGCGGAAGCCTTCTGAATAGCTGGCAAAGACGCGCAGCCACTCTACTGGCCCATAGCTCGCCGCCAGCCTTGGTGAAACAGCGCTGTCCTCATTCTCACCAGCCGCAGCATCGGAGTTTGAGGTGAACTCGTCATAGCGAATGCCGGGAATGACGATCAGCTCGCCCGGCAGCCCCAGAGGCCTTTGCGTCACAGCTTCGACTTGCGCGAAAATGCCAACAAATTCGGACTCCGAATCAGGCACACCGCTGCGGACCGCATCTGTCGTTTCGCTGTCAAAGCCGCTCTGCTCATCGCGGTACCAGTCACCACCAATGGTGAACACCGTCTCGACGGGGCCAAGGTTGAAGCGCGATGCATTGCGCGCGCTGACGCCTGTCGTCTCGATCTCGCGGGAGATGTTGCGCGGCACCGTCGCATCGAACTCGTCCACGCTGGTCACGGTCTGATAGACGGTCAGATTACTGTCCACCCAGTCGCTCACCGGGTCAAAGCCGAGGCCGAGCCGATAGGTATCTGAGGTGATGTCCTTCTCGACATTGCGGTCGAGCACGCCATCGCCGGTGCCAAGCGTGCCCTGCCCATTGTTCGGCTCGAAGGCTGAATTGTCGAAGCGCTGCCAGGAGGCTTCAACGCTCAGCGCATCACTGAGGGCATATCGCCCCTTCACCAGACCCGTCGTGATGTCGTCGTCAGATGGCAGGGATGCGCCGTCACCAAGCTCGATATCGCCAGACTGGCGAAGCCCGATCGAGGCGAGGCCGTCAAACTTTCCAGTATTCGTGAAGGCAGTGAAACTTGCGAGCGTTTCCTCATTGACCGATTGGTAGCCCGCCCGCACACGCGCGCCCCAGACTTGCCCTTCTTCAAGGAGGTCTTCAGCATCCGCGCTTTCCATGGCGAGGACACCGCCCACCGCACCGGATCCGTAAAGCGCAGAGGCAGGCCCGCGCACCACTTCTGCGGCACCGAGCAGCGCAGGGTCTGCAAAGAACCGCCCGTCATGCGCCGAGGTGAAGGACTGGCGGGCACCATCAAGAAGGATCAGCACGTTCTGTCCGCTGAAGCCGCGAATGCTGGGCACCTCGCCTGTCCGCCGCGGGCCGCCCGAAAAGGCCATGCCCGGCACGTCTTTCAGAAGGTCCGACACCGATGACGGCGTACGCAGGTCGATATCCTCCCGGGTCAGGACGCTGACCTGGCCTGGATAGTCGAAAACGGCGATTGGATTGGTTGTGCCGTAGACCGTCACAAGTTCCTGGCGCTGCTCATTCTCATCCTGAGGCTCGGTCTCTGGAGCATCCTGCGCCAGTGCGCCTGCACTCAGGGCGATCGCGCTCACGGTTGCGAATGCTGCGCGTGCCAGCGTGGCGCCGCCGGTTTTCAAGCTTGTCGTCATGTCGTTGTAAGGTCCTTCAATTCCTGATATGCAACTAATTCGCATTCTCATTACATATCCGATTTCTTATTGCAAATGATTCTCATTCTTATTACAATTGAAATCATTCAGAACCAACTGCCAGAGGGAAACCCATGTTGAAATTTGTCCGCCCCACCGCCATTGCAGCGCTCACCTGCGCTCTTTCAGCGCCCGTCGTCACCGCGCAGGAAGCGGTCACCGACCCGTCTTTCGAACAGGATCGCGGCGCGATTCTCGCCATGGCGGGCAACTATGATGTGACCTTCGATTTCAGAGAGACCGTGCCGCTCACAGACGGATACGAACTGAAAGAGCCGAAGCTGTCAGGCGGCTACGAAATCGTGCGGGTCATCGAGGACACGGGTGACTTCATCAGCCTTCAGCACATTCTCGTCGTCGGCGATGAAGGCGAGGAGTTCCCCATCAAGCACTGGCGTCAGGACTGGACGTATGAACCGACGCAAGTGCTGAGCTTCATTGGCGGGAATGCCTGGGAAATGCGCCCCGTTCCAACCGATGAAAGCGACGGCCAGTGGGCCCAGGAAGTCTACCAGGTCGACGACTCACCGCGCTATGGCGCCGTCGCCTCCTGGACGCATGACAATCACGTCTCGCAATGGACCCCGCCGGCTGAATGGCGTCCCCTGCCGCGCCGCGACATGACCACGCGTGAGGATTACGACACGGTTCTCGCGGTCAACCGGCATACGATCACGCCGTTTGGCTGGGTGCACGAACAGACCAATTCGAAACTCGTCCTCGATGAGGATCCAAACGTTCTGGTCCGCGAGATAGGCGTGAACACCTACCGCCATTTTGACGATTTCCCGGTCGCTGTCGGCGATGATTACTGGGCCGCGACAAGTGACTACTGGGCCGGTGTGCGCGGCGCCTGGAAAGCGCTTGAAGACTCCGGCTCGCCGTTCGGCCTGACCATGCAGGGTGAACCCGAAGCGCTCTACCAGCCGCTGCTGGAGCTGGCCGGAGAGGTCGAAGAAGGCACGAAGAGCACGGATGACGCGATTTCAGAGGCGTCTGAGGTCATCGAGACCTACACGACCCATGACATCGGCACGCTGGCTGATCGCGTTAACGCATCCAGCGCCGATAATGACGGCTCATACTAGACAGCAAAACGCCCCTCTGGCTTGAGCCGAGGGGCGTTAACACTGCATATCGGATGGAGAGGGCTCGCGCCTAGTCTTCGTGCTCGTCTTCGCCGATGTCGCCCCACAGAATACTGTTGCTGGAACGGGCGGCCTCGACCGAAATGATCAAGGCCGCGCCAGCCAATACCCACCATGCTGTAGCTGTATTGCTTGCAGCAGTCATCACCAGTTCCACCATCGTCATCACACCTCGGGCTTTTATGTACTTTCGTTGAGGCGAATATGGCCCTGAAGGCCTTAACGAGACCTGATCAGATCACGGCTCTTGCAGGGCAAAGTGTAAGCAGAATGCGGGCTTTTCTTTACCCTGCTTTCCAGATGATTAAACAGGGGCACCATGAGCTCACGTCCCGTCCCCGTTTCAAGAAAAGCCCCGGCGCGCGTCTGGCAGCGAATGCTCTCCGGCCGGCGCCTCGACCTGTTGGATCCGTCGCCTGTCGACATCGAAGTTGACGACATCGCCCACGGCCTCGCCCGCGTCGCGCGCTGGAACGGCCAGACGATTGGCGACCATGCCTTTTCAGTCGCCCAGCATAGCGTGGTTGTGGAGTCGATCTGCGGTTTGCTGGAACCCGGCCTGCGTCCCGGCGAACGCCTCATGGCGCTTCATCACGACGCCGCCGAATATGTGATTGGCGACATGATCTCGCCGTTCAAGGCTGTACTCGGCGATGGCTACAAGGACATCGAGAACCGTCTTTCCGAGGCGATCCACATCCGCTTCGGCCTGCCCGCCCGCATGCCCGAGAGCCTGAAACGCCTCATCAAGCGCGCCGACCATATCTGCGCCTGGTATGAAGCGACCCAGCTTGCCGGCTTCGGAACGACGGAGGCTGACCGGTTTTTCGGGTCTCCGCCGCGCTCCATCCGGCTGGAGCTTGACCCGCAGGCGCCAACGCTCGCACAAAAGACCTTTATCGACAGGCACGAAACGCTGCTTGCTGAAAAGGAAACCCGCAGGTGACCAAGACCGCGCTGATCATCGGCCTCTCCGTCGTGATCGTTGCCACAGATGGCGGCACGCCATGCGTCCTCGTCACCAGCCGGCAGGGCGACCTTCGGGCATTGCCTTTCGGTGCTTTCGACCCGGAAAGCCACCGCACCTTCGAACTCGCGCTGCGCGGCTGGGTCCGGGAACAGACCGGCTTCGACCTTGGCTATGTCGAGCAGCTCTACACCTTTGGCGACCGGGACCGCGAGACACCCGAGGCAACCTTGATAGACGTGCCGCAGAATGCGCGCGTCGTTTCCGTCGGTTATCTCGGCCTGACGCCTGAGCAGCCCCCCCTGCCAGAAGCCTTCGAAGCCAGATGGCGCGGCTGGTACGGGCATTTCCCATGGGAAGACCACCGAAACGGTCGCCCGGCAATTATCGATACTGAGATTGCCCCCCGGCTTCGCACCTGGGCGGCCGGCAGTGATGAGAGGCAAGTCCGCGCCAACCTCGCCTTCAGTCTTGATGGCCAGGACTGGACAGATGATCGTGTGCTCGAACGCTACGAACTGCTTTACGAGGCAGGCCTTGTCACAGAGTGCGCTCGCGATGCGGGCCTGCCGCTGCCTGATGTCCAGCTTGGCGAACCGATGGCCTCAGATCACCGGCGCATACTCGCCACCGCGATGGGCCGTCTGCGCGGCAAGATCCGCTATCGCCCGGTCGTCTTCGAACTGATGCCTGAGCGGTTTACCCTTTCGGCGCTCCAGACCACGTGCGAGGCTATTCTCGGCCAACCGCTGCACAAGCAGAACTTCCGCCGCGCCCTCGACCGGATGGACATGGTTGAAGGTACGGGCGAGATGATGTCGGAAACGGGCGGCCGCCCGGCAGAGCTTTACCGTTTCAAGCGGGCGAAGTTCCGTCGCAGTGCGGCGCTCGGCATCGCGACCCCGGCGCTGAAGCGCGACAGCTAGTCGAACAGCCGCACATTCGGGCGCATCAGTTTCAGGAACACCGGAAACAGCACGAATCCTGCGACCAGTCCGCCGACATGAGCGGCCCAGGCCAGTCGCATGCCGAACAGGCTCTGGGTCAGCTCAGGGCCGGCAAACGCGATGACGAGATTGATCACCAGCCATGGCAGCGAGAGGCGCAGGGCGCCGCGCACGCCTCCCATCAACCAGCCGCCTGCCGCGAAGAATCCCGACAGGCCTGAGGACGCGCCCAGCGCGAATACCGCTTGCGCCTGCCACATGGCCCAGCCGAGTTCGGCGAGCGCGCCAGCGGCTGAACACAGGAAGAAGAAAGCCAGAAAAGCTGCGGCCCCCTTTGCGTCAGTGCCAAGGGCTTTCGCAATGGCCGGACCAAACGCCACCATCATCGCCATGTTCATGATGAGATGAAAAAACCCGCCATGAAGGAAGACGTGAAGAAAGAGCGGGCCAATGTCGCCGAGCGGCCGACCGACATAGGTCGTGTATGGGTCATAGGCCACGACGCACAAATTCCACAGAAAGTCGCGGGTCGCGCCCCCCACCAGCATGTCGAGCATGGACACGGCGATGATCGCCCCGCTCAGCACGATCACCACAAGTGGGAAGCCATTGAAAACGGGCTCTCTGGGAGCACGCACCTCAGGGGACGGAACATCAAATCGCATCTTGCGGATATGGGATGATGTCAGGCCTCATCCAACAATCACGCAAAATACGTTTCTGTCAGTCTGTCATTTTCTTGCAACACAAGGCCCAAACATTCAAAAACAATCAGTCATGCCGCAATGTTTTTTCTGCAATTTGAGGTTTTGCGAAATAAAATGCTGAAATTAACCCTCTGCCCGAAAGCAGGTTCCTCAAGCTGATGTATAATCACTATATTGAAGTAGCTTGACCGCCAATGGTTTTCCGAGCATGCCGGAAGCAAGGTTCCGTAGAGAGAACCTCAAAATCATATTCATATTGGGAGGAAATATGACCGGCAAACTACTGTACACCTGTGCGCGATCCGCACTTGTTCTCGCGCTGGGAACGACATTCGTTGCAGCCGCCACGGCTCAGGAAGATGACGCTCCGGTTGTTGTCGAATCGACAACGGACGCCGATAGCGGCGAAGAACTTCGCCAGACCAAAGTGACCGTCACCGGTTCTTTCATCGCCGGCACCCCAGAAGATGCCGCACTTCCGGTCGATGTCTTCAACTCTGCCGAACTGGACGCTTCGGGCATCAGTTCGCCGCTAGAGTTCATCAAGTCGCTGCCGTCAGTTGGCTCCGTCCTGGGGGATACCAACCAGTTCAGCGCGACGGCGCAGGGCGCACAGGGCACCGGCTCGATCAACCTCAGAAACCTCGGCTCAACCCGCAACCTGGTTCTGATGAACGGCCGCCGCACGATCAATTCGCCGGGCGATGGCTTTGCCAACACCAACCTCATTCCACTGTTTGCGCTTGAGCGTATCGAAGTGCTGAAAGACGGCGCCGCGGCAACTTACGGTTCCGACGCGATTTCCGGCGTTGCCAACTTCATCACCAAGACAGACTTCGACGGCATCGAGCTGAAAGGCGACTTTACCGCCATTGACGGCTCCGATGGCGACACCGAATTCAGCGCCCTGTTCGGCAAGAATTTCGAGAATGGCAATATCATGATTGGTATTGGCCAGCAGGTCCGCTCCGAGCTGTCCTCGACCGAACGCGATTTCGTCGTGCAACCATTCGAAGTGAACCCGGCCGGTTGGTCGGTGCTCGGCAATCCCGGCACCTATATTCCAAAACTGGGCGATATCAGCCAGGGCGCAGCGGGCACGTCGCTCGGTCTCGCCGTCGACGGCGCAGCCTCCGGCGGGTGTGAAGCAACAGGCGGCGTGGCAGGTGTCCTGTCCGGCTTCCCGATCTGCCGTTTCACTTACATTCCGTTCGACAATATCGTTGAAGATCAGACACGGACGCAGGTCTATTTGCAGGCGGACGCTGATCTTGCTCCGAATTTCCGTATTCATACCGAAGCGCTCTATGCGAAGTCGGATCAGTCCAATAACCGCTATTCGCCAAGCTTCCCGCCAACCCAGGGACCACAGGGCCCCGGCAGCGCACAGGCCTTCTTCGTTCCGGACACCAACCCGGGCTATCAGGCCTTCATCGACCAGTCCGGCCTGACCGGTGGACCGGCTGATCCGGGCACGCCTGGCTCCTTCGCCAGCCTGCTCGGCAGCTACTCCTCCATCCTGTTCTTCCGTCCTGTCGGTCAGGGCGGCAATGAAGAACTGTACGGTGGAAGGGGCGGCCAGGTCGGCAAGGCGGTTGACGAGGCGTTCCGGGTGTCTGGTGGTTTCGAGTGGGACATCACCGACAAACTCACGCTGGACACGGCCGCAACCTTCTTCAAATCAGATCGCCTGTTCTACACGCCGGACGTCATTGGCCAGCGCCTGCAGGATTCCCTTGAAGGCTTTGGCGGCGAGAATTGCGACCGCGCAACCGGTACGGCAGGTGTCGGGGACTGTTTGTACTTCAACCCCTTCATCAACTCTCACGTGAACAACCCGGCTCTGGGGCTTGATAACCCGCTCTACGTGCCAGGAAACGAAAACTCGCGCGAAGTGCTGGACTATATGTTCGAACCGAACGGAACAGACCAGAGCGAAGAAACCCTGATCCTCGACACCGTTCTCTCCGGAGAGTCAGGTATCCTGCTCAATGGTGGCAATCTGGCTTACGCCGTCGGCGCCCAGTACCGTCACAACAAATTCTCTTCCGATCCGATCAACAACGTCTCCAACGCTGACATCAATCCATGTCCGGTTGAGGGCGAAGTTGACTGTGCCCTGCCGATTGGGCCGTGGATCTTCCTCGGCCAGACGCGCGAAAGCCGTCTGTCGCAGAGCGTTTACGCTGTCTTCGGCGAAGTCTTCCTGCCAATCGTCGACGATTTCGAAGCAACCGTTGCGGTTCGTCATGAGGATTATGGTGGCTCGATCGGTTCGACCACGAATCCGAAAGTCTCGCTGCGCTACACGCCGACCGAGTGGCTCACCCTGCGCGGTTCGGCTGGTACGACGTTCCGTGGCCCTGGGCCGGGCGTGGTCCGTGAGGGGCGCCTCACAACCAACCTTGCCGGTATTGCCGCTGCGAACAACAACTTCAAATCGGTTGATACGTTCGGCAATCCAGGCCTTAGCCCGGAAACCGCCTTCACCTACAATGTCGGTGCCATTTACGACAATGCCGGTCTGACGGTCTCCGTCGACTATTGGAGCTATGACTTCGAGGACGAATTGACGCTGACACCTGTGCAGGGTGTTGCCAATGCGGTCGGTAACGGTCCGGGCGATGGCAGCCAGGCGGTAAACTGTTCCCACCCCCTCGTTGATCGCATCACCTTTGCGGGCAACCAGTGTATCCAGGGTGTAACGGTCGGTAACGACATTCAGCGCGTTCGCGCCGACAACGTCAACGGCCCCGGCGTCAAGACCTCCGGTATCGACTTCGCAGCCGCCTACGACTTCGATCTTGGTCAAGGACTGGCAACCATCGGTGCCAACGGCACGTACACGATGGAATACGAAGTGCGCGAATTCTCGGTCGACGGCACCGTTTTCGCACCCGGCTTCGACGCGGTGGGTTATTCCAACTTCGACCGCAGCGCACCTGCAATCTCGGAGCTGAAAGGTAACCTCTTTGCCAACTATGCTCTTGAGAACATCAACCTTCGCTACACGCTGGAATATCTGAGCGGTGTGGAGGACAATCGCGGGCCGACCGATCCAGGTACGGGTATCACGACTTTCGGCGTCTCGGCTGAAGACTACATCCAGCACGACCTGCATGGTTCCTGGACGCTTCCGGTCGAGTTTGCTGAAGTTCAGCTGACCGGCGGCATCGAGAACATCACCGATGAGGAGCCGGCTCCGGCGCGTCTCGAGCTGTCCTACAACCCGTTTGTGGGTAACCCGCTCGGCCGTACCTACACGATTGGTCTGCGTCTGCGCTACTGATCGGTTTGACTGATAAACCGGGAAAGCCCGTTGCCTTGTGCAGCGGGCTTTTTCTTTGCCGCAACGTCATGAATTGATTTCGCGCGAAGCGGCGTCACGATTGCGCCATGAGCAAATCACGCGACATCACATTCGACAGCCTTCGCCCCCCGGCCCCATGGATGGACGAGACCCACACCATGTGGCGCCGCTCTGTCCGCGCCTTTATCGACAAGGAACTCGTTCCGAACATCGAGAAATGGGAAGAGGCCGGAGAGATCCCGCGTGACGTCTACCCCAAAGCCGCCGAAGCGGGTCTTCTCGGCATGGGCTACCCGGAAAAATATGGCGGCGGCGGCACGGATTTCGACCGCTTTCACGGCACGGTCACGTCAGAAGAACTCGCCCGCATGGGCGCGGGCGGCGTGTCCTCGGCCCTGATGATCCACGGCATCGGCCTGCCCCCTGTCATGGCGCTCGGGACCGAGGAGATGAAGCAGGAGATCGCGCCGCAAGTTCTCTCTGGCAAGAAACAGATCAGCCTCGGCATCACCGAACCCGGCGGCGGCTCGGATGTCGCCCAGCTGAAGACCAGCGCCAAACGCTCCGGCAATGGCTGGGTCGTCAACGGCTCGAAGACCTACATCACCGGCGGGATGACCTCGAAATGGCTGACCACGGCGGTCCGCACCGGCGGGCCGGGCATGGGCGGCATCTCGCTGATGCTCATCGACCTCGAAGCCGACGGCGTCTCGCGCACCTCCCTGCCCAAGATGGGCTGGTGGGCCTCCGATACGGCCACAATCCATCTGGACGACGTCTTCGTGCCCCCGGAAAACCTCATCGGCGAGGTCGACAAGGGCTTTTACGGCATCATGGCGAATTTCAATGGCGAGCGCCTCGGCATGGCCGCTCAGGCCACCGCCTATGCTCGTGTCTGCATTGAGGAAGCCGCCGCCTGGGCGCAGCAGCGCGAGACCTTTGGACAGCGCCTCGCCGATCATCAGGTTATCCGCCACAAGATCGCCGCCATGTGCCAGCGCGTCTGGGCCACCACCGCGATGCTCGACCAGCTCACATGGCGCGTCCAGAACGGCGAACAGCCCATTGCCGAGCTCGCCATGCTCAAGGTGCAGGCCACCGAGACAATGGAGTTCTGCGCCCGCGAAGCCATGCAGATCCTCGGCGGCGCCGGCTTCATTCGCGGGCACCGCGTGGAGCGCATCTATCGCGAAGTCCGGGTCATGGCGATTGGCGGCGGTTCGGAAGAGATCATGCGCGATCTCGCCGCTCGGCAATTAGGCCTTTAGCGGAACGTTCGCTTCTGCTTTCCCGTTTTTGGTGACATAGATGTCATTTTCCGGAGACACCCCATGAAATCCACCTGGCTCGCCATTGCGGCACTTCCCCTACTCGCCGCATGCGGCGGCGCTGATGAAGAAGAGGGGCGGACCCTTTTCGCCAACTGCGTGACGGTCCTCTCCGATGCCGAGCTCACCACTGAACTTGCCAAGGCGCAGACAAGCCCGGACGCCGCCTGCACCTGCCTTCAGGCACGCGTCGGGGACAATGGAGATGAGCAGGCTGCCGTCGCGCTCTTCTTCTCGGATCTCGCTGGCGCGATGGACGGGTCCGATTACAGCGCCGAAGATCTCGCCGGCCGGCTCGCAGCAAGATCAATCCTGCCCCGGGAAGACGGGAACGATATGACCTTTGCCGAAGCGCTCCCTGTCTTCAATAATGTGTTTGAGGACCTCATCGAAGACATGCAAGAGAATGAAGGGGCCTGCCCCGATATCTGATGCGCCGACCCGCATACGCGTCTCTTCCGCCCTTTTTATAGCGTAAACCCTGGGGCCTTAGGGGCCAGGCCGGAACCGCCAGGGGCGCCGGGCGTCTAATCTGTCGGGAAAGGATAATCGCATGACCATGATCATTGTCGTCGTCGTGGTAACCGCCGCCCTGCTGATCGGCGCGGCATGGGGGCTGTTCGGCCCGCTTCCCAAGCGGGTAGAAGGCTTCCTGATCGCGGCTGCTGGCGGCGCGCTGATCGTGTCGGTCGTCTCTGAACTGGTCGAGCCCGCCTCGAAAAACGCTCCGCATCTCTGGGTCATGAGCTCGCTGATGGCGGGTGCGATCATCTTTCTAATGCTCGACTATGTCGTGAAGGAAAAGTTCGGCTCCGGCGGGGCAGGTCTTCTCACATCGATTACGCTGGACGGCATTCCGGAAAACCTCGCGCTCGGGGTTGCCCTCATCGGGGCCGGGCCCGCCCAGGTCGCCGCGCTCGCTGGCTCGATCTTCCTCTCGAACCTGCCCGAAGCGGCAGGCGGATCGCAGGAGATGCACGAGGACGGCATGTCGAAATCAAAAGTGTTCGGGACATGGGCCATAACCGCTTTCCTGCTCGCAGGCGCCGCGATTGCCGGCAATCTCCTGCTCAGTTCCGCCCCGAAGGAAGCGCTTGCCCTGATCCGCGCTTTTGCCGCTGGCGCCGTGATCGCCTCGCTGGGGACCGAGGTGTTCCCGAAAGCCTATAAGGAAGATCACCTGCTGGCCGGTTTCGCGACCGCTGTCGGCTTCGTTCTCGCCTTCAGCCTCAGCATGCTTGCCGGCTAGGGTGCGATCTCGTCAGACAGCCCTGTCGCCTGAACCACTTCCCAGCCGCCTTCCCAGATCATGTGCAGCGCCACCCAGAGGATGACCAGAAGGCCGACATAGGCAATCCAGCGATACTTGGTCAGGACCCGCGCCAGGAAGGTCGATGCCACACCCATCAGGCCGATCGACAGGACAAGGCCAAAGACCAGAACGACCGGGTGCTCGCGTGCCGCGCCCGCCACGCCCAGCACATTGTCGAGCGACATGGAAATATCCGCGACGACGATCTGCGTCACCGCCTGGCGCAGCGTCTTCTTCTCCTTCGCCGCGACGTCGCCCGGATGGACGTCCTCACCCGCATGGGTTCCTGCCCGGATCTCGCGCCACATCTTCCATGCGACCCACAAGAGCAACAGTCCGCCCGCCAGAAGCAGGCCGATAATCGCGAGGAGTTGTGCGGCGACCAGGGCAAAACCGATCCGCATCACGGTCGCGGCAATGATCCCGATCAGGATCGCCTTGCCCCGCTGCGCCTTTGGCAAGCCCGCAGCGGCAAGGCCGATGACCACGGCATTGTCGCCGGCCATGACGAGATCGATAAAAAGAACCTGAAAAAAGGCGCTCAGCGCGCCATCGGTGAACATCTGTGTGCCCTGCTAGCCAGAGGTGGCTTGAGCAAAGATCGCCACGGCGCCGGGGCACCGCAAGACGCACCTGAAAATAAATCCCGCGACCTCCCCAAAAAAGAAAAGGCGAGCTGTCCGTTCTGGATCAGCTCGCCAGTGTTATGTCCGCAAGTTAGGAGGCATTTGCGAACAGAAATTCACGTCAGAACTTGTAGCCGAGGCCCACACCGACGATCACAGGGTTGATCTCGACATCGGCGTCAACCACGACGCGGTTTGCGTTGAGCGACGGTCCGAGCGCGCTTGTCAGGTCCACTTTGACATCTGGCTCGATCCACACCTTCTTGACGTCGACATTGAGCGCCCAACCGCCCGGCTCGCCGTCCAGATCATAGTCCGCGCCGGCCTGCAGAGCGAAGCCAATCGTCGGGTCATACTCGATGCCATCGGCAACCTTGCCTGCATCTTCATCGAAGAAGAAGGTCGCGTTTACGCCAGCGCCGACATATGGCTTCAGCGGTGTGCCGGTATCAAAGTGGTATTGCAGGGTCAGCGTCGGCGGGAGGAGCCAGACGTCGCCAAGATCAACCGTCGCATCGGTCAGCACACCTGGCACGGTCACACCGGTCGCCTTCACATCGTGTGGTGTCACGCCAAGAATAAGCTCTGCAGCGATGTGATCGGTGAAGAAATAGGTGATGTCGAGTTCGGGCACATACTGATCGGAAATGTCGACAGTACCCGGAAGTGCGCCGCCGCCGACTTTGAGGTCTGCCCCTTCATCCGGCAGGACACCGATAACACGTCCGCGGATCATCCATGGATTGGTTTCCGCTTGGGCGGCCATGGCGGTGGTGATAGAACCTGCAAGCATCAGCCCGACCATCAATACGCGTTTCATTTCTTTCTCTCCTCACAATTGGATGAGGCGAGTTAAGCAATTGAAATCACATGGGATACTTGCCACACCGCCGCGCGCTCGCGTGCCGCGCGACATGGCGGCGCAACTAGGGGGAAGTGCGTATCGACGCGCGTCCAATCCCGCTTCACATCTCAAAATTCGGCCCGGAATGCGACTCGCGACCAGATGACTGGAAATTTGTACCGAAACGTCCGACATTAGGCACATGGCCCACACAGCGACCGACGAGCATATCCACGCCAACACGCCTTGCAGCCCGCAGGACGTGGAGGCTTTCCTGACCGAAGCCGAAACACTGGCGGCCCGCAAGGGACAGAGGCTCACCAAGATCCGCCGCAAGGTGCTCCGCCTGCTGCTCGAGAGCGCTGAGCCATCCAAGGCTTATGACCTTCTCGCCAATCTCGATGGCGAAGGTTCTGCCAAGCCGCCCACGGTCTATCGCGCGCTGGATTTCCTTCAGGATGTCGGCCTCGCCCACAAGATTGAGAGCCTCAACGCCTATGTCGCCTGCGGGCATGCAAGCCACAAGCATTCCGCCGTCTTCCTGATCTGCGACGAATGCGGCGGGGCCGAAGAATTGCACGCCACAGCCACGACGGACGCCCTTCACGCTGAAACCGAAGCTGCGGGCTTCAGACTCCGCCACGCTGTCATCGAAGTGCGCGGCATCTGCCGGGACTGCGACGCGTGAAAGCAGCATGGGTGGCCCTCTGCCTGGGCGCGGCCGCCCTTTCTGCCGCGGCCGATGATGAGGACTTCAAAGCCGCTGCGGCGGCCGGCCCCTGGTCTGGCTGCGTGTATGAGGAAGGCTACGACCCATACCCCATCACCCTGACGCCGCGCGGCAAGGATTTCTTCGTCGATTATCCCGGCCTCTGCACTGGGGGCCATCTTGGACCAGACATTGAAGCTCCCTACGACGCCATTGAAATCATTGTTGTAAATGCCGATCGCTGCGTTCAGGGCCTCCCGGTGACCTACACACTCGATCGAGAGCAGCTGCGCATCGATTACCACGCCATTGCAACCGGCGCCTACGCCTTGCTGCAACCGACACCACCCGGTATGACCCATCCGGCTTGCAGCACTGCGGAGGCTATTTCGTGATCGATCTCTGGAAAGGCATCGCCAATACATGGGATTGCGACGAGATGGGCCACATGAATGTGCGGGTCTATATCGAGAAGGCTTTTGAAGGCCTCGGACACCTCGCCGGTGCCTGCCATCTCTCGCACGCCTTCAGGCCAGATGCGGCATCGACGCTCATTCCCGCCGAGCAACACATCCGTTTCATCAAGGAAGTGCATCCTGGGCTGCCGCTCAGCATGGTTGGTTGTACGCTGGAGGTCGATGAGACCGGCACCACTGTCTATCAGGAAATGCGTCATGGCGACGGCTCCGTCGCCGCAGCCTTCCGCACGAAACTCCTGCATGTCGATGCGACCACGCTGAAGCCATTCCCGTGGACGGCGCGCTCCCGCGCCGCGCTCGAAGCGCTTGGCGATGAACCGCCTGCGTCCACCGCACCGCGCGGTCTCGACCTGTCATTGACGCCATCGAAAACCGGAGAGGTGACCCGCGCCATCGCCATGGATCGCGGCGCCAAGGTGATCGGGCTCGGCATGGTGCCGCCCGGCGATTGCGATGTGTTCGGCCGCATGAACCCGCACATGTTCATTGGCCGGATATCCGATTCCGTGCCGAATTTGCTGCATGACTGGCGCAGCCGCGTTGCAAGCGCCGTCCCCGGACAGGAAATGGGCGGCGCTGTTCTCGAAAACCGCATCATCTATCGGCGTTGGCCCAAGGCTGGTGACCTGTACGAAATCCGTTCATCGCTGGGACGCGTGGAAGAAAAGGTCCACTCCCTGGTCCACTGGATGCTCGATCCGCTGACCGGTCAGCCCTGGATGACGGCAGAAGCGGTCGCCGTGACCTTCGACCTGAAGAAACGGAAAGTCATCCCGACACCGGCCGAGATGATGGACGAACTCGCCGATATCGCGCCCGGCGAGCTTTCCCTCTAGCCGGCACCGTGCAGGCTGCGCCGCATCGGGCCTTCATCGCCGGCTGAAAACCCTTCAATCAGTCGTCCGATCGTCAGCGACAGTTCATCGCGCACCTCATAGGGCACTTCCATCGGGTGGAAGTGGCTCGTATTCGGGCGTTCCTTCAGGACCAGATCAGGGTTCTTGCGCACCAGAAGATCGGTCACCTTCTCTGACATGACCGGCTTATGCTCGGGCCGCATCACAACGATCGGGATCTTCTTCTTGCGGATCTTGTTTAGCGCTCCCCAGGGCTGGTTGCGTTGCCCCTTGAAGGTCGCGGCCTCCCATTTCGGTTCGCAGTTCAGCCGCCAGACCTGATCTGCACTATCCTGAGGGTTCTCATCGATGCGATGGAAACCATCCATGATGTAGTCATCGAGGAAAGGGGTCCGCCAGGTCTTGAAGGTGTCCCTGTCCTGATAAGCCTGCTTGATGGCCTCCTGGCTCGGAAACTCGGCGCGGCGCCGTCTGGCCTGGCGCGCCATGCCATGTCCGGTGTTGAGGATCGGCCGCAGGAACGGAAACATGTGAGCGATAAAATAGAACCGCCGCGTCATGATGACCGGATCGACCACGACAAGGCCCTTCACCAGGTCAGGCCGTTTTCCAGCCACCAACACGGCCACGCAGCCCCCCATCGAATGCCCGCTGAGCACGACCGGGCGGGTCGCATTCTTCTCGAGCCACTCAATCACATCATCGCGGTAGCGGTGCCAGGATCGCATCCTTGAGGGCACAGCCGGTAATTGCGTGCGCCCATGGCCCCGCAAGTCGAGCGCGGTCACCTTGGTGCGCAGGCCGAGCGGCGCCAGCAATGACTGGTATGTCATGGCGTTGAACCCCGTTCCATGCAGCCACAAGGCTGCCATCTCCAGGGCGGGGTTTCCAAAATCGATGGCCTGCATTTCGCCGTCGGAGATTTCAGTAAAGTAGCGGCGCATCAGACCGACCCGAAGACCTTCCTGAGAAGCTCCGTCGTTCGGGCGACGGGGTTCTCGCGGATCTTCTTTTCTTCGAGCGCGAGATAATCGAACATACCGTCCAGGCCAAGATTGACCGCATGGGTCGTCAGGGAAGACTTGTAGTCCGTCGCAGCCACCGCCAGCATCGGCACGCTGGACGTCGCTGAATCAAGCGCCTGATACGCGCCTGAACTTGTCAGCGCGTTTTCCACATAAGGCGTGAACAGCTGGCGCAGCGATCGTTCAGTCTTGGTGCGCAGGAAGTCCGTCGCCGCCGTATCGCCGCCTCTCAGCAGGCCGACAGCATCCTCGATCGTTATCGATTTCACCGCATCGATCACGATTGCCTTGCCGGCCGGAACAGCGTCTTCTGCAGCGCGGTTCATCCGCAATTGCAGGTCATCCAGCGGCGCTGATAGCCCCACTCTGGCAAGTTCGCGCTGAACCTCACCAAGCCGGCCGGGCAGCGGAATCCGGATCTTTGGATCGGCCCAATAGCCGTCTCTCACGCCGATCTGCGAGGCCACGCGCTCGGTGCCGATCTCCAGCGCCTGTCGAAGGCCTGCATCGATTTCAAACTGTGAGAGGTCCCCCGCTGCGCCGGATTGGGGATAGGAGCCGAGCACCTCGCCAAGACCCGTGCCGAACTGGCCGCCCGTACCATCGCTCGCACACCCGGCGGGAAGCAGGCAAGCCGTCAGGGCCCCGATCATGATGGTACGCATCGTCTCTCCCACGCAAACTCTACCGGCTGAACCGCTTCGGACGTCTCATGCGTCCGTGGCGAAATTCAGTCATCCATGATTCTGCACCCGCGACGGTCGAGTGTAAAGCGCTCTCAAGCGGCTGCGGCGAGTGATTTCAGGATCAGCATATTCATCGTGGGCTTGACCAGAACCTTGGCTTGCGGCCACCGCAAATTCAGATCGCTGACCTTGCCTCGGCCGGTATAAAAGACGGTCGCGATACCCCGTGCTTTCAAGACATCAGCGACGGCGGACGTGTCTTCGTCGCCCAGATTATAATCGAGCAGTGCCACGTCAAAATCGAGTGTGCCGGCCATGTCGAGTGCCTGGGACAACCGCGCGGCCACGCCGGCCACCTGTCCGCCTGCGCCCTCGACGGAGAGCTTGATATCGAGTGCGATACAAGGCTCGTCCTCAACGATGAGGACGCGCCTCTGATCAAGCATTTTCATACCGGACCTTCTGGGAGGACATTGTCGTTCTGTATTTAATATTGAAAATAAAACGGCGGCGTTAAGACAGTCTGAAGATGGACGTCGCCTTGATCAAAGTCCGGTCGCCTGACCGCAAATAAGCGTGCAGGAAAATCAGTGTTCGCGTCTGGCGATCAATGTCACAATCGATGTCGACCGCGCCGCCAGTAAAGGCTTCACCGGTAAAATCGAGGCTGACAGAGACGGTTGAAGCGGTCTTGTCGCCAGCCGATTCAGCCGCAAACTGCTTCATCGCGCGAAGGGCAATGGCTGACAGCGTGCCTTCGTCTGCACTGGCAAGGTCTGCGCTCAACCGGCCCTGCCCTGATGGTTTCAGGGATGAATTGAGGTCAATATCAGCAGGTGTCGTCATCGCCGCTTGCTAGGCGCTCTTCGGGCAAAAGAAAAGGCCTGCCGCTCGGGCAGGCCGATCCAGAGGACCTTGTTCGGCACATGCTGCCCCTTAGGCGACAGCAGTCTTGCGTTCTTCAATCACGGCAGGGTCGGCAACGATGAGATCACCAAGATGGCCGAGACCACGGATATCGTAGGTCGATTCCATATACTTGCCGACGCAGCCCATGAGCTGGCCGATCTGCTGGTGACCGAGGCCAATATCGTGAAGCTGGGAGAACATTGAGAGAGAAACGTGCTGACGACCGCCCGGGGTCTGCTCAATGAGGCGGGCAATCGTGCCTGTTGCGGCGCCGGTCTGCGCGCCGGTCGTGGCTGACAGCGTGCGGGCCCCTGGCATGCGAGAGAAGACTTTTTCGATCAGCGGCGCGCCCTGGCGCTCTGCCGTATTGAAAAGCACACCAAGCGCCTGGCGGGCGGATGCCTCGTCCAGACCGGTGGTCTTTGCAGTGGTTGAAATCAGGTTGTTCAGCATGGGGTCAGCCTCCTCGTCTCGTCACTCTGAGACGTTCACCATACGGGCCCGCTCTTGCCTGAAGGTTACCGAGAGGCCCCTCTTATGTTCATTTTTCGGCCTCAATCCTTAAGGCGCGTTAGGGCCGGGTAAAAAAATTGAGGGATTCTGTTAACCCTCGGCATGCCTACATCCGTTCCGGCGCTTCGATACCGAGGATGCCAAGACCGGCCTCCAGCTGCTTCAGCACCGCCTCACAGAGCGCAAGCCGCGATCCGCGCAGCGCCGCATCGCTCTCATTGGCAATCGGATGGGCTGCATAGAGCGCACTGAACGCCTGAGCGAGCGAATAGACATGCTCACACAAAATGTGCGGCTGACGTTTCGCATGGGACTGGGCAAGCGCATTTGCGAACCCGTCCATGGCAAGCACGAGCGCGCGTTCGGTATCACTCTCGATCTTCACCTCGCCCGGCTGATGCCCGGCCTCTTTCGCGCGCCGCAGCAGCGATTTGATCCGCACCGCCGCATAAAGAAGGTAAGGCCCGGTCTTGCCCTCGAAGCTCGTAAACCGCTCGAGGTCGAAGATATAATTGGTCGTGCGCACATTCTGCAGGTCAGCGAAACGAAGCGCCGCCCGCGCCACCAGCGCCGCGATCTTCGCGCGCTCTTGCTCGCCGATCTCGTCAGACAGTCCGTTCTCGCCAATCTTCTTTTCGGCCTCGGCCAGCGCCATTGAGTTCAGATCGGCCAGCCGCAGGACGCCGCCTTCGCGTGTCTTGAACGGCTTGCCATCCGTGCCGTTCACCGTGCCGAAGCCGATATGCTCCAGCCGGTCTTCACTGATCAGCCCCGCCATGTCAGCGGCGCGGAACACCTGCTCGAAGTGCAAGGCCTGACGCTGGTCCACGACATAGAGCATCCGGTCAGGCTGTAGCGTGTCCATCCGGTCGACAATCGTTGCAAGGTCGGTCGCATGATAGCCCGTCCCACCGCGCGAATTGACAACCATGAAGGGCGGCATCTCTTTCTTGTCGTCCTCGCGGGAAACATCGATGATCCAGGCGCCATCATCCAGCTTGGCGAGCCCCTTTTCCTTCAGCATCTCCACCATGTCCGGGATCAGCCCATCGACATCGCTCTCGCCCTTCCAGAGGTCGAACTCGACGCCGAGGAAGGCGTAATCCAGTTTCAGCGCGTCGACAGAGACATTGATAAAGTGGCGCAACAGGGCGCGATAGCCCGGATGTCCCGCCTGCATCTCGGCAACGGCGAGCTGGCTTGCCTCATTGCGCGCGGCGTCCTCTTTCGCCTTGGCAGAGGCCTGCGGATAGAGACGGCCAAGGTCTTCGATCGTGACCGGCGGTTCTTCAGGATACGGGCCTTTGAAGTCCGGGTCGAAATAGACAAGGTCCGGCTGCTCGGCGAAGAGTTCGGTGATGAGGTGGCCCATCTGAAGGCCCCAATCGCCAAGGTGCGCGTCGCCGGTGACATCATCGCCAAGAAAGCGGAACAGGCGGCACAGCGTATCGCCGATCACGGCCGAGCGCAGGTGCCCCACATGCATCGGCTTGGCCACATTCGGCCCGCCAAAATCGATCACCACCGTCTCGGTGGTTTCCAACGCGCCACCACCCGCCTTGTCGTCAGCGCGAATGGCTTCCGTCGCCTCCGACAGGGCCTCGCTGGACACGCGAATGTTCAGGAACCCCGGCCCGGCGACATCGACCCGTTCGATTGGCCCCTGCCCCGAAATGCGGTCTGCAATCTTCGCTGCAAGATCGCGCGGCACCAGCCCCTTGGATTTGGCCGCGCCCATGCAGCCATTACACTGGAAGTCGGCAAGCTCCGGCCGGTCGGAGCGGCGCACAGCCCCCCACCGGGCCTCAAACCCTTCGGCCTCAAAAGCAGCAGCACACGCCGCCGACAATTGCGTGACGAGATCGCTCATGGCAGCCCCTTGAATGTCTGGATCTAGCTGCCGGCGTCGAGACGGAAGCGGTGGCCTGCACGATTGAAGGCAAGTTGGTCTTCGGTCAGGTCAAACCCGACGATCACTTCGAAGTTCGCGCCGGAGATCGTGTCGTCCACGCGCGGGATAATGATGTCCTGAAGCACTTCCTTGCGGCCATCGATGCCATCAGAATCATAGGTCGCATCGACCGTAAAATACTGCTTGGCCAGCACTTTCGAGCTGCGGCGCGTCACGGCGACCCAATAGGTGTAGCTGTGCCGGTTGGAATCAGCTTTCGGTCCCTGGCCGAATGCAAAGTCGATTTCGACTTCTGCGCGGAGCGGTTCATCATCAATATAGCGGCAAAACAGCTCAACATTCGTGATTTCGCCCGTATAGGCGATATCGGCGTAACTCGGCTCGTTACCCTGAAGCTCGACGATACGCGATGCATCATAAAGCGTAGCCACTGGCGGGCATGGGCCAGCGTTCTGACGCGTGTCGAGCGCGCGGCTTAGCGGGTTACTGCCACACGATGCGATGAAGAGTCCGGCTGCCAGAACAGCAAATACGCGCATACCAAATGCCTTGTCGCTCTTGGCCTGAAGGCTCAGGCCGTCCATGTAAGGGGTGCAGTGTTACCGGGCACCAGCAAATGGCGCAACGCCTCATCTGCTTGTACCTGAGGAGGATTGGATGACAAAGCGGTCACTCGAGATACGCCTTGCGGCCCCGCGCGGCTTTTGTGCCGGTGTCGACCGCGCCATCCAGATCGTCGAGGAAGCGCTCCAGAAGTGGGGCGCGCCGGTCTATGTGCGCCACGAAATCGTCCACAACCAGCACGTCGTCCAGCGACTGGAAGGCCTCGGCGCGGTTTTCGTTGAAGAACTCGATGCATGCCCGACCGACCGGCCTGTCGTCTTCTCCGCGCATGGCGTCCCGAAAGCCGTGCCCGCCGAAGCTGATCGCCGCGAGATGATCTATGTCGACGCAACCTGCCCGCTCGTCTCCAAGGTTCATGTCGAGGCCGAGCGCCACTACAGGGCAGGCCGCGAAATCGTCCTCATCGGCCATGCTGGCCACCCCGAAGTCATCGGCACGATGGGCCAGCTTCCAGACGGTGCCATCACGCTCATCGAAACGGATGACGATGCTCACGCCTTTCAGCCGAAAGATCCGGCCAATATCGCTTTCGTGACCCAGACCACGCTTTCGGTCGATGATACGGCCGATATCGTCGCCATCCTTCAGGACCGTTTCCCCGGCATCTCCACGCCGCACAAGGAAGACATCTGCTACGCCACCACCAACCGCCAGGAAGCGGTAAAAGCGATGGCGAACGGCTGCGACCTCTTTCTCACCATCGGGGCAGAGACCTCATCGAACTCAAAACGCCTCGTCGAAGTCGCCAAACGCGCTGGCGCGAAGGACTCCCGTCTGGTCGCCAGCGCATCCGACGTGAACTGGGACTGGTTCGAGGGCGTCGACACGCTCGGCCTGACAGCGGGCGCATCCGCCCCGGAAGACCTCGTCCAGGGCCTCATCGCCGCCTGCCGCGCGCGCTTTGACATTAACGTCACGCCGTTCACGACTGCGCAGGAAACCGTGACGTTCAAACTGCCGCGCGTGCTGGGCACAGAGGTTTAAACTCTTTCTCGTCATCCCGGAAAAGCCGCAGGCTTTATCCGGGACCCATCTCCTGCCGTTTCCACTGGGTCCCGGCTCTCCGCTTCGCTCCGGCCGGGATGACGTTCAAAAGCCACGCGGGGCTTGCCCCCTCCGCCCTGCCGGGCACCTCCCCCGTTAACGGGGGAGGAAACGCTAGAGGCGCGCGCCTTTCTTCCCCCGCCTGCGGGGGAAGTGGCCGCGAAGCGGTCGAAGGGGGCATCCTGTCTACACCAAAAACCTTGCTCCTCCCGCCCAGCAGCGTAGAACGCCCGCCAAGAACGGAGACACCCCATGATTCCACGCTATGCCCGCCCTGAGATGACCGCCATCTGGTCACCAGAAGAGAAGTACGGCATCTGGCTGGAAATCGAGACGCTGGCCGCCGAAGCGATGGAAGAGCTCGGCCAGATCCCTGAAGGCACGTCCAAGGCCGTCCGCGACAAGGCACGCTTCGAAGTCGCCCGCATCGACGAGATCGAGGCCGAGGTGAAGCATGACGTCATCGCCTTCCTGACCAATGTCGCCGAACATGTGGGCGAGCCCGCCCGCTTCCTGCACAAGGGCATGACCAGCTCCGACGTGCTCGACACCTGCCTTAACGTACAGCTCGTGCGCGCCGCCAACCTCCTGCTTGTCGGCATGGACCGCATCCTCGCTGCCCTCAAGAAGCGCGCCGAAGAGCACAAATACACGCCCAAGATCGGTCGCAGCCACGGCATCCACGCCGAGCCGACGACGTTCGGTGTCACACTGGCAACCTTCTACGCGGAGTTCGCGCGTGGCCGCGAGCGCCTCATCGCAGCCCGCAAGGAAGTCGCGACCTGCGCCATTTCCGGCGCTGTCGGCACCTTCGCCAATATCGACCCACGCGTTGAAGAATATGTCGCCGAGAAACTCGGTTTCGAACCGGAACCGGTGTCCACGCAGGTCATTCCCCGCGATCGACATGCGATGTTCTTCGCCACGCTGGGCGTCATCGCGTCGTCGATTGAGCGGCTGGCCACAGAGATCCGCCACCTTCAGCGCACCGAAGTTCTGGAAGCCGAGGAGTTCTTCTCCAAGGGCCAGAAGGGTTCATCCGCCATGCCGCACAAGCGCAATCCGGTGCTGACGGAAAACCTGACCGGTCTCGCCCGGCTCGTGCGCTCCGCCGTGACCCCGGCGCTTGAAAACGTCGCCCTCTGGCATGAGCGCGACATCTCGCACTCCTCGGTCGAGCGCGGCATCGGCCCGGACGCGACCATCCACCTTGATTTCGCGCTGCACCGTATGGCCGGCGTTGTCGAGAATTTGCTCATCTATCCTGACCGGATGATGTCCAACATGATGCGGCTTGGCGGGTTGCATAACTCCCAGCGCGTGCTTCTCGCCCTCGTCGAGGCAGGCGT
Source organism: Henriciella sp. AS95 (assembly GCF_038900055.1). Classification (NCBI taxonomy): domain Bacteria; kingdom Pseudomonadati; phylum Pseudomonadota; class Alphaproteobacteria; order Hyphomonadales; family Hyphomonadaceae; genus Henriciella; species Henriciella sp. AS95. Next base: position 3,379,519 of record NZ_JBBMQM010000001.1, read on the forward strand.
TAGCCGCGAGGATTCCTATCGCCTCGTCCAGCGCAATGCGATGAAGACATGGGCTGGCGAAGGCCCCTTCCTCGATCACCTGAAAGCGGACAGCGAGGTCACCGCGAAACTCTCAGACGACCAGCTCGAAGCCCTGTTCGACCTCGACTACCACTTCAAGCGCGTCGACCTCATCTTCGATCGCGTTTTCAACGCCTGATAGTCTCTTCAATCTCCTTGCAAATCGCTGGAATTTAATCCACGATAGTTGAATACAATTATCGGTCCCAAGATCGGTGTGGCTGCCCTGCCAGGGCCTATGAGAATCCACCGACAAGACAGGGACTTGGGAGGAAACAATGAAGATCACCACTGCCCGCACGCTCGCAATGTCAGTCGCCGCCGCTGCGCTGATGACGGCCTGCTCGCAAAGCTCAAACGAGACCGAGACTGCCCAGACCGCGCATGAAATGGACATGCAGCATGGCGAGGCGCCGGATGTCGACGTCGCGGACTTTGTCGATAACTTCACCCTGATCGACCAGAACGGCGAGGCCCACGAGCTGTTCTATCACGCCGACGCGCCAGCCATCGTCATCATGACGCATGGCAATGGCTGCCCCATCGTTCGCGGCGCCGTGCCGGACTATCAGAAAATCGCTGACCAGTATGAAGCGCAGGGCGTGAAGTTCTACATGCTGAACTCCAACCTTCAGGACACGCGCGACGACGTGAAGGCAGAAGCCGAAGAGTATGGCATCACCCTGCCGGTCCTGATCGATGAGAACCAGCTGATCGGCGAATCCCTCGGCGTTGTGCGCACCGCTGAAGTCTTCGTGCTCGACCCGGCCAAGGGCTTCAAGGTTGTCTATCACGGCCCGATCGATGACCGCCAATCCTATGAGCGCCAGAAGGCCGAGGCCGACAATCACTACCTCACCGACACGCTTGACCAGGTCGTCGCTGGCGAAGAGGTCACCGTCGAAGGCCCGGCGCTCAGCCCAGGCTGCCTCGTCAACTTCCCGGAGCGCGACGCCAAGGATGAGCACGTCAACATTTCCTACGCGTCCGATGTCGCCCCGATCCTGCTCGACAAGTGCGCAGACTGTCATGCCGTCGGTGGTATCGCGCCGTGGGCGATGACCGACTATCAGACCGTTCGTGGCTGGTCGCCCATGATGCGCGAAGTCATCCGTACTGATCGTATGCCGCCCTGGAACGCTGACCCGCATGTTGGCAACTGGAAGGACGACAAGTCGCTGACCAGCGATGAAATCAAGACCCTCATCCACTGGATCGAAGCGGGGTCGCCGCGCGGCGAGGACCAGACCGATCCGCTGCAGGAAGCTGATCTCCACGCGCCCGAATGGCCGCTGGGCGAGCCGGACCTGATCCTCACGCTTCCTGCCTATGACGTCCCCCCCAACGGCATCATCGACTATTCCTATCCGATCGTCGAAAACCCGCTGACGGAAGACAAATGGCTCAAGGCCAGCACGATCAAGGCTGGTTCCCGCGAAGTGGTCCACCACGTTCTGTCTGGCTACATGTCCGAAATTCCGGAGGATGGCCGCGGCTCGACCGGGCGCTGGGAATTCTCGACCGGCGGCTATGCTGTCGGTGCCGAATCCACCGTCGCTGAAGACGATATCGGCACGCCATTCCCGGCTGGCGGGGCGGTAGGCTTCCAGATTCACTACACGCCCGTCGGCAAGCCGGTCACGGATGAAACCCAGATTGGCTTCTACTTCCACGACGAAGTGCCAAAATATGTCAGCCGCTCCAGCGTGATCCTCGACGCCTCCATCGAAATCCCGCCGGGCGAGGCGCGCCATATGGAAACGGCCTATCTCGAGATCCCGCACGATGCGATCCTGGAACGCGTCTTCCCGCATGCGCATTATCGCGGCTATGCGGCCGACATGTCGATCCGCTATCCCGATGGCACTGAAGAGCTGCTGATCTCCCTGCCGAAATATGACTTCAACTGGCAGCGCGGCTATGAATTCGCCGAGCCTGTGGACGTCCCGGCAGGCTCGCTTCTGATCTCCAATTACATCTACGACAATTCGGAGAACAATTTCGCCAATCCGGACCCGGACGCAGAAGTGACCTGGGGTGAGCAATCTCATGAGGAGATGCTCTTTACCTCCTTCACCTTCCGCTGGGCCGAAGAGACCTCCGATAACCGCAAGGACGCGTATCAGGAAGAGCTGGAAGGCAACCGCCTGTTCGGTGCCATGGATGACAATATCGATGGCAAGATCGAACTGGCCGAGATGAAAGGCATGATGGGCAACCGTATGAAGCCCGCCTTCCCGATGCTCGATCAGGACAAGAGCGGCGATCTTTCCAAGAAAGAGTTCAGCCGGATCAACGCCGTCATGAAGCGGATGCGCGAGCAAGGCGGAAGCGCGGGTCAGCAATAGAGCCTGGCGCTCAGTTTCGACCCAAAAGAATGGCCGGCCCTTTATCGGGGCCGGCCTTTTTCATTGAACCAGTAAGGACGGCGTACCCGCCCCCCGGCTGAAACCTACTCAGCCGCCGGACCGCTCGGACGTTCGGTCAGCTGCCAGGCAGACTTGTCGATATCGAGATCCTCGAATTTGTCCGGATCGAAGATCGGCACTTTCACGCCTGCTTTGCGCTGGGCATCGAAATCCCGCATCACGCGCAGCCCGACCGGGAAGAGCAGCGCCACGGCGAACAAATTCACCATCGCCAGCAGCCCCATCGTCACGTCCGAGAAGCTCAACACATCACCAAGCTGCACCATCGCCCCCAGGATCACGAAACCGATCACCATGAAGCGGTAGACATAGACCGCAATCATATTGTCCGGGATGTAGTAATCGACCGCATTCTCACCGAGATAATAGGAGTACATGATCGACGAAAAGGCGAAGAGGAACAGCGCGAAGGCGATGAAATACTCTGCCCAGCCGCCAATATGGTCCGCCAGCGCCAGCTGTGTCAGCACGCCCTGCTTAGCGTCATCAGCGCCAATATAGTTCTGCGTCGAGAGCAGAATAATCAGCGCGGTCACCGTACACATGATGATCGTGTCGATGAACACAGACAGCGACTGCACCATGCCCTGCTGCGCCGGATGCTCGACATAGGCCGCCGCCGCCACATTGGGGGCAGAGCCGAGCCCCGCTTCGTTGGAGAAGAGGCCGCGATTGACGCCCATCATGATCGCTCCGCCAATACCGCCCGCGACAGCTTCATTGAAGCCAAACGCGCTGGCGACAATGGTCCCGAACGCAGCCGGGATTTGCGGCAGATGTGTCAGCAGGACGAACAGGCCGAGCAGCGCATAGAACACCGCCATGACCGGCACGATGATCTCCGCGACGCTCGCGATCCGGCGCACGCCGCCAAAGATCACCAGGCTGACAACCAGTGCCAGCCCGATGCCCGACCACATGCGCGGCGCATCGAACGCTGAATAGATGGAGCTTGTCGTTGCAAAGCTCTGGAAGCAGATGAACGCAAAACCGAACGTCACCAGCAGGAGCAGCGAATAGACAAAGCCGAGAACCGGCCCAGCCTTGCCGAGCTTCTTTCCAAGGCCATGCTTGATGTAATAGGCCGGCCCACCGCGGAAATCGCCATTATGCTCCTTCTGCTTGTAGACCTGCGCGAGCGTACATTCGAAATAACTCGTCGCCATGCCGACCAGGCCGACCACCCACATCCAGAAGATCGCCCCCGGTCCGCCGAGCGCCAGCGCCGCAGCGACGCCCGCAATATTGCCGCCGCCGACGCGTCCGGCCACAGACAGCGCCAAGGCCTGGAAGGATGATGGCTGGTCGGTTTCGTGCTGGAACCCCTGGCCCAGCACCGAGAACATCGAGCCGAACAGTCTGAACTGGACACCTCGAGACCAGATCGTAAAGATCAGGCCGAGCGGAATGAGAACGGCAATCAGAATCTTGCCATTGATGAGATCGTTCAGAAAATCGAGCATGACATCCTTGAAAAATTGCAGCTTTCCATCTCTTAAGCGGCTCGCGCGCCGGTGTACAACGCGCATTCTGCTTGCGGCGACAATGATGATAGGTCTGCTCGCTCCGCAGGCGAGTTTTGCGCAGGCGCCGGTGAAGATCGTCAATTTCACCGCCGACTGGTGCGCATCATGCCATGTGTTCGAACCGAAATTCGCACGCGCCCTGGAAAACTACACTGTGGATGACGTCGAGTTGATCACGGTCGATCTCACCCATTTGCGGTCCGGCGAAGACAGCAAAGCCGCCACGATCAGGGCGTCCAAAGCGCTGCTTGGTTTTCACAAGGCGGCCTATCTCTGGGACTGGTATGGCGGTTATACCGGCCTCGCCGTCATGATCGCCGCTGATACGGGCGAGCCGATCAGCTGTGTCGACAAATCCTATTCCACCAAGCAGATTTCTGACCGCATCAAGCTGGCGGGCATCCTTGCCACCAAAGCCGCTCCGGGCCGGCGGCGTCCGGACGGCGCTGACTGCCCGGCTCCACTGCGGTAGCGACGCAACACTTTCCGGTCTATGCGCGTTACCCGCTTCATCTCGCCTTCACGATGCCTCATTTAGAGTCGATAGCCCGCGGGTTGCGCAACAAAAGAGCCTTTGCCGGAAAGGACCCAATTGTCAGGCCAGACTCCGAATCGCCCGATGAATGACCGCCCGCCGACCTATGATGGTCGCGGCGGCAGCGCAAACTGGTTCCAGAAAATTCTGCCCAACAGCCCGATCCTGAAATGGGCACTCATCGTGCTGACCTCGCTCTTTCTCATCGCGCTGTTGGTTGGCTGGCTCTACTGGCAGAGCCTCTATCGCGGCATGCCAAGCCTGCCCTCGAATGAACAGCTCTGGGCTAAAGGCCGCGAGCAGGCCATCGAGTTCATTGATGCCAGCGGCGACACGATCGCCATCCGCGGCCCCAGATATGGCCGCGCCATCAATCTGGAAGATCTGCCAGCGCATGTCCCGCAGGCCTTCATCGCAGCCGAGGACAAGCGGTTTTACGAACATGACGGCGCCGATACGCAGGCCATCATCCGCGCCGTCTGGGCAAATGTCACCTCGGGCGAGACCGTCTCCGGCGCGTCGACCATCACCCAGCAGCTGATCAAGAATCTCGTCCTCACGCCTGAGCAGACGCTGAAACGCAAGGCGCAGGAAGTCCGCCTCGCCCGCCAGCTGGAAGAACGTCTCAGCAAGGAAGAGATTCTCGAGCTTTACCTCAACCGGGTCTATTTCGGGGCCGGCTTTTATGGCCTGGGGGCCGCGTCTCGTTTTTACTTCGGCAAGAACCCCGAAGAGCTGACGCTCGCCGAAGCCTCCCTGCTCGCGACCCTGCCACAGGCCCCGTCCCGCCTCGCGCTCACCAATAATATGACCGACGCCAAAGCGCGTCAGACCTATGTGCTGCGCGAAATGGTCGAAGCAGGTTTTGTCACAACGGCGGAAGCCGATGCAGCGAAGGCCGAAGAAGTCTCGCTTGCCGAAACACCAGAGCGCGACCCGCAATTCGGCTTCGCCCTCGACGCCGCCACCGAGCGGATCGACGAAATCCTGCCAACGCTGCCCGGAGACCTTGTCGTGCAGCTCACCATCGATGCAGACCTGCAGGCCAGCATCGACGAGGCCTTCACCAAGCGGATGGCAGAAGACGGCGCAAAGCAGAAAGCCACGCAAGCCGCCGGAATCGTGATGGACGGCGATGGCCGCATCCTCGCCATGTATGGCGGCACCGACTACAGTGAAAACCAGTTCAACCGCGCCACGCTTGCCAAACGCCAGCCGGGCTCGGCCTTCAAACCCTTCGTCTATGCGACAGCCATCAAGCAGGGCCTGACACCCTATGACGTGCGTCGCGACGAACCGATCGAGATTGATGGCTGGTCACCGGAAAACTATGCGCGCAACTATTCCGGCCCCATGACGCTCACCGAAGCGCTGAAGGACTCGGTCAACACGATCGCCGCCGAGCTTGGCCAGGAAGTCAGCGAAGAAGCGATCATCTCACTGGCTCGCAGCTTCGGTTTTTCCAGTGAATTCAAGCCTCTCCCGTCCATCGCGCTCGGCTCACAGGAAGTCTCGCTGTCAGACCTGACACGCGCCTATGGCGTGTTCATGACGGGCGGCACGCGTCTCGATCCATACATCGTCGAAAAGATTTCCAACTCTAGGGGCGACGTCCTCTATGAGCGGCCCGAATACGACAAGAAGCGCGTCTATGACCAGAAGGACGCCGAGACCATGGTCGCGATGATGGAACGCGTCATTACGGACGGGACCGGCCGCCGCGCTGCCATTGATGGCTGGCAGCTGGCTGGCAAGACCGGCACCAGCCAGGATTCGCGCGATGCCTGGTTTGCCGGCTTTTCAGCCCTTCGCGTCGGCGCCGTCTGGGTCGGCAATGATGATGACAGCCCGATGGCCAAGGTCACAGGCGGCGGCCTGCCCGCCTCGCTATGGCATGACATGATGGTGCTCGCCCATGCAGAGCTCGAGCCTGAACCGCTCGCAGGGGCCGGCTCCCTCATCACGCTCTCGCCGATGGCCCAGCGCCGTATCGCTTTCTACCGCGACCTCGGCATCGCCTTCGATGGCGCCCTGAACAATTAGAGCCTCGCCGGCTCGAAGCTATCAGCCTGCGCGAGGTCCCATTCGCGCGCGAGATGGGTTTCGCCCGGCTCGGTGAGCAAGGTCCCCGGCTCCAGCAGCTCGTAGGCCCTGTGCCCCGGTTTGGCGATGTCTTCGGTGACGCGGTGCATGATGTGGCGAGGCGTCAGCTCATTCGGATGGCTGCAGCCCGCCGCGCCGACCACCTCCATCAGCGCCCTAACCGTATTGCGATGAAAGTTGGCAACCCGGTCGGCCTTGTCCGGCACAACCAGCCCGCGCTGGCGAAACTTGTCCGTGGTCGCGATGCCTGTGGGGCACGTATTGTTGTGGCAGTTGAGCGACTGGATACAGCCCAGCGAAAACATGAAGCCGCGCGCCGTATTGATCCAGTCCGCGCCGAGCGCCATCGACGCTGCGATGTTGAAGGCTGAAATCTGCTTCCCGCTCGCAGCAAGCCGCACTTCATCCTTCAGACCACAACCCACAAGCGCGTTGCGCACCAGTACCAGCCCCTGGCGAAGCGGCGCACCGACATGGTCCATGAACTCGGCAGGCGCCGCGCCTGTGCCGCCTTCTCCGCCGTCAACGACGATAAAGTCCGGCTTGATCCCGGTCTTCAGGATCGCCTTGCAGATCGCGAGCACTTCCCAGCGATTGCCGACACAGAGCTTCATGCCAACCGGCTTTCCGCCTGACATCTCCCGCAATTGAGCCACCCACTCCATCATGCCGACAGGTGTTGAAAAGGCGGTATGCGCCGGCGGCGAGAAACAGGTCTGACCGACCGGAATACCGCGCGCTTCGGCGATCTCTTCTGTCACTTTCGTACCGGGAAGGACTCCGCCATGGCCGGGCTTGGCCCCCTGGCTCAGCTTGATTTCGATCATCTTGATCTGATCGTCGGCGGCAACGTCCTTGAAGCGCTCCTTGTCGAACCCGCCAGCACTCGTCCGACAGCCGAAATAACCAGATCCAAGCTCCCAGACGAGGTCGCCCCCGCCCGCCTTGTGGTAGCGCGACACCCCACCCTCGCCCGTATCATGGTAGAAGCCACCCTTCGCGGCGCCGCGGTTCAGCGCCTCGATGGCATGCGCCCCGAGAGACCCGAAGCTCATCGCCGAGATGTTGAGAACGCTGGCCGAATACGGTTTTGGCGTCCCGCTCGCACCGACCATGATGCGGGGGTCTTCGTCTTCATTGTGCTTGGCGGCGACGGAATGCGACAGCCACTCATAGGGCGGCCGGTCGATGTCGAGCTGGCTGCCGAATGGCTCAACCGACGACACATTCTTTGCCCGGCGATAGACCATTGAGCGTTGCTCATGACTGAAGGGTCGGCCCTCGGTGTCGCTCTCGACGATATAAGAGCGGAAGAAGGGCCGCAGCTCTTCGGCAATCCAGCGAATGCGTGCCAGGATCGGGTAGTTGCGCCAGAGCGAATGACGTTTCTGGACGAGATCGTAAAGGCCGAGCAGGGTCAGCGCGCCAAACAGAACCAGACCGATTGCGAACCACCCGCTGACTTTGATCAAGGCGCCAAAAATGGCCGTCAAAATTGCCGTCAGAAACAGGGGAATATAGCGATACATAAAGCGGTCCAGGTCAGCTTGCACATCTCTACATAAGGTCCGCATGCGCGGGGGCAATGTTGCTCTTACCGCCCCTTCAGCCGCAGACAAAAAACTTGATGCGGGACGGAACCAAAAACGCAGGCGTCTGTTGTGCTTGTTCTAGTTTCTTCGACGCCCGCATATCCGGACCATTTATGTGAGCGAAGAGGAGTGGCCGGAGCTTCCCTCGAAGCTCCGGCCTTTCATTTCAGGCGTGCTGAAGTGTCAGCGCCTAGTAGCCGTTGATCTGCGCAAACCGGTCGCGGTGGAAGCTGGCAGAGCCAAGCAGCGCTTCCTGCACACGCGCCCGCTTCATGTAAAAGCCGGACTCATGCTCGTCGGTCATGCCGATGCCGCCATGCAGCTGCACCGTGTCGTTCGACACCAGATGCACCGTCTCGCCCGCCATCGCCTTGGCGAGGCTGGCCAGCTCGGCAATATCATTGCGTTGGTCATCAACCGCCGACAGTGCCGCCGAAACGCAGGATGACGTCAGCTCCAGATCGGTGAACATCTTGGCCGCGCGGTGCTGCAGCGCCTGGAAGGAGCCGATCAGCTGACCGAATTGTTTGCGGGTCTGCAGATAGTCATGCGTCATCTCAAAGGCTGCGCGCGAAGAGCCGAGCATCTCGGCAGCCAGCGCAATCCGGCCCCGGTCGAGAACCGGCTCAAGGATGTCCATGCCCTTGTCAGCCGCGCCAAGCACATGGCTTTCCGGCACATGCACGTCTTCGAATGTCAGATGGGCAGCCCCATGGCTGTCGACCGTGTTCAATGTCTGGACGCTGACGCCGTTTGCGTCGCGAGGGACAAGGAACAGCGTCAGTCCGTGCGTGTCGCCAGCCTCACCGAATGTGCGGCCCACGACGATGAACACATCGGCATGGTGGCCGTCCTGCACATATTTCTTGGCACCGTTCAGCGTATAGCCCTGGCCATCGCGTTCGGCTTCGGTGGCAACGCCAGCCGGATTGTGGTGGCTGCCCTCGTCCAGTGCGAGCGCGGTGGTGACTTCGCCAGACGCGATCTTCGGCAGCCATTCCTGCTTCTGGGCTTCAGAGCCGCCGAGCAGGATGGCGGAGGCGCCGATACAGGCGGTCTGCAGGATTGGCGTTGAGGCCAGTGTACGGCCCTGCGCTTCCATCACCTGGCCCAGCGCGACCATGCCCATGCCGACACCGTCATATTCTTCCGGGATCAGCACACCGAAAAAGCCAAGCTCAGCGAGCTTCTGGCGTGCTTCCGGGTCGGCGCCGTTCTTGCCGCTATCGCGAAGGCCGCGCAGGTGCTTCACCGGCAGCTCATCACGCGTGAAATTGATGGCGGTATCCCGCAGCATCTCCTGGTCTTCAGTCAGGACAAAACTCATCTTCGTTTCCTACTCTTCAACTGGCCAGCGCGTCAGGGCGCGGCCGTTATAATCTTTGACTACTGATGCTCACGCAGGCCGAGCACGCGCTTGGCGACCACGTTGAGATTGATCTCGCTGGTGCCGCCCTCGATTGAGTTGCCTTTCGAGCGCAGCCAGGCGCGGGTGATCATCTTGGCGCCCTTGTCAAAGCCTTCGCCTTCCCAGCCGAGACCTTCGGTGCCGAGCGCTTCAATCATCAGTTCGTATTTGTCCTGGTTCATCTTGGCAGCCGCGTACTTGATGATGGACGCGGTGTGACCGACCTCCTGGCCGGCTTTCGCCTGCTCCTGGCTGCGGCGTACCGTCAGGCCGAACGCCTTGGCGTACATCTGATGGTCCGCGATGCGGCCACGCAGGTCGCCATCGAGCAATTTGCCATCGCTGTCTGTGCCGACATGGATCTTGGCATAATCCTCAAGTTCCAGCGCGCCAGACCCGCGGGCCGCGCCGAAGCCGCTCGCGGAGATGGATGAGCGCTCAAACTGCAGCAGACGCTTGGCGATCTTCCAGCCGCCATTCACCTCACCGACGAGCTGGTCTTTCGGCACTTTCACGTCAGAGAAGAATGTCTCGCAGAATGGCGAAGAACCAGAGATCAGCTTGATCGGCCGCGTTTCGACGCCTTCGCTCTCCATGTCGAACAGGATGAAGCTGATGCCTTCATGTTTGACGGTCGGGTCCGTACGCACGAGGCAGAAAATCCAGTCGGCCTGGTCGGCATAAGACGTCCACACCTTCTGGCCATTGATCAGATAATGGTCGCCCTTGTCCTCACACTTGGTCTGCAGACCGGCAAGGTCAGACCCGGCGCCCGGCTCCGAATAGCCCTGGCACCAGCGGGTGCGGCCATGGATGATGTCCGGGATGAAGCGCTTTTTCTGCTCTTCATTGCCAAATTCGAGCAGCGCCGGGCCGAACATCCAGAGGCCGAAGGAATGCAGCGGTATGCGCGCATTGATCCGGGACAGTTCCTGGTTCAGCACCTTCACCTGGTCGCGATTGAGTCCGCCGCCGCCATACTCTTTTGGCCAGTGCGGCGCGGTCCAGCCGCGCTCTGCCATCCGCTCGAGCCAGACTTTCGATTCCGGGTTCTTGAATTTCTCGCGGCGACCGCCCCAGACGACTTCGTCTTCGGTTTGCGGTGTGCGCATGGATGGCGGGCAATTCTCTTCGAGCCAGTCGCGAACTTCCTCACGGAAAGTATCGAGATCGGACGGGGCATCATATGGCATTGGGTTGGTCTCCTCCGGGCAACTTTTGTGACCTGATGATAGCACACTAGCGCGGAGAAAACCGCCGGGCCAAGACTTACTTTGCGTCAAATCGAAGCGAGATTTCACTTGAGTGTAGTGAATTATCGCCAAGTCCAGGCATCAGCGCGCTTAACCGCCAAATCTACCCATCAGACTATGCTCCGGGCCGGTCTCGAGTCCGACCACATTGAAGAGGTGAACGACGGCCATGAAGATGCCCAGCACGCAGAACACCATGATGAAGCCCCAGGGGGCCTGATGCGGACGACCATCCTTGCGCACGCGTCCGCCAAGTTTTGTATTGGCGAGCGCAATCAGCGATCCGAAGATGATGATGGCGAGGACAGGGATGATCCAGGCGGCCATTGCGTCTCGCACTCCAGCGTTTCAGGCGTATGCGGTGTCTTTGCCCAGAATGACGGCTTGATCGCAAGTCCCCATATCGCCCTGACTGCAGCAATGGAATGCAAAGGCCAGTAAAGCGGACGCGTCACAATCGCGACAAGGCGCGACCAGGTCCACCGTCCGGGCGCCATCACGTCTGCAAACAGGGCGCAGAAATATCCTGTGCCGAACAGTCCAAGGCTGAGAAGATCAGCGCTCATGCCCGGCACGATCAGACCAAGCAGGACAATAACCGTCATCGGCCCGTATAGGACAGCGCTCAATAACGCGCCGCCCAGCATCAGGTTGAGGGTGATCCAGCGTATAAGCCCCAACTCTGACATCAGCCGGCGGGGGCTCCGCATCGCCACGATCCAGCTTTGAATATAGCCCTTGATCCAGCGGCTACGCTGCGCCAGCCAGATGCCGAGCCGGTGCGGTCCCTGTTCGTAAGTGGGCGTTGAAATCGAGGCCGTCAAACCGCCCATGCGGCCGATCCTGATACCGAGATCGGCATCTTCAGTGACATTCCACGCATCCCAGGCACCCATCGCGATGAGATCACGCCGTCTGAAATGATTGCTCGTTCCGCCCAGCATGACCGGATGCCACAGCCTGGCAATCGCCGGGACCAGCAGGCCGAACTGAACCCTGTATTCCAACGACCAATGCGCCGCGACAAAGCCAGCCGAGCTATTGGTCGAGACCAGCGGCGCCTGAACGCAGACCGTGCGCGGGCCATGCTTGTCAAAAGCTCGCAGAGCATCCTTGAGCTGGCTCGGCTCCGGGCGGTCTTCGGCGTCGTATATCGTCACGAATTCGCCCACCGCAAAAGCCAGCCCAAAATTCAGGGCACGCGGCTTCGTCATTGGCTCACCGGGCGGCACTGTCATGACGCGCGTCCTGCCCGGCATCGGCGAGCGCAGGGCCGCTTCCAGCGTTTGCGGATCATCCTCTTCCACCAGCAGGATGATATCGAGCTTGTGATCCGGCCAGTCGATGGCCGACAGGTTGCGAGCCAGCTGATCCACCATCGAAACTTCGTGGCGCAGCGCAATCAGAATGGAGTAGACCGGTAACTCATCGCGTAGATCTTCTTCGTCCTGACCGGAGTCAAAAAAGCGAAGTTTCGCCCCCAGAAGCGTGAGGAAGGTCCGCCAGAAGATGATCATCGCGAACACCGCATAGGCGAATGCCCACATCAGCGTTACCGTTACGCTCAGCCAGAAGAACAGGCTCGCGACGAGGGCGCCCGCGAGCACGACAAGTCCCGCCGCCTGCAGGCGTGAAAGCAGTGTCTTTGCGGTCAGGGATGGCGGCAGAATCTCTGAGCGCGCAAGCGCCTCGCGCACTGTGCCAGGCTTGATCGCCGTCTGCGCTGGGACAGCCGGAACCCCGCCTGGCTTCAGTCGAACAACATTCGCCCGCTTTTCATTACCCAACCCCATGCGTTAAATTTGAAACCACAGGGTTAATTTTATCAAGGGATATATTCTAGCCGGTGAGAAATTCGCCAAGACTGTGGCCGCTTTGCCATGCCGCCTCCACGCGCGGCGCAATTCGCCAGTCACCGACCGTTCCGATGTTCACCCGCGCATCCCAGCCGAAGGCCTCGCCGACGCCGTTTTTCACCATGGCCAGCAGCCAGCGATGGCCCGTGCTGTACACCGGTTGAGGGGCACCTGACAGTTCCCTGAAAAGGCGCGTGAGCCTTTCGACGACTTCATCTCTGCGTAGATCGACATTCGCCGCGCTCCACTCAGGCGACGCGTGAAGCACCACTGTTTCTAGCCCGGTGCGACCAGGCTTCGTGCTATTTCGCGCGATCCAGGACAGCGGAGCATTGTGGACGCGAGCGCCATACCAATTGACCGGCAATTGGGTATCGAATGCCAGCATCACGGCCCAGCACGGGGCCGAAGAAACCTGAGACGCCTCATTCGCGAGCCGGTCACTGACAGGCGCGAGAAGCTGAGAGGCCTGTTCGGCGGGAATGGCTGAGATCACGCTATCGAAGGCGCCTTGTCTGCGCCCATCTTCAAACAAAAGGTGTTTTTCTGTCCCGGCGAGTTCGATGCCTGTGACGCGCGAGGACCAATAAACCTCATGAGGCTCAGCCATCGCCTTGATGACGGAATTCATCGACGGCGTCCCGACATACATCTCGTCACCCGCCAGCCTCGGCGCCTGCTCAGAGATGCGCCACGCGCCCGTCTCAAAACGGACATCGACCAGGCGCGGCGACCATATCGCGACATGGCCCAAAGCAAACAATGGCGCGAGCCGGGCGCGAAAGTCGTCGCTTCTGGCCGTGAAATATTGAGCGCCATGATCCCATGTAAGTTCGCCGGCAGCCGTTTCGGCCCGCCGTGTCGACATCCGGCCGCCAGCGCCGCGTCCCTTGTCGAATAGAGTAACAGAGTGTCCGTGGCGCTTCAGCTCATCAGCAGCTGCCAGCCCGGCAATGCCTGCCCCGATGATCGCAAACCTCATAATCGCTGCTCCATCATGCCCGAGTCGCACATAGTTCGAAGTCGGGCCTGGCAAAGGAAGGGCACCGAATTAAGTGCAGGGACAGCTCACCCACCGCAGAATGATCGGTCCCTTCATGTCCCAGGCTTCCAGTCGAGAAGGGCGTTCCCACAGGAAAGGCCGTCTGCCGAGCAAGCCCTGCCCCGTCTGCGGGCGAGATTTCGAGTGGCGCAAGAAGTGGGAACGGGTCTGGAAAGAGGTAAAATACTGCTCAGAGCGGTGCCGAAGAGCGTCAAAAACACGTTGATTCGCGATTTTTATCGATAAACAACAATTTTATCGCCTTGATTTTATTGGATTTCGTTGTTTTTCGAAAAATTGTTATTGATTTTCGATAATTACTTTCCTACCTTCAATTCATCGGCGGCGCGGATGAGCCAAGCCACCGACCAAACAGAGACCGGCAACAAGACCGGCAACATGCAACGAAGGAGTAATTCAGATGCAATCGCTCGCCTCCCAGAGCTCCACCGCCGTAGCCCCCCACGCTCCGGCCCTGTCAACGGCACCGATGGTGAAAGCTATCGCCCCCGCCCCAAGCGGAAACGTTGCCAACGACAACGAGGCAGCCTGGAAACCCAGCCTGCTCGTCCTTCGCCGGCGCAGACTGACCCGGCGTGCAAATCGCAGCTGACAAAAAGTGGAATAGCCGGACATCTCCTTGCGCCGGTCCGGTATTCCCTGACAGAACCGCCCTGCCCCGCCCGGCAGGGCGGTTCAACATTTGGGCCTCAGGCCAGCGTCTTGGGACGGATGAAATCGACCAGTTTGAAATGCACCGGAACGTAGGGACCGTCCTCATCGCTTTCGAACAGGGCCGCGGCGCCCGTCGGGAATTTCTCCGCCAGCTTCATCGCCGCACGATGGTTCTCGCTGCCTGCCCGGGACAGGATGAAACTCGCCATCTCGGACATACCGGGATTGTGCCCGACGAGGATCACGCAGCCATACTCCTCCGCAACCTTCGCGATCTGCAATTCCATGGCGGGGATGCCGGCGAGATAAAGGTCGTCTGATACGGTGGAGCGGCATTCCGGAAACTCTGCCGCCAGATGGCGCCAGGTCTCTCGCGTCCGCCGGGCCGACGAGACCAGTGCATGGTCAGGCTGCCAGCCCGTGTCTCGCAGAAAGCCCGCGACTAGAGCCGCATCCTGATGGCCGCGTTCAGTCAGGATACGGTCGCGATCCTTGACCCCCTCATTCCAGGGTTCAGTTTTGGCGTGGCGCATCAATATCAGGCGTTTCATGCGTGGGGGCGACTCCCCGGCGCCTTAGTAAAATTAAACACCTGAATCAGTCCCTCAAGCTTGCCTCCCCGGAGGCCGGGGCCCATCTTTGGCGTCAAGATAACGCAATTACTGGAGATTTCCATGAGCCTTTTGCTCGGCGATACAGCGCCTGATTTTGAAGCAGAAACAACGCAAGGCAAGATAAGTTTTCACGACTGGGCCGGTGACGACTGGGTCGTGTTCTTTTCACACCCGGCAGACTTCACCCCGGTTTGCACGACGGAGCTCGGCTACACCGCCAAGCTGAAAGATGAGCTGGCCGCCCGCGGCGCCAAGGCGCTCGTTGTCTCGGTCGACTCGGTCGAGGATCACAACGCCTGGATCAAGGACATTGAAGAAACACAGGGCGCAAATGTCGACTTCCCGATCATCGCCGATACGGAAAAGAAAGTCGCCACGCTTTACAACATGATCCACCCCAAAGCTGACCCGAAGGTCACCGTGCGGGCGGTTTATGTTATCGACCCGAACAAGAAGATCCGCGCCTCGATCATTTACCCGCCGAGCGCCGGGCGCAACTTCAATGAGATCCTGCGTCTCATCGATTCCATGCAGCTGACGGATGGCTACAAGGTCGCCACACCCGTGAACTGGGAGAACGGCGAGGATGTCATCATCGTGCCGAGCGTCTCCAATGAAGATGCCGACAAGATGTTCCCGAAGGGATACACGACGGTGAAGCCTTATCTGCGCACCACACCGCAGCCAGATAAGTAGGCCGCACACCAACCACCAAAAAAGAAGCCGCGTCGGATTGCTCCGCGCGGCTTTTTCTTTTTGTGCTGTCCTTCCTGCCTAGCTCGACAGAAGTTTCAGGAGCTTGGCCCCCCGGCTCTGGCGCTTGCGTCTGGTCTTGAGACCAAAACGGGACCGAACCGACTGAGGTTGCGAATGGATAGCCTGAAGCAGTTTCAGCCGCCTCAAGGCATTGCTTTGTCTATATTTTTTACCAGTAAGTGAGATTTTGAGCCTCCATTTCTGTCTTCACTATAGCACATTTCAGCCTTGAGCCGAAGGACGCCGGCTGAAACCGGCGCCATAGGGGCCCCACTGTCAGTGCCTAGCCAGCCGGCATCATGATCTTGCCATTCACCAGGTCGGAATAGTCGGTCACCAGCGCTTCGGTCACGTCGCCAGGCTTGTAATTTACCTCGCCGATGGATCGAACCGGCGTCAGCTCGGCGGCTGTGCCTGTGATGAAGCATTCGGAGAATGTGCTCAGCTCTTCAGGCAGGATCGTGCGTTCGACAATCTCGATCTGGCGCGCTTCGGCAAGCTTCATCGCCGTCTGGCGCGTAATCCCGTTCAGGAAGCAATCCGGCGTCGGCGTGTGCAGGGCCCCATCGCGCAGGAAGAAGATGTTCGCGCCGGTCGCCTCGGCCACATATCCGCGCCAGTCGAGCATCAGCGCATCGGCGTACCCTTCACGTTCAGCGGCATGTTTGGACAGCGTACAGATCATGTAGAGGCCGGCAGCCTTGGCTTCGCAGGGGGCTGTCTTCGGGTCCGGGCGCCGCCACTGGGCGTGCGTCATCGCGATGCCCTTCATCTTGTCTGCGAAATAGTCGCCCCAATGCCAGACGGCGATGGCGAGATGGATCGTATTGTTCTGCGCCG
The DNA here is from genome assembly GCF_038900055.1 of Henriciella sp. AS95. Taxonomy (NCBI): domain Bacteria; kingdom Pseudomonadati; phylum Pseudomonadota; class Alphaproteobacteria; order Hyphomonadales; family Hyphomonadaceae; genus Henriciella; species Henriciella sp. AS95. The sequence goes on from NZ_JBBMQM010000001.1 coordinate 3,396,208, forward strand.
AAACGCCCATCATCTCCGAGCCGCGCCACGCAATCGCACGCACATAGGCGCTGTCGAGACCGGACTTCGCCAGCGTCTCAACCTTCGCCGCTTCGATCTCATCGACGGTGAACGGAATATCGAAACCGAGGATCTGTGCAGACTTGTGCAGACGCTCAGAGTGGCGGCGCGATTCGAATATCTTTCCGCCATAGGCACGTTCGCCCTCGAACACTGCCGACGCGTAATGCAGCCCGTGCGTGAGGACGTGTACCTTCGCCTCACGCCAATCAACGAATTCGCCATCCATCCAGATAACGCCGTCACGGTCGTGATAAGCTTGAGCTTCCATGATTTTCTACGTCCTTGCTTGAACTTCTTACTGAAAACCGCTCCATTCTCAGATTGTGGCATCTGAAGTCAACCAAAAGCCGGGCGAAACGGGGCGGGTCGATCCGCGACTCTTTCTCAGGGAGGAAGAGCTCGATAATGGTATCGCCTTATTACTGGCCAGCGAACGGACGATTGCAGAGACGCTTCGACGCGCCCAGAAACAGACCGGCCTGAACATGCCTGCCCTCAAACTGATGATGACCATTCGCTTCCAGCCCAATCAGACCGTCAGCGAATTGCGTGAATTGACCGGCGCGACAACCCCCACCCTCGCCCGCCTTCTGGGGGATCTCGACAAGCGGGATCTCGTCCACAAGAAACAGGGCGGGCGCGATGCACGCCGCCGTCGCCTCTCGCTCTCGGCAGATGGCGAAACCCTGATTGCACCGATCGTCACCGACCTTCGATCCTCCCTGCGCGAAGCCTATCGCGAGGCCGGGGCGAACGCCGTCGCCGGCAGCCGCGCTGTTCTGGATGCGCTGACCCGATGAAGGAAGCCCCACACATTCTGGTCGTCGATGATGATGACCGTATCCGTACACTGCTGAAACAATACCTCACCGGACAGGACTACCGCGTGACCGCCGCTGCCCATGCCGCCAGCGCCCGAAAACTGCTCACCACGCTCGATTTCGACCTCACCATTCTGGACATCATGATGCCCGGAGAATCCGGCCTCGACCTGCTGGAAAGCCTGCGCAGCAAGGGCGTCAAAAGTCCGGTCCTGCTCCTGACGGCGCGCGGCGATACCACGGACCGGATTGAAGGCCTGAAACGGGGCGCCGACGACTATCTCGCCAAGCCGTTCGAGCCGGAAGAACTGTCGCTTCGCGTCGCCGCAATCCTGCGCCGGACCCATGTCGAGGAACCGCCCGAAGAGATCGAGATGTCAGGCCTCGTGTTCAATCCAAAGCGCGGCGAACTCTTCGAGGGCGACAAGCGCGTCCGCCTCACCGAAGCCGAGCTTCAGCTCCTCTCTTCCCTCGCCTTCCGCGCCGGCGAACCTGTCAGCCGCGAAGAGCTAGCCTCCAACTCGCCGGGCAGCACGGAGCGCTCCATTGACGTGCAGGTCACCCGCCTTCGCCGCAAGATCGAGCCAGACCCGAAACAGCCGATCCACATCCAGACGGTACGCGGCATCGGCTACCGCCTGATGCCAGATTGAGAGGCGAGCAATCGATGATCTCGGACTTTCTAGAATTCTGCCAGGCCAATATCAGGCAGTCCTTTGCACAGAATTTCCAGGACCTGTTTGCGCTTTGGGCCACACAAGGCAAGACAGACGGATATTTTGTGGAGTTTGGCGCCCTGAATGGCCGCGACTTTTCCAATACTTACTTATTGGAGAAAATCGGATGGAACGGCATCGTGGCCGAGCCACATCCGCACTATTCAGAGCTGGTCCCGGCCAATCGTAACTGTCATATCTCAAAGCTCTGCGTGTTTGATGTGTCAAATCGCACAGTCAATTTCAGGATGGTAACCGGCCGGCCCGCCTTGTCTGGCATAGGCAAAACACAACTGAGCGACAACAAACGAGACCTGAGAAACAAATATCGAACCGTCAAGATTCAGACGATTTCGCTGAATGACCTGCTGGAAAAATATGCGGCGCCCAAAGTCATCGATTTCATATCGGTAGATACCGAGGGGTCGGAATATAAAATTCTGAAGAAGTTCGACTATGATCGTTGGCAGGTCAGATGCTTCTGTGTTGAACACAACCACACTCAGCGAAAAAAAATAACAAGGCTCATGTCGAAGCATGGCTATGTAAGCCTGTTTCCGGAAATGTCGGGACACGACGACTGGTGGGTCCGAAGCGAGGAGGTCGCAAACCTCCAGGCTGTCTCGTTGGATGCTTCAGAGTATTCAGACGAAGTCTTTGAAAAAACACTGCACGCACGATTCCGCACATTGCGGCGCTATAGGCGTCGGCTGCTGCCTGACTAAAGCGCCGGCTTGAACGCCCGCTCACGGCACGATTGCGAATTGCGCTGGCCAAAACGTCTTTCGCAATCGCAATGCGCCCGCTAATCCAGACCCATGCCGAAGCGTTTTCACATTCGTCTCAGGGATATAACGCCGCGTGGGCTCTATCCGCGGTCTGTCCTGATGGTCGTCTTGCCGATGATCCTGCTGCTCTCGGCGGTGACCTACATCTTCTATGACAGCCACTGGCGCCACACCTCGCGCAAGCTCAGTCAGACCATCTCGTCCGAGATCCAGTTCATGGTGGAGCTTCGCCGCCAATATCCTGACCAGTTCGATTCCCTGCGCGATGACGCCAGTCGGTCCATGCAGCTCGACGCAACGGTGCTCGAAAACACGAAGATCCCGACCGAGCAGAAACGCCTCTTCTTTACGGCGCTGGACGACATCTTTTCGCGCGAACTGGATGTGTCGCTGGACCAGCCTTTCTGGTTCGACATTTCGGGGTATGGCGAGACGGTCGAGATCCAGGTGCAGGACGGCCCCGACGTCATCCGCTTCATGGCCGAGCGTGACCGCACATTCTCCACGACGGGTCATATCTTTCTCGTCTGGGTCATTGGCGCATCCGGGATTCTGATCGCCCTGGCCCTCGGCTTCTTGCGCAATCAGGTACGGTCGATCCTGAAGCTGACCGAAGCAGCCAAGGCCTATGGACGGGGCCGCGACGCCGACAATTACCGCCCGTCCGGCGCGACCGAAATTCGCGATGCCGCCCGCGCCGTCATGGATATGCGCACCCGTCTCACCACCTTCGCCGAAGAACGCACCACCATGCTTGCCGGCATCAGCCATGATCTGCGCACCCCGCTCACCCGGCTGAAGCTTCAACTGGCCATGATGGAAGAGACAGACGACATCAAGGCCGCCCGCGAAGACCTTCGCCAGATGGCGACCATGCTGGACGAATACCTCGCCTTCGCCAGCGGGGTTGAGGGAGAGGCCTCGACAGAGTTCCGCTTCGATGAGCTTGTAACCGAAACCGTCGCCGCCCTCGGTGACAAGGCGACAATCCGGCGGGCAGATCCGGTCAGCATCATTGCGCGCGAAGGTCTTATCCGCCGTGCGGTTTCCAATCTCATCTCAAACGCACAAGGCTTCGGCACGGCGGTTGAGATAGACATTGTCGAGGGCCCGCACATGGCTGAGCTGATCATCGATGATGACGGCCCCGGCATTCCGCTGGAAGACCGCGAAGAAGCGTTCCGCCCCTTCCACCGGCTCGATGCATCGCGAAACCAGAACGTTCCGGGCACCGGGCTTGGCCTTTCACTCGCCAGGGACACGGCGCGCCAGCATGGCGGCGATATCCGGCTTGAAGACAGCCCGCTCGGTGGATTGCGCGTGCGGCTGCGCCTGCCGGTCTAGAACCCGACCGGCGCGCTTAATCCAGCCGAACTGATGCAGATCACCTTGAACCGCTTGCCCATCTCAGCCGGATCAACCAGCCGTGTCACGCCCTGATAAATGTCCTCGGCGCGCGTCTGGTTCGCCTTGATCAGCGCATGCATCCGCGCCTCCACACCCAGCCCCATCAGGAACGCCCCCTGCTCGACCGGGCCGTGCACGCTGAGACCAGCCTTCTGCGCCAGCCTGTCCAGCCGCCCGAAATCGACATCCACGGTCAGATCGCTGCTGCCCGGCATGGCAAGCGGGCCGACTTGCGTGCCGCGCTGGAAGGCCCGCAGCGTGTCGCCCGGCGCGCCTTCGGACACGCCATAATCAATGAACAGCGCCCGGCCGGGCACCCGTGCGAAAGCCTCTTTCAGCACGTCGACCAAAGTCTCCAGCGCCGGCTGCACTTCAAAAGATGTTGACCCGTCGCGCATCTCGAAGGCTGGCGTATCCGCCTTGTCTGTGGCGATCCCGATTGCAAGATCGCCTTGCTCGTCAAGGCCGACGACCTTCTCGTGCCATTCCCCATCCGACTTGATGAACTGGCGCGCCGGAAGGCAGTCCAGCCATTCATTTGCAATCAGGAGGAAGGGCTGCTCTCCAATCGACTGGAACGCGCCAAGGAAGCTTGGATGCAGGTCGGACAAGCGCTCTTTCTGCGCCGCCGAATAGACAGGACTGGCCTCATTGATCGCGACATCGAAGCCCTGCCCGCCATTGGCCTGACGAACCGCGCGCATCATGTCATCCATCATCGTGCCGCGCCCAGCACCGGCCTCAACCAGCGAAAATGGCTCCGGCGAGCCAAGCGCACGCCATTCATGCAGCGCCCACAAGCCGAGCATTTCACCGAACACCTGGCTGATCTCAGGCGCGGTGATGAAGTCCCGCCCGATACCCGGACGAGTGGCGTAATAGCCATGCTCAGGATCGTGCAGACAGGCATTCATGAAGGCCGACACTGGCATCGGCCCGCCCGCCCGGATGAGCGATTTCAGCTTGGCGGTAAGGCCCCTCATGCCCCCGCAGTGCGGACCGGCGGCTTGCGCAGCGCGTTCCAGACGAGGAATGCCCCGCCAATCCACATGGGCAACGAAAGCAATTGGCCCATGGTCAGCCAGTCCGGCATCACACCCCAGGTAAAGCTGTCGGGTTCGCGGAACTGTTCGGAGATGGTTCGCCCCGCCCCATAGAAGAGCAGGAACAGGCCGGCGGCGAGGCCGGGGCGTTTCAGCAGGCCAAACTTCCAGACGAGGATCGAGATCACGATGGCCGGGATCAGACCTTCCAGCGTCGCCTCGTAAAGCTGGCTTGGATGGCGCGGCATCTCATTGCCGGTATAGACCCATTCATTCGCGTTCCAGTCATAAGCCGACGGCGTACCGCCTGCATTGCCTTCGGGAAAAACCATGCCAATGGGAGCGTCCGTGTGACGGCCATAAAGCTCGGCATTGATGAAGTTCGCGCACCGGCCCAGCATCAGGCCAATCGGCGTCACCACGCCCGCAATATCACCAATAGACATGAGCTTCACGCCGCGCTGCTTGGCCACAAGCAGGACCGCAATCGTCACGCCCAGCAGCCCGCCATGGAAGGACATGCCGCCCTCCCAGATGCGAAGCAGGCTCATCGGATCGCGCTGCACGTGGTCGAACTGGAATGGCAGCTGGTAAAACAGGATGTAGCCGATGCGTCCGCCAAGGATCACGCCAAGCGTGGCGTAGAACAGCAAGTCATCAATATCGTCCTTGGTCGCCGGGCTGGTACCACCCCACAGTCTCGGACGCGCCGCCAGCGCCAGTGCGTAGCGCCAGCCGATCACGAGGCCCGCAATATAGGCCAGCGCATACCAGCGGATGGGAAAGCTGCCGAGGCCGGCAAAGCCAAGATCGATCTCGATCAGGGCCGGACTGAAATCCGGAAAACTGAGCGCGCTCGTCATCAGTGCGTACATTCGTCGTCTTTCCCCTTGAAGAGACCTGTCTTACTGTCGAAGGCAACTGACTAGTCAGCCTCACATTCTGCGGCAAGGAGTAACCACATGGCCGGAACAAATCCAATGCTTGATGACCTCGCAGGCCTGATGACCGGAGCCATGGGCGCCGCAAGAGCAGCGGGCGACGAAGCGAAAACCGCCATGCAGGCCCGCGTCCGCTCGATGATCGCCGACATGGACCTCGCCGACCGCGACGAAGTCGAAGCCCTGAAAGCCATCGCCATCAAGGCGCTGGAACAGGTCGAAGCGCTGGAGAAACGCGTGGCGGCCCTGGAGAAAAAGAAGGGCTGATTATTTTGCCTTCATGGTGAGCAAAGCATGCCCCGGCGAAGGCCGGGGCCGAACCACGACGGCGGCAAGCGCCTCAATCGGCAAAACTCATCGTCTTGATCAGCGCATAGACCTGCTGGCCCGCCTTCAAACCCAGCTCCATCGCAGATGCGCGCGTGATCTCCGCCCTCAGTCTCGCCCCGCCAACGCTCAGCTCGACCAGCACCGGCCCCTGGCCAACCGGCACGTCCACGATCTCTGCCGCCAACACATTACGGATACTGATCCCGCGCGGCGCTTCGGTCGCAATCGACACATCGCTGGCATCGACGAACAATCGCACCGCCTCGCCAACGTCCAGCCCGTGCCTGATCGGCAAGCTGAGCTGAGCGCCCGCCATCTGCAGCTTTGCAACGCCCAGCGCTTCGTCATGCGACACGACAACCGCCTCGATCACACTGCCATGGCGCGCATCTTCCATGAGCGGCGCAAGGTCCATCTGCCGCGCAACATCTGTCAGCCGGCCATAGGCCTGCACCTCGCCGCCGTTGAGAACGAGCACCCGGTCCGCCAGTGCCGTCACTTCCTCGATGTCGTGACTGACAAAAATTGCCGGAATTCCAAACCGCTGCGGCAGGGCTTTCAGGTATGGCAACAGCTCGCGCCGCGCCGCCCGGTCGAGCCCCGATAGCGGCTCATCCAGCAGCAACAGTTTCGGCCGCGACAGCAAGGCCCGCGCCAGTGCCACGCGTCTAGCCTCCCCGCCCGACAGCGTCTGCGGCGTTCGCTCGAGCAGCGGCTGAAGCCCGGTCGCCTCGACGACGCTGTCAAATCGGATGGATGAGGCGTCACCGGCGCTGCGCTTGTGCGCAAACGCGAGATTGCCGCGCACATCGAGGTGATCGAACAGGCGGGCCTCCTGAAAGACATAGCCGACGCCCCGTTCATGCGCTCTGACGAAACGCTTGTCCGGCGTCGACACCCAGTCAGTCCCGGCAAAACGGATGCGGCCCTGGCCGGGGCGCTCCAGTCCGGCGATCGCGCGCAGCAGGCTCGTCTTGCCGCTGCCGCTCGGCCCGAACACGGCGGTGATACCGGTCAGCTCGACCTCCTGGTTCACCTGCAGCACGAAATCGCCGCGATGCATCTCGAAGCACAGGGACAGCTGATCAGCCGACACGGACACTCTGCCTCCTGTTCAGCGCATAGACGCCGAGCAGCACCACAAACGCAAAGACCAGCATCGCCGCCGACAGCACATGCGCCTGCCCATACTTCACCGCTTCCACATGCTCATAGATCGCGATGGAGACGACCCGCGTGCGGTCCGGAATGTTTCCGCCGACCATCAGCACGACGCCAAACTCACCTATCGTGTGCGCAAAGGTCAGGACGCAGGCCGTGATCACGCCCCTGCGCGAGGCCGGCAGCATGACGGACGCGAACGCATCCAGCTTCGAGGCCCGCAACATCGCGGCCGCTTCCATCGGCCCGCGACCGACCGCCTCAAACGCGGACTGCAGTGGCTGCACCATAAAGGGCAGCGAATAGAGGATCGACGCAACCACAAGCCCGCTGAACGAGAAGACCAGCGTATCGCCGGTCACCGACACCCAGAATGCGCCAATCGGCGAGGTCGGGTTCAATGCGATCAACAGATAAAAGCCAATCACGGTCGGCGGCAGCACGAGCGGCAGCGCAGTTATCGCCTCCACCACCGGCTTTGCCCGCGAGCGCGTCATCGCCAGCCAGTAGGCCAGCGGCAGCGCCAGAATGAACAGGATCACCGTCGTCACGAGCGCGAGTTGCAGGCTGAGAAGGACGGGGCCGAAATCCACGGTCAATCGGGCACGCGGTAATCGTGCTGCTCGATAATCTCGCGCCCCTCTGGCGACCGCAGGAAGTCAACAAATGCCCTCGCGGCACCATTCTCGCTCGCCCGCATCATCAGCACGCCATCCTGCAGGATCGGGTCGTGCAAGTCCCCCGGCACGGTGATGCTCCATCCACCACCATCCAGCATCTTCACCTGGGACCCCGCAACGAAACCGAACTCCGCGCTGCCGGTTTTGACCATGGCATAGACCTGGCCGATATTCGCACCGCGTACGATCCGGTCTTGAAGCGCGCCGAGCAGGTCGAGCGCCTCCAGCGTCTGCATCGCCGCCGCGCCATAGGGGGCGAGGTCTGGATTGGCGACGGCGAGGCTTTGATACGGGCTCTCGCGCAAGACCTCGGCAAGATTGCCGTATCCGCCCTTCACATTGTCGATATCCGCCGTCCAGAGAGACAATACGCCCACGGCATAGGTGAAGCGGCTGCCCTCTACGATAAGGCCTTCCTTCTCCAGCAGCTGCGGGCGTTCCTGGTCAGCGGCGAGGAACACATCGAAGGGCGCCCCATTCTGGATCTGCGCGTAGAGCTGTCCGGTCGAGCCCGCAACCACGTCCACATCAAACTCGCCCGATGCCTCGAAAGCCTCTTCAAGAGCGTCGGCTGTGGACAGGAAATTGGACGAGACCGCGATCAGCGCGTCCGGCCGGCTTCCGGCAAAGCCGCAAGACGTCAGTATCAGCGCTGCCGCAGGAAGGATCATCCGCGAAAACCGGCTTATCGTGCTGCTTGTCACGCGCTCTGACACTGGCCGCCCATCTCCCTATCACTCTGTAACAGCTATGCCATTAACTGCGATCAGCGTTTGCGCCAAGCCTGCCCGCATGCGAGGCAGCAAGGCCAGCCGTCCACAACTCTTGGGGGAAGAGCGGTTGCAGGGACGCGCACCCGTGTTACCGTCCATACCCAGTGGCAAGCCGTCACGCTGATTCGGAGGGCCAAGCCGATGAGCCTCAACCTCGAACAATCAACAGAGAATATTGCAGATCCGCTGGATCTGGTCGAAGCATGTCTGGAAAGCGCCGGATGGGAACATCAGCGCGATGACGACGCTGCCATTCAGTGTATTGCACAAAGCCGCTGGGGCGAAATGGGCGCACTTTTTGCGGCCCGCCGTGAGCCACCCGCCCTGCATTTCACCCTGACGCTGGATCTCAAACCGACCGCTGCGCGCCGGCAGGCCATTTCAAAGCTTGTCCTTATGGCGAATGAGCGTCTCTGGCTCGGACACTTCGATTACTGGATGGAGGACAACGTTCTGCTGTTCCGCCACACACTGCCCCTCCTTGATCGCGATGAAGCCGAGTCGGGCGAAATCCGCGCCGTACTCGCTGCAGCGACGGATGCGGTGAACATGTTCGTGCCCGCCTTCAATTTCGTGATCTGGGCCGGCAAGACCCCTGAAGAAGCCATTGATGCGGCGCTCTTCGAAACCGATGGCGAAGCCTGAACCCGGACTGACTCTCGTTGGCGGCGGGCGGATGGGATCTGCCCTCGCTGGCGGCTGGATTCAGTCCGGCTATGACGGCCCGATTTCGATCCATGACCCGAATCCGTCAGATCAGCTGAAAAACTGGCAAGCCGACGGCAAGATCGCCCTGAATCCCGCGCCGGAGCCGGCCGGCATTCTCGTCGTTGCGGTGAAGCCGCAAATCTTCCCGACCATTCTCGACAGCATCAAGGCCCATGTTGGGCCTGAGACGCTGGTCCTGTCCACCATGGCGGGCATCACGCTGGATGGCCTTGCCGAAAAGCTCGGCACAAAACGCGTGGCCCGCGCGATGCCCAACACGCCGGGCCTCATCGGCAAGGGCATGACGCTGCTCTGCCTGCCGCAAGGCGCGTCCGACGGAGATGCAGCCGATCTGCGCGCCCTGCTGACGCCGCTCGGCGACGTCGAAGGGCCGATCCCTGAAGACAAGTTGTCCGCCGCAACGGCCATTTCCGGCTGCGGCCCGGCCTATGGTTTTCTGCTGGCGGAAGTCATGGCGGCGGCAGGCGTGGCGCATGGCCTCGATAAGGACATGGCGCTCCGCCTGGCGAAGAAGACGGTCGAGGGCGCAGGCGCCCTGATGATGGCGTCCGATGAGCCGCCATCAAAGCTCCGCGAGAACGTCACCTCGCCTGGCGGCGTGACAAAGGCCGCGCTGGACGTCTTGATGCGCGAGGATGCGATGCCATCTCTAATGGTTGAGGCCGTTGAAGCCGCGATCAAACGGGACCGTGAGCTCTCCGGCGATTAGCCAAGGGAGCTACCCCATGAGCGACACCAATAAGCAGATCCTCGAAAAAGGCGTCCGCGCCGCCCTCGACCTTGCCACGGAAACAGGCTGGAGCGAGCTGACACTGTCCGCCATCGCGGAAAAAACCGGACTGACACTCGAAGACTTTCACACCGTCGGCGACAAGGACACGATCGCAGACGCCGTCGAAAGCTATTTCGACAAGGCAATGAGCGAGGGCTCCTTCGACGCGGATGAAACACCGCGCACCCGCCTCTTCGACGTGATCATGATGCGCTTCGAAGCCATGGAGAATCACCGCCCCGCCCTGCTCTCCCTCATGAAATGGCGCCAGACCCAGCCGCTGCGCATTATCGCGCTCCTCGCCAGCCGTCAGGCCTCTGCCGACTGGGCGATGGTCTGCGCTGGTCTCGACAAGAAAACCGACCTGCCCAAGCCGGTCCGCTCCACCGCCATTGCCTGGGCCATCGCGCAGGCCGAACGCGCCTGGCGCAAGGAGGACAGCACAGACCTCTCGCGCACCATGGCGAAACTGGACGGCGAGCTGCGCAAGATGGAAGAACGTGCCGAATGGATTACGAGACGGCGGCGGAAGAAGAGCGACGATACCGGTTCAACGGACACAGAAGCGGCGACGGAACAATCGGCCTAAAGGCTCCTCGTCAATTGGCCACCCCGTCAACGGCAGCAACAAGCTGATCGAAATACTTCGAATCCGAGCGGAAACACTTGACGGAAACGTAGCTGTTCGTTGACGCCACTTCGACGGTGTAGAGGGTACCACCGACCGGAAAGTTGGTGCAGTCCTTCGCGCCAGCCAAACGCGTTCGCTCTGCCTGCAAGATCTCCAGCAATGCGTTTGCTTCGCTATCCGAGACGTCGCTTTCGGCAATCTGAACCTGCATGCCGTCGAGGCACCAGAGAGTGCCTGCAACGCAGGCCGAAGTTCCGTAGCGTGCCGTCCCAACCGAAACGCGTTGATTTTCGTCGATGGAAACTGAATGGACAACGTCTTCGGACCAAGTGGGAGACACTGTTATTCGCCAGATCGTGGCGTCGCCAACGCCGTTCGAGCGGACAGCCTGGCGAAGGCTTGGCTCGTACCGGCCCATGAGCCCGGAGAAGGGCCACCTCTCCTGGTAGTCTGCTATCTGCCGTTTCTCATCCTCGTCTGCAGAAAAGTCCCCGAGTTCCATGACGCCGGGCAGCACATATGTTTCGAACTCAGTCGTCGGGCGGACAATCGGGAGCCGATCCGTCGGATCGAACGCTGGCACATCCGGCCTCAATTCGGCCGGATCGACATACGCCGCACTCGTCTCCGGCGGGCCGGGCATGTACTGGGCCATTGCCAAGCAGGGCCCAGTGGCGGCACACATCATGGCACAGACCGCTCGAAACATTGCTCGCCTCATCTTGCGTTCCCCGTGCATCGCACTGCACTTTCAGACTATCTCAGATTGTAAGCTAAATGACCACAATTCCTCACATTCTCGCGCCGCGCATCGCCGGCATGAACGGTATCAGCCACGGCTTTTTCGGCCGTAATGGCGGCACGTCCGAAGGCATCTATGAGAGCCTCAATCTCGGCATTGGCTCAGACGACAAGCCGAAGGCCGTGATGCGCAACCGCCGCCTCGTCGCAGACCAGATCGGCGCGAAGGAGGTGGACCTGCTGCTCTCCTGCTATCAGGTCCATTCCAACACGGCGATCCTCGCGACCATGCCTTGGGGCCCGAACCGGCCACAGGCGGACGGCATGGTGACAAACCTGCCCGGCATCGCCCTCTGCATCCTGACCGCCGACTGCGTGCCTGTCCTCTTCGCTGACCGCAAGGCCGGCGTCATCGGAGCGGCCCATGCCGGCTGGAAAGGCGCGCTTAGCGGCATTTGCGAGGCGACCCTCGACAAGATGGAAGAGATTGGCGCCAATCGGAAAGATATCCACGCGGCTGTCGGCCCCTGCATCGGCCAGGAAAGCTATGAGGTCGGCCCTGAATTTCGCGACACTTTCCTGTCCGAAGCGCCATGGAGCGCCAATCTCTTCCACCCGGGCGAAGGCGACCGCTTCCATTTCAACATCGAGACCTTCGTGAAGAACCGGCTAGCCAAGCAGAAGCTCGCCTGGGTCGACGTGATCGGCCAAGACACGTGCGAGATGGAGGAGATGTACTTCTCCAACCGCCGCCGCAACCATCGCGGCGAACCCGACTATGGCCGCCAGGGCTCCGTCATCATGCTGGAACACTAATTGCTCAGGCTTTTCCTTGCGACTCGGCGTGTCCTGTTCCAGAACACGCCAAACAATCCAACGGGAAGGGCTGACCCGCGATGAAACTAATTTCGTGCAACGCAAACAAACCGCTTGCGACGGCTATTGCAGATCATCTCGACTGTCCCTTGTCAGACGCCGAAATCAAGACGTTTGCCGACAATGAAATCTTCGTCCGCATCAATGAGAATGTGCGCGGCGAGGATGTGTTCGTCATTCAGCCGACGTCGAAACCGGCCAACGACAATCTCATGGAATTGCTCATCTGTATCGATGCGCTGGTGCGGGCGTCTGCGCGCCGGATCACCGCAGTCATCCCGTATTTCGGCTATGCCCGGCAGGATCGCAAGACCGACGGACGCACGCCAATTTCCGCCAAGCTTGTTGCCAATCTGATCGCCAAGGCCGGCGCTGACCGCGTCTTGACCATGGATCTCCATGCCGGCCAGATCCAGGGCTTCTTCGACGTGCCGACCGACAATCTCGTTGCCATGCCAGTGATCGAGAATGATGTCCGCATGATGCATGGTGGCAAGAATCTGATGGTCATCTCGCCGGATGTCGGCGGTGTGGTCCGGGCCCGCGGCCTTGCCAACCGGCTCGGCGTCGACCTCGCCATTGTCGACAAGCGCCGCCCCGAAGCTGGCAAGTCGGAAGTCATGAACATCATTGGTGATGTCGAGGGCCGTCATTGCGTGCTCGTCGACGATATCTGCGACTCCGGTGGCACGCTGGTGAATGCCGCAGCCGCGCTGAAGGAGAAAGGCGCCGCCGGCGTCAGCGCCTATGTCACGCACGGCGTCCTGTCCAACAATGCCGTCCAGCGCGTCGAGAAATCCGTGATGGACGAGATCGTCATCTGCGACACGATCCGCCCGACCGAAGAAGACTATAAGTCCAAGGCACTTCGCGTGCTGTCTGTGGCCCCGCTTCTCGGCGAAGCGATCCGCCGCATCGCGAATAATGAGAGCGTCTCGAAGCTCTTCGACTGATCCTCACGCAATTGTCATGCATGGCGTCAGGAACGCCGCCCCCTCTCCACGTGTTGGTTTTATAAGACCAACTCGAACGGAAAGGGCCAAGAAATGGCTGACAGTGCGACCCTCGGCGGTACCCTCAAAACGATCAATCCAGCGACTGGAAAATCCCTTCAACACTATCCGATGATGAGCGACAGCGAGGTCGATCAGGCGGTCAAAGCCTGTCATCAGGCATTTCTCGACTGGCGCCATGTCTCACTCGAAGACCGGGCTGAGAAAATCCGCGCCGTCGGAAAGGCGCTGAAGGATAATAAGAGCGACCTTGCAAAGCTCATGACCGATGAGATGGGCAAGCTCGTCAAGCAGGGTGAGCAGGAAGTCGACCTCTGCGCCGGCATTTGCGAATGGACGGCGGCGAACGGACCGGACGCGCTAAAAACAGAAGAGCGCGATCTCCAGAATGGCAAAAAAGGCCGTGTCGCCTATTCCCCGATCGGCGTGATCTACGGCATCCAGCCCTGGAACTTCCCGACCTATCAGGTGATCCGCTATGCCGTCGCCAATCTCATGGCGGGCAATGGCGTCCTCCTGAAGCACGCTGAAAACGTCACCGGCTCCGGCCTTATGATCGAGAAGATCATGAAAGAGGCTGGCCTTCCGGAGAACCTCTTCACCGTGCTGCGCATCAGCCACGATCAGTCCGACGATGTCATCGAACATGATCTCGTGCGCGGCGTCACCATGACAGGCAGCGCCGGTGCAGGCGCCATCATCGCCGAAAAAGCCGGCAAGGCGCTCAAGAAGACCGTTCTCGAGCTTGGCTCGAACGATGCCTATATCGTGCTGGAAGACGCTGACCTTCAGAAGGCGGTCAAGCAATGTGTCATGGGCCGCGTCTACAATAATGGCGAGACCTGCGTCGCAGCCAAACGCTTCGTGGTTGTCGATGCCATTTATGACAAGTTCCGCGACGCCTTCGTCGAGGCCATGAAAGGCGTCAAACATGGCGACCCGACCGGCAGTGACGCCGATATCGGCCCGATGGCCCGCGAAGACCTTCGCGATGATCTCCATGAACAGGTCGAGAAGAGTGTCGCCAATGGCGCGAAGATCCTCTGCGGCGGCGAAGTGCCAGATCAGGACGGCTGGTGGTATCCGGCAACGGTTCTGGACAATGTGAAGCCCGGACAGCCCGCCTATGATGACGAACTGTTCGGCCCTGTCGCCTCGCTCATCCGCGCAAAGGATACAGACGACGCCATGCGCATCGCCAATGACAGCCGGTTCGGCCTCGGCGGCGGTATCTTCACCGAAGACACCGACAAGGCGATCGAGCTTGCCGAGAAGCATTTCGACACCGGCATGGTGTTCGTCAATGGCTTTGGCATGGCCCAACCCGACATGCCATTCGGCGGTGTGAAGGATTCAGGCTATGGCCGCGAACATGGCGGCTTCGGCATGAAGGAATTCGTCAACGCCAAAGCCATCAATGTGATGAGCTAGACAGCCACGCGCTCCAAGACCCGCAAAGAAAAACCCCCATTCCGGCCATAGCTTCCGGAATGGGGGCTGGGCGGGTCGCTTGGGCGTCAGGGTCAGCGTGACCCGCCTGCGAACAGGACAAGACCTTCAGCCATCATGGGATCATGTGGCTGGTATTCTGTCTCGCCTGTTTCCTCGTTTATCGCTTTTTTCCAGTGTTCGAGGTGGAGGTGCGGGCCGGTTGCGCGTCCCGACATCCCGACAGCACCAATTTTCGTGCCGACAGAAATTTCCTCCCCGACTTCGACATCCCGATCAGACAGCTGCGCAAACCGCATCTTGCTGCCGTCATCGAACGCAATCTCGACGGTTTCCCCGTAATTTGGCTTGTAGCCGGAGAAGACCACCGTGCCGCAGGACGGCGTATAGACCGGCGTTCCTTCGGGTGCGCCGATGTCGGTGCCTTTATGCCAGCGCTCTTTCTTGCTGAACGGGTCCTTGCGGTTTCCGAACTTGCTCGTGATCTTTGCCTTTTCAGACTCCAGAACCGCATGCTCGAAAACGATCGACTGGCTCGCCCTGTCATCGCGCGCCGGCATGACATCCTTGCCCGCTTCGGCCAGCGCAAAGGGCGACAGGGCGAGCGCGACGACGCTAGCACTCATCGCCATGATCGGCCGCGACCGCGTCGGACGGGTCTCCAGCAAACGCGACAGCCGCTTTGGCAGGCTGCGTTTCTTCGGCAGGATAAAGGCCGCGACAGGCAGCGTGCGGGCGGGCGCACTGATGCGGGCCGCATAGGCCAGTGTGCGCGCATAGCCGAACCGGTCTCCGCTCACCTCTGAGGCGATCTCGTCGCACACCGCTTCTCTCCAGAAGTCGAGTTCACGGCGCATCATCCAGGCAAAGGGCGAGAACCAGAACAGGTCTGCGACCAGCCGCTCCAGCGGCCGCGTGACAAGATCTCCGCGCTGCAGGTGGACGCACTCATGGATCACGATCTGACGAAGGTCCGAGGGATTATTCAGCGCTTCGGGAACGTAGACCGACCGCTCCGCCAGGCCGGCGATAAACGGTGAGCCCCCGTCGATCAGACGAATAAGAGGGGCCCGCTCGAGCCTCAGATTGCTCAGGGGAAGGGCAATCGATTGCTCACGATGAGGCATCGAGCGGGATTTCAGCTGTTGGAGCCGGACCTGGCCCAGCGCGGACGCGCCAAGACGGAAGGCCCAGCCAACAATGAGAACACCCAGAAGAGCCGGCGCCGTCCACGCCCAGTCCGGGGCGGACACGGCACTCTGCAGATTGACCGACGCCGAAGCGACAGCCCCTGCGGCGGGCTCAACATAGGGAAGATCAGGGATTGCCGATGGCAAATCCTTCGGCAGCAGCTTCAGCAGTGGAATGATGGCAAGTGGCAGCACGGACAGCACTGCCGCGCCCCGCCAGACCGTCTGCGCGAAACGCGCACTCACCCGGCCATTGGTGATCAGGCTCGCAAAGCCAGCCAGGAAACCGGTCCAGAGCAGGACGAAAACAACAAACCATGCAACGCTCATGACTATTTCCCCTTCTTCGCGCGTTCGGCATCCTCAGCAGCATTGATGATGGCATCGAGCTCATCGAGCTCGGCCTCCGACAGGTGTGGACTGTCTGCAAAAAGCGCCGCTGGCAGCGGGCCTTTCAGATCAAGCACCTGACGGGTGAGCTGCCTGACAAGGCCGCCCAGCGTTTCCACCCGGTCGAGCACGGCGACATAGAACGCCGCGGACTCCGAGGACTCCCCGTCCCGCTTGACCCAGCCCTTATTCTCCATGCGGTTGATCACCGTCCGCGTAGTCGACAGTTGCCAGTTCTGCTCCGGCCCGATGGCCTCATGAATTTCGCGTGCGGTCCGCCGTCCGGCCGACCAGAGATATTTGAGAATGACGAGTTCTGACCCGTTTGGTTTAGACATGCTTTCTTCCTGACCCTTAAAAGCGTTACATGTGTAGTGTGTGACAGATGTAACGGGATTCTGTCAATATAAATTAGAGTTAATTTTGGCGGGTCGGCCTTGCGATGCGCCGCGCCGTGGATAGGCCTTGTCCGACGGGGCGACACTCGCTGAACCTGCACGGTTGCGCGCTGCCTGTGTTTCCTGTATTGCCCACCGCTTCGAAAGGACGGCGCAAGGCCGCTCCTGTCAGGCTGTCACCGGCGAGATCGCTCGCAGGCGGACTTCAGGGCGAAAGGAAAAGACAATGTCTCAACAAATCAGTTTCAATGTGGAAATGCGTGAGCGCACCGGCAAAGGCGGCGCACGTGAAGCTCGCCGCAACGGCATGGTGCCAGGCGTCCTTTATGGCGGCGGCCAGGATCCGGTTGCGATCAGCCTCAAGCTCAACGAAGTGATCAAGGCCATCAACACCGGCCAGTTCCTCACCTCCACGGCAAACCTCGTGCATAGCGGCAAGAAGCAGCTCGTGATCCCGCAAGCGATCCAGATGCACCCGGTGACCGACATCCCGATGCATGTTGACCTCTACCGCGTCAACGAAAGCCAGATCATCTCTGTTGAAGTGGCCGTTCACTTCCACAATGAAGAGAAGGCGCCTGGCCTCAAGCGCGGCGGTGCGCTCAACGTTGTGCGTCACGCCGTCGAACTCAACGTTCGCGCTGACTCCATTCCGGACTCTCTGGAAGCTGACCTCACCGGCCTCGACATCGGTGACAACGTCAAGATTTCCGACATCAAGCTGCCGGAAGGCGCCGAGCCGACCATCACTGACCGCGACTTCACCATCGCGACGATTACCGGCCGTATGGCTGAAGTTGTCGAAGAAGGTGATGAGGAAGCACCAGAGGCCGGCGAAGTCGAAGCCATCAACCAGTCTGATGAAGAGGGTGAAGGCGACGACGGCGAAGGCGAAGGTGAAGGCGAATCCAAGGAATAGTTTCCTGGCTAAAGGGCTGGCTCTCGGGCCAGCCCCAATCGCCGCCGGAACCTGATCGGCTGCGAGACACGGAGCCTGTCATGCACATACTTGCAGGCCAGGGAAATCCCGGTCCCAAATATGCCGGCAACCGGCACAATCTCGGTTTCATGGTTATCGACCGCATTGCGGCCGACTACAGTTTCGGTCCGTGGAAAAAACGCTTCCAGGGCGAAGCGGCCGAAGGCACCGTGAACACCAGCAGCGGCCTGCAAAAAGTCCTGCTTCTGAAACCCCAGACATTCTACAATGAGAGCGGCCGCTCAGCCGGTGAAGCGTCCCGCTTCTACAAGCTCGCGCCGACCGATGTGACAGTCTTCCACGACGAGATCGATCTCGCGCCCGGACGCATGCGGGTGAAACGCGGTGGCGGTCATTCCGGCAATAATGGCATCCGCTCCATGATCGCGCATCTCGGGCCAGACGTGCGCCGCATCCGCCTCGGCGTCGGCCACCCCGGCGACAAGTCACTGGTCATGCCTTATGTGCTGGCAGACTTCGCGAAAGCTGAAAAAGACTGGGTCGAAGCCCTGCTCGACGCAGCCTCGCGGGCCTTGCCGCTTCTGCTGGAAGAAGGCGATGAGCGCTACCAGACCGAAGTCCTGCGCCTCGCCCCTGCCCCGAAATCAGACCCGAAACAGGCCGGCAAAGACTAGCGCTGCCGACGAGGACATCGCGACATTGATATTTGGCACTTTCTTCCCCCGCCAGCGGGAGAAGTGGCCGCGCATGCAGGTCGAAGGGGGCCGATCAAAAAGCGCCCCGCCTATTCTTCTTCTTCCGTATCGTCCACGACCGGGCCGGTCCGCAGCGTCCGCGTATTCAGCAGAGAGCGCGGAATCTGTCCCGGCGGGCACGTCTCGGCATAAACCGGCGAGAGCTGCGCATTCCCGATGGCGGGCATACCCGGCGTTGACGCCTGCTCAGACCGGAACACCCAGGCCAGCAGGATCATCAGGGCGATACCGGCGAGAATGGGTCCCAGAATGTGCCAGCCAATCTCCTGACCGTCCTCGGCACGGGCCGCCATATTGGGCGCGCGATACGGGATCGATGGCGGATTCAGCTCTGGACGTGCTTTCGTCGCAGAGGCGGTTTCGCTTGCGGCCGGCGCTGCCGTTTCCACCGGAGCCACCGGGGCCTCAGGCGCTGCAGCCACAGGCGGCGCCGCTGTTTTCTTCGCTGCCGGCTTGGCTTTCGCCTTGGTTTTTGGCTTGCCAGCCAGCGAAATCGGATCTTTCGGGTGCGCTTTCTTCCAGGCGTCCTTGCCGGCTTTGTCACGCGGCTCGAGAAGCAGGAAATCCTTCAGGTCCTTGCGCTTGTGCGCCTTTTCCAGTTCGCCGAGCAGCGCGTAGAAGCCGTTCGGCGTGCGCTTGGGGCCAATGCCAGTCAGGCTGGCGCGCTCATCCTTGTCGAACGGATCGTCCGGCACGGTCGCATCGAGGCCGGCCTGCATCAGCGCCTTCGGGCGTGAGCGGGCCAGGTGCGCCATGGCGTGTACCCAGTCACTGTCCGGCTTGCTCGTGTCGCAGGAGGATTTCGACCACAGGACCAGCACCTTGCCGGCCTTGTTGGCGTCATTCAGGTCACGGGCTGTCGGCGTCGTGTGCTCGCGCGCCTTGTCGAGGCGCACCTTGAATTTCAGCGAGCGCAGCCGCTTGGCCACGTGCTCTGCCTTGGTCATGTCCGGCTGTGCCGCAACAATCATGATGTCGTAGGCCATGTGAACCTCCACACTTCAATTTGGCGGTTTCATGCAAGCTCTGCGCCGCAAATGTCCATTAAATACCAGTTGAGGCGGACAAAACACCCTGTCTTCCAGCGCGAAATGCGCTATGCCGCGCGCCAGTAAGCGCGAAGAAGGAGCGATCCATGGGGTTCAAGTGCGGTATTGTCGGTCTGCCAAATGTTGGCAAGTCCACCCTGTTCAACGCTCTCACCCAGACCGCAGCTGCGCAGGCCGCGAACTATCCGTTCTGCACGATCGAGCCGAATGTCGGCGAGGTTGCCGTACCGGAGCCGCGTCTTGAGAAGCTCGCCAAGGTCGCTGGATCGAAAGAGATTATCCCGGCCCGCATGAACTTCGTCGACATTGCCGGCCTCGTCGAAGGCGCCTCCAAGGGCGAAGGCCTCGGCAACCAGTTCCTCGCCAATATCCGCGAGACCGACGCGATCATCTATGTCCTGCGCTGCTTTGAGGATGATGACATCACCCACGTCGCCGGCCGCGTCGACCCGATTGCCGACCTCGATATCGTCGAAACCGAGCTGATGATCGCCGACATGGAAAGCCTCGAAAAGCGCCGCGCTGGCGTCGAGAAGAAAGCCAAATCCGGCGAGAAGGAAGCCAAGGAAACCCTCGCCCTGCTCGATCTCGCCCTCGCCGAACTGAATGAAGGCCGCCCCGCCCGCAATGCCGATGTGCCGAAGGAAGACATGAAGGCCTGGCGCATGCTGCAGCTGCTGACCGCCAAGCCGGTCCTCCTGGTGGCCAATGTCGATGAAGACAGCGCCGCCACCGGCAACAAATATTCCGAAATGGTGATGGAGCGCGCCGAGAAGGAAGGCGCTGAAGCCGTCGTCATCTCCGCCCAGATCGAAGCTGAAATGGCCGTTCTCGCGCCCGAAGAGCGCGCTGAATTCCTCGAAATGCAGGGACTCGAAGAGCCGGGCCTCAACCGCCTGATCCATTCCGGCTACAAGCTGCTCGGCCTGCAGACCTATTTCACCGTCGGCCCCAAAGAGGCGCGCGCCTGGACGATCCGTCATGGCTGGACCGCCCCGCAGGCGGCCGGCGTCATCCATGGCGACTTTGAAAAAGGCTTCATCCGCGCTGAAACCATCGCCTTTGACGACTTCATCGCCAATGGCGGCGAATCCGGCGCCAAGGAAGCCGGCAAGATGCGCCAGGAAGGCAAGGAATACATCGTCAAGGAAGGCGACGTCCTGCACTTCCGCTTCAACGTCTGACCTTCCTTCAACGCGCTTTGCCACGGCTTGACCGTGGCACCCATCTCCCAAAGCTCTCCAACCGCGTGAGGGAGATGGTCCCCATGGACAAGCCATGGGGAGACGCAGAACAGGGTTGGCACGCCTGTTTCTTCGCCTACCATCCCTCCCATGCCCAAACTTCTCATCGTCTATTTTTCCCGCACAGGCGGCGCCGAGCAGATGGCGAAAGCCGCCCATGAGGCCGCAGAGGGTGAAGACGGATGCGAGACCACCCTCAAATTCGCGACTGAAGCAGGCCCCGAGGACCTCCTCGCCGCCGACGGCTACATCTTTTGCGCGCCTGAAAACCTCGCCGCCATTGCTGGCGGCATGAAAGAGTTCTTCGACCGCGCCTATTATGAGGTCCTCGGAAAGATCGAGGGCCGCCCCTACGCCCAGATGATCTGCGCAGGCTCAGACGGCGAAAACGCGATGAAGCAGACCGCCCGCATCGCAAAAGGCTGGCGGCTGAAAATCGCGCAGGAGCCCTTCATCATCTGCACGCATGCCCAGACCAAGGAAGACATCCTCGCCGACAAGACAATCAGCGAGGATGAGCTTCAAAAATGCCGGGACCTCGGCGCGGCCATGGCCGCCGGGCTGGCAATGGGCGTGTTCTGAGGCCTTAGATCGCCCTAGCGCGGCTTGTCAGCCTCCTGATACAGGGACAGCATGTGCCCATCCAGGTCCTTGAAGTCAGCCGTCAGCCCGCCATCCGGCGCATGCGAGACGGGCGTGACGATGGTTACCCCCTTTGAGGCGAGGCCCTCCACCACGCCTTCGATTCCGCCTTCGGCCAGCTCAAACACCGGGATCGGACTGTCGCCCCGCGTGCCTGGCGCCTGGAAGAAGATGAGGCTGACCCCGCCGGCATCCTGTCCCATCAGCCAGTCCGCCCCGCCGCTTTCGCCCGGCTCACCCGGCATACGATTGAGGTCGAGACCGAGCGTCTCCTTGTAGAAAGCTTCTGTGCGATCAATGTCCGTCACGTTGAAAACAATCGCCCCAATTCTCATGGATCCGAGCATCAAATGATCTCCTTTTCTGACTGCTCGGCCATGGGTTGCCGCGCCCCGGGCTTTTGTGAGCTTGCGAGCACGAATAAATGTCCGTCAGGATCATGGCTTGCGAGAAACCCGCCGCGCCGCCCCAGCTGATCGATCATGCTGCGCCGAAGCGCGCCGAATGGCAGCGCCCCTTCGAGCGCGGTTGACGCCTTGCCCGGCGGCAGCCCCTTAATCGCCCGTTTGAGCCGGCTGATGCGCTGTCGCAGCGCCGTATCGGACAGGCCGAGCAGCCAGCCAATTTCAGGCCGCGTGGCCCCTGCAAAGGCGAGCATCGCCACCAGCCGCAAAGATCTTGGAAGCCCCGACACGTCCGGCATCCCCTCAATCTCGATCGCTTCGGACTCCTCGCCCGCCCGCGCGCTCTGCCAGTCACGCTCCCGCGCCTTGCGCCGCACGGCCCCGCGCGCGCTCATCCGCGCCTTGTTGCGGATCACACCGGCGAGCCAGGCCCGCGCCTGCCCAGACGCAAAGTCGGCCCGGCCCGCCTCGACCGCAGCCAGAAGCGCCGCCTGGACGAGGTCATCGGCCTCAGCGGCGTCGCGCGTATAGCGCCGCGCGATCACTCCCAGAGATTGCGGCACATCCCCGCTCATTGCCACCTCTTCCTGTTCCCTATATGTTCAAGCGCTTAAACCCGCCGAGTCAAGCGCGAATCGCGATAGGAGTTCAGGCATGCAGACACTCGTCCAGATCGGCTCCGTGGGCCTCGACCTCATCCACCTCATCCTGTTCGTGCTCGCCGCAGGCCTTCTGGGCTTCCTGTTCTGGATGCGCGGTGAGGTGCGCAACCGTGCCGGCGAGGTCGAGCGCGACCTTGCCCACACCCAGGATATGCTCGAAACCGCCGAGATCGACCGCGAACGCCTGTCGCAGGAATTGAAGACGCAGACCGCCGTCGCCCAGGACGCCAAGATCGCTCTAGCAAAAGCCGAAGCCCGCGCCGAAGAAGACGAGAAGCGCTTCGCCGACCTCGCCCAGGGCGTGCTGCGCAAGGCAAATTCCCAATTCCTTCAACTGGCTGACGAGACCTTCAAGAAACACCGCGAAGGCGCGCAGGGCGAGCTGAAAGAGCTGATGAAACCGATCGGCGAGAATTTCGACGAGTTCAAGAAACGCGTCACCGAGATCGAGAAAGTCCGCGCGGAGGACAAATCAGCGATCAAGGAACAGGTCGAGGCCATCGGCAAGAGCCTGATGCTCAACACCGCCGAGACCGGCAAGCTCGTCAACGCCCTCACCGCCCCGAAAGGCGGCGGGCGCTGGGGCGAGATGACGCTTCGCAATGTCATGGAGCAGGCCGGCCTCTCAGGCCATTGCGACTTCGACGAGCAGGTCAGCGACCAGACCGAGGATGGCCGCCAGCGCCCTGACGCCGTCATCCACCTGCCGGGCGGGCGCCAGATCGTCATCGACTCCAAGGTCTCGCTCGACGCCTATATGAGCGCCGTCTCGTCCGGCGACCCGCAGCAACGCGCCGTGCACCTGAAGTCCCACGCCACCAGCGTGCAGCGCCATATCGATACGCTGGCCTCGAAGAACTACCAGTCAAACCTGGATGAGCGCGTCGATTTCGTCGCCATGTTCATCCCGGGCGAGAACTTCTTCGCGGCCGCCCTCGAACACGCGCCGAACCTGCTGGAGCGCGCCTATTCCAAGAACGTCATCGTCACCACGCCGTCGACCCTGATCGGCCTCGCCAAGACGGTCTCCTATGTCTGGCGGCAGGAAAAGATGGCCCAGAACGCCCGCGAGGCCGCCAAGCTCGGCGAGCAGCTCTATGAGCGCATCGCAGTGCTTGCTGGTCATATGGAAAGCGTCGGCAAGTCGCTGAACGGCGCGGTTACCCATTACAACAAGATGTCCTCGTCGCTCGACAAGCGCGTGCTGCCCACCATGCGCCGCTTCGAAGAGCTCTCCATCGCCCCGCCAGACAAGACGATCGCCGAGCCAAAACGCATTGAAGCCACGGCAGACGAAACCGACCGCACGCCAGAGCTGGATTTCGATGGCAAAGGCAGCAAGGAAGACGCGGCCTAGTTTTTAGGGGCGCCTCCCCGTGGCTTGACCACGGGGTCCATCTCTAGCCACCGCGACAAGTCCAGCCTTAGGAGATGGGCACCGCGGTCAAGCCGCGGTGAAGCGTCATCGGTACGGCAGCGGTGATTATTGATTTTCAAACCCCTTCGCCTTATCTCAGCGGCATGGCTATTCGCGAAATCATTACCGTCCCGGACCCGCGTCTGAAGGAAGTCTCAAAGCCCGTCGAAGGCGGTGTCACGGATGAAATCCGCGCGCTGATGGATGACATGCTCGAGACCATGTATGACGCGCCGGGCATCGGCCTCGCCGCCATACAGATTGGCGTGCCCCTGCGCGTCATCGTCATGGACCTCGCCGGCGAAAGCGAAGAGCCAGCCCCGCGCTATTTCGTGAACCCGGAAATCCTGCCGCTGACCGAGGACAAGGCCCCCTATGAGGAAGGCTGCCTGTCCGTCCCCGACGTCTATGAGGAAGTCGAGCGCCCGACCGAGTGCCGCATCCGCTATCTCGACTATGATGGCGAGCAGAAGGAAGAAGTCGCCGAAGGCCTGTTCGCCGTCTGCATCCAGCACGAGATGGACCACCTCGAAGGCACCCTCTTCATCGACTATCTCTCGCGCCTGAAACGCCAGCGCGCGGTTGAGAAGGTCCGCAAGGCTACCCGCCTGAAAGCCAAGGTCGGAGCCTGAACCAGCCTCCGCTCATCCCCGCGAAGGCGGGGATCTGGTTCAGAAAACCTCTACGTTTCTATTGTACCCCCTCCGCCCTGCCGGGCACCTCCCCCGTGAACGGGGGAGGAAAACCCAGCGGCACGCGCCTTTCTTCCCCCGCCTGCGAGGGAAGTGGCCGCGAAGCGGTCGAAGGGGGCCATTCCAACTTCACCGCAACATCTTGCCTAATCTCCCCGCCACGCTAGACCCCGCCCCATGACGAAACCGCTCCGCATTGCCTTCATGGGAAGCCCGGATATTGCCGTGCACGTGCTCGCCGCGCTGATCGAGGCGGGCCATGAGATCGCCTGCGTCTATTCCCAGCCGCCCCGCCCCGCCGGACGCGGCAAGAAGCTGACGCCGACCGCCGTGCATCGCTATGCCGAGACCCAAGGCCTGGACGTGCGCACGCCCAAATCCCTGAAGCCCGCCGAAGAGAAAGCCCGCTTCGCCGCGCTGGGCCTCGATGCCGCTGTCGTCGTCGCCTATGGCCTCATCCTGCCGCAGGCGGTGCTCGACGCCCCGCGCCTTGGCTGCATGAACATGCACGCCTCGCTGCTGCCGCGCTGGCGCGGCGCCGCGCCGATCCAGCGCGCCATCATGGCGGACGATGAGATGACCGGCGTGCAGGCCATGATGATGGAAGCCGGGCTTGATACCGGCCCCGTCCTCGCCACCGAGGAAGCGCGCATCTTCCCCTTCGAGACCGCCGGCAGCCTGCATGACCGCCTCGCTGAGCTGGCCGCAGACCTCGCGCCCCGTGCGCTCGAAGGCCTCGCCGACGGCAGCCTGAAACCTGTCCCGCAAGCCGAAGACGGCGCGACCTACGCCGCCAAGATCACCACCGACGACCGCCAGATCGACTGGAGCAAACCGGCCTCGGACGTCGATTGCCAGATTCGCGGCCTCTCGCCCTTCCCCGGCGCCTGGTTCAACTGGACACCAAAGGACGGCGATGAGCCGATCCGCGTGAAAGCGCTGATGAGCAAGCTGTCCGACCAGACCCATGACGCCGCCCCCGGCACGCTGCTCGACGACAGCCTCCTCGTCGCCTGCGGCGACGGCCATGCCGTCCGCCTGCTCAATCTGCAGAAGCCCGGATCGCGCGCCATGGACGCGGACGACTTCCTGCGCGGCAACAGGATCGAGGCCGGGAGCGGCTTCGAATGAAGGACATCTGGATCCGCCCGGCCCGCGCTGAGGACGCCGATGCCATCATTGCCCTCAA
This sequence comes from Henriciella sp. AS95, assembly GCF_038900055.1. NCBI lineage: Bacteria > Pseudomonadati > Pseudomonadota > Alphaproteobacteria > Hyphomonadales > Hyphomonadaceae > Henriciella > Henriciella sp. AS95. The sequence continues at coordinate 3,422,114 of NZ_JBBMQM010000001.1, forward strand.
CGATGCAGCCTTCGGCACGCCGGACGAATCGAAAATCGTCGCCCAGCTCCTCGCAGATGGCGACAGCCTCGCCTCGCTCGTCGCGCATGATGATCGCGAGATCCTCGGCCATATCCAGTTGTTCCGTATCCTGATCGATGGCGATGATATCGCCGCTGGCCTCGGGCCGATGAGCGTCACGCCAGAGCGCCAGAAATCCGGCATAGGCCGTGGACTGATCAAACTCGGCATGACGATGATGGAAGGTCAGGGCCGCGAGCTCGTCTTCGTGCTGGGCCACCCTGATTACTACCCGAAATACGGCTTCTCGCCCGGCGTCGCCGCGCGGTATGAAGCCCCATGGTCAGGCCCTGCTTTTATGGGGATCGAACTTAGCAACACCGCGCCCCGCACCGGCGCGCTCACCTATCCGAAAGCGTTTAACTGAAAGCTATTTGAGCCGAAATTCCTTCTTCAAGATTTGGAACAATTCTTCGGCAGCGCTTTGATCAATCTGTATTGTCTGACTTAGCTTCCCTGGGACCTGCCTGTTATTTGATCCGTAGGTATTGAGTTGTAGTATTTTTTTACCATCCGACTCAGCAGTGAGGTAGCGCGCTACGACGCGAGTAGGATGCAAACTTTTGAAACTGCGATCGTCCGCTTCAAACCTTGAAATTACCGCCATAGACCTGCTCCACCATGCAAAGAGTTAGACTTATAATCGAATATGATGGCCGGCCTTATGCGGGCTGGCAACGCCAGGACGAGCTTGCGACGGTCCAGGGCGCTCTTGAACGGGCCGCCGAAGCCCTCGACGGGGCCCCCGTCACCGTGCACGGCGCTGGCCGCACCGACGCCGGCGTCCACGCCACCGGTCAGGTCGCCCACCTCGACCTCTCCAAGCCGCGCCCGGTCCGCAAGATCGCTGACGCGCTCAATCATCACCTGCGGCCGGACGCTGTCAGTGTCCTGAAAGCCGAGGAGGTCGACGAGGACTTCCACGCCCGTTTCAGCGCCAAAGGCCGCGCCTATCGCTACCTCATCCTGGTCCGGCGCGCGCACCTCACCTTCGACCGGGGCCTGATCTGGCGCGTGCCCGTGAAGCTGGACGTTCGCAAGATGCAGGAGGCCGCTGACCACCTCATCGGCGAACACGACTTCTCCACCTTCCGTGATGCCGGCTGCCAGGCCAAGAGCCCGATCAAGACGCTCGATACGCTGAATGTCAGCGCCTATGACAACCGGATCGAAGTGACGACAACGGCCCGCAGCTTCCTGCACAGACAGGTCCGTTCCATCGTCGGCAGCCTTGTCGATGTCGGCCGCGGCATGCAGGAGCCGGGCTGGATGAAAGACATCCTCGAAGCGCGCGACCGCACCGCCTGCGGGCCCGTCGCCCCGGCGGACGGGCTCTACCTCGAGCGCGTCATGTATGATGGAGACGCATGAGAGACCGGCGCCGCATCGTCATCTCCGGCTGCTCATCGGGCGGCAAGTCCACCCTCTTGAATGAACTCGCCCGGCGCGGCTTTCAAACCGTTGACGAGCCCGGCCGAAACATCGTCCGCGAAGCTCTGGCAACAGGTTCAGATGCCTTGCCCTGGGTGAACCCCGAAGCCTTCGTCCGCAAGGCCATCGAATACGCGCACGAAACGCTTGCCGCCGCCCGCGCCCATGACGGCCCCGTCTTCTTCGACCGCTCCGCCGTGGACGCCGCCGCCCACTTCGAACGGCTCTCCATTTCGATGCCTGCCGATCTGAAGACGCTCTGCGAAACCACGCTCTACTCCAGCCCCGTCTTCATGGCCCCGCCCTGGCGGGCGCTCTACCAGCAGAACGAGGAACGCCCACTCCCCTTTGAAACCGCCGTTCTGGAATACAACTACCTCCGCATCGCCTATCCGGCGCGCGGCTATGCGATGATCGATTTGCCGAAAACGAGCGTGGCAGCGCGAGCTGACTTCGTCCAAAATTCATTGGGCCTGTAACACACAGCTTCATGGTGAGCGGAGTCGAACCACGAAGCGTCGAAGCAAACATCACGCCCTCGTCCTTCGACTTCGCTCAGGATGAAGGCTGCGTAGTGCTAAAGCCGTAATTCCATCGCCCAGTTGTGGATCGTGACGCCGTCCACTTCCAACTCGCGCCGGTGCAGCACCTCATATCCAGCCTTGGAAAAGACAGGCTTCGCCGCCTCACTCGCCTCTGTGTACAGCCGCTCAATGCCTTGCATTTGCGCCTGCCATTTGACCACCGAGAGCAGCAGTGTCGCGATCCCACGCCGTGCAAAGGCCGGGTCGCAATAGAGCATGTCGACATGGCCATCGGCCTCAAAATCGGTGAAGGCAACCGCGCGGTCATTCTCATCGACGGCGATAAAAGTCCTTCGGCCATCGGTGTACATCGCGTCCAGACGCTCCGCCGTCACACGCGGCCCGCCCCAGGCGGCAACCTGTTCGGCCGTATAATATTGTGGTCCGATCACGGCGACCGCCGCGCGGAAAATCTCCTCAAGGCGCGCGGAATCTCTCTTCCTGTAGGGGCGAACTTTGGCGTTTTGCGCCTTCAAATCGTCTTGCATCTTTTTCCGGGCCGAATAGGATTCTCAGAATATCAGAGGGGATACACCGTTGAAATTGAAAAGCTATACTGCACTGGCCGTCCTCGGACTTTCAGCAGCCATGACGGCGCAGGCCGGCACCTATGAGGACAGCGTCCAGTGTGTCGGGGCCATCAAGACGATCACTGGCGGCTGGCCCGCCGAGCACCCGTCCAAGGCGCAGGCTGACGCCGTCGCCTCAGGCTGGACGGACTATGCGACCGCGTGGAGCGGCAACACCCCCGAAAAGGTCCAGGCCGACATCGCTGCTTCGGTGCAGGAAATCCAGACTTACGCCATCTCCGTAAAGGGTGATCAGGCGAAAATGCAGGCCTATCTCGGCCCGATGTCTGCGCGCTGCCAGACGGTTCCTGAGATGCCGGTCTCTCGCGGTGTCTGCAAGAGCCTGTCGGACGGTGAAATCGCCTCCTCCGATATGGCGTACAATCTGAACGCCTATAATATGGGCTTCCAGTCGGGCGATGAGCTGACAGCCACCCAAAAGGCGATGGCTGCTGCCGAGGAGCGCAGAGCCCAGGCAGAAGCGGCAAGCACCTATTACGCGAATGCGCCAGGCGCGACCTCAGAAGATCTTCTGTCGCTGCTGGAGGCCACAGCCGAAGAGCGCACGGCGATGTTTGATCAATGCGTTGAGCAAATGGAATAATTGATGCGGGTCTCGGGCTGACGGGTCGCCTCGACCTGTCAGCTCTTCTTCCGCCGCATCAGCTTCAGGCCGGAATATCCCGCCGTTTGGGCCATTCCAACCGTCTACTCGCCATCAAGCGCGGCTTCGAAATCCTCGACCGGAAACTGCGCCCTGTCGCACATCCAGGTCGAATAGACGCCTTCGCCGCCCTTCGCCAGCAAGAGCAACTCCGTATCCGGACGATAATTGACGCCGCAGGCCGGCATGCCTGCATCGGCTGATTTGACCAGCACATAGCGCGACATCTCACCCTTCAGCACGCGCTGGACTTTCATCTGCGTGATATGCTCCCCGATAATAAATGGGGACGGCGGATCGGTGGGTTCAGACTCCAGGTCCCAGACCTCACCCACCTCGACAACCGCAATCAGGTCATATCCTTCCGCCTGCTGCGCCGCGCTCTGCGAAGGCGGACAGGAACAGGCTGCCGCCTGCCCAGCACCAAGGCCCAGACAGGCCAGCCCGCCCATCGCTACATGTCTGAATATTCCCACCGCTCTCTCCACCCTGTACCCCGTCAAGCGAACAGTAAGTCGCTCCGGCCATGAGTGGTCAAGGCCAAGCTCAGACCTTGCCGCCCGGCAGGCGTGGTTTCAGCCAGTCGAGGACGGTCGCCAGCGCCTTGTCGGCGTCATAGTCATTGAGCAGCTCATGATAGCCGCCCGGAAACTCGACAAGCTGCTTGTCGCCCTCGCCAATCGTTTCGATGAAGGCCCGGCTGCCTTCAATCGGGGTCACACGGTCCGCATCGCCGTGGACGACCAGCACCGGCACATCCCAGTCCGGAAACTGCTCCCACGCCCGCTCCAGCACCTTGAAAACCGTCGCGCCGAGCCGGGCCGCCGGCGGCCTGGTAATCACCATCGGGTCATTGCGATACGTTTCCACCACGGCCGCATCTCGCGAGATCGCATCGTCATCGAGCGGCGGCGTCAGGCGTGCGGTTGGCGCAATCGAGGCGACAAGCCCCGCAATCGCCTTCAGCACCGGGTTAAGCTCGATCTTCAGCGCCGGCGCGCTGAGCACCGTCCCGCTGACCCCCTCCGGCCTGTACGCCACACTCGCCGCCGTGATCAGTCCGCCAAGCGAATGACCCATCAAAAAAAGTGGCTCTTCGCGCTCTTCCAGCATGTCCCGCGCCGCCAGATGATGCGCCACGGCGCGCTTCATATCCGTCGCCCCGCGCGCACCGGGAGAACGGCCATGCCCCTCCGCGTCGAAGGCGTAAACATTGATATCCAGCGCGTTCAAATTCGGGATGAGGCGGTTATAGCTCGTTACAAATCGACCGGCATATTCGCCATATCCATGCTGCAGGAGCAGGTTCGCGCGCGGCGTGGCAACCTCCCACGCATAGCCCTGAACCTTCTCACCAAACGTCCAGCTCTTTGCCTGTTTCGACATATCGGACTCCATTACGGTTTCACGCGCAGCGTATAGCGCACGGGTTGGTGGTCAGTGATCTGGAAATCGAGATCGAGCCCCGCCGCGCTCACCACCTCGACATTCGGCGAGACCAGCAGGCCATCAATGATCGTGCGATAATTCTCATCGCGCGCATAAGGCCGCTCATTGGTGCGCACCGTTGGAACACTCGGATCAACCGCCATCTGCCAGCCCTCGGGCAGCTCGTCCCTCGGGAAATCATGGATCCAGAACAGCGCGCTCTCGTCAGACGTTGAGGCAAAATCGGTCGGCGTGAGCCGCATGTTCCAGTCTCCGCCAATCGCGACCGCCCGGCCAGCGGCGTACTTTTCTTCGGCAAGGGCGATCACCTGTTCCAGCTGTTTCATGCGGGTATTGGCCCCCTCATCAAAAGCCGAAAGATGCACGTCGACCACCGTCCACGGCTGACCGGCATGCTCGAACTCCAGCACCTGCATATGATAGCGCCGCTTGATGAAGCCCATGATCGTGCCCGGCTCGTCCGGCAGGCGGACGATCTTCGGCGCGTCAGCATCCACGCGCCAGAACACACCAAGCCCATGTTTCAGCGACAGCCTGCCGGGCAGAAGCCGTGTCTTCACGTCCGGCGTAAACTGAGAGCTGTAGCCGGCCAGCGCCTTGCGCACGCCCGCCTGGACATCGACCCCGCGATTGAGCAATCCGCCGCGCGCCAGTTCCTGGAACAGGAACACATCCGCATCCTGTTCACCGAGCACACGTTCGATACCGGCAAGGTTCTTCTCGACCACCGCCTTGCTCGGCGGCAGCAACATGTCGCCGCCATCGGCCTTGAAGTCAGATTCGGCGCCAAGCCCCGCATAGCCGGCATTCCAGATCATGATTTTGAGCGTGTCATCACTGGCCGCGCCCGTCGCCGGCACCGCCGAGACATCCGCCCGAACCTTGCTATCGCTCAGCGTCACGATCCACACCGCCGCGACGTAAGCCACGAGCAGCGCGACGACTATGAGTGCAATCCACAAAACTTTCACACCGCTCCCTCGGCTGTTGTCTGCCGCAATTTTGCGCGCGCCTCGGGCTTGTTGAACCGTTCGGCGCTCCACTGGAAGATACCGAGCAGCGCTGCAACGCCGCCCCACTGATCGCTCATTCGCGACAGAAAGCCAAGCAGCGCCTGATCATCGACCAGTCTCAGCCAGATATCGGTGTAGCGCGAATTATAATCGGGCGCGGCCGCAAAGAAGTCTTCCCGCATCGGCGCCATCACCTCCAGCACATCGCCGATGAACGTGCTGTACTGGCCGGTATAGACCCAGATGCCCGTGATCACGACGAGGGCCAGCGCGGCAAAAGTGGTCACGTAGGTGGCGTATTTGGCCTCCTGCGCGAAAGCATGGCTGAGCGGCGTGTAGCGGACCACGAGGTTGAACGCGAACAGCCCCGCCGCAAAAACGAAGACCGGGGACATACTGCCTTCCAGCCGCTTCAGCACAGCCTGCGCATCCAGGAAGGTCAGGTTCAGACCGGTCGTCTGATCGGCGATTGGCAGGCCGCCAAGAGTCTGCGCGCGGCTCAACACCTGCTCGGCTTCCACGGAAAACTTGTTTGCATCGATAACCGCTTCGCTGATCATCAGCGCCGCCAGCACGCAGAGCCCCGCGAAAACAACCGTGCTGAAGATGCCATAGACCATATAGGTGGCTGTCAGGCGCCGCTTCTCGCCCGGCAAACCGTTCAGACCCTTATAGACGCCATAGGCATACACTGCGACCAGCACCAGGATGAAGGCCGGGATCGTAATGTCCGGATAGTCTGTCAGAACGGATCGGACGGAGACTTCCTCGCAGACCTCGTCAATGGCAGCGAGAAACAGGGCGGCGGCGGAGATGAGGAATATTTCGCCGAACATCCCGCTCAGTTTCAGCGAGTCTTCGCTGTCTCCGAACAGCATGGAATGCTCACGCTTCCAGATCGGGCCGGCCACGATATAGGCCAGCACCACCGAAATGACGGCGATGAGCCAGCACCAGACAATCAGCAATGCACCCTCCCCGGTCGGTTGCGCAAAAACTGCTACAATTCCCAAGGCATGGCAATCATTTGAAAGCCCTACGAAATCGCCTCGCGCAACAGGTAGAGAGCCTCTTCTGCAAACAGGCGCATATTCTGTCCGCGATCGGACAGTCCCGTCTCCAATGTACGCGACACCTCGACGCCCTCACCCACCAGCGCCACGCAGGTATGCCCGGCCGCATCACCATAACCATTGCCATCCGGACCCGCCGCACCCGTCTCGCAAAGCCCCCAGTCTGCTCTCAGCCGCTCGCGGATCTTGCCCGCTGCAAAACGCGCATGAGGCTCGCTGGACGAGCGCATCTCGCCAAGGTCTTCCTTGCTGAGCCCCATCAGCCCGCGAAAGGCGGCCGGCGCATAGATCACCCCGCCGCCGCGGAAATAGGCCGACGCCCCGGCCTGGGCGAGCAGCGCCGCCGAAATGAGCCCGCCGGAAGACGACTCCCACACGCCCACCGTCTCACGCCGGGCCTTCAGAATCGTGCCGATCTCCTCGGCAATGGGAAGAAGTGTCTGCATGAGACCTCTTCAACCAGCTCGACCAGCTTCCAGCAAGCGGAATGAAGCCTGACGCTCGGACAGGCATTGAATTTTGCCGCCATTCAGTTGATGTGCGCGCCTGTAAAGCTCAGGACGTTCCGGCATGCGATATTACGAAGACATTGAACCCGGCACGGTCACGCACTCGCCGCGCACCTACAAGGTCACCCGCGAGGAAGTGATCGACTTTGCCAGCAAGTATGACCCCCAGCCCTTCCACCTCGACGATGACGCCGCGAAGAACACCTTTTTCGGCCGCCTCTCAGCATCCGGCTGGCACACCTCCGCGATGATGATGCGGCTGATGGTCGAGACGATGCAGCACGGCGAACCGCAGGCCGGCCTTGGCTCGCCGGGCGTTGAAGACCTGAAATGGATCAAGCCGGTTTACCCCGGAGACGAGTTGCGCCTGGAGATGGAAGTCCTGTCCAAGCGCCGTATGAAGTCTCGGCCAGACATGGGCCTCACACGGTCTAATAACCGCGTCTACAATCAGGATGGCGACCTCGTCCTCAGCATGATCGGCTACGGGCTCATCCGCGTGAAAGACCCGGACGCGCCCATCGAAAACTAGGCCGCGCGAGGCGCTCTCGCCTCCCCGTCCCGGCGGAACCATGCCACCGGGCACGCATTGACTCCCGTACCGTGTCCGCACGCCTGGGAGCGCTCACCCATTTCCATTGAACTCGCCTTTATTGTCTTTGCCATTGCCACACTTGTGGTCGCTGGCGCAGGAATCCGCATCACAACACTGGCGGACCGGCTTGCCGATCGCACGGGGCTTGGCGAAGCCGTGTTTGGCGGCATCCTTCTGGGGGCGAGCACGTCCCTGTCCGGCATTGTCACATCGCTGACAGCAGCGCTCGACGGTCAGGCCTCTCTGGCCGTCTCCAACGCTGTGGGCGGCATCGCGGCGCAGACGACTTTCCTCGTTCTCGCCGACCTCATCTACAGGCGCGTCAATCTCGAGCACGCCGCCGCCGATGCGAACAATATGCTGATGGCCGCGACGCTGATGCTGCTCGTCAGCCTGCCGCTCGCGGCGGCCTTCTCCCCAGAGTTCACCATTTTCGCCATCCACCCGGTCTCTCTGCTGCTCTTCCTCGTCTACCTCTTCGCCGCGCGGGCAGCGGTCTCCATGAGAAACCGGCCCATGTGGCGGCCTCAATCGACAGACGAGACTCGATCCGACGACCCCGATGAAGCAGCGGCGTCCCGCCATTCCCTGACATCCATGCTCGTGCGGTTCACCCTGCTCAGCCTGGTTCTGGCCGTGTGCGGCTATGGCATTGCGCGCTCGGGGTCGGTCATCTCTGCAGAGTTTGGCATTTCGCAGACCGTGGTCGGGGCGCTCATGACGGCGGTCGCAACCTCCCTGCCTGAGCTTGTCACCACGCTCGCCGCCGTGCGCCGCGGCGCCCTGCAACTTGCCGTCGGCGGCATTATCGGCGGCAATGTCTTCGACGTCCTGTTCCTGTCGATTTCCGATGCCGCCTATCGGGACGGCTCCATCTATCACGCCATGACGCAAGCCGACGAACTGATGATGGTCGGCGCGCTCATTATCACCGCCATTCTGCTCATGGGCCTCATCATGCGCGAGAAGCGCGGCATCGGCTTTGAGGGCATCGCCATACTGGCAACCTATGGCGGCCTTATCGCCATACAGCTCTCAATGAGCTGACGCGGCTAGGCCGACAGTTCGAACCGTTTGCGATAGGCATGCGGCGGCGTACCGGCGATCTCCCGGAAAGCCGCGCGAAACGTCTCGACAGACCCAAACCCCGACTGCGCCGACACATCGATCAGGCTGAGCTCGGTCTTCTCCAGAAGCCCCATCGCCCGAAACACCCGCTCGCGGCGCAGCCATTTCAGCGGCGTGACGCCCGTCCCCTCGCGAAACCGGCGCAGAAAAGTCCGCTCGCTCATCCCGGCTTCTTCAGCCAGCTCGGATATCGTCAGCGGCTCTCCCAGCCGTTCGCGCGCCCAGTCCAGCACGCCGGACACCGATTGCCCGGCCCGCTCCTGATAGGGCGCCTCGACATATTGCGACTGCCCGCCATCGCGGTGCGGCGGTGTCACCAGGCTGCGCGCAATCGTATTGGCCATCTCGGCCCCATAATCCTGGCGAATGATATGCAGGCTGCAATCGACCGCCGCGCTGGAGCCGGCAGACGTGATCACATCGCCTTCATCGACATAGAGCACATCCTCGACGATCTCGATCTTCGGAAACTGGCGCTTCAGCTCGGGCAGATCACGCCAGTGCGTCGTCGCCTTGCGCCCATCCAGCAGGCCGGCATTCGCCAGCACGAAAGCGCCCGTGCAATATGACACCACGCGCGCACCGGCCTCATAGGCGGCGCGAACCGCATCCAGCATGTCCTGAGGCGGGCGCTCGTAAATATCGCGCCAGGCCGGCACGATGATCGTATCGGCGCCCGCGACCGCGTCATAGCCATGCGGGGGCTGCATCGTCATGCCACCAATCGTGCGGATCGGCTCGACCGGTCCGGCCACGGTGAAATCATACCAGGGCACACCGATGATCTCTGGCCGTGCCCAGCCGAAAATTTCCACGGCGATGCCAAACTCGAGCGGCCACAGCCGGTCATAGGCCAGCGCGACGACGCGCTGGGGCTTGCGTGAAACAGGCGAATTTTGTGTTTTTTCCAACATTGGCGGAAATCTACCACATAATGGCATTTACGCCAATAGCGGGTAACATGTCGCGACCCCATCCTTTGGTCATCGAACAAATTGATCGCATCAAAAGGAGTATCCCATGGCACAATTTACCCTCACCGCCAGCCTCGCCGCATTGGCCGTCGCTACCCTGTCAGCCCTCAACGCGCAGGGCACGCATACGTCGCCTACCGCCAAGCCAGATCGCGCACACGCCTACACGACGCTTGCGCTGGTCTATCATGAGCGCGGCGACAAGAATGAAGCCCGCGACGCGCTGGAAAAAGCCCTGCGCGCCGATCCGGGCAATGTTGCAGCCCTGAAACTGATGGAGCTCTACCGCTATCGCGGCCCGCAGGCGAAGTAACGGCCGGCCCTAGTCCACCCGTGTCAGGGAGAAATAGCCGCTATTGCCATCGCACCCGCACGTATCCGGCCTGAGGCATGGCATGTGCCATTTGCCCTCATACTGCTTGCCGTCCGGCCTGGCCTCGCCCGAGCAGTGGAACGGTGCCCGCTTCATGACGCCCTCCTGCATGCGCACATCCAGCAGCGCCAGATCGGCTGTGAGTTCGCCCTCAATGTCGGCAGGCACCCGCATCGCTTCGCGCCCGCCCGTCACATAGGCCATGCTTGCGCGCCCGTCGAAGAAAGCGCCCAGCCGGACAAAATCCACCACAGCCTTGAAATCCACCACCGAATTCATCGACGCCATTCGATACGCCAGATGCACCTCCCACAGGCCGGAAGCTTCCGGGGCGGCCTCGGCGATCTCTGCAAGCGAGGAGGTGCGGGTGAGAGTGCTGGTTCTGCCTGCCATACGAACTCCTTAGGAAGATCGCGTGCAAACATCCAGCTTTGAGCCATTTCGGCCTACGGCAGGCCAACCTGTCCTTCGAGCCCCTTCATCAGCCTTTGCGGATCGAAAGCCTGCCCGGCTCTGAATACGATTTCCACCTCCCGAATTGCTGATGGGTCGGCATCAATATCGCCATCGACAAGAATCAGATCCGCCAGATAGCCAGGCGCAATCCGGCCGGTTTCCTTGTCCAGCCCGAGTGCGTGAGCACCATTGCGCGACATGATGATGATCGTCTGCGACGTGGAAAATCCCGCCTCTCTCAGAAGCTCGAAGTTTCGCTGGTCACCGAAGCCCGGCAGCACATGACGGCCGGTATCCGGACCCGCCAGCAGACGCCCCCCGGCCTCCACGAAGCGACGCTCAAATGCCAGAAGAAGGGTCCAATAGGCTGGACTGGTCGACAGGGATGTTTCGATCTCAGCCATAGCCTCCGCCCGCGCGCGCGACGCCTCCGCAAGATGGGGCGCGAGCAGGGTGAGCGTTCGGTCATCGGCTTGCGGGCGATGAGGGAAGCGCGACTCCAGAATAGCCAGAGTCGAGGTCAGCTCGACATCATGACTGACCAGTGTCTCGATAAGGGCATCGATCTGGGGACTGTCCACATCGAGCGCCGCTTTTGCATCGAGGCTCGGCACGCACGCGCCGCGGGGCTTGTCCTCCACCATATCGCTCGCCGGATGCAGACCATGCTCCAGTCCATCGATGCCCATCTCGGCGGCCTCTGCATACGTGACCGAACAGAGATGGCCCGTGACACGCAATCCGCGCCGGTGTGCCTGCTCTATGATAGTGGCAGCAATATCGGGGTCGGTATGCCGATACAGTTTGATTGTGTTAACACCGCGATCAGCCCATTCATCGACAAACCGACGCGCGGCGTCCGCACTGGCAGGCTTGTCCATCGGTGGATTGCCGTCAGGCCCGGTTACATAGGGCGCTGACGCCATGATCCGTGGGCCGGGCGCGGTGCCCCGCTCGACCTGGCGGGCAAGCCTCAGCTCTCCAATCGGGTCGGCGCTGCCAGCCGTCTGGATCGTGGTCACGCCCGCAGCCAGGTAAAGACGAGCCGCAACGTCGCCCATGAAAGGCGCACCGGGCATGTGCAGGTGATTGTGCATGCCGACAAAGCCGGGGATGAGAGACTTGCCGCTTCCCTCAACGCGCTTGACGCCTTCGCCTACGATGACCGTGCCGACATCGGCGACCTCAACGATTCGCCCATCCCTGATCAGGACGTCTTGTACGGAAGGCGCAGCTTCATCACCGGAAAAGACGGTTGCCCCCGTAATCAGGAAATCATCGCCTGGCGCGGCGAGAAACACTGCAAGGGGATCGTCGGATATCTGCCGCGATGCTGCCGGCAGCGCGACTGCTAGACCGCACAAGGCGGCGAAGACGAGAGCACTCACCCGTGCGAATGGACTGATCAATACAAGGCTCCGAATACGCCGCTACAAGTGTAGCAAGCACATTTCGCGATGTTCTTCAAAGCAGTCAAGCCGCTGGTGCCGAAAGAGATGATCAGTGTACCCTAAGGCCGCAGCAGCTCGTTGATCCCGGTCTTGCTACGGGTGCGCTCATCGACTGTCTTGATGATCACGGCGCAGTAGAGGCTCGGGCTCTTATTGTCGCCCGATGGCATCGTGCCCGGCACGATCACCGAATAAGCCGGCACTTCGCCCATGTGGACTTCGCCCGTCTGGCGGTCCACGATCTTGGTCGACTGGCTGAGATAGGTGCCCATGGCGAGCACTGAGCCTTCGCGCACGATCACGCCTTCGGCCACCTCGGCCCGCGCGCCGATGAAGCAATTGTCCTCAATGATGGTCGGATTGGCCTGCAGCGGCTCGAGCACGCCGCCAATGCCAGCACCGCCCGAGAGATGCACGCCCTTGCCGATCTGCGCGCACGAGCCGACCGTCGCCCAGGTATCGACCATCGTGCCCTCATCGACATAAGCGCCAATGTTCACGAAGGACGGCATCAACACCACGCCGGACGCGATATAGGATCCGCGCCGCGCGACCGCATTCGGCACTGCGCGCAGGCCTGATGCCTCAAAGTCGTCCGCGCTCCAGCCATCGAACTTGCTCGGCACCTTGTCCCACCAGGTAGACTCGCCCGGTCCGCCCTTGATCGGGCCATTGGCGTTCAGGCGAAACGACAGGAGCACCGCCTTCTTCAGCCACTGGTTCACCACCCAGTCGCCATCAGCGCCCTTCTCGGCCACGCGCGCCTTGCCCGCGTCGAGCATGGCGAGCGCTTCCTCAACGGCCTCGCGCACCTCGCCCTTGGTGTCGGTCGAAACGCCGGCGCGCTCCTCCCAGGCGGTATCGACAATCTTGGCGAGCTGTGCGGTCATCTTGGCCACTCCATACAGGTTCAGTCTGACTGGCCGTCCGTATAGGCGAGCCGCCGGCAAAGGTCATCCCCTTTAGACGTCATTCCTGTCGCACCGCCGGGGTCGCCTGGGACGAGCACAACTGACGCCTTATCCCCCTCAGGGGCTATGTCGTTTTGTCAGCTATTCGCTAGGATGCTGCATCGCCTATTGTTTCGGCTTCACACTCGGGGACTCCTGGAATGGCAATTACGATACGCAAGCTCGCCGCGACGCTCTTCCTAGCGGCGATGACAGCCAGCGCACCATCCGCCAGCGCAGGTGGTCCTTCTGTCCCGTCATGGAACCCGCACGCCGAGCCCGGGCAGTGCGTCCCCATCGAACGCACGAAATCCTGTGAGCGGACCGATCTTGTCTATCTCGTCAACAAGGCCGACGGATCCGGCACGACGAGAGTCGCGCTGATCGAAGACAGGTCGCTTTCCTTCCGGAAGATTTCGAAGATGGCCAAGGCGATGGGCGAACCGTTTGATCGGAAAATCAATTCCTATGCAAAAGAGGTGCTCGAGGAGTCGCTCTGGCGCGGCGCACGCCTACCGGATGAAGGCAGGACAATCGAGCCGCCGCTCTACCTTTATGTCTACCCGGTGTCCGACAAGGTCGCGCTCATCGAGCCCTATGACAAGGTACCAACCCCCGAAACGGACCTGCTCTATTTCGTCGCCCTCGACGGCAAAATCGCTGAACCTGTGCGTCCGGGCATCCGCAGGGACCGGCTGGTCTATATCGGTGGCCGCCACAGGAACATGCCGGCCCATGTCTTCGAACTTGTCAGTTCCGATAAGGAGCGCGGCACCGCCACATTTCGCCAGTATGATGGTTATGGCAACGTCCGCGCCGTCTTTGATAATATCGTCAGGCACAAGCCCAAAGATAATTTCGATTCCTGGGAGCTCGATTTTGTCATCTACGGTCCACAGCATTTCGTCACGTCAGCCCTGCATCCAGTAACCGGTGAGCCTGCATCTTTATGGTTTAACGCTGATGGTTCGGTCATGGGCTACCGGCCGCCAGCCGTGCCCAGAAGTGTGATCCAGATCGGAACAAAGGACCGCTCATGGACCGACCTTTTCTCTCTTGTCGGCGAGTTGCCGGAGTTTACAGGCCTGAAGGATAACCGCCTCTATCACCCACTTGATGTAAACGGTAAATTGTGGCCGGCACCTGACAATTTTGTCGGCATGGCGCGCATGTTCGATTGGCCTCATAGGAACAGTGCCGGCGCCCCGACGGGCAACAACAATTATCGCGGCTGGCTGCTCGTCTATAACCTCGGGACCGGCTATGGCTACAAGATCGCCGACCGCGACAGGCCGAAGTCCGATTATCCAGCAATGGTCAGTGCGCCATATGTGCTCAATGCAGAAAAAGACCTCAAGATGCTGGCCGGGTTCCAAACTGCTCCTATCGACGGCTCCAACGGCTATAAGCGGACGGTCATCAGGCTCTTCGATCGTTATGAAGCCGATGGCGTGACGCCGGCAGCTGGTGCCGTCCCGGCAAGCTGGCGCGAGGTCAATCGCAACTCGGACAATGGACTTAGGGTCACGGCCACCACAGAGTTGCGCGAAGAGAGCTACGCCACCGCCAGCGAGGCCTTCGCCGCGATGCGGCAGAGGGAATTGGAACACAAGGCAGAGTATGCGCGCCGTCAGGAAATTTACCGCCAGGAAAGGCTGGCCTGGCAGGCAGAGCGCGAAGCGCAAGAGGCCCGCTACCAGGCCGAGCAGCAGGCCCGCCTTGAACGCGAAGCTGCACAGGAAGCCGAATGGGCCCGCAAACGCGCCCAGTACCGCCCCAAGACCGGCGCCGAGGAATATGCCGAGCGCATGGAAGAGTACAAACGCCAGCAAGGTCTTTCATCCGGCGTGCAGGCCCCCTTCAAGCGCCAGACCACCGAATGCTACGATCAGGGCGACGGCACGGAGAAGTGCTTCACCCGTTAGCAAGGCGACGGGGCGCACTCGAGCCGTATCCGGGAATAGTTTCGCAGGCTCGCAACAGACGACAAGAATAACCCGCACCGAACGGCGCGGGTTATTCACTTTCAGCGGGCGACCGCCCGCCCAGGGCAGCAAGACTGGCACTCTTTTTCAGGTGCGAAAGTCTCATGAAAGTATCCCTTTTTCCTTTGTCCTTTCAGAGCAAGACCAGCTCCTCTTGAGGCGATCAGAAAAGATCTGATCCGACGCAGCTATGAAGGCGGTAGAAAACCGGCAGCGGCTCGATTGATTTTTATTGGGCCAGTGAAGTTGACACGCAAAACGCGAAAATTTTTCGGGAATCGACTTTTCTTTTCGTGGATCGCTCTACCTCAACGACAAACCACGGACTGGAGTCAGAATGACGAAGCTCGAATTTGACGCCCTCAACGAGCGGCTTTGTGAAGCGCTGGGAAAATGCGCAGCCGGAGACAAAACAGCTTTCAAGACAGTGTATGAGCTGACCGCTCCGAAACTACTCAACCTGTTGACCCATCAATTGAAAGACCCGGAAGCGGCGCGCGACGTGATGCAGAAAGCGTTCGTCTCGATATGGTCGAATGCCGGGAAATTTGACCCGTCAAAGGGCAAGGCATTCACCTGGATGCTGGTCATCATGCGGAATCGCGGCCTCGACTACCTCAGGAAACGCGCCCGCGCGCCGGAAACTGAGGAGATCGAGCACTCCATCCCCGATACCTCACATCAGCCCGAACAGGCCGCCGAAATCAGCGCAGCCGGCCGCCTGGTCTCCCGCCATCTGGCAAAACTCCCCTCGCATGTGGCCCAGTCGATTTCCCTGAATGTCGTGTACGGCATGTCGAGCACGGAAATCGGTACCGCTCTCGATGTGTCACCGAATACGGTAAAGGGATGGATCAGGCGCGGGCTGAAGCAGATGCGAGCCGACATTCCCGGCAATTCGGTCTCCGCCTTCATCTGAACGCACAGGAGCGTTGCTCAGATCGGCCCGACCTTGCCGGTATAGACGATCGGTCCCGTCGGCCCGGCATCCGGGGATCCACCTTCCGGCTCAAGGCTGATTGCCAGCGTATCCGACCCGGCAAGCAGGTCGGTCGAGATCTGCAGATCGATCACCCCGTCCTCTGACAGCTCCTGCAGCAGGCCCAGCGATTGCGGGCCGTCCAGCCCATCGCGCAGCAGCCACAATTCCCACACGCCATCTTCAGGCAGCCCCGTATTGGCGAGCCGGCCGGTGACATGGTTTGACGTGCCATCATACAGCAGGACGACCACGCTGGGCGCCTGCTCGGTCGCCATCAGGGCAAGAAGTTCTTCTCGCGTGCCATCCATCGTTTCGGTCTGTGCGCCGGGAACAGCATGCAGGCCCGCCGCGATCACGGCGATCAATAGCGAGGCAGCCGTTGCATACTGCCAGGGTCTTTGGGGATGCGACGGTTGCGGGCGGGCCGGACGCCGCGCCGCGTTCGGCGTCGGTGCAGCAATTGCGGCGGGTGCGTCATCGCCGCCAATCTCAGCCATGATATCATCCAGCAGGCCGGCTGGCGGTTCGATCTCTGGGGCGTCTTCGCTCAGCGGCGCGAGGAAGCCCTCCATGTCGGACACAAGGTCCCGGAAGGATTCATCTGTACGGTACAGCTGTTCGAACTCCCGGACCTGCGCGTCCGTGGCATGGCCGAGGAGCCATGCGCTGGCGAGCTCTTCGCGGCGGGTGGACTCATCACTCATTTGCGTGCCCTCCCTTACCACTTGCCAGCGCCGCCAGTCTGGACCGGACCTCGGTAGCGCTCATACCAAACGTCTCAGCAAGGACGTTCGGATCGCATGCTTCTAGATAAGCGGCCTTGAGCAAAGCGAAATCTTGCTCATGCAACTCACCCGGCCTTGGACGGCTCGCAGACCTGATCTTTCCATCCTTGAGCGGAGACTCCAACTGGACCGAATGTCCTTCATTCCTAAGACTGAAACGAATATTCAGCCCGTTCTGGTGCGCGATCGCTGCAATCTGCTGAAATTCGAGGCCGTTCTGCCCGGAAAGCTGCGTGCGGTGCTCCCAGACATGCAGGTAGGTCTGCTTCAGGGCGCGCGCCGCCAGTGCATGGTCACCGAGCAAGGCAAATAGCTTTCCGAACAGGCGGTCAGAGGTCAAATGATAGAGCTGTTGCAAGGCGGCGGCATCTCCCGCGGCGATGCCGTCCATAACGTCCTGCAATTTGGCGCGGTCAATCTGCGTCATCGTCCTGATCGAATTGCCTGCTTAGCCTTGCCCGTCGCATCAATGCCTGAAGACAAATAGCGTTCAAGTCAAACGGCATTTTCTCTCGCCGAGATTGAAACCGCCAAACGTCGCCAGTCGCTATGCCTCAGGCCGCTCTTACGGGCGTCACCTGGCGCGGCAGTTCCAGCACGGCGCCGCCAATCGACACGGCCAGCTGCGGCGCAACCGTCGTGAAGTCCGTATTGCGGGACTGGAACAGCTCCGGTGACATCACTTCAAAGGTCCACTCATACGGAATGCCGCGGATCATGTCGGCGACCATGGGCAGCGTGCTACCACCGCCCGTCGGCAGGATTTCGACCACTTGCTGGCCGCCGCCGGACGCGGCGATATTGCGGGCCCAGTCCATGGCTGGCGTCAGCGCTTCATAGAACTTCTCTGCCAGCCGGCGCGAGAAGCCCCTCACATGCTGGTCGGACAGGAACTCTTCCAGGCTGAGCTCGATCAGCTGATCGCCCGCCTCGGTCACCACTTTGCCTTGCGCGAACAGCGTCTCTTTCAGCTCGCGCTGCTGCGAGCGGATCATCGAGATCGCGCCGCGCGCCGCCGGGTCGTCCGGCAACAGGCCCGCCTTGTACATCAGGATGCGGCGCAGCTGCATGTCGAGATAATCGCCCGCCTCGCGCAGCACCGTGGCGCTTCCGTCGATCTCTGCAACCACATTGCGACCGGACACACCGGTGGTAAACGCCGCAAAGTCCGACGTCCCGCCGCCAATGTCCGCCACGACCACCACGCGCCGACGCGTCGGGCGGATGGAGGCAGCGGCAACCGCCGTGGCTTCCGGCACGGTCGCCGTGCCCTGTTCGGAAATCTCGAAAATCTGCTCGTCCGGAAACTCGGACGTATCGGGGATCGCAGCGAAGGCCGCCTTCACCGCATCATGCTCCAGCCCGTCCTCAGAGATCAGCGCCTCGCCGAAATGGTCAAGCAGGATGAAAGCGTGGCGCACCAGTTCCCGCAGCATCGTCTCGCCCCATGCGGCGCGATCGGCTTTCCAGGCGGGCCGGGTCACCCGGAATAGCGGCGGCCAGGACAGGTTCTGCGTCCCCGCAGCCTGCTCGGCACGCCGCAGCAGATAGGCCAGATACAGCGTGATCAGCTGCTTGGCGGTATACTGCCCCGTCGGGTCGATCTCAGCCGGCAGCCTGTCCTCGAGCGCGTCCAGCGCATGTGTCGACAGATACTGTTTGGGCGAGGCGAACGGCACGCGCCCGCGCCGTTCATTACGCCGCGCCGACGTCTCAGCCTTGCGGCCAAACCGGACGGCGTTTTCATCAACGAACAGAAGCGACGGCAGCAAATAGGGATTGTGCGACTGGCCTTCTCCGATGGCGAGCGGGTGGATGCACTGCTCGTCCAGATCGACCAGCTTCTCGGAATCGACAATCGACACTTTCGAATAGGCCGTGCCGAAATCGATACAGCCGATGCGCGTCACATCCCGCGCCGCCAATAGTCTCTTGATCCAGCTCGCAGCCATTCGTCCCTCTACCTGCCTAGTCCAGTGGTGTCGCCAAACCCCGAAGGATGACGAGTTCGTCGCCATCCCTTACGCGGATTATGGGCTGTTTCATGACGATGGCATCTTCGCCGTCATCCATGTCTTCGGTCGCTTCGAAATAGACCGGATCGAAGGCCACTGTCTCATTACGTTTGTGTAGGGCTTCAAGGCCCCGCTTGCTCGCCGCCATGCGCAGATTCTGGAACACATTCTCCGCCGCCAGCGACACCTGTTTCAGCGCTGCTTCGCCCTGCCCGTCCAGCGTCTTCTCCAGCGCGCCAAACCGCCCATCGAAAGCCGGCATCGCCTGCAGCGCCATGGCCAGCATCGTCTCGCTCTCGCTCCAGGCCGCCTCGGCCATCAGGTCTTTTTCAGCGGTTTCCGGTTTGGGTTTGGCAGGCTTCACAGCCGTGTCGCTCGCGGGCGCTCCACCCTTCCCGGTAAAGAACGCTTTCAGCGCGCTGCCATCGGCGCCAACGCGCTGTCGTACCCCTGCCAGAAGCGCATTCATCGCGCCGAGCTTCATCGACACCTGCGGCACGTCCATCGGAAAGTCGCTCGCAAGGAACGCCCACCCCTCATCGGTCAGCTCATGCGTGAACGGCGCCTTGGTCGTCTTCACCAGACCAAGACCGGACAGGCGCTTTCGGTGCCAGCCCGTCATCCGGATCCCATAGCGCGCGCCAAGATCGGCCGCCTCTTTCAAAGGGCCGCCTTCCGCCATGAGCGCGACCAGCACGCTGCGTTCCACGGGTGTCAGATCTGCCAAGGCCTGTTCCTCATCCACAAACGCGCCGCGCTGCCAGGAGCGCCAGATACGCAGACTGCCTTCTTCGGATTCGAGCCGCAACAGCAAGGGTGTTTCATCTGTGGAAGCCTGTGCACGCAGTCTATCCCCCGGCCTCGGCCACCTCCGCCCGCATGCTTGACGGCCAGCCAGCGCAGACGTCACATCGGTGAATGTTCGACGCGTCCATCAAGCAGATCGTGAAAGCCCATTTTCCGGGCGAGACTCTCGACAAGGCAGTGCGCATGCAGGGCGGCGTCTCAGCCGATGTATACAAGCTACAGCTGTCAGCAGAGGGCGCACCGGCACGAGACCTCGTCCTGCGCATTCACGGCCAGACCCATGGCGGACACCCGGCCGGCCTGGAATTCCAGCTTCTGCAATTTGCGTATGACGCCGGGCTGCCCGTCCAGACACCGGTACTGGTCGACACAAGCTGCACGCATCTGCCCGCACCCTACCTCATCGTCAGCTATGTCGACGGCACAACAGAGATCAGCGAAGGCAATCTGGATGAGACCCTCGGCGTGATGGCGCGGGTCATGTTTGCCTTGCACGCCACATCCACCAAAGCCCTACCCGACCTACCGGAGCGGACAGACCCCATCCCCGACCTGATCGGCTTTCTGCCTTCGACGGAAGAGAACCAGGCCTTTCGCGCCTGGCTCGAAGCGCTGAAATCTGCCCCCTATGCTGGCGCGCTCGTGCCGCTGCACGGCGATTTCTGGCCCGGCAATCTTGTCTGGCAGGGCGACTGCTTGGCCGCCATTCTGGACTGGGAAGACGCCGCCATCGGCGACCCGCTCTCGGATGTTGCCTGCACCTGCCTCGAACTGCGCTACCTTTTCGGCGGCGCGGTCATGCAGCGGTTTGCGGACGCCTATCGCGCACACGCGCCAATAGACCCCGAACGCCTCACCCTCTGGCTCGCCTATGTGTCTGCCGCCGCGCTGCGCTATATGGGTGACTGGCGACTCGCGCCTGACCGCGAAGCCCACATGAGAAAAGAAGCCCTCGCGACCCTCAAGGAGGCCCGGACGGCCCTCGGCACGCAGAGCGGGATGACGCTAACCGTCCACCTGGATGGAAATCAGATAGGCAAGGACGGCGTCGGTGCCGATGGGTCCGAAATCGAAATCGGGCATATCGGGATGGCCAACATGGATGTGTTCACGGAAATCATCGGCCAGCGCTTCCGGGTCATAATCAGCGAGCACGGTTCTTAGCGGCGGGGCATCGGTCCGCGGGCTTTCGTCGTCCGCGCCGATGGCATGACAGGACGTGCATTGCACCTCGACGATGTCGCGTCCGTTCGCGATAAGCGCCGCATCGCCTTCGGCCGCTTCGTTCAAATCGTCCGGAGCGGAAATTTCCGGCGCTGACATGTCCTCAGGTACAGTGTCCTGACCACTGCAAGCCGTGACGCCCGCCACGGCGAGGCCAGCCAGCAGCCCGATACCCACGTGTTTTGCGGTCCATCTGCTTATCTGCCTCATGCCAATCCTCCTTCGGGCCAGACTCCCTTTATGACGGAGAGACCGCGTGCCGCGCAACCGCCTCTAGCCCTGCCCGGCCGCCACGTCTTGTTCCGGGCCAAGCGCCTTCAGGACGCCTTGCAGGAAGCCCGTCAGGTCGCTCGTCAGATAATCGACATGCGGATGCGCCGCATCGTCGGCGCCGGCCGGGCGGGCCTCGACCGGTTCATGACTCCAGTCCTTGTCGGAGCCAACCAGAACCGTCGTAAACCCCATCGCATGCGCCGGGGCGAGATTGCGCTCCATATCCTCAAAGAAGACAGACCGCTGCGGGTCGACATCATGCGCCTTGCAGAACGCGTCATAGGCCGCCTGCGACGGTTTGGGATGATAGCCAGCGTCCTCGATCCCGAACATCTCGTCGAAATGGTCGAACAGCTCCATGTGCCGGGTCACGCGCTCGGCATGCCCGCGAGAGCCGTTTGTATACACCAGCTTGCGCCCCGGCAGTGCCGCGATCGCCTCGCGCAGGTTCGGCATCGGCGGAATGACTGAAAGATCGATTTCGTGGACATGCGCCAGGAACTCCGCCGGGTCCATGCCGTGCATCGTCATCATGCCCTTCAGCGTCGTGCCGTGCTTGGCATAATACTGCTTCTGCAGGGCTCTGGCTTCAGCCCGCTCCATGCGAAGGAATCGCGCAACGAAATCCGTCATGCGCTGGTCAATCTGGGCGAAGAGATCGCATTCTGCCGGGTAGAGCGTGTTGTCGAGGTCAAACACCCAGATATCGCGCCCCTCGATCCGGCTCATGTCGAGATCGGGCAGGATCAAGAGTCGGCCTCGGCGAAGTCACGCTCGAAGAATTCGAACATCAGGCGGCGATTTTCCGCCGGCGGCGTCGCCTTGAACAGGCCGGTGCGATAGGCCGCCGCTTCGCAATCCTTGCGGCCAAGGATCGCAAAACGAACCCGCGCCACGCAGAACGGATCAGTCGCATTCTTCAGCGTCCGCAGTTTTCCGCCCTCTTCCATCTCTGCAAAGACAAAATGCTCCGCCGTCAGCAATGGCTCATCGATCACCCGCGCACAGCCACCCGACTCCAGCATCCACCAGCCCCGGCTTTCCCAGCCTTCGCCACGCCGCCGCGCAATGGCCGACCAGATGCGGTTGCGTGTGCGGTTACACAGCGTCAGCCCGATATTGCGGCCCCGTTCCTGCGCGATCTGCTCCAGCACATCGATGAGATCATCATCGGACGTCTCGGCCGGCAGATTGTTCTGCGACAGGAATTCGCCAATCGCGGTGCGCGTCTTGCGGCCGATATCGCCATCGATGTTTCCGTTGAACACGCCAGCATCCGCCAGCAGCCGCTGCACGCCAGCCGCTGCTGATTTCTTGGCGTCATAATCCTCGGTTTCGGTGAAGCTCGTGCTCCAGCTCGACTTGTTCTCGACCAGAACCGGCCGGAAGTCGCGCGGCTCAAGCCCCATGGCCGAACAGTCCTGCGGGCTCTCGACAGAGAAGCTGCCGGACGAGTCCACGCAAAGCGGGACATCCCCGCCCCAGACCTTGCGGCCGCCGCGATGCGCGGTCGATGAGCGCCCGAAAAGATAGTGCACGCCGGGGCGCAGCTCACCGGCCAGCGCCAGTTCACACGCGCCGGGCCGCAGCCGCTTCCAGCCATCGACGACAACGCCCTGGCCTTCATACCGCGCGACGGCGGCCTCGATCACATAGGAGGTCCGGTTGCACAGCGTCCAGCCCTTCTCGCGCCCCTGCGCATCGGCGCTGCCAGCGCCAAAACCGGCCAGCCCGGCAACAAGCCAGAGGCCAAGACCTGCGATAACGGATTTAGAGAACAATCGTACCTGCACCATGTTCAGTAAATAGCTCCATGAGCAGGGCATGTTTCGCCCGGCCGTCCAAGATGACAGCCCCTCCAACGCCATTCTTGACCGCTCCGGCGGCCGTTTCAAGCTTCGGAATCATTCCGCCTGAAACTGTGCCGTCGGCGATGAGGGACGCGACCGCGTCCGCTTTGATCTCGCGCATCAATTCACCGGACTTGTCCTTCACGCCCACCACATCGGTCAGCAGCAACAGGCGGCTCGCGCCCAGCGCCTCGGCAATCGCGCCCGCCGCCGTGTCCGCATTGACGTTGTAGCGCTTGCCCTCGCCGTCGAATCCGACCGGCGCAATGACAGGGATGAAGTCATGATCATAGTCGGTCAGCAAATTCAGCACCGACACATCAATCGCTTCCGGCTCGCCGACATAACCAAGATCGATCACCTGCTCGACATGGCTGTCCGGGTCCTTGCTCGTGCGCGTGGCCCGGCGCACGCGCATCAGGTCCGCGTCCGATCCAGACAGGCCAACCGCCTTGCCGCCCGCCTTGTTGATGGCGCGCACAATCGACTTGTTGATCGGCCCGGAGAGGACCATTTCGACCACTTCCATGGTCGCATCATCGGTGACACGCAGGCCATCGCGAAACTCCGACTGGATGCCAAGGCGCTCCAGCAATTTCGCTATCTGCGGCCCCCCGCCATGCACGACGACGGGGTTCACCCCCATATGCTTCAGCAGCACAAGATCGCGCGCAAACGCTTCGGCCAGCGCCTCATCCACCATGGCATGGCCACCATATTTGATGACCACGGTCTTGTTGTCATAGCGCTGGATGTAAGGCAGCGCCTCGGAAAGCGTGGCCGCGGTAAACTGGCCAGGATTCGGTGTCGTTTCACTCATGGAGCTGGCGTGTAGCGGAGTTTTGTGGCCGGGTTAAGCCCACAGCGTTATTGAACGACCGATCTCGCAGCTAAAGCAGCAAAAGGACGGGAGCGACCACCTGCCGCTCCCGTCGAAGAGGGTAAGTTAGAACGCGTGTTTATCGGGACAATACATTCGGGCACAGCCTACGGGAGGGTACCCATTAATGAGACATTCTTCATATGCCATGGGCTGACAGTGCCTCGCCACCACCGGTGCAGCGAATGACTGATTTGTCGGCTGACTTTCAACATCCAGATATTGCGCCAGAACATTTGGTGCCGGGTTGTCGGCCAATGCTGCAGATTCGCCTGAGAATGCTGCCCCTATCCCTGCGGTCAGCGCGACCGTCAGAACGGCTAGTTTTGTGATCATTTGAATGTCCTTTTTCCTGACACCAACAAGTTTGTTGGCCGGAACACCGTATGACAAAATCGGACAAAATCTATACTTTAGTTTTATATTTTTTGGTAATGCGGCCCTATTTTCAACCAAAATAATAATTTTTTGTCGTGTTCAAGAAATTTGAAAACGCTCTTTCCAAGCCCTCCGCCTGGTGCAACGATCCATGCCGTCATAAAGCTGGGAAGGGATGCCATGACACACACCAGATCGATCCGCCTCGCCTTGCTCACCGCGACCCTCACGCTGACTGCCGCCTGCTCCACCACTGCGCCGCCCGCCATCGACGAAACCGCCGAAGCTGCCGCGATTGACCAGGTCCGCGCCAACTTCACGGCCGCCATGGCCGCGCAGGATTTCGCCGCCCTCGGCGCGCTCAGCCATCCGGCGTTTGAGCAGGTCATGCCCGGCGGCCCGGCGCACCTTGAGATGTTTGCCGCCGCCACAGACGGCCCCTTCCCGCCCGGCTACAGCCTCGACATCACACCGAAAGAGCTGGTCATCATCGATGAAGACTGGGCCTATGAATACGGCACCACAATCGCCTCATACCTGCCGGAAGGCGCAGACGTCCGCGTGGAGATTCCGAACACCTACCTCATGATCCTGAAAAAGCATGAGGGCGCGTGGAAGCCCTATCGCGAAGTCGCGAGCAGCCTCGCCCCGCCCGGCGGATTTCCGGCGGCAGACTGATCCCTGCCACCGCCGGATCCGGACTGCGCCAATCAGGCGGCCACAAGCCCTTCCGCCTGCATCGCCTGCTTCACCGACGGCCGCGCCGCGATCTTCTCATGATACGCCTTCAGCTTCGGCCAGCTATCGAGCGGCAGCTTGACCACGCTGGTCCAGTTCAGGATGACGAAGCCATAGGCGTCGGCCACCGTGAAATCGTCCCCGGTCAGGAAGGCCTTGTCACCGAGCCAGGCTTCGAGCTGGCCCAGCTTGGACTTCAGCTTCTCCGTCTCGGCCTCGCCGGCATTGCCGCCAAAGTACGGCGCGAACGCCTTGTGCAGCTCGGTGCCGAGGAAGGATAGCACCTCAATCACGCGCGCCCGTTCAAGGCCGGAGGCTGGCAGCAGGCTGTCATGGCCTTCGCCGAGATAGGTCAGGATGGCGATATTCTCGGTCAGCACCTCGCCGCTATCGAGCTCCAGCGCCGGCACATAGCCGCGCGGATTGATCTTGCTGTAATCCGCCCCGCTTTCCGTCTTGCCGTTCTTTTTGTCGACTTTTTCAAGCGTCACAGGCTTTCCAAGTTCGTTGATGACGATGTGCGAGGACATCGAGCAGGCACCGGGCAAATAATAAAGTTTCATCGGGAGGGTCCTTCCAGCTTTTTCATGAGCCGATGACATGATGCCGCCCATGCGCGGCCACAAGACCGGGCCGAAAAGTCTGACCTCGTCAGCACATCAGAAAAAACCATATCGGGTCTGACGCGTTTGTTTTCGACACTTGATATGGAGCCCCACATGATCCGCGCCCTCGCCCTTGCCGCCACCTCTGCCATCGCCCTTTCCGCCTGCTCCTATCTCTCGCAGCCGGACTACCGCGAAGAGTCCACCCCGCCTCAGACCGTCGCCTCCGTCGACCTCGAGAAATATGCCGGCCTCTGGCATGAGATTGCGCGCTACCCCAACAGCTTTGAGAAAGGCTGCACCGACACCACCGCCGAATACGGCCTGCGAGACGACGGCCGCATCTCCGTCACCAATTCCTGCACCAAGGAAAAGACCGGCAAGCGCGATGTCGCCGAAGGTGTCGCCAAACCGGTCGAAGGCTCGAACAACTCAAAACTCAAAGTGAAATTCGCCCCCGAATGGGTCCCCTTCGCCTGGGGCGACTACTGGATCCTGCACCTGGAACCCGACTACAGCGCCGCCCTCGTCGGCAGCCCCAACGGCAAATACCTCTGGATCCTCGCCCGCGACGAAGCCCCCGACCAGACCGTCATCGACCGGATCCTGAAGAAGGCCGAAGCGTTGGGGTATGAGACTGGACCGCTGGAGTTTGCGGGGTGATGCGCAAAAAATTCCAGTGCCTCAAAATCCCGAAAGCAGACGTTCCGATGCGGCGGCAAGGAAGGGCAATCATTCGCCGGAAGCGGACAGGGGGGCGCTGAGCGGCGTGTTTTCCACAAAGAAGGACCGCCACAAAACCACAATATCTTGCGCTTTTGAGCGAACCGCATCCCTTATATAGAAAAGGGCGTGCGTCCTATTAAATGGGTTCGGAACAAGACGCGTGGGTGCGAATGGGCGAGACTCTCGAAGAATTCGGCGAACGGACGCATTATCGGACGCTGCTTGCGATGGAAGAACATGCAGGGCATTCGGTCGCCTATCTGCTGCACGAACTTGGTTACACCGATCTGTTCAAGCTCGCCGACGAGAATCCTGGCAATATTTACTATATGCCATTCATTGGACCTAAGCGTTTCGTAAAGATCGTCGAATGCCTGCAATCGCGCGGCCTCGATTTTGACTACGACGCTTTTCTGCCCTTCGCCAAGCTATCGCCCGAAGAGAGCTAGACCAGATTGCCATCCGATGATGAAAGGCAGAATACGCGTCGCCCGTTCGCGTGGGTGCGATCGTGATCGTGTGGAAACATCAGGCCGAAGGGCGGGATGGAGCTAGTGTGAGCCTCTGCGATTGTCTTTAATTCAATATACAGCGCGTCGGCTAATTTCTTTGTTATGCCATATCCCTTTCGTTCACGACGCCCGTCTGCAGAAAGCTCCGGAAATATTCGATCTTCGAAGAATGTGCGGCTCACACTCGCATTGTGTTTATGCCACAGATTGTTAATCATAGCTGCCAGTTCGTCAGGCGTTGCCATGTCGTAGATGTCTTTCACCAATGCAGCATTTGCAGACCAGATGGAAGCAATTAGCATCCCGTCGAGAAAGCCGTCTTTCGTTGATACGTGATCATCAGTGTAATTCGTTACGGGCCTGAACTGCAGCGCTGTCGCCGCACGGACGACATTATGCGCGCGCAGATAGATGAAAGGCGATGTCGGATCGCCGCTGACAATATCGTCAATCTCGGGGCGCTTGATGAGGTTAGGGCCAACGTAGAGCGTGCGGTTCTTCGGATTGACCGCACGGGCGTTCGCAACGAACTTTTGAAGACCATCGATCAGTTGAGAGATGTTGAGGTGGCCCCATGAGCCTTTGGCCACGAACAGTTTTCTGTTGCGGTGTTGAAGAACTTCTTCGCCCGTGACCGAACCATCCGTCAGTCGGTATAAGACCTCCAGTTGGGATTGGGTAAACCGCCGTTTGGCAGGTTCGATCTTTGGGTCGGTATATACGCTGTAGGATGCGTTTCGTTTGTTTTTCTTTTTCTGGTCATCCAGTGACGCCTGCTTAGGCGGAACAGCCATCACCTTTGTTCTGGGAAACATCATCCATCAACCCTCGAATTCTTTCGAAAATCATTAATTATATTGAATGCAGGTTCAACCTTTGAATTCCCCTGAAATCCG
This sequence comes from Henriciella sp. AS95, assembly GCF_038900055.1. Taxonomy (NCBI): domain Bacteria; kingdom Pseudomonadati; phylum Pseudomonadota; class Alphaproteobacteria; order Hyphomonadales; family Hyphomonadaceae; genus Henriciella; species Henriciella sp. AS95. The sequence continues at coordinate 3,450,049 of NZ_JBBMQM010000001.1, forward strand.
CTTGACAAGCTGAGATTGTAAATAAGTGGGCACATGTAGAAAGAGCAATCTCCGAAAATCTTCCGAAACAGTCGAAACCGCACAAAATTGCTGGAAATCACATCCAAAGGAGAAAACATTTTCGAAAGCGGCAAACGCAATTCGAACGATCACAAGCGTTGTGGCGGCGCTATCGAGCACGGGCGACACTGCGGGCACTCTCAAAGAAAGGAGGTGATGAAGTGATCTCGATTATCGGTTTCGGAATTGGCTGCGCCAGCCTGGTCGTCGGTGGTATTGGCCTAGTCCTGCAGATGCGCGACAAGCGCGGCTAGAGGCAGCGTGTCTTCAACAATCAACAAGCTCGGGCCGGTTCGCCGGCCCTTTTTTGGCTCCATTTCGATCACTAGCTCAAGGAACGCCGCCCTACAAATTGCGCGAGAGTTCAAAACCGGATGGCGAAAACGGGGTAATCGCGCTCGGTATACAAGAGCCCGACCCGTTGATCGGACACTCCGACAGTGATTGCAAGAGTCTGTTTCTGCCCCCATTGCGGACGACGCAATCCATCCACCTCCCCCAGCGCCCGTCCTATTCTCCTCCCCATGCTCAACTCGGAGACCCTTCGCATCTGCAACCAAAGAGTACCGGTCCGGTGCTGTGGGTCTATCTTGCCTGCCTCAAGCTCACGCTGAACAAGGCGTGGGCCGAGGGGCGTGACGGGGTGATCTGGTCGCTCAAACCCAATGGCGTCATCTCCATAAAATACTGGGGTGAGAGCGCGGCCGAGCGCGCCCGGCGCGGCGGCCTGCCGCCCGGTTTCGACCACGCCCCCTGGACCCGCCTCAAGACCGGCTTCGAGCCGCACCGTCTCGCCCATCTTGAGGGCGCGCGCTCGCGCGGTCTTGCCCTGACCGCGCTCTTCGCCGCGGGCGCAGGCCGCCTTGCCCACGCTGGCACCGCGCCGTCTTCAGCCTCATCCCTGATGCCCCTTGCCGGCCTCCCACAGTCCGGCACGCCTCCCCCCCACCCGCCTGGAGTGAGCGTTCACACAAATAAGCCCGTCGCCGCGCCCGAAACCCCGGGTCTGCGGCCGCTCGTGCTGGTCTTGCCAACGACGGACGCCCTTGCCATCCGCGCCGCTTGTCGCTTGTCTGCTCTTCAAACAGGACAAAAGGCGAGGACGCGCGATGAAGAGATGGATATTGGGGCTGGCTCTGGCCCTCATATGGACAGGCCCCGCCGCAGCGCAGACCGCCGACACAGCGCCCACCGCCCAGATCGTGCCCGCCGTCCCCGGTCAGCAGATCTATCTGCCCACGGTCGATGAGACCGCGCCCGACACCGAACAGTGGAACCGCGTCTTCGGACAGGTCTGGGTCCGCAACGTCTCAAAGCCGTCGCTCTACCCGGTGATGCCCAAGAATGGACGCGGCAATGGCCAGGCCGTCATCATAATGCCCGGCGGCGGCTTCTCATTCGTCTCCATCGAAAGCGAGGGCTTCTGGGTGGCCGAACGCCTCGCCGCCGAGGGCTACACGGCCTTTGTCCTCAAATATCGCCCCCGTCCGACCCCAGAAGCGCCGGACGCCTTTCTGGTGCAGATCAGCCGGGAGTTTCAGGCGCTGGGCCGGGTGGAGGAGAGGCTGGACCCGGCCGCCGATACGCCCGTCCACGCCCGCGATATCGCCTATGAGCCGGCCGCCGACGATCTCGCCGCCGCCATTGCGCTCGTCCAGAGCCGCGCCGATGAGTGGGGCCTCGCCCCGGACCAGATTGGCGTGATCGGGTTTTCGGCGGGGGCCATGGCGTCCATTCAGCTCATCGAGGACTATGAGGAAGCCTCCGCGCTCGCCCATGTCGGCCTGATCTATCCGCCCATGTGGCTGTCGATCGAGGGCGGGCCGCGCCCGGACCTGTTCTTCGCGATCGCCGTTGATGACCCCCTCTTCGCCCGCAATGACCTCTCCATGGTGCAAGCCTGGCTCAAGCAGAGCGACGATGTGGAGTTTCACCTCTATTCAGGCGGCGGCCACGGCTTCGGCATGCGCCCCCAAGGCACAACCAGCGACCTCTGGATCGAGCAATATCTGGCGTGGCTGGCGGCGCGGTAGGTTTATGGCGGAGGGCAAAGACCTCTGGATCCCCGCGCGGGCCAAAGCCCCCGACGACGCCCTCATAGAGACGATCAAGACCCACGCCGAAGAACTGGGCTATGAGGCAGGGCCGCTGATGTTTGTGGGGGAGGTGAGGCGCCCGCCATCCCTCACGCCGTCACCCTGAGCGAAGTCGAAGGGCTAGGGCATGCGATGCCGCATGCCAGAAAGATCAATAACGAGCTATTGTGAGCGATGCTGCTGTTTCCAAAAACCATCGAACTTTTGCTCAATAAGTCCGTAAGCTTTTGCTTTGCTTCCAACAGTGGTTGTTTTCCCAACATACTCAGCGACTATTTGTTTGAGCTCCGTCAGGCGAACATTTCCATCGGATTTTAGCTGCTCCAGCGAATCAACAAACAGGCTGTGACTTGAGCCAGCAGATTTCAAGGAATGAACGTGTTTTGCGACCGTTTGTTGACGGACGACCGCCGGTTTTTTCTTTCTTACCGGCTTGGTTGCGGCTTCTTCACGAAGTTTTCTGACAAGCTGATCGACCGACGAATTCTTATGTGCGTTCAGAAAGGCCACAGTCTTTCTGACACCTAATCTAGGATGCTTACTTGCTGCGCCTGGCATTGCCTCTTCGATGTCCTGAAGAGAGCGAATAAGATCGCCAACGCTGTAGCCCATTTTAGCCCCTCCGAAGCAAAGTAATGGGCCTATTCGGCCGCATTAGCCAGTGGTTTGTTTAGCCTTAGGTCGATCGCAATTTCTTGCGCTAAATTATCAAATGTGGCTCGCACGATGTCGCCCGGTGCTCCTGGAAGTAGATATCCAATATTAGCGCCTTCCGGTCTCCCAATGTGTACTGTGTCTTTTACAAACTGCGTGTAGATTTTCGCGGTGGGCGCCTGCGCAGCGAGCGCGTCAATGATCTCTTCGTAAGGTAAATTTTCCGAGCCCGACGGCTCACGATCCATCCTCGTCATGTTGCAAACCACCCCCAATATCTCGAAGTTGCTTCGAATTCGGCGCTGCAGCATTTCCAAGTAGTTCAACATCTTGCTGATAGGCCGCACAGACAGCGGTTGGAGCTTTGTCGGGATGAGGACGAAGTTCGAAGCCTTGAGCGCGTTCACTGAAGCTAAGCTCAAGCGAGGTGGGGCGTCCATTATGACTACGTCATAGTGCTCCCAAACTTTGACCATTCCAGATCTCAACGTGCGGGCTAATCGACTTCGAGCATCATCGCGCGTATCATTCATCATCCAGCGCATCATTTCGTTGTCTTCTACGTCTGTTAGACCATACTCAGCTGTTACGATATCCACTCGGTCCAAGCCTAGCGTTTTGGATACGAGTTGGTCTTTCGATTTTATTGCGCGTGCGTTTCTCAAGAGATCGCCCACGAGATTTTCTGATCCCTCCATCCGAACTCGCAGCAGATCCGACAACGATCCTTGATAATCCAAATCCACCAACAGAACTCGGTAGCCTAGTCTTTCGCGCGATAAGGCAGCCGCTAAGTTTGCTGCAATCGTTGTTTTTCCAACGCCGCCCTTGAAATTCATTACTGTTAGAACTGGAGGTCCATTCGGATTCGAAACTTTCGTACCCTTTCGAAACGCCCAAATCGGACGTCGAGACCGCACGAACGCTCGAAGCTCCAAATAGCTCGGCAGTCCGAGAACGATTGCCCGAAGCCAGCCAACAAAACCAGCGAATGAACGGAAAATGGCATCCCTAACTGGATTGAAGATCAGCAGAATCAGTCCCGTAAGGACACTTCCTATCAGCACGTTCAACCCGTTTGTGCTCAACCAATCATAGATCCCAGCCACTCGCCCCAACCTCAGAATTCTGTTCTTTTATAAGAGTAATAGAAAAATGGATTTTTCCACAACCGTAGAAGCAATCCATCCCCCTCCCCCAGCGCCCGTCGCATACTCCTTCCCATGCTCGATTGGCCGACCATTCAGAGATGCCACCAGATCGTGCCCGTCCAATACTGGCCGGTGCTGTGGTTCTATCTTGCCTGCCTACGGATCACGCTGGCTGAGGCGTGGGCGGATGGCTGTGACGGGCTTGTCTGGTCGCTGAAGCCCAATGGGGTGATCTACATCAAGCATTGCGGAGAGAGCGCGGCCGAGCGTGCCGCGCGCGGCGGCCTGCCATCCGATGTCGACGCCGCGCCCTGGACCCGTCTTGCCCCGCTGCATCTCGGCCCGCTCGCGGCCCTCTTTGCGGACGAGCCAGCGCTTGCAGCGCATCTGCACGGGTCCCGCGCGGCTTTCGCACGGCGCCTGGCCGCCCTGACCAAGCACGCCCCACAGCGCCAGACTGGCCCCTCGCCCTGCCTCCACCCACCTTGAGTGAGCGCTCACACAAAATCTGATCGCCTGCCGCGCTCCACACCCGGAGTCTGCGGCCGCTGGTGCTGCACGCGCTACGCGTCCAGCGCCCGCTCCATGAACACGGAATGCGGGTCGGCGTGATAGCCTTCGAACGGCCCGCGAAACACAAAGCCATTGCGCTGATAGAGCCGCCGCGCCGGAGCAAAGGCCGGCTGCGACCCGGTTTCCAGCATCAGCCTGGAATAATACCGCTCCCGCGCCTCGGCCATGATGTGCTTCAGCATTGTCTGGCCGAGCCCCGCCCCGCGAAACTGCGCCACGGTGTGCATCGACTTGATCTCGCCCGACCGTCCATCCGACAGCCCCTTCAGCGCACCGCAGCCGACCAGCTTGTCGCCGTCCCGCATCTCCCACACGGTCATGTCAGGCCGCTTCAACCCATCGATCAGCAAGGCATGCGAGCTTTCCGGCGGCGATGTCTCGAGCATCAACGCCTTGTGAGACGCGATCAGCTCGCGAAAGTCGCTCCTGTCGAGATCTGCTGTCTGAATGCTCACGGCCATCGCCCTCAATTGTCCTAAAGACCCGCGTTTCTGGCAAGTGGTGAATGACGGGAACTGTCGATGTTCAATCTTCGTTCATCTGACAGTCAGGCAGGGTTTGTTAACCCTTGTTTCATGACAGGAAATCCCGAACGGAGACAATCCATGACCAAAGCCCGCAAGCCTCGCCTCGCTCGCTGGTGCGCCGGCCTTGGCCTTATCGGCGCCGGCCTGATGGCCAGCGGCTGCACGACCTATGGCTATGACGGCTATTACACCGCCAGCGCCGACGCCTATTACAGCGATGGCTACAATGCTGGCGACCCATACTATTACGGCGACAGCTATTACGGTGCCGACTATTATTATGGCGGCGAGGGCTATTATTACGGCGACACCGGCTATTATGACCGCAGCGGCGTCTTCTTCACCTACTCGCCGACCTATGTGACCGGCTATTCGTCAGGCTACTATCGCCACAATCGCAATCGCTATCTCCAGCTTCGCAGCCAGGGCCGCAATCATCGCGGCAACCGGCATGCGAACTATCGTGACCAGCGCCGCGACCATGACCGGGGTGACCGTCATCGGGGCGACCGCGACCATCGCAGGGATCGTGGTGATCGCGGTGATCGCGACCATCGGTGGGACCACGCTGACCGGGGTGATCGAGGCCACCGGGACCGCGATCGCGGCGACCGCCATCGTGACCGCGGAGACGACAATGCCAGGCGCACCGGCCCGGGCGGCCTGAAGGTCTATGGCCAGCCAGGCGGCGACCGCGGCAGGCAGAATGATAATCGTCGCGGCGAAGCCAGGCCTGGCGAACAGGCCCGCCGCGCCTATCAGGCCAATCGCAGCCAGAACCAGACCCGCCCGCAAAGCCCTCCCCGCCCGAGCCAGAGCCGGCCACAGGACACCACTCCGTCCAGCGACAATCGCCGCGCCGATCGCGGAAACCGTGGCAATCGGGGCGATAGGGGCAACCGGACCAATCCGCGTGCAGACCGGCTTCTCGGCGGCAAGCGAGACTAGACACGATCCGGCCTTCGAACCGGCCCTCTCTTGAAATTCGTGACGATCTGTTCATCTTGCGGTCAGGCTGGGTCTGTTAATGCCTTGAACACACGCAGGATTACGGAGTGGGGGGACCACGATGAACGTTCAAGCGGCGCCGGCGCGCAAGACGCGCGCAAAGCTCGGTCTGGCCGCGATGGCCGGTCTCCTGATGACCGGTTGCACCGCGACTGAGCTGGAAGCCATATCCGCCGGCCTCAGCCAGGGCTTCGCCGAAGCCTCCTACAATCAGCCCTACGGCTCAGCCTATCAGGCCCCCGGCTACACGCCGTCGCCTTATACCGTCTCCAATGGGTACTGGACGCCCAACACATTCGGCACCTATGGCGGTTGGCCAACCGGCACATCATACGGTCAGAGGGTCGGCTACAATAGCTGTTCCCATAGCGGCAGCTTCTATACCTGTGACACGAATGGTGATGGCTATGCCGACATGTACGGCAATACCGAAGACGGCTCCTACGCCTCATCCTCGCTGCGCGTGAACGGGCGCGGCGAAGCCTTCACCTGGGGCGAGAATGGCTGGGAGCGCAATCGCGCCTATGACGGACCACGCCAGCCTGACGAAATTATCATACACGACGGCGACTGAGGTATAGTCCCTGAATGAATCAGTGGATCGTCTTCCTGCGCGGCGTGAATGTCGGCGGCAATAACAAGCTCCCCATGAAGGATTTGTGCGACGCGATGCAGGCAGCCGCGTTCGATGATGTGCAAACCTACATTCAGAGCGGCAACATTGTTTTCAAGTCGCTCCATACGTCCGCAGACGCCGTCGGCGATGCCATCACGGGCCTAATAGAAAAGACATTCGGCTTCGCCCCGCGCAGCCATGTTCTGTCGGCAGAACAACTGTCAAAGGCGCTCGACGCCAATCCCTTCGCCAGGAAGGGCCAGAATGATCCGAAAACCGTTCATTTCTTCTTCCTCGCCGAAGCGCCTGGCCACAAGGCTGACCTCGACGCCCTCTATGACCTGAAAGCCAGATCAGAGCGCACCGAGCTTATCGATGACGTGTTCTACCTCTACGCCCCGGATGGCATCGGGCGCTCGAAGCTTGTAGACAAGATCGAGAAATGGATCCCCGTGCCGATGACCGCGCGAAACATGCGTTCCGTCTACAAGGTCGCGGCGATGGCAGGTTTGGAAATCAATGCTCCAGACTAAAGCCCTCACTGAATCCAGTTTCCAATGGAATGAACGCTGCAAAACGCATATATTATGACTATGGATCTGAAATCGGCGATCAATATTTTGAAGTCCCACCGCGACGCCCTTCGCGAAAAAGGTGTGGTCAGCATGTCTATAATCGGATCGGTTGCCCGAGGTGAATCGACACCGCAAAGCGATATCGATATCGTTGCCCGTATTGAGAACGAAACTTTTTCTGTGCTGGATAGAGCGCAATTGGTCATTGACCTCGAAGACTGGCTCGGTGCGGACGTCGACTTTGTGAGAGAGCCGACCTCAAAACCGTATTTACAAGCCGAAATCGACCGGGACCGCATCCTTGCTTTCTAATCGCGAAGCGCATCTCGTCGGCGAGATATTCGAAGAGTCGGAAAAGGCACTGTCGTGGACCGCTGAGAAGGACGAGCAATCCTTTCTTCGCGATGAGCCACTGGTGTATGCCACGGAGAAAGCGATCCAGAATACTGTTGAGGCCTGCATCCAACTTGAAGGAAAGCTGGATACCGGGCGCTTTGAAGCGCTGTTTCCGAACTACACCCTAAGAGCTGTAAAAAAGATCGGCAATTCCTTGCGCCATAACTATGCCGGCGTCACAGCAACCGAGGTCTACGCGACAATCGGGGACTTTGTCGGGCCGATTCATTTGCGCGCCAGTGAGTTGCTTGACCAGCACCGCGCGCTTCATGGTGATCGCTAAACCTTTAGAAAGCCGCTCATAGCGTCAGCTGCAGGATTTCTGCGCGCAGCTCGGGCAGGCCCCAGCCTTTCTCAGACGACGTTACGCGAATAACCGGGTGCGCCGCCGGGTGCTTCTTCAGCGCGGCTTCAATCTTCGCCTTGGTCTTGTCGGCCTCGGTTTTCTTCACCTTGTCGGCCTTGGTCATGACGATCTGATAGGTCACAGCCGCCGAGTTCAGCATGGCCATGACATCGAGGTCGGTGTCCATCAGGCCGCGGCGGCTATCGACCAGCAGGAAGACGCGGCGAAGGTTGACCCGCCCCTGCAGGTAGCGAAGCGTCAGGCGCTGCCACTCATGCGCCTGGGTTCGCGAGACCTTGGCATAGCCAAAGCCTGGCAGGTCGACGAGCCACATCTTGCCCTCGCCGAGGTCAAAATAATTGAGCTCCCGCGTGCGCCCCGGCTCCTGGGAGGCGCGGGCGAGGTTCTTGCGATTGAGGAGGCCATTGATCAGCGAGGACTTGCCGACATTGGACCGCCCCGCAAAGGCGATCTCGGGCCGGTCGGCCTCCGGCAGCTGGGTCAGCGCCGCTGCACCGAGCACGAAATCACAAGGGCCCGCGCACAGGACGCGGGCCGCTTCAATCGTTTCCTCGGAGAATTCAGGCGTCTCGCTCAAGCTTCTTCCTTGCTTCGGCCCAATAGCCGACCAATCAACTTGTCGAGTTCGGTTTCAACCCCGTTTCGCCGCATGATGAAGTATTGCTGGATCAGCGACAGCGTGTTCGACCACACCCAGTACATGACGAGGCCGGCAGCAAATCCGCCAAACACGAACATGAAGATAATCGGCAGGAAGCGCATGATCATCTTCTGCGTCGGATCGGTTGGCGGCGGCGAGAGCGACTGGATGCCAGCCATCGTCACACCGTAGAGGATCGGCAGGATACCGATGCCGATGACAAGACCGATGACCGGGATCGCTTTCACGTCTGCCGCAGCCCATGGCAGCAAGCCGAACAGATTGCCGATCGCGGTCGGGTCAGGCGCCGACAAATCCTTGATGAACCAGAAAGATGCGTGGCGCATCTCGATGGTCACGTAGAGCGTCTTGTAGAGCGCGAAGAAGACCGGAATCGTGAACAGGATCGGGATACAACCCGCGATCGGATTGGCCTTTTCACGCTGGTAGAGCTTCATGATCTCCTGCTGGCGCCGCTGCGGATCGGCCGCGAAACGCTCCTGGATTTCCTTCATCGGCTCGGTGAGCTTCTTCATCTTCGCCATCGACTTGTACGACTGGTTGTACAGCGGCACGAGCGGCAGACGGACCAGAACGGTCAGCGCCAGAATGGCCCAGCCGAACGTGCCAACCTTGCCTTCCAGCCATGACAGCAACGCGAAGAGCGGCTTGGTGATGTAGTAGAGGATGTTCCCCCAGTCGATTGCATCATCGAACCGCGGAACGCCTGCATCTTCATAGCCATTGAGGACAGCGTTTTCCTTCGCACCGGAGAAGATGCGGTTCTGAACAGTAATGGTCTCGCCCGGCTGCAGCGTCCGGCCCGCGCTGGCCGCTGTCAGCTGCAGGACAGGTCCGGTTTCGCGCGACAGGCGCTGATACTGGCCGGCAAACTCATATTGCTGTTCAGGGATCAGCGTCGTCATCCAGTATTTGTCGGTGAAGCCGACCCAGCCGCCCTCGCTCGCGCGGCGCGCGCCCTGGTCATCGGCATCCTTGATGCCCTTGCCCTTGTCGAGGTTCTTGAAGTTGCGCCAGGTGAGCTTGCCGTCGAACACGCCAATGAACCCCTGAAGGGCCATGCCTGACGTGCGTGAGCTGCCGGGGTCTGTTGCTTCCAGGAAGCCTTTCCATTCCCCGTGCCGGCGGATCGAGCCAAGCGGAGAGAGCGTGCGCACCTCAGACCCGGCATTGGTCACGCGGTCGGTGAAGGTGAACATGTAGTTATCGTCGACACTGATCGTGCGCTCGATCGAAATACCCTCATTCTCATAGGTGAGCGTGATCGGCGACGCGGTGGTCAGCTCGCCGCCGCCCTGCTGCTGCCAGCGGGCCGTTGGACCAGCCACCGGCGACGTGCCGTCGAACCAGTACCAGCTGGCATAGTAGCCAAACTCGGCATTGGTCGGGCGAAGCAGGCGCAGCTCATTCACGCGCTCCACCGTTGTGAAGTGATCCTTCAGCTGCAGATCGTCGAGGATCGAGCCGGTCAGGCGGATCGAACCATCAACACGGTCAGCGTCAAAGTCGACGCGCTGATTGACCGACAGCGCTTCGTCGACCGTTGCAGCAATTGTCGGCGGCGCTTCGACCGCTTCGTTCGCCTCTGGCGTTGCAATCTCCTGCTGCGCCTCGGCGGCTTCCTGCGCGGCGCGGCGTTGCTCTTGCTGCGGATTGAGAACAAGCGCCTGATAGCCAAATACAAATGCGATCATCAGCACCATGGCGATGATGAAATTGCGCTGGTCCTGAGGGTCCATCCCCTGATTCATGTCGACGGTCCGTGATCTTCAGATAAAGGAATGGGGCCCGGCCCCTCGCCAGACCCCCTCTTCAAGGTTGCGGCGAGGCTTATCAGCGCGCTTTCCATATCGTCAAGCAAACGCTGCCACCCAATGTCAGCGGTATCGAGGCGAGCGATGAATACATAGTCCACCCCGTGCACCCCATGCTGCGGCAACAACAGGCGTGAAGCCTCCTTCAGCCGGCGCTTGGAGCGATTGCGGATAACGGCATTGCCAATCTTTTTTGTCGCAGTGAATCCGGCACCGATGGTCGGCGGTTCCTCGTCAATCGCGCGGCGCTGGCGGGCCTGAACGACAAGGCTCTTGCGCCGCTCTGCGTGTCCGCCGCGCACAAAAAGAAACTGAGGCCGCACGGTAAGCCGTACGACCTCAGATCTGGTATTCAATGTCTCAGCCATGGGGAAACCCCATATGGTACTGCGTGCCCCTTAGGCAGACAGGACCTTGCGGCCTTTGGCACGGCGACGTGCGAGCACCTTGCGGCCATTCTTGGTGGCCATGCGCGAACGGAAACCGTGGCGGCGGGCGCGCTTGAGACGCGAAGGCTGGAATGTACGTTTCATGGGCTTACGCCTTAAGCAATTGTGTTGACCGAATTCGGAAACCGCGGCTGATACAGGCTGTAGCGGCGAGGGTCAAGGGCGCGATGCCAGTCCCACACGCATCACGGCACTTTGATCGGCGCGAGCCAGCTCGTGAAGTGTTATCGTGTCCGTGTCTGCCTATATCAGGCCCATGACACAACACACCAGACGCCATAATCGGTCCGCCCCAAGCCTGTTTGCCGGCCTCGCCCTCCTCTTGGCATCACCTGCCGCATTTGCCCAGACCGCCGGCGCGTCAGACGACGCCTGGATGGACATCCTCGAGACCTATGTCCACGAGAGCGAGGATGGCATCAACCGTGTCGACTACGGCGCTCTGAAGGCCAACGCCGCCGATGTCAGCAAGCTCGACGCCTATATCGAACAGTTTGCCGATCTCGATATCGATGCCCTGCCCCGCGACGAGCAATTCGCCAGCTGGGCCAATCTCTATAACGCCGTCACCGTTCGCTATATTGTCCGGAAGTATCCCACCTCCACCATCAAGCCATGGTACTCATCCGGCCCATGGAAGACGATCAAGGTGATGGCAGACGGCCGTGAGGTCTCGCTCGACGCCATTGAGCATGAAATCCTCCGCGCCCAATGGGAAGGCGACCCGCGCCTGCATTATGCCATCAACTGCGCCTCGCTCGGCTGTCCGAACCTCATGGACCGGCCCTGGGAGGCAGAAACCCTGGACGAGGACCTCAATGCCGCCGCCCGCGCCTATATCAACCATCCTCGCGGCGTCAGCGTCACCGGAAATGGCCTTCGTGTGTCCTCGATCTATGACTGGTTCAAATCTGACTTCGGCGGCACCGACGCGCAGGTGATCGACCACTTCCTCATCTATGCAGACCCTGACCTTGCGAGACAGATTGAAGCCAACCCCGACATTCGCGGATATGGCTATAACTGGTCGCTCAACGATACCTCAAAATAAGCCAGACGCACTGGCACACACGCCAAGAAGGAACCGGACCCAATGTCCGAAACAGTCACCGCCCAGCCGGAACAGACCAGTCGATCCCTCTGGATCCGGCTCTGGCCGCTTTACGTCATTGTTGCGGGCCTCGTTGCAGCCTGGGCTTTCGGCCTGTTCGACTATCTCTCAGTAGAAACGCTGCGCGAACAGAACGCCACGCTGCAGGCCTTTGTGGCAGAGAATCTCATCCTCGCTTTTGCGATTTATATCGCCGTCTATGCGCTCGCGACCCTGTTCATGCTGCCCGGCGCCCTCTGGGTCACCATTGCCGGTGGCCTGCTCTTCGGCCTCGTCGGCGGATCGATCGCAACGGTCATCGGCGCGACGCTCGGTGCCAGCCTGCTGTTTCTCGCGGCCAAGACGTCGCTCGGCAGAATCCTGCGCGACAAGGCGGGCAGCTTCGTGAAAAAAATGGAGGCCGGCTTCAATGAAAACGCCATCTCCTACATGTTCGCGCTGCGCCTGCTGCCCGTCGTACCCTTCCCCGTTGCCAACATCGCGCCGGCCCTGCTCGGCGCTAAATACAGGGATTTTCTGCTGACGACGGCACTCGGCATCATTCCAGGCGTTGTGGCCTATACATGGATCGGAGCGAGCCTCGGGGCGACCTTCGATGCAGGCGAGACGCAATCCCTGTTCGATGTGATCGGGAATTTCTTCCCGGCCTTCCTCGCGCTCGGCGCGGTTGCTCTTCTGCCTGTGGCCTACAAGAAATTCTTCGGCCGAAAGGCCGCACAGCTAGAGAAAGCCGCTCAGTGACAACAGACTCGCCAAACCACTTGAAAGCAGACCTCGTCGTGATCGGCGCCGGCTCGGCCGGACTCTCGGCGGCCGCTGGAGCCGCCATGCTCGGCCTCGACGTCGTCCTGTTTGAGAAAGGCGAATTGGGCGGTGACTGCCTGAACTCCGGCTGCGTGCCCTCCAAGGCGCTGCTATCGGCTGCCAAATATGCCGCCGCTGCGCGCGAAAGCAGCAAATATGGCATCACAACCGTTGAACCGGTCACTCACTGGCCGAGCGTCCAGCAACATATCCGCAAAGCCATAGACACGATCGCGCCCGTCGACAGCCAGGAGCGGTTCGAAGGCCTGGGTGTCAACGTCATCCGCGAACACGCACACTTCACCAACCCCAACACGGTCGCCTCTGAAAGCACCATCGTTCAGGCGCGCCGGATCATCATCGCGACCGGGTCTGTTCCGGCCATTCCGCCCATTCCGGGCCTCGATACGGTCGATTATCTCACCAATGAAACCATCTTCTGGACGAGAGAACTGCCGGACCATCTCCTCATTCTTGGGGCGGGCCCCATCGGAATGGAGATGGCGCAGGCTTTCAGGCGGCTTGGCTCGGCCGTCACCGTCATCGAAATGGACAAGGCGCTGGCCCGGTCTGACAGCGAGCATGCAGAGATCGCCACCGCAGCCCTGCGCGACGAAGGCGTCACCATTCTCGAGAAACACAAGGCTGTTGCCGTATCAAAGGCCAACGGGACAATTTCCGTCGAGGTCGAAGACGAAAGCGGGCGCAAGACTGTGACGGGCTCGCACTTGCTCGTCGCGACCGGCCGCAAGTCCGTTACCGATGGCCTCGCGCTTGAAGCGGGCGATGTCGAAACCGACCGTCAGGGCATTCTGGTCACTGACAAGCTGCGCTCTGTTTCGAACAAGCACGTCTGGGTCCTTGGCGACGTCGCCGGCAAGGGACAGTTCACGCATCTGGCCGGTTGGCACGGCTCTGTCTTCATTCGCCGGGCGCTGTTCAAGCAGGGCAGCAAATCATCTTCGCTGCCCCTCCCCGCCGTGACCTATACCTCCCCAGAGGTCGCCCAGCTCGCCATGACAGAGGACGAAGCGCGCGCCGAATATGGCGACGATATCGATGTCTCCCGCTTCGGGTTCGATGAGAATGACCGCGCCATCGCCGAAGGCAAAACCAAGGGCGAATGCAAGCTCATCATCCGCAAAGGCAAACTTGTCGGGGCGTCCGTGGTTGGCGAAGGCGCTGGCGATATCATTCAGCTGGCCACCTATGCCATGTCCAATGGCATGAAGGTCCAGTCCTTAACCAACTTCATCTCCCCCTATCCGACGCGGACCGAAGTCGTGAAACGGGCGGCCAGCGCTCACTTTACCGACACCGTCTTCGGCAAGCCCGCCCGGATGCTTGTCAGCTTGCTTCAGCGCATTCCTTAACCTATCTCCCAGCCAGTGGCTGACGCGGCGAAACCTTCTTCCGGCAGGAGCCGGTCCGGCCTGTTCGACAGCCTGTCGGTCAGGCTGTTTCTCGTCACCATGGCTGCCATTCTCGTCGTCGAGTTCCTGGTCTTCCTGCCCAGCGCTGCCAATTACCGCGCCAACTGGCTCGATCAGCGGGTTCAGGCTGCCCGCATCGCGGCGCTGTCGCTTGAGGCCGCGCCCAGCCGGATGGTGTCAGAAGAGCTTTCCGAAGACCTGTTGATGCGGGCCGAAGTCCTCGCTGTCGCCGAGCTCAGCGATGACATGCGAGAGCAGATCCTGCCGCCCGCCATGCCGCTGTCGGGCACCATGAAGACCGTCGATCTCATGGAAGAAGGCATGATGGGTTCGATCATGCAGACCCTGGATACCTATCGCGCCGAAGACGGCCGCCTGCTGATCGTTCGGGCTATGGGCTCAGCGCCCGGCCGCACGCTTGAGATCGTCTTGCCTGAAGCGCCGCTGAAAGAAGGCCTCAGCAACTTTGGCTGGCGTGTGTTCTGGCTGTCGCTCCTGATATCCCTGACAGCTGGCGGGCTGATCTACCTCCTGCTCTTCCTGCTTGTGGTTCGCCCGATGCAGCGCGTGACCGCGTCCGTCATTCGTTTTCGTGAAGACCCGGGAAGCTGGACCAAGCGCCTGTCGACGACCAGCCGCAAGGACGAGATTGGCCGCGCGCAGAACGCTCTGGCCGATATGGAAAGCGCCGTGTCCGATACGTTCCGCCAGCGTGAACGGCTCGCCCAGCTCGGCGAGGCCGTCGCCAAGATCAATCACGATTTGCGCAACTCCCTTGCGACCGCGCAGATCGCCTCTGACGCGCTTTCAACATCCAATGACCCGCGCGTCCAACGGGCCGCCCCTCGCCTCGAACGCGCCCTTGAGCGTGCCATCAAGCTGGCCAGCGAGACCTTGAAGTATGGGCGCTCCACCACGCCAGCCGCGCGCCTGCAGCCCGTCCTGCTCCATCAGGCCATTGAAGAAGCCGCCCGGGAGGCCCTGCCCGGCGATGACCGCATCGCCTTTACCAACGAGACCGACCCGGCGATCACCATCAAAGCCGATCCGGACCACCTCCACCGTATCGCCGCCAACCTCATCCGCAACGCCGCCGAGGCCATGCCCGAAGGGGGCGCGCTCAAGGTGAGCGGCGCGGATCGTCAGATCGATTTTGCCGATACAGGCCCCGGCTTGTCAGACAAGGCTGAGTCAAACCTCTTCAAACCTTTTACCGGCACGACCCGCAAGGATGGCTCAGGCCTTGGCCTTGCCCTGTCGCGAGACTTGGCCCGCTCCATGGGCGGAGACCTTACGCTTCAGCGGACAGGACCTGACGGCACCGTCTTCCGGCTCACCCTGCCTGAGGACTGAGGCTGAAAGCTGAGCCTATTCCTCCAGCGGTTTGGCAACACCCTCTCGGCGCGGATCTGCCCCGCCCTCCAGGTAATTGCTGCGCACGACAATAACGTGCAGCCCGGAATTTTCGCCCGTACGCTCTTCGACAATATAGCCCATGGCGTCCAGCGTTGCGGCCCATTCTTCACCCTTCGGAACGTCGACTTCCACACCGACCGTCTGGCCACGCGCAATCACGTTAGGAAGATTGATCGCCTCCTGCGCCGATAGCCCCCACTTCAGCACGCCAATCAGCGTCTTGGAGACATAAGCCACAATGGAATTGCCGCCCGGCGAACCGGTCACCATCAACAGCTCGCCATTCTCATCAAAGACGATCGTTGGCGACATGGATGACCGCGGGCGTTTTCCCCCATCAGGGGCATTGGCGACGAGCTGGTTATTGATGCGTGGCTGGCGGGAGAAGTCTGTCAGCTGGTTGTTCAGCAAATAGCCGTTGACCATCCGTGAATTGCCAAAGGCGGACTCCACAGTGGCCGTCATCGAGACCGCATTGCCATACTGGTCGACAATGGAAATGTGCGTCGTGCCCGGCGTCTCCTCGGTCATGTCGCGGCCCCACATATCGATCATCGGGCCACGGCCAAGCACTTCGCCAGGATCGCCCGGTTGCGGCGTCGCATCCAGCGCAAAGGCCTGCGCCGCCCGCGCATCGAGATATTTCGGGTTGATCAGGTCTTCGGTCGGTACCTTCACGAAGTCGGCATCGGCCACATAATGGTCCCGGTCAGCATAGGTGAGACGTTGGGCCTCGACCCAGGCCATCAGCACATCTTCTTCGGCCAGGTCGCCGTCCCAAGGCAGCGAGCGTTCATACAGGCCGAAGATCATGTTCTGCGTAACCCCGCCCGAACTTGGCGGCGGCGCAGAGCAGATGCGAACCGCTTCGTGGTCACCGCAGACGGCCGGGTGAAGCTTCACCTTATAGTCAGCGAGGTCGGCCAGCGTCATCGCGCCCGGGATCGGCTCACTGGACACAGCCGCCACAATGGCTTCAGCGTTCGCGCCCTTGTAGAAACTGTCCGATCCATCCTTCGCAAGCGCCGACAGAGTGGCGGCATAGTCAGGATTGGTCCGCGCCGTTCCGACGGTCAGCGGCTGGCCATTGGGATAGAAATAGGCTGCGCTTGCCGGGTCGACATCAAGCCGCACCGCTTCGCGCAGGCGCTCATTCGCGAGCAGGCCGGCCAGACGGGGCGACACTTCAAAACCTTCAGTCGCGAGGTCTATCGCCGGCTGAAACACGCTCGCCCAGTCAGCCCGGCCATACATCTCATGCGCCGACTCATACAGTTTCGGCATGCCGGGAACACCGGTCGAGCGACCGGACTGCCAGGCGGTGACATAAGGCATCACACTGCCATCCTGCATGAACAGGTTTTCGTCTGCAGCCGCCGGGGCCGTCTCGCGCCCGTCAAAAACGGTCAGCTCGTCTGCGTCATGGTCGTAATAGACCATGAAAGCCCCGCCGCCGATGCCGGAGCTTTGCGGCTCGACCAGGCCCAGCACAGTATGGACGGCGATCGCCGCATCGATCGCATTGCCGCCTTCGCTGAGGATCTTGAGGCCAGCATCGACCGCTCGCGGGTCCGCCGCCGCCACCATGGCGCCTTTCGTCCAGGCCGGACGGTCAGCCACCTCGGCCGTTTCGACAATTTCAGTGTCCGCTGCGTTTGGCTCTGCGGCATCAGTGGCGACCGGCGATGAAGGCTGGCAGGCTGCAAACGCAAGCGGTGCGGCCCAGACTGAGAGGTATTTCAATTTCATTCGGATGCTTCAGCCTCGTCCTGATCGTCTGATGTTGGGTCTATCGCGGTCTTCGGGTTTGCAGCGATAAAGGCTTTGATTTCGTCGATATTCGCCCTGACGCAAGTGTCGATTGCCGCTGTGTCGCCGACTTCGGCATCGGCAAGGCACGCCTCGAGGCCCGGCATCTCGGCGCTATCGCCAGAGACGGCGACCTGCGCAAATGCTGGAGACGCGGCAGCCGCAAACAGAGCAAGCGCTACAGTCTGGCGAAGAGTCGGTTTCATCACATCTGCATCCCTGATGACCTTGGCGGAGGGTTTGCTTCACCCTACAAGCGGCTGCAACAAATAAAAGGATGGATGTATGTCACGACCGGGACCCCGAAACCTGATCACCGATGTGGATGGTATTCAGGTTGGAAATGCCGAAGACTTTGAGGCGCTGACCGGCACGACCGTCATTCTGGCTGACAAACCTGTGACCGCAGCCTGCGCTGTCGCTGGCGGTGGTCCCGGTACGCGTGAGACGGACCTGCTTCGCGCCGACACCATGGTTGAGCAGGTTGACGCGGTCGTCCTGTCCGGTGGCAGCGCCTATGGCCTCGCTGCAGCGGATGGCGTAACAGCGCGCCTCGGTGCCATGGGCCGCGGCTATGGACTGAAAGACCTGCCGGGCGTGCCGAAGACTCCCATCGTCCCGTCCGCAATCCTTTATGACCTCGCCAATGGCGGCAAGAAGGACTGGGGCCAGACCCCGCCCTATCGCCAGCTCGGCGAAGAAGCGTTCGAGAATCACAACAAGCATTTCGGGCTCGGCAATGTCGGCTGCGGCATCGGCGCCAATGCGGGCGCGCATGCGGGCGGGCTCGGCTCGGCCTCGCTGATCACCAATGACGGGATCACCATGGGCGCCGTCGCTGGCGTCAACTGTTTCGGCTCGGTCTTCATGCCAGAGACGACCTGCTTCTGGGCCTGGCCCTTCGAGATCGGCAACGAGTTTGGCGGTCACCGCCCCCCTGCGGACTATCAGTGCGACCCCGAAGAATGGGGCGACGCGAAAATGAACCCGCAGATCGGCCAGAACACCACGATTGCCTGCATCGCGACCGATGTCGCCTTGACCCCGGCGCAGGCCCACCGCGTCGCGCAGATGGCCCTGTCAGGGTTTTCCCGCGCCATCCGGCCCGTGTTCGCCCCATTCGACGGGGATGCGCTCTTCGTGATCTCAACTGGCAAGATTCCACTCGAAGATCCGACACCCATCGCGCTGACGCGGGTCGGGGAACTGGCAGCGTCCACCCTTGCCCGCGCCATCGCACGCGGGGTATATGAAGCTGATCAGAAGGTTACAGCATAAGCGCTTGCATCCTCATGCGCGCGCCGCTATGTGTCCGCCCTCGCAACGGTTTGCACCCGTAGCTCAGCTGGATAGAGCACCAGACTACGAATCTGGGGGTCAGAGGTTCGAATCCTCTCGGGTGTGCCATTTTTCTTGAAAAGTGTAGGTCAGGCGTCGGTGCACAGCCGGTTTTTCGCTGTGCTTTTAAGTGATTTCAAACGGTCGATTGTGTCCTGGTACAGTGCATCGTCAGAATCAGACACGTCGTGTTCTTGCTGATACTTCGTCCAGCTTGCTTCGACTGCGGTAATTTCCTGTTCGACATCCTCAATATAGGCTTCGAGATCGGCGTTGGTATCAAGACCTGATGGCAGCCCGAAATGGCTGACATAGGCGCTACGTATAGTGAATTTCATTCGGTGTTGTATTTCGCTTTTTTTCTTACCCGTGCAGTAAAAATATGCGTAACGACATCAACTGTTCCGAATTATTTCACAGGGACATGCTTTATATCGGTAGACGCAAGATTTAGATGAAATCTCTACCTGAAAGCGCAGTATTGCCTACACATCTTCACCCGGCGTAATGCGTGAAATGACATGCCGGATCGCCAGGAACAGGCGAACCACCGTGGCAACGAGCAGGGCGCAAACGACAACGGTCTGCGCAAAGATCACCTCATACATGATGCGGTACCAGCCATCTGGCATCTTATCGAACTCACCGACCGGCAAGACCAGCATGAGCAGCAGGATCACCGCGCCGACAAGGCTGATCGTTGACAGCCACGCGACCTGCGAAATGCTCTTGTACACATCATAGTCGAAATCCGCTTCGGCCTGCCGCGTGAGCCCGAGAAGCGTCAGCATCAGGGCCAGCGTTGTCGCAGATGCGCCCGCAATGGCGGACCCGAGATACAGCCCCGTACCGGTAAGCGCCTGAATCAGATTCGTCGCTTCGGCTTCACTGTAAATATTACCAATGGCGAACCGTGCGCCGATCCCGATCAGGATGATCAGGCCCGACATCAAGTATACAGAAATATTCTTCAATTCTTCCTCCCAGCATTCATCCTCCTTCTTGAATGCCGGAACAGCAGGCGAAGTTCCTCCCTTCCTCCCTCCCTTTCTCCCAGGCCCCGAGCGGGCAACCCGCCTCTCGCTGACGCGTTCGTCATGTGTGGATGATAACGAGCTCGATAATCTTTCGCTGAGCAGCGAGACGACACGCATCGGAGACGCTGAAATCAGTGCGCTTCGCGAGCGCATCCTGGACAACGGCCTTTGCGCGCAGGACTTCCGCACCCTGCTCGACGGCAATCCAGGCGCCTTTCAGCGGATCTTCGGCGAGTGCGTGCTTTTGAAAATAGAGTTCGACGTCGCGCTCTTCGGCGAACACTCTCATCTGGTATTTGTGCCGCATCATGGCGAGCAGCCGGAAATTATCACGGGGTTTCCAAAACATGGAAAGCTCCGCGTGAACGGGCCAATCGAGTGGCATGGCAGCGTCCATTCCCCGCTCCGCAGGAAGGGTTCCCGCCAACGCGTTGGTGTGATCGCGGACCCGTTCTCCCATCAGGACTGGCTGCGGGTCAGCATACTGGCCCGAGCCATCGACGAGGCGCGCCTGAACTATAACTTCGTCACACAGAACTCGAACTCGGTCGTCGCGACACTGGCCGACGCCGCCAATACAGGCTTTGTCGACCTGCCCGGAGGCGGCCTGAATCTTGGCTCAAGCAATCTGCTCTACGATGAATTGATGGGCGGATGGCAGTGGCCGCGCTTCCTCATTCGGGGCGGCACCTCTCATTCCGGCGCCGTCGCAAGCCCTGCGCCTCGAAGCCTGCCTGATGAAGCCCGCTCCAATGGCTGACATGCTGCGGGAAAAAGCGGAACGTCAACGCGAACTGGCCGTTCTTTCTACAGACCTAGAAACCTGAAGGAGACGACCATGACGACCCCGCTATCCCTTGAAACGTTCCGCCAGGCCTTCGCTGACTTCTCCGACAAGACGACGAGCGTCTATATCCCCCGCCCAGCCGTACAGACCGGTGGTGAGAAGTGGCGGATCCTGCGCAAGAACGTCGTCGACGCTGTGACGGACCACAGCCCGAATGCGAAATTTATCTGCGATCGCATCGCATCATTCGAACTGGCGGACTTCCGCGGCAACGGCATCGCAATCTTTGATGATGGCGAAAACCAGCGGATGGCGCATCTCAATGCTCGCCCCGTGGCCTCCATCACGACAGGCGAACCGCCCTTCATTCTGCCCCTGCTCGCTGACTATCAGAGCCGTGAGACCCATTGGGTCCTGTTTGTCACCAAGGACGAGCCAAAGCTCTACCTGTATTCAGGCGGCAGTGTCGCCGATATGAGCGACAGGCTGGACGCCCCGAAATACCGCTCCGTTGAAGCGCGCCGCTACGTTCAGGATGACGTTTTCTTCCATTCGGGCTCACGCGGCTCAGCGCGCGATAGCGACAGCCAGTCAGTCTATCACGCCCTCGGGTCTGACCAGAGCCAGGAGCGCGAGAAGACCGACGAAGCGTTTTATCACGACACGTTCGACGCCGTCACAGAGGCACTGCCCCCGCAGACGAAATCACTCCACCTCATCGGCGATGAAGGAACGGTCGGGCGCTTTGCCGAGATCGCTTCGCATGGTCAGTTTGAGCTGACACAGCACCATCATGGCGGCAGCGAGAACATTGAACAGAAGATCGTGGAAATCTTCGCAGATGAGACGGCCGCAGATGACCAACTGCCAGAAAGCCAGAACCTGCCAGACCTGCAATCAGCGGCGGCAGCCGGCCAGCTCGGAACGCTCTACGTGCCGATCGAACATTCGCAACTGGAAGAAATGCATGACCAGGCCGATGAACATGTCCGCCTGCGCAGCTATGAAACCGACGATGCTGAAGCCGTCGAAAACCGCACGGCGATGCTCGCCCTCGCAAATGGCGCCGATATTCACTGGTACGCCGCGTCTGACCACGACGCCGTCGCCGAGCTTCGCGCAGACATGCGCTGGTAGGACGCTCAGGTCTCGCTAGCCTTTGCCGACAGGCCGAGGCTGGCGAGAACCTCTTCAGTCTGCTCTCCGAGAAGCGCTGCAGGCTGGATATTCCGCGTGGCATGTCCCACAAAGCGGACCGGGGGCTGGACTTCCCAGTACCCGCCTTCGCTGGGGTGTTCGCGCCGCTGGAAGAAATTCACGGCCTGCATGTGCGGGTCGTTTTTCACGTCTGAGATATCATTTGCCCTGGCGGCGGGAATATCAGCCTCGCCCAGCATCTCCAAAAGCTGCTCGGTTGTGTAGTTCACAAAGTGCGCCTGCACCCGCGACATCATATAGTCCTGATTGAAGTATCGGCCGCGATAGTCATTGATCCGCTCGTCTTCCAGCTCCTGCGCCTGACCAATCACATCAAACAATCTCACCCAGCGCGCATCGACATAAGGCGCGATGGTGATCCAGCCATTCTGCGTGCGAACGGGCTGACGCGAGGGATCCACCTGGCGCTGATAGCAATACGGCCCGACCGGAGGGTCGAACACCGCTTCGTAGAAATGCTCTTCGAAAAGAAAGCTCGTCACGCACTCGAACATCGGCACCTCAACGTGCACTGCTTCACCCGTTCGATCACGATGATGAAGCGCGGCGAGCGTCGCATACATGGCGTGCAGGCCCGACACCTTGTCGGCAAATGCTGTCGGAATGAAGCGCGGGCGCTCATTGCCGTCGACACGCGGCAGAAGGCTGGTGGCGCCCGATAGTGACTGGATCAGGTCATCATAGGCCGGCTTGCCAGCATAGGGCCCTTCCGAGCCAAAGCCGAGGCAGTGCACATAGACCACATCGGGCTTGATCGCCTTCACCTCCTCAAAGGTAAGGCCGAGGCGGGCCACAGCATCCGGGCGAATATTATGGATGAAAACGTCGCTCGTCTCGATCAGCTTGCGGATGGCGGCCTGCCCTTCATCGGACTTCATGTCCCAGACAACCGATTTCTTTCCGCGATTGATCGTGAGGTGACACGGCCCCATGCCCCGCGTCTTCGCGTATTTGCCGACATTGCGGAAATCATCGCCCTTGGGCGGCTCCAGCTTGATCACTTCGGCGCCCATATCGGCCAGAGTCTGCGTGCAGTAAGGCCCGAAAATGACCGTGGTCATGTCCGCGATACGGATATCGTTCAGAAGCGAGGTTCCAGGCATAGATATTGAACTCCGATTGGCGCTGCGGCTCAGCCATTTTCCGGCAATTGTCTACGCTCGACCCCGCCTCTGGCAAGGCTGACGGCACGTCAGATGCCACAAGGGACGAAGTCCGGGCTTCGCGCGGATTCCAATATTTCTCGACAGCGGGTCCGCCGAGCAAAGTGCTGACGCGTTCTGCAACAAATATTACAGAAGACAGGCCAAGTCTTAAATACCGAATATTTAAAACTACTCACGCCTCGAACGAATTCATCGAGTGGATATCTTTACCCACGCGAAAAAATCCCGTTTAACCAAGATATGGTTAATTGCCATGTGGTGGGGATATTATGGTTTTGCGTAAGCGCAGTGAATTTCGTTTTTCAATTCTGACAGTTGGCCTGGCGTCGGCTGGCATGGTCGCCGCGTGTGGCGGTGGCGCCGCCGCCCCCGGACCTGTCACAACAGCCGGCACTGGAACATGCACCAGTTTCGCCTCACCCGGCTCAAGCGCCGCCATCGCCGTAGAGTGCATGGACCGCGCCGACGATTCTGACCTTTCAGGCCGCGAGTCTGCCCTCGCCTATTATCATGCCGCAGCCGCCTACAATGACGTTTCGAACTTTGCCGAAGCCGCGCGCGCCCTCGACGCCTCATTCGAAGAAGTGGCTGCGAACGACTCCTGGCTGACGACACCCCCTGCCGGGCAGAGCGAAGCGGAGCTCGACGCCTGGGTGAAGAGCCGGGCTGGCTTCAGGCTCGGCCGCGCGACCGAGTCGGCCATCGCCTATCAGGGGCTGGCCAGCCGGTATGATGCAGGGGCGAACCTGCCGCCCGCGACGATCTGCGCCAACCGTACCGAATGCCTGTCCAAGGCCGTCACGCGCATGTCAGCCGCCCAAAGCGCCCTCAGCGCGTTCGCCGCGACAGCGACGACACCACCAACCGCTGAGTACGACAATTACTATCTCCAACTCGCGCGCCTGCACGCAGCCCGCGGCACGCCCGCCGACTATGAGCCTGCGATTTCGGCGTATCAGGAAGTCATGGCTCGCCAGCCGGCCGCCCGGGCTGAACTTGCGGCGATGACAAGCGCGCTCGGTTCCGAAGCCGCAGAACGCACTGATGCCGGCAGCGCGACGCTCGCCATCCGCTATTTCGACATCGCCCGCCAGGCCGATACAACCGCCTTCGAGCCTGAAGTGGGGCTCGGCAATGTCTACCTCCGTCTCGGACAGGCCGCGGGCGATATCGCCCAGTACCAGGCCGCAGAAGCAGCGTTCACGCGCGCGCTCAACAAGGCTGCCACCCCATCGCAGGAGGCCTCTGCCTATGTCGGACGCGGTAGTGCGCGCGATGCGATTGCCAGCATTCAGGGCACCTCGCGCGATGCCGCCCTGGCCGACTTCCAGGAAGCCTCCAGCCGGGCCTCCTCCGGCGATGTCTATCTGGTCCTCGCCGACGCCTATAAGGATCAGGGCAACTGGGCCAAGGCCGATGCCGACTATACACGCGCTATCACGGCCCTTCAGGCTGAAGGCGCAAGCGGCGAAGTCCTGTCAGAAGCCTATATGAACCAGGCTCATGTCCGCACGAAGCTGGGCACCTCCGGCGCGCCAGCGATCCGCGCGCTCTACACAAACGCCATCGCCGCGAACAGCGCGTCAGCGGTTCCCCTCATGGCCCGCGCGCAGCACGATATTTCGACCGGCAATTGGAGCATGGCCGAAGCCGACCTTCTGAAAATCGCAAGTGCCAATACGCGCAGCGGCATGACGGACGCGGCCGCCTACAAGCCTGAAGCCAATGCGCTGCTCGCAGACCTTTACGCGTCCATGGCGACGCCGAACTACACCAAGGCCGTTCAATACGCTGACGAGGCTGTGCGCCTTGATGGCACCAATGCAGAATACCGCACAGAGGCGTGTCTTGCCCGCATCCTGCTCGGCCGTAACGGCGTCTGGGGCGATGGGGCAGAAGCGGCCTGCAATCTCGGCGTGTCACCCGAAGGCCTGCTGGTGCAGTCCATGTTCGCGATGCGCCGGGCCCAATATGCCAGCGTCGCCAACGCGAACACGATCCGCCGGGATGCCCGCGACAATGCCGACGATGCGCTGGACGAAATTGATGACGGTGTCACCGATCTCGGCTTCCCGACTGTTGGCGGCCCGGCCCCGGCCCGGACCAAGGCCATCCTGCTCTACCTGCAGGAAGCGTCATTGGCGTGCGGCGGCAATTACAGCTTCAACCTGCCCACTGACGAGGGCGTATCGCAAGCCGAATACTCGCAGGCCAGCGCGTTCCTGAACGCCTACAAGTCACGCACCTGCACACCGTCTTAGGGGACACATCTTTGCCAGCCGGGCTCGCCCGGTCAGTCAACACGACGTCATGAGGAGAATGTCGAATGTCGAGTCAACCACCCGGAGGGACGCCGGTTCTGTACGAAGACCGCACACTCTTTCCAACCCCCATTCAGGAGCCGCCCCAGCAGCAACGCCGCGACGACGATGTGAAGACCGGCCTGTCGGCTGGCGGGGTCCTGATGGTCGCATTCCTCGCAGCCGCCGTGGCCGGCGCACTGGTCTGGGCCGCGCTGACCTTCGCTGGCCCGAGCGATGGTACGCCAGCAAGCAACCCTGAGCTGGAGCAGCTGCGCGCCGACAATGAAGCGCTGCGCCAGACACTCGCCGATATCGAAGAGAAGGATCTCGACAATGAGATCACCGGCTACCAGACGAAGATTGCAGAACTGGAAGCCCAGATCGACAATTATGGGGAATATGGCGAACTGGCTGGGCTCGAACAGCAGATCGCGGCCCGCAAGGCTGAAATCGAACGCCTGATCGCCCAACCGGAGCGCCAGCGCATGCCGGCCAGCGCCAAGGCGATACCGGAACCGGAAAATGACACAGCCTGGGTGGCGCGCGTCGAGTCCGAGCTCGAGGACTATCTCGAAGTGCTGGAAGACCGCGTCGAGTGGGTCGCCGCCTGGCCCGCCCGCAACCCGCTGCCGCCATGCTCTGACCCGGAGAATTGCTAACGGCTTTCGGCCCGAGCGGCCGGACCATGAATTTCAACTGAGCGAGAAAGGGCGCAAACCGGAGACCGACAGCACACTGTTATGCCTCCGCGCCCAACTGGCCCGCCAACCAAGTGACAGGGACCGAACACATGAGCGACGTCAAAATCCTTTTTGGAAACGAACCAGAGCCCGAAAAGAAGGAAGGCTCCTTTCCAGACATCACCAAGCTGGAGCAGGAGTTCAACGAGAACAGCGAATCCGACTGGACCATTCCTGAGGCCTTCCTCTGCCTCCTGCTGGAAGCGGCGTTTGCCGACGGGACGCTGGCCCCGGAAGAACGTGATGAAATCGCAGCGCTCGTGCGCCGCTCGCGCACCATGAAACGCCTCAGCCCGCAGCAGATGGCAGCCGTGAACCAGACCGTGAATGAGCGGATGCGCGAGCGTAAGGAAGGCTTGCGCGAAGCCTGTCTCGCCTTGCCCCATGACATGCGCCTGTCCGTCTTTGCGCACTGCGTGGACATCGTTCTGGCCGACCGCCAGCTGCGTGAGACCGAGGAAGACTTCCTCAATCGCATCACCGACATCATGCAGCTCGACCCGAACATGACGCAGGCGATCAAGCGCGTCATGCTGATCAAGAACCGTTATTAGCCGCAGCAATCTGCCGGAAATCGACGCTTGCGCCGCGTCAGCCCTTGGAGATGGCTGGCGCGCACGCTAGGTTTGAGGGGTAGAGCCAGCGGAGACTGCCCCTCATGTTCCTGAACTTCTTCCATGAATTGCGCGACGCCAAGGTCCCGGTGACGCTGAAGGAATATTTGTCGCTGCTCGAAGCGATGGATAAGGGCGTCATCGATATGGACGTCGAGGACTTCTATTACCTCTCGCGCACAGCGCTGGTGAAGGATGAGCGCAATCTCGACAAGTTCGACCAGGTCTTCAGCCATGTCTTCAAGGGCCTCGATACGATGCAGGACGCCGTCAACGTCCAGGACCTGCCGGACGAATGGCTGCGCAAGATGACCGAGAAATTCCTGACCAAGGAAGAGATGGACCAAATCGAGGCGCTTGGCGGTTTCGAAAAGCTGATGGAGACGCTGAAAGAGCGCCTCGAAGAGCAGAAGAAGCGCCATGAAGGCGGCAATAAATGGATCGGTACCGGCGGCACCTCGCCTTTTGGCGCGAATGGCTACAACCCGGAAGGCGTGCGGATTGGGCAGGAAAAGTCCCGCCATCGCCGCGCCGTGAAAGTCTGGGACAAGCGCGAGTTCAAGAACCTCGATGACAGCGTCGAGCTTGGTACCCGTAACATCAAGGTCGCGCTCAAACGCCTGCGCAAATGGGCCCGCGAAGGGGCACAGGACGAGCTAGACCTCGACCAGACCATCAAGAACACCGCGCGCCAGGGCTATCTCGACCTCGAAATGCGCGCCGAAAAGCGCAATACGGTTTCGGTGCTCCTGCTGCTTGATGTCGGCGGCTCGATGGACCCGTACATCAAGGTTTGCGAGGAGCTGTTCTCGGCGGCCCGCTCAGAGATCAAGAATCTGGAATATTTCTACTTCCACAACTGCCCCTATGAGGGCCTCTGGAAGGACAATCGCCGCCGCCACAATGAGCGCATTCCGACCTGGGACGTGCTCCACAAATACCCGTCCGACTACAAGGTGATTATTGTCGGCGATGCCACGATGAGCCCGTATGAGATCACCTATGCCGGTGGCTCGGTCGAGCACTGGAACGAGGAAGCCGGCGGCGTCTGGCTAAAGCGCTTCGTGGAGCAATTCCCGAACCTGGTCTGGCTGAACCCGGTCAAGTCTGGCGCCTGGGAATACACTGGCTCGATCAAGCTCATCAACGAACTCATCGGCCCCGGCCGCATGTTCGAGATGACGCTGCAGGGCCTCGAAGATGCGATGAAGGAACTGGGCCGTTAGCCTGTAACTGCAATTTCACGCGCCATCGCTTGAGCTTTGGCGGCAAGGTCATAGTGTCCCTTTCAAAGAACGTTTGAAGGGAGCCAGCCATGCCGCGCATTGCCGCCAACGGGATCGAGATCGAATACGAAGAATACGGCAATCCATCCGATCCGATGCTGCTGGTCGTCTCCGGCTTTTCGGGGCAGATGATCACTTGGCCGGAGAGCTTCAAACAGGGTCTCGCCGAGGCTGGCCGCCGGGTCGTCATTTTCGACAATCGCGACATTGGCCTGACCACGGAGTTTGCCGACAAGATCCCGCCCTCCCCGCGCGACATCATGAAGGGTATCGCCGCCGGGGAGCCCATGCATGAACAAGTGCCCTACACACTCGATGACATGGCTGCCGATGCTGCTGCGCTGATCCAGGCGCTCGGCGCTGAGAAGGCCGACGTCATGGGCTTCTCAATGGGCGGCATGATCGTCCAGCTGCTTGCCCTGAACCACCCTGACCGCGTGCGCACGCTGATCCCGGTCATGACAACATCCGGTGACCCGACCCTGCCGTCATCCACCGAAGAAGCCCAGAAAGCGCTGACGGCGGTTCCTGAAACGCGGGACGCCGAAACGATCGGCACACTCGCCGCGCAGTCCCGCCGCGTCATCGGCTCGCACGAAACCGTTCGAAATTCCGATGAGCAGACCAAGGCCATGGCGATGCGGGCCTTTGAACGCTCAGACCGCCCCATGGGCGTCGCGAGACAGTATGCGGCAATCCTGGCGCAGCCGCGCTGGCATCACCGTCTGCCCGGCCTCGACGTGCCAACCCTGGTGCTGCACGGCGCTCAGGACCCGCTGATCCGCCCCGCTGCCGGCCAGGATATCGCCGATCGCATACCGGGCGCCGAAATCGAGATCATAGACAAATGGGGCCACGATCTTCCGGACAAGATGGTGCCGGTGCTGCTGAACCGCATCGTGCCTTTCCTCGGCAGACATGTACCAGAAGAGGCGCGGGCGGACGCGTGATGAGCGAACAGATCCTGCAACAGATCGATACCGGCCTCTGGCTGGGGGAAGGCCCAGTGGTCGATTTCCACGGCATGCCCTACCCCACACGCATGGTCATCGCCCGTTTGCCGGACGGGGATCTGTGGGTCTGGTCGCCCGTCGAGCTGACCGCCGCGCTGAAAGGCGAGGTCGAGGCGCTTGGCCCGGTGGCGCACCTCGTCAGCCCGAACCCGATCCACTACCTCTTCCTCGCCCAGTGGCACGAGGCCTGGCCGGACGCAAAACTCTGGGGCCCGGCCGCCACCATAAAGAAATGCGACTCGCTGCCCTTCGAACCGGCGCTGGAGGACACCGCGCCCGACGCCTGGCAGGGCGTGATCACGCAGGCCTGGTTCCGCGGCTCCTTCTTCATGGACGAGATCGCCTTCGTGCATGAGCCAACGCACACCGCCATCTTTGCCGACCTGTCGGAGAATTTCAGCGACGACTTCCTGAAGAACAACTGGAAAGGCTGGCAGCGCGCCATCGCGAAAGTCTGGGGCATTACGGTCGGCAAGGGCCATGCGCCCCTGGAATGGCGGCTGAGCTGGCTGAACCGGGCGCCCGCCCGCAAGGCGCTCGCGAAGATCATGGCCAGCCAGCCGGACCGGGTCATCATGGCCCATGGCGAATGGGTCGACACCGGCGGAGACGCTTTCCTGCGTCAGGCCTTCGCCTGGCTGATCCGCGACTAGGGAGGACGCCATATGAGCGATGAGACCAATCCGGTCCTGACAGAGACGGACGGCCATATCCTCACCGTCACCATCAACCGCCCGCAGGCGCGCAATGCCGTCGACCGTGACACCGCACAGGCGCTTTACGACACCTTCAAG
Source organism: Henriciella sp. AS95 (assembly GCF_038900055.1). Classification (NCBI taxonomy): domain Bacteria; kingdom Pseudomonadati; phylum Pseudomonadota; class Alphaproteobacteria; order Hyphomonadales; family Hyphomonadaceae; genus Henriciella; species Henriciella sp. AS95. The sequence continues at coordinate 3,479,865 of NZ_JBBMQM010000001.1, forward strand.
GCATTTGATGCCGATGACGGCCTGTCAGTCGCCATCCTGACCGGCGCGGGCGGCAATTTCTGTGCAGGGGCAGACCTGAAAGCGGTGTCCGAAGGGCGCGGCAATGTCACCAGGCCGGATGGCGATCTCGGGCCGATGGGACCCTCGCGGTTAAGACTGTCCAAGCCCGTCATCGCGGCGGTGGAAGGCTATGCCGTGGCCGGCGGGCTGGAGCTGGCCGTCTGGTGTGACCTGCGCGTGATCTCCGAAACGGCCCGCTTCGGCGTTTTCTGCCGGCGCTTCGGCGTGCCGCTGATCGATGGCGGGACGATCCGCCTGCCCCGTCTGATCGGCCAGTCGCGGGCGATGGACCTGATCCTGACCGGACGCGAAATTGCCCCCGACGAAGCGATGAGCATCGGCCTGGCCAATCGCCGCGCCCCGGCTGGCGAAGCGCTTGCCGCCACCCACGCGCTCGCAAGCCAGATCGCCGCCTTCCCTCAGCGCTGCCTGCGCGCCGACCGGCTGTCGGCGCTGACGCAGTGGAGCCTCGATGAAGACACGGCCCTGAAAGCGGAAATCGCGGGCGGGCTGGACGTCATCCAGTCAGGCGAAACGGTCTCGGGCGCCACAGCCTTCAAATCCGGCAAGGGCCGTCACGGAGCTTTCTGAAGGCGGCCCGCAGGTGTCGGAGGGCCTACCAGCCCCCGCCGCCGCCGCCACCGCCGCCGCCGCCGGAAAATCCGCCACCGCCAGATCCAGAAGAGCCTGAGCTTTTCGGCATGGAGCTGGTCACGGCAGAGCTGATATTGCTGGTGATCGCACGGTTCACATTGCCCCAGCCGCCGGACCGGTGAGCCATATGGGCCCAGGCGGGATTATAGGCCTCGGCCTCTTTTGGCAGCATCTTCTCGAAATGCTTGGTCCACGGCTCTTCCACGCCAAGCGCAATCGCATAAGGCAGGAACGTCTCATACCGCTCCTTGGTCATCGGCGGCGGCCGGTCAGTCCCAACTTCAGCGGCGTTGAGCTGAAGCTTCTCGGCCTTCTCCAGGTAGAGCTTGAAGCCTTCAATCTCAGACCGCACTTTCTGGCCTTTCGGCGTTGCCGCCGGCATCAGATACATGAACAGCCCATTGAGCAGCGCCAGGGCGATTACAGCGCCGGTCAACAGGATCGACCAGTTCGCCGAATGCCGGATCGCGAACACAATTGCGATGGCCGACAGGATGATGGCCACCATCGTGTAGCCGAGATTCCATTTGAAATATGCGCTTCCAAACTTGTTGGAGAGCTTCTTCCGGAACGCGGTATAGGCGCTTGTAAAACTGGCATTGTATTTGTCGCCAAGCGTCAGCGTACCGCTCGAAAACAGCTTGCGGTCCAGCAGCGCCTCTTCTTCCGGCAGCTTGCCCTGACTGCCCGATTTAGGCGTCAGGACCGTGTTTGTCTTTCTCTGCGCATCGATATCGACAAAGCCCTTCACACCAAGATTGACGAGGGTCGCAATCAGCGCGTCATGACCGCTGAACCCGCGATGATAGATATGGTGGACGGCTGCGGGCGAATACCCTTTCGGCGCCTCATACCGCGCAAATACAGGGCCCTTCGGCGGGTCACGCCCAACCTTGTCCCAGGAGCGGTAGAGAAAGATGAACACGCCAACCAGCGACGCCATAAGGACGGCCAGAGACCCGTAGAGCTGCCACCAGATGCTGGTCTTGTCTGAGGTGGATGGCGGATCGATCATCCCCTTCTCGATCCCGACCGCAATGGTCAGGCCTTGATTGCGGGCGAGAGGCTCGGTCGTCTCGAACACGAAGGCATCGCCATCGCGGCGAAAGCGATAGGCGCTGGCCTTTTCTCCGAGGCCGCCCGTATACCCCGCCTGCTGCACCATCTGGACGCCGTCAGGAAAGCGCACCTCGGCCGTCGCTGTCAGAATGGGAAACGCCCAGTAGCTGCCTGTGACGTTCCAGTACAGCTCGTCATAGGTCTCATGATAGCGAATCTGGTTCTTCACCCGGTAGCGGACAACGTAGACATGCTCGCCGCGCGGAAGGATGACATCGGGATTGCCGATGCGGATGCGCCAGGCATTGTCTTCGGTACTCGTCTCATAGGGTTCGTCGCGGCCGTCACGGCGCACTGACATCACGCGATAATCATAGCGCAGCCGATCGCCCCCTTCGGTCTGGGTGTAGTAGCGCGGCAGATCCCGGAAGATACCGCGACTGATCTGATAGTTTTCAGCCGTCAGATTGATCGTCTCGGTGACGATAATATCACCGTCCCGCTCAACCTCGATGCCGACGTCAAACCGGTTGATGACTTCCTCGCCCATGGCCGTCAGCCCGACCCACAGCGCGATGAAGAGAACAGTACAGAATCTCAGCATTAGCGACCGGCTCCGAAATCGACCTCTGGGACCGCGCGGTCTGCGGTCACAATCTCGAAATACTGCGCCTGGCTGAACCCGAACGGACCAGCAATCAGACCGGCCGGAAAACTCTCGACCAGCGTGTTCAGTTCGCGGACCGCGCCATTGTAGAACCGACGCGCCATTTCGATCTTGTTTTCGGTGTCGGACAGCTCGTCCTGGAGGTCCTTGTAATTGGCGCTCGCTTTCAGGTCCGGATAGTCTTCCGCAACCGCCATGAGCTTGCCAATCGGGCGGGAGAGCTCGGACTCTGCAGCGCCCCTTGCGGCTGCATCATCGCCGGCACTGGCTGCCAGGTTGCGCTTCTCGACGACCTCTTCGAACAGCTGGCGCTCATGGGCAGCATAGCCTTTCACCGTCGCGACGAGCTGCGGAATGAGGTTCGCCCGGCGCTTCAGCTGGACGTCGATATCCGCCCAGCCATTTCGAACCATCTGCCGCTTCCCAACGAGTTGGTTATAGATCACCACGACAACAACCAGCAGCAGGACTACGACCGCGCCTACGATCACCAAACCTGTCATCGAAATCTCTCCTCGCTGGATACCACTTGGCGGAAACTATCACCCAGGTCGCCGTATCTGTTAAGGGCCTAATCGGCATTCGCGCAGCGCAAGTCCAGTCTGGCGTTTGACAGGTCTTCGCGATCGGCTCACCAAGAAGCCTCTCAGGCTTCAGGAGACCCCAGACATGCTCAGACCGATGCTCGCAACCTCAGTGATCCTCCTCGCCGCGTCGCTGCCGGTGACCGCGCAGGAGGCCGAGACCGGGCCGGACATGTCGCTTGAGGCCATCTCGCCGGAAAGTGAGGCGGTGAATGTCGGCCTTGCCGGACAGGATCCGTCCAACATCGCGCGATACCTGCTGGCCAGCGGCGCGGGCACCACCGCCATCTCCCCTGACGGCGAAACGCTGGCCTTTTCATGGGACATCACCGGCAAGCCACAGCTCTGGACCGTGCCCAGCACGGGGGGCCAGCCCGAGCAGCTGACATTCGGCAACGGCATCACTTTCTTCCGCTGGGCTCCCGATAGCGAGACGCTGGTCTATGGCGCCGACAATGATGGCAATGAGCAGGAAAGCTATTTCCGCATCGCCGCCGATGGCTCATCGGAGACGCTGGTCCTGCCCGCCGTGGAGGACGGCTTCCGCCAGTTCGGAGACTTCGGCGCGGACGGCAAGACGATCGCCTTCGCCTCAACTGAACGCAATGGCCTCGATTACGACATCTACACCGCCGACCTGACCACCGGCGAAACCACGCGCCTCTATGAAGGCGTCTTCGGCTTCTTCGCCCATGACATCTCGCCAGACGGGAAGAAGCTGATCGCCACTGAAACCGTGGGCGAGGATTCCGACAATCTCTATCTCCTTGATATCGCATCGGGCGACCTGAAAGAGATCGCCAAGCCAGAGCCGCGCGCCAATCATGGCGATGGCGGCTTTGCGTGGCTGCCCGATAGTTCAGGCTTCTACTTTGCCTCAAATGAGCGCGGCGAATGGAAAGCGCTGACGGGTTACAGTGTCGAGAGCGGCAGGACTGACGTGCTCGAACACACCGCCCATGACGTCGAGAGCGTCAATCTGTGCGGCACCAGGGGCCAGTACCTCGTCTGGACCGAAAATGAGGACGGCTTCTACTCGCTGCACATGGATGAGAACGGCGTTCCGCTCGATATCGACACATCGATGCTGCCCGAAGGCGTTTACCAGGTGTCGTGTTCGACCGCCTCAGACAAGGTCGCCGTGCGCGTCGATGGCTGGCGCACGCCGGGGGATGTCTTCATCATCGACCTCGGCACGGCCGAAATCGATCAGGTCTTCGCGTCCAATTATGCCGGGCTTGACCGCTCCCGCCTCATCCGGCCGGAAAGTGTTCGCATGACAGCGCGTGACGGTGTCGAACTGCAGGGCCTTCTCTACCTGCCGGATGACAGCTCGCAGAGCCAGGACGGACCACCGCCTGTGATCTTCTTCGTGCATGGCGGCCCGACCGGCCAGTCCGTCGCGAATTTCAACCCGGTCGTCCAGTATCACCTGGATCGTGGCCTCGCCGTCTTCCAGCCAAATGTCCGCGGCTCAACCGGCTTCGGGCGGACTTATGTCACCCTCGACGACCAGATGAAACGGCGCGACAGCGTGCGTGATCTCATCGATATGCTGGCCGCGCTGGAAGATGATGGCCGCGTCGACACCAGCCGCTCGGCGGTCGTTGGTGGCTCCTATGGCGGCTATATGGTCAACGCCGTCCTCGCCCTGTATCCGGACGCCTTCGATGCGGGCGCAGCCCTTTATGGCGTCGGCAACTGGGTCACCGCCCTGCAGATCGCCTCGCCCGCGCTCAAAGCGTCGGACCGGATCGAGTATGGCGATATCCGCGAGCAGGAATGGGTGGATTATTACACCGAGAACTCTCCGGTGGCGCTGGCCGACAATATCAAGGTGCCGGTACTCTATTCGCACGGCGTGATGGACCCCCGCATCGACATCACCGAGACAGAGATCATGGTGAAGACGTTGCGTGAAAACGGTATCGAAGCGCCCTATGTCCGCATCCCGGACGAAGGCCATGGCTGGCGCAAACTCGCCAACCAGCTCTTCTACTATCGCCGTCAGGCTGAGTTCCTGGAGGAACAGCTGAACGCGGCTGATTGAATTGCAGACCAAGCTGATTGACGCGCCACCCAATCAAGGCCATTGCCTTCCCGCATGACTGAGGCCCCAGCCACAAAGAAGCACGGAAAGAATGCCTTCCTGTTTGTCATCGTCTGCGTGGCGATCGACATGCTGGGCTTTGGCATCATCATCCCGGTCCTTCCATCCCTGCTGATGGAGCTCTCAGGGCGGGGGGCCTCCGAAGCGGTTGAAATCGGCGGACTGATCGGGGCCGTGTTTGGCCTGATGAACTTCATCGCCATGCCGTTTCTTGGCAATCTGTCCGACAGGTATGGACGCCGTCCGGTGCTGCTGGCTTCAATCGCGACCCTCGGCATCGATTTCATGATCATGGGCTTTGCCCATTCGCTCATCCTTCTCTTCATCGGCCGGGCACTTTCAGGCATTTCATCAGCCACCTATTCGACCGCCAACGCCTATATCGCCGACACGACAGAGCCAGAGGAACGCGGCAAGGCGTTTGGCATGATCGGCGCCGCCTTCGGCTTTGGCTTCGTTGTCGGACCGGTGATTGGCGGATTTCTTGGCGATATGCATACCCGCCTGCCCTTCTTCGCCGCCGGCGGCCTTGCCTTCCTGAACTTTCTCTACGGATACTTCGTCCTGCCGGAATCCCTTGCGAAGGAAGACCGGCGCCCGTTCGACATCCGCCGCGCCAATCCCTTCGGCGCGTTCAAACACTTCTCGAAGCTGCCCAAAGTGGCCTGGTTCATCGCGACAATCGGCCTGTTCAGCCTCGCGCATTCGGTTTTCCCATCGACATGGAGCTTCCATGGCGTCATTCGCTATGACTGGAGCGACCGCGAGATTGGCATATCCCTCGCCTGCGTCGGGGCGGGCTCCGCCGTGGTTCAGGCCGGGCTGATCGGCCCGATCATCAAGCGCTTTGGCCCGGTGCGCACGGCCGCTGGGGGCCTCTTCATCAATGTCGTGGCGCTCTTGCTTTACGCCTTCGCTGACCTGCCCTGGATGGTCTATGCGATCATCCCGGTTGGCTCTCTGGGAGGCGTCATGATGCCTGCGATCAACCAGATCACTTCCGGCATTACCTCACGGCGCGAACAGGGCGAGCTTCAGGGCGCGACGGCCAGCCTGCAATCACTGATGTTGATTTTCAGCCCGATCATCATGACGCAAACCCTGCATGCCTTTTCGGCCGATGACGCACCGATCCATTTTCCGGGCGCCGCCTTCATGCTGGCGGCAATCATCACGGCGCTGGCGGCGATCCCCTTCATCCTTGGCGTGCGCGCAAATCGTGAAAAAGTCTCCGAACTTGCGGCCGCCGAATAGGGCCCAGGAAAAAGGCGGCCCCGACCATTATGGGACCGCCTCTTTCATTTGAGATGTCGAGCGCCGATCAGGCCTTCGGCTTCATCACCATGCCGGCAATGACGCCCAGAATGCCGCCACCAACGCCACCTTCCAGAAGGCTCTGGATGTGCACCATGATGCCGTCGCCGAGCAGATTGCCAATGCCGGCTGCGTCTGCACCAAAGTGGCCGCCGACACCGCCGATGATGCCGCCAAGCAGTCCGCCGGTCCCGCTTCCGCCAAGAATTTTCGAAATGATGGGACCAAGCACACCGCCGCCGACGGCGCTCAGAATGATGGGTAGATACTGTTCCATTTATTTCCTCCCTCGAGGGAGACATTTGTTTTTCGTTGCGTCTCCCTGTTGAAAGAAAAGGCCAAATTTCCAGAAATGGCCAGAAAAACTTCGTGGCTGGCCCCGCGCACAAGCCTCGTTTATGAGGGCTTTGATGATTCAGAAACGCCCTGCCCTCTTCCTTGACCGCGATGGCGTCCTCAACGTCGACCGTGGCTATGTCAGCAGGATCGAGGACTTCGAGTGGGTCGACGGCGCCATTGAGTGCGTCATCAATTTCAAGAAGCGCGGCTGGTACGTTTTTGTCGTCACCAACCAGTCAGGAATCGCGCGCGGCCTCTATACCGAAGCGGACATGCAGGCCCTTCACGCGCATATGATAGAAGATCTCGCCAAAGCCGGTACAGCCATCGACCAGTTCTACTTCGCCCCCTGGCATGAAGAGGGTGAGGTCGTGCGCTATCGAAGAAAGAGCATTGATCGCAAGCCCGGCCCCGGCATGCTGCTTCAGGCGATGGCCGACCACCCGGTGAACCGCGAACAGAGCTTCCTGATTGGCGACAAGGAGACAGACATCGCAGCCGGGCATGCCGCTGGCGTCGGCGCGTTCCTGTTCAGGGGCGGCAACCTCGCCAACTTCGCCGAGTGGGCGCTCGCCAGTTTTGAGGATGGAATGAGATGAGCGCCACGATTCGGCCGCTACGGCGGGCAGACCGCGACGCGTGGGCAAGGCTCTGGACCGGCTATCTGGACTTCTACGAAACTTCCTTGCCCCAAGACGTGTATGAGGCGACATTCTCGCGCCTCATCGATCCGGACATGGCCGACATGCACGGGCTGATCGCGGAGCAGGCCGGGCGGCCGACCGGGCTCGTTCATTATCTCTATCATCGTCATTGCTGGCGGGTGGAGGATGTTTGCTACCTGCAGGATCTGTTCGTTGACCCGGAGGTGCGCGGCAGCGGCCTCGGACGCGCGCTGATCGAGGCTGTCTACAAGGCCGCCGACGATCACGGCACACCGTCGGTCTACTGGATGACGCAGGAATTCAATTATCGCGGCCGCATCCTCTATGATCAGGTCGCCACACGCACGCCCTTCATCAAATACCAGCGCTGAGCATCGCTTCGCTCACCCAAAATTCCGCTTGACTTCAGCCATCCCATTACATGTTATATAACATGTTCTTTGTGGAGGCAGGCATGGGCCAGGACATTCTCGTCACATCTGGATATCTCGCGCTGGGCAGCCGGCTCAAACGCCTCGCCGAACGTATGCAGGCCGATGCCGCCAAGGCCCATGCCGAGATGGGCTATCCGATCCAGTGCAGCCAGTTTCCCCTGCTCGCCGCGCTGGACCAGTTCGGCCCCATGAGTGTGGGCGACGCCGTCGATTGCCTCGGCGCGAGCCAGCCTGGCGTCACGCGTATTCACAACTCGCTGAAAGATCTGGGCCTCACCGAACTGAAAGTCGCGGCAGACGACAAGCGCAGCAAGGTGATCAGCCTGACCGAAGCTGGCCAGCGCCTTGTCGACCGCATGAGACGCGATCTCTGGCCGCATATCGACCGGGCCGCCGCCGATGTGTGCGCCGGAACCACCGCTGACACACTAGAGGCCCTCGACAAGATCGAAGCCGCGCTAGACGAGCGCTCCCTGATTGACCGGATCAACGCCTCAAGAGCCGAACAGAGTTTCAACCAGCTCGAAATCGTCGAGTACGACCCGTCTCTCGACCGCGACTTCTACGACATCACCCATGAATGGGTGGACAGCATGTTCGCGCTCGAAGAAAACGACTTCAAGCTCATGGAAAATCCGAAGGGTGAGATCATCGATCGCGGCGGCGTGATCCTCTTCGTGAAGGCAGCCGATCTCGGCATCATCGGCACATGCGCCCTGATGCCCGTCGACGGCGGGGCGTTCGAACTGACAAAGATGGGGGTTCGCGCGTCAGCACGCGGACGCAAGGCGGGCGAGTTCCTGCTGGCCAAGGCCCTCGAGCGTGCGAAATCAATGGGGATGGAGGATCTGTTCCTGCTCACCAACAGGAGATGCGAAGCCGCCATCCACCTCTATGAAAAGGCCGGCTTCCAGCACGACAAGGCCAGGCTCGACCAGTTCGGGGCGCGCTATTGCCGCTGCGATGTCGCCATGAGTTACGACCTGGCAGCCTAGAGCGGTTTCAACGTCTTCCCGTTGAGGCCGCCCATCCGGCAGACTTCCATCCACTCGTCTTCCTTCACGGGCTGTACAGACAGGCGGAAGCTGGTCACCAGCGCCATGTCCTCCAGCTTTTCATTCGCCTTGACCGCCTTGAGGGTCACCGGCTTTGGCATGTCGCACACTGCGCGAATGTCGACGCAGTCCCAGCGCTCATCATCGGTTGTCGAATCCTGGCTGCTTTCGGCACAAATCTCAGCGATCCCAACGACTTCGAGGCCTTTATTGGAGTGATAGAAAAACGCCTTGTCGCCGACTTTCATGTCCCGCATGAAATTGCGCGCCTGATAGTTGCGCACACCGTCCCATTCGGTGCCTTTCTTGCCGGCCTTCTTCTGCTGGTCCCAGCCCCATTTGAAAGGTTCGGATTTGAAGAGCCAATAGGCCATGCACGTCTCCCGGAAAATCGTCAGTGAATCAGCGTCGCCCAAACACATAAAGCAGTTTTCGGAGATTTCGACCGGTGAGCCGCTAATCTGCGACAGGTTGGTCGGCGCCGTCACTCTGGCGCAACCTGCCCCTGGCGGAGCGCGCCCGCCCGGCCGCATCCACGACATTGCCCGCATGCGCCAGACCATAGGTCGGCATATTGCCGTAGATCGCCTCATACTGACCGGCAGGGACCAGATAAGTCTCATGCCAGATGCCGACATCACCGTTTGCCCCCACCGCCTTGTTGAAGGCTTTCCAGGCGGGCAGATGTTCGGCCTCTTTCGAGACCGCATAAGCGTGCAGATGCTCGAAACTCTTCCAATACTGGACGACCATGACATTGCGCAGGCCGAAATGGCTCCGGGCGTGCAGCATGCCAATCTCTGGCTTCTGCATCAGTTCCGTGATCATGCGTGGCATCGCACCGGCCACAGGCATCCATTTCCAGGGTTTCCAGAACTTGTTGATACGCATGCCGATCAGAAAGACGACAAAGTCACCGTCCATGTCGACGGTCACGCGCTTTTCGGCGATTTTTCCCACCTCACACTCTCTTTCTAATGCACAGGCTCATCCCGCCGCAGCCGATTGCCGGCAGGCCTGGCCAACCAGGTCTTCAATATCGTCCCAGCCCTTATAGGCCCGAATGTCCTTGTCGGCGCCGATCCAGGAATCCTCAAACGTTTCGCGGATTTCCGGATCTGAAAGCACGGGCAGCAGAGGATCGACGCAAACACGTATTGTGAAACATATGGCGCCGGTCTCCGGCAGCTTGCGGATTGTCTGGCGTTCGACGCGCAGGTGCAGATCCTCTGGCTCGGCACCGTCAGCCGTTGGACGGCGCGGCGTGAACCGCTCACCAGAGACCTGAACCGTCCAGTTGAACCGTTCCAGCACGCGTGCAGGCTGAAGCCCATCAAAAATCCGATTGATCCGCGACGCGAGCTCCGGATCGCCGCCTGGCACCGGTGAGTGAAGCCCGCCCAGCGTTTTCCCGATCTGGTCTTCCAGGCGCCAGAATGTCGGCGCCGCGACGACACCTGCGCAAAGCGTCCAGGCGCCGTTCTCCGGCTCGAGCAGGCACAGATCATCCGAGACCAGCGCCCCGGCTGTGGCCAGCGCATTCGGCCAATACTCGCTGCATCTTTCGCCGGTCGCTTCGCCCACCATGGACAGGAGTTCGCGGCTGGCCGCCCCATCCACGTCGCCCAGTACCGTGTCGCTGGGGCGTTCGGCCATGAGCGTATGTTTCTCAAGCAGCCAGGCATCGGCTTCGGTATCGGGTGTCAGCCACTTTTCCAGTCCGATCGGTTTCAGCGCTGGCGCAATGACAGGAGGGCCTTCAAGGAATGGTAAATATGGCGGCGTCCTACGCGGCACGCGCTGATCCCCAGCTACAGAAACCGGCGATCCTGGGCGTGCTCGGCAGGTACATCGTATCCATCTCGTCGACCGTGAAGCCGGCTGATTTCAGCATGTCCCCCGTGTCGCGCGTCAGGTGGCATCCGCCGGCCAGCGGTCTCCAGACCGGCTCGATGCGGCGCTGCCATTTGGCGATGCCGTCATCCGGCGCCAGACCGTGCTCGGAAAAGAGGATCTGCCCGTCCGGCCTCAGCACACGGCGCGCCTCGCTCAGCGCCCCCTGCCAGTCCGGAATGGTGCACAGGACAAAAGTGATAACCACCGTATCAACGCTATTGTCATCGAGCGGCACGGCTTCTGCGCCAGCCTGGAGGAATTCGATCCGGTTGCCCCAGCCAATATCCGAAGCGGTCTTACGCGCCCGCTTGATCATGCCTTTGGAGGGTTCGAGCGCGTACAGCGTCTCGACATCATTGTGGGCGTAAAAATTGAAATTCGTGCCGGAGCCGCAACCGATCTCCAGCACCTTCCCGCGCGCTTTGGGGACCACTTTCGCGCGTTGCTTCATGATCGGCTTGGTCGAGCAGGCGCAGGAGACAAGCGGCGGTACGACATATCTCTCCCACAGTCCCATCGGCTCTAATCCCTCCGGTCCATCGCCTGGCGCGCGGCCGGATTGCCCGGCTCCAGCTTCAGCGCATCCTGCGTCATCACGACATCATAGGACAGGCCATCTGCCATCGGCGCGTAAACAGCGGACCCGAACTGGGTCTCCATGCCCATCGAATTACCCTGCTCCTTCGCCAGCGTGTAGACATCGAGACCGGGGTTTTTCGAGAGGGCGAGGCCGTTCGAGGTCGCTTCCGTCACCGTCGCGGTATTGTAGCGACGCGACACGCGGCCTTCGACATATTCAAGCCGGTAGACGCTGTCATAACCGACAATGTTGGCCATGGGCTTATAGGTGATGACCTGGGCGCCCATGGAGAACTCATCGCCGGTCAGGACGCAGTCTTCCTCTGTGCCGCCATCGACAAAACAGGTGACCCGGTCGCCCTCGGCAAGCTGAATATTGGCGCGATAGCCGCTTTCGACGCCAGCTTCGCGGGAAAATGTGATCTTTGCGACCGGGCGTTCATAAGTCAGGCGCTGATAGGTCTGCAGATTGAGCCCGGCAAACGTGCCGACGCCAGCAACGCCCAGAAAGCCGATCCCGAACAGGAAGCGCAAACCGCCAGCCGCAACGCGCAGCTTCATCAGACGGCCAAGCCCGGCAAATGTCAGCATCAGGCCGATGACGCCTGTCAGCGCGGGTATAATCCACCAGATCAGTCCCATAAGTCCTCCGGACGCTTCGGACGGTCATTCCAACGTATGATACGCTAAACCCAGTCCGGGCAACATCCAAATGCCCCGTTCAGCGATCCTCTGCCTGACCAACGTGCAATATGCGCTACGAGTTGCCAGCCTACCGCGTTGTGGCATCAAATCGTATCGCAAACGAAACAAATATCGTGCTGAGCCTTAACTGGCCTTCCGATTGTGGTTAATAGATGACAGACGGCTGGGAGCACAACACATGGCGGACGCGACCTCAGAGGCCAGCGCACAGACACAACGCGACCTCTCCTATTTCGCAACGCGGCCCAATCCGGTGCTGGATAATGTCATTCTCGAAGCCGACTATGCCGCGCGCGCCGCACTGAGTTTCTGGCGGTTTCGCCAGCTTGGTGGTGGGGGCCCAGAGATCAAGCTGGTCAAGGATGGCGAGGGCAAGCTGCGAAAAATCCCGCAGCGCCCGGAAGTCGGCGAACTCACCACGTCTGGCATCCACTATGTCTCCGACCATCCGGAAGTGCGTATCTTCCACCTGTCCTTCATCGCCCTTCTGGTCCTCTTCGAGAGTGCCGCCAACGCGTATTTCTTTGCACAGCAAAGCGAGTTCGGCATTTCCGGCGGCCTGTTCCAGGCAGCCGCTGTCTCCCTCGCCAATGTCGCTGTGTCCTATTTCATCATCGGCTTCTGGGGGCTGCGCCACGTCACCTCGCCCTGGTCGTGGAAGGCGCCCTGGAACTGGAACCGCCTGCATTTCCGAAGACTGTTCGCCTATGCGGCCATTTTTCTCGGCCTTGTGCTGGTGCTGCTGGTCAATCTGTCAGCGGCGCACTACCGCAACATCCTCGACCTGCGGGCTGAAGGGCTGGCCTCGCCTGAAGTCTTCACCTCGACCTTCCCGCGCTTTCCGATTCCGGCCGCCCAGTGCGAAGCCATCCTGAGCTCGGATATCGGCCAGTCCATCGGCAGCGCCGCAACGAATGCCATGTGCCGGCCATTCTCGCTGCATTCGCTGGACGCCATGGTCCTCTTCGCGCTCGGCATTGCCATCTCGTGCCTTGCGGCCTTCGAAGGGCGCAAGTCCGACGCAGCCTTTCCCGGCTTCAGCGATGCCGCCCGCCAGTTCGAGCGCGCCCGCAAGGATCTGCAATACGCGCTGGAGGATTATTACGACACCTATCAGGACACGATCGGTGAGGCTGGCGAAGTCCTCGGCACGGAAGAGGTCGAGGAAGATGGCGAGACCTACCGCGTCCTGTCTCCGTCTCAGGAGATCGAGCTGATGCGCATGCTCGACGCCCAGATCGAACCCTATCGCAAGCTCCTCACCAGCGACCCTGATTTGCTCCGCGACGAGTATGCGGCCCCCTCCGAAGCCGTCGAGCGCGTGACCGGCAGGAAGGTCACAATCCCGGACCGGAAAGACGCCTACCCTTCCAGCGGGAACGATAACTGATGGCACGCCGGCGCAAGCGTCCGAGCCGCAGCCGTGTATCGGGGCGGTCGCACCGGCCCCGCCGGTCGGGCGCACGCGCGTCCCGGCTGAAACGTCTTGCTCTCATCAATATGCTGGCCGTCGCGGGCGCGATCGCAGGCGTTTTCGTGCTGATCGCGGTTCTGACGCCCAAACCGTTCGACGAACAGAGCCTCTGCGTGGAAAGCGACACCCTGCCCCCGCATACCGCCGTCATTGTCGACAAGACCGATGAGTACTCACAAGTCCAGGCCGACCGCATCGCCGCCGCGATCCGGCGCGAACAGAACACGCTGGCCCTCGGTGAACGCTTCAGCCTGTACGAACTCGACGCGCGCGGCCGGTTTGATCCGCGCGGGGCCTTCTCTCTCTGTAATCCGGGACGCGGCGACCAGGCCAATCCGCTTTTCCGTAATCCGAAGCGGATGGAAGAGCGCTACACTGAAATGTTCGAAGGGCCCCTGGACGGTGTGCTCGACGATCTCGTGGAGCCGAAAGAGGCCCCATCGAGCCCGATCCTCGAAGCGATTGCCCGCCTCGCCCAGACAGAAGCCTATTCGCCCGCGGCGCCATCGCGGCGGCTGCTGCTGATCTCGGACATGCTGCAGAATTCCGACGCGTTCACAGCCTATGGCGGAGGCGGCGTCGAGATGCCGCCAGATTCACCCGCGCCGTCGAGCGTGGCCGATGCCATTACAGACCGGTTCGGCGACAATCTTCGCGGTGTACGCCTGGAGGTCCTCCTCATTCCACGCGACACGCATGTCGACCTGCAACGCGGCGCCCTCAAAACCTTCTGGGACGAGGTCGCCCGCGATCTTGGCATGGACATTACCTGGCGCGACCTCTGACACTTCAGCAGCGGGCCTTGCGCGGCTCCATCATTGACCGCATTGTCCTGTTGAAACTGGGCTATTCGGGATGATGATCATGACACGCAAACTCTTTTCAACGGCGCTCACATCGGCCCTCATGGCCCTGCCCGCGCTTACCCTGCCGGCACTGGCCCAGGACGCGCCGGACGAGGCCGACACCAACCGCTTCACCGCCGAACGCGTCTTCGACATCGAATATGCGACCTCGCCGCAGATTTCCCCCGACGGCTCCAGGATCGTCTATGTCCGCCACGCCATGGACCGGGTGAAGGACCAGGATCGCGGCGACCTCTGGATCATCGACGTGAAGTCCGGCGAACAGCGCCCGCTCGTTGTCGGTGGCGCGTCAGCCAGCAGCCCCGTCTGGTCGCCCGATGGCACGAAGCTGCTCTACTCGACCTCAAAGGACGGCAAGCCGGAACTGCGCCTTCTCTATATCGATAGCGGCGACAGCTTCTCACTCGCCCAGCTCGAACAGGGCGCGTCCGGGGCGACATGGTCACCCAATGGCCAGCTCATCGCCTTCTCCATGTTTGTCCCAGACGAGAAACCGAGCTTCGCCACGCCTATCGCGCAGCCCGAAGGCGCGGAATGGAACGAGCCGGTCAAAGTCTTCGACGACCTGACCTTTCGCTTCGATGGGGCCGGCTATCTTGAAGACGGCTACAGCCAGATCTTCACCCTGTCTGCCGATGGCGGCTCACCCCGCCAGATCACCGAGGCCGATGGTGGCCTGTCCGGTCCTGTCTGGCTCGACAATGACACCTTGCTCGCCGCTGGCAATCTCGACGAAGGCCGCGACTTGCAGCCCGTCGAGAGCGACATTTATGCGATTGAGCTGTCAGACAAATCCGTCCGTGCCCTGACAGACAGGGATGGCCCGGACTATGCCCCGGTCATCTCGCCAGACGGCAAGACCATCGCCTTTCGCGGCTTTGACAACCACATCAAGGCTTACGAGCAGGACAATCTCTATCTGATGAATGCAGACGGCTCGAATGTCCGCGAACTGGCCGCCGATTTCGACCGCTCTTTCGGCCCAACGGTCTGGGGTCCCAATGGCCGCAGCCTCTACTCCCTGATCGAGAATGCCGGCAATCTCGACATCTTCGAGATCGAAATGGATGGCGATACCAGCGTTGCGGTCTCCGGCCTCGGCGGAACATCGATCGGCCGCCCCTATGGCAGTGCCGATTTCTCTGTTTCGACCACCAGCCGGCCGGTCTTCGCCTACACAGCCGGCTCGCCGGACATGCCGTCCGAAGTCGCGGTCGCGGGCCGCAACGTGACCGACCGTACACTGACGGCACTCAACGCCGATGTGATCCCCTATCTCGACATGGCCCGCATCGAGGAATTCAAGGTCTCGTCCAGCCATGATGGCCGCGAGATTGAGGCCTGGGTGGCCCTGCCGCCAGACTTTGAGGCCAATGGCACCTTCCCGATGATCCTCGAAATCCACGGTGGCCCCTTCTCCATGTACGGGCCATTTTTCGCCAGCGAAATCCAGCGTTATGCCGCCGAAGGCTATGTCACCGTCTGGTCCAATCCGCGCGGCTCGACCAGCTATGGCGAGGAGTTCGCGCAGCTGATCGACAAGAAATATCCGGGTAATGACTATGATGACCTGATGAGCGTCGTCGACGAGATGGTCGCCCGCAACTATGTCGACCCGGAGCGGCTCTTCGTAACCGGCGGCTCGGGCGGCGGCATCCTGACCGCCTGGACGGTCACCAAGACCGATCGCTTCGTCGCGGCTGCCTCGATCAAGCCGGTCATCAACTGGATGACGATGGGGCTCGCCAGCGATATCGGCGTCTTCGTCAACAAGCACTGGATCGGTGCCAATCCATGGGAAGAGCCGGAAAAATTCCTCGCCCTCTCGCCCATCAACTATGTCGGCAATGTCACGACCCCGACCATGATGATGGTCGGCGAGCAGGACTTCCGCACGCCCGCCTGGGAAGCCGAGCAATTCTATTCCGGCCTTAAGCAGAATGGCGTCGATACCGTCCTTGTCCGCGTGCCGGGCTCACCCCACTATATTGCGAGCAGGCCAAGCCGCCTGATCGCCAAGACCGACAATATCATGGGCTGGTTCGCGAAATACGACCCGGCCAAGCAGGATGAAGAGAACGAGGACTAGGCGCTGACAACCAACTTCGGTGAATTAATCAAGTCATTCTTCGAGAACTTCGAACCGGCCTCAGATCTCAAAAAGACGTTCGTGTCTTTGTGGGACGGTTGGCTTGGGAAAGAGCGATACCACCTGCTCGACGAAGTGACGCGAGACGATGACGCAAAATTCGCCGCTTTTTGGAGAGCAGTCGCTTCCGAGTTCGACGCATACACAGTTGATCTCGATAGAAATTCGCTTGATCTAATCGCCCCGTCGAATGATCTGCTCACCATTGAAATTATTTCTGACGGCAGTCGCACCGCAAACGAGTTTATCAAACTCATCATTCCTTCCCTCGATTGCATGATCACGGAGGAATGGGATTACACGCTCATAATCTGGCATCGCACTCAGCCGGCGCCTGCGCGATTGCTCGAGCTGGTGGAACAGGCTGGCTTGAAGTACTTCCTCGATTCGCGAACTCAATGACGGAGCATCACCCGAATGTCAGACCTGAATAACCTGATCGCCGCGCTGCCCAAGGCCGAACTCCATCTTCACCTAGAAGGCAGCCTTGAGCCCGAACAGCTCATGGAGTTTGCCGCGCGCAACAAGGTCGACATCCCGTTCAAGTCGTTGGAAGAAGTCCGCGCCGCTTATGAGTTCTCGAACCTGCAGGACTTTCTCGACATCTATTATCAGGGCATGTCCGTCCTTCAGACCGAGGCTGATTTCCACGACCTCACCGACGCTTATCTGCAGCGCGTCGCGGCCGACAATGTGCGCCATGTTGAGGTCTTCTTCGACCCGCAGGGCCACACAGATCGCGGCATCCCCTTCGAGGTGCCCATCAAGGGTATCCTGCAAGCGCTTGATGCGGCTGAGGAAAAATACGGGATAACCTATCGGCTCATCATGTGCTTCCTGCGCCACCTGTCAGAGGAAGATGCCTTCAAGACCTGGGAGCAGGCCCAGCCCTGGCTGAGCAAGATCCACGGTATCGGCCTCGACAGTTCCGAGAATGGCCATCCCCCGTCGAAGTTTGCCCGCATCTATGAAGCGGCCCGCGAGGCTGGGCTGAAGCTTGTCGCGCATGCGGGCGAAGAAGGTCCGCCATCCTATGTTTACGAGGCCATCGATGAGTTGAAGATCGACCGCATCGACCATGGTAACCGGTCGCTCGAAGATGAGGCCCTCGTCGCGCGCATTCGCGACGCTGGCATCACGCTGACTGTCTGTCCGCTCTCCAACCTGTCGCTCTGCGTCGTCGATGACCTGAAGGATCATCCGATGAAAAAGATGCTGGCGCTCGGCCTGAAGGCGACGGTCAATTCAGACGATCCGGCCTATTTCGGGGGCTATGTAAACGAGAATTTCCGCGAGACAGCCGCAGCCGTCGGTCTCACCCGGGACGAGATCATCACGCTCGCGAAGAACAGCTTCACAGGCTCTTTCCTGCCCGAAGCCGAACAGGCAAGGCATCTTGCTGAAATCGAGGACGTTGCAGCCCGCGTCTAGGGGCCGCTAAGGCGTCTCTGGCCTTCGCGGGGCGGCAGCAGGCCAACCTTTTCAGACCAGCCCATCGCCTTGTACGCCGCGATGGCCCGCTCATTCTGCGAGTCGACATCAAGCAGCAGCGGCGCCCGCGCCATGTCCCGGGCCACCTGCAATAGCCCTGCCGCAACGCCGCAAAAGCGCCAGTCACGATGGACGAAGAGGTGTGGAACATAGGCCTTGCGGCGCTCAAGCGTCAGAAAGCCGACAATACCGGCATGCGCTTCATGCGCGACCAGGCAGTGATTGGATGCAAGAAGACCGTGGAGCCGGATAAGTTCGACATCATGTGCGCGGCGCCAAGGGAAGTCTGCCAGGCAATCGCGGAAGACAGATTCAATCTGCACATCGTCAGAGGCCATCCGTAACCGGATCCTCCAACCAGCGGCACGATGCGTCATCAGCTCCATGGGTGCGACAATATGACGGAAAAAAGGCATCGTGAAGCCGATTCCTGCGATTCAACTGCAAATGATCTGCCTACGCACGAGCTTGCCAAGCCCGATTCCCGCGTAAATACTCACGATTAGGCGGAAAGAGGGAACGCAGATGAGACCTGCAGTCATCGCAGCAGCGGCAGCGATCTGCCTGCCGGCAAGCGCTGAAATCGTGGCCGCCACGAGCGATCATTATACGCTGCGGCACGAAGCCGTCTCATCGCTTTCGCCAGAGGATATGTGGGAGCGCCTGCTCCAGCCGGTAGCCTGGTGGCACCCCGACCATACTTATTCCGGATCCGCTGATCACCTGACCCTTGATCCGGAAGCCGGCGGCACCTGGACGGAAAACTGGGGCATGAATTCGGTGACCCACGGAACGGTGCTGTCCATCATCGAGGGCGAGTCCATCCGCCTCGACGCGCCCTTCGGCCCGCTTCAGGGCATGGCGGTCAATGTCGTCTGGACCATCACCATCGAACCCGACGGCGAGGGCACACGCGTCATCTTCGATGAAATCGCCAACGGCTCATCCGCCAGCGCCCTGGACCAGATCGCCCCCGCCGTAGACGGCGTCAAACAACAGGCGATTGATCGGCTGACGATGACCAGCGAGGAAGGCTAGGCGTCCACGAAAAGTGCAACCCCATGCTACAGTTGACCAAAATTAACCATAGGTGTATTTTCATCTAGGTGAGAAGTGGGGGCGCGCGCATATGCGAATACTTTCAATCTTTATTTTATGCTGCACAATTCAAACGGCATGCGTTTCTGCATACAGAGCGCCTGATGACACCATTAGTGACTGCCCAGAGTATGTCGATAAGCAAGAAAAACACTTCAAGCGATATCGCGGCCCGTTACGAAGCGACCTAGTCGCAGACGCGGCTTATCCACCTGAAGGCGATCATGCTCACGATCTTCATGAGTACAACAAAATTCTTGCGCCTAAGTCGGCGTCGGCTCGACCCATAATAGTAAGATACAGCGAAGGCGGTGACCTTGTGAGTCGCTGCGACTACAGCTTGGCCTTGAATGCCATCAAACACTCTGCTCCTGGAAAACGCCTGACCGTTTTGGTCTATGTCCATGGCTGGAACAACGATTCTGGGCCTGTCTCAGACAGGCTGTACAACTACAGAGCATCGGCTCTCCCGTCGGCAGCCAATGCCCCCGCATCGCCAGAGAGCTGCAATTTGATTGAAGAGAGCGGCAGTGACTATTGCAACTTTTCAAAGCTACTCGAACGTCACCGCGAAAAAGTCCGACCTGACGAAGCGGTTATAGGCATTTATTTGAGTTGGAAGGGCAGTTCGCCAATTCCTTACTTGGATTACTTCAGCAGAAGGTCGGGGGCTGACAAACTTTCTAGAGGACAGCAAATTCCGAGGATATTGGGAGCGATTGAGAGCCTGAGAACACGCAGGCAAAATACGAAAGTCATATACTTCGGACACAGCATGGGCGCTCGTATACTCTACAACGCGGTCGCACAGGACATGTTACGTTCCATTCAGATGGCTTATCCAGAGGACGATACCGGCTGCCACACCCCAAAAAATTTCGAACCCGCCCATTGCACTTATGAATTAGTCGAACCGACGGCGGACCTCGTTTTTCTAATCAATCCGGCGTTTGAAGCCGCGTCGTACAAGGCGCTCGATGAGTTTCGGACTTCAAATCTTATTTTTCAGGACGACCAGTCTCCACTTATTGTTACATTACAAGGTGAAGGTGATTGGCCGACAAAAACGGCATTCGCGCTAGCTGAAGGCGTGGGTTTGTTAAACGACCCCGGTCAGTCTGGACTACGTCGCGTCTCTGTAGGCCATCACGCAAAATTCCGTACGCACGAATTGAAACCAGACGACGAATGTGTGGAAGCGAACACAAGGGCTGCCAGGATCGAGGAAGAAGGAATATTTTGTGCAGGTGGACTGAACTTGGAGGCGGTTGAGGGCCACAAGAACAATAGAACCCCGTTTATTATCGCCAGCATTCCCAAAAATTTGATGCCGGGCCACTCTTGGTTTCGTAGTGCGGATGAGGAAGAACGGATAAACGCCGATTTCAATGATTGGCTGAGCGCCGTGATCTTGTCGGTCCGCACCCCCGAAGAGCGTGCGAAAATGTCTTCCGATGCAATCGATATGAGTATATCCGCTCCAGATAGTTCTCTTACTCTGTCAAAAGTCCCTGAGGACCCAAATTGACAGCGCCATCAATCATGGCATTGGATAGATCATAAATATTTAAGCCCCCGCGCCCGCCTTGGCCGCCCGCTTGCGCTCATGTGGGTCGAGGTGGACCTTGCGCAGGCGGATGTTTTCGGGTGTCACTTCGACCAGCTCATCGTCAGCGATATAGGCCAGCGCCCGCTCCAGCGTCATCTGCAGCGGCGGCGTCAGGCGCACCGCTTCATCCGTGCCTGAGGCGCGGACGTTGGTGAGCTTCTTGCCCTTCATCACGTTCACTTCGAGGTCGTTGTCGCGGTTGTGCTCGCCAATGATCATGCCCTGATAGACCTTGTCGCCGGGATGAATCATCATCGGGCCGCGATCTTCAAGGTTCCACAGCGCGAAAGCCACCGCCTCGCCCTGCTCCATCGAGACCAGCACGCCGGTGTGACGGCCTTTGATGGCCCCCTTGTATGGCGCGTATTCGAGGAAGACGCGGTTCATGATGGCCGTGCCGCGCGTGTCCGAGAGAAGCTCGCCCTGATAGCCGATCAGGCCGCGCGTCGGCGCATGGAAGACGAGCCGCGTGCGGCCCGCGCCGGACGGCTTCATCTCCGTCATATCGGCTTTGCGCTCATTGAGCTTCTGCACGATGATACCGGTATGCTCATCATCCACGTCGATCACGACTTCCTCGATCGGCTCGAGTTTCTCGCCGGTCGCTTCATCGGTCTGCATCACGACCTGCGGGCGCATCACGCCCAGCTCAAAGCCTTCGCGCCGCATCGTCTCGATCAGGACCGCCAGCTGAAGTTCGCCCCGGCCGGACACGGTAAAGGCCTCTGCCTCCGCCGAACGTTCAACCTTCAGCGCGACATTGCCTTCAGCCTCTTTCACCAGCCGATCCCAGATCAACCGTGAGGTGACCTTCTTGCCCTCGGTTCCCGCGAGAGGGGAATCGTTGACGCGGAAGGTCATCGACAGGGTTGGCGGGTCAATCGGCTGCGCTTCGATGGGTTCGGAGACGGACGGGTCCACGAACGTATCGGCCACATTGGCCTTGGTGAGGCCCGCCAGCGAAACGATGTCACCGGCAATGCCCTCATCAATCGGTTCGCGCTCAAGCCCGCGGAAAGCCAACACTTTCGACACGCGCCCCTGCTCGACCAGCTCGCCGTCGCGCGACAGCACTTTGACAGTCTGGTTCGGCTTGATCGACCCAGCGGTGATCCGCCCGGTCAGGATACGACCGAGGAAATTGTCGGATGAGATCGTGGTCGCCAGCATGCGGAACGGGCCGTCCTCGACGGCAGGCTCCGGCACATGTTTCACGACCATGTCGAAGAGCGCGTCCATGCTGTCTGTCGGGGAATCGTAATCGGTCGACATCCAGCCATTCTTGGCCGAGCCGTAGAGGATCGGGAAATCGAGCTGCTCGTCATCGGCGCCGAGGTCAGCAAAGAGGTCGAACACCTCGTTGATCACATAGTCCGGACGGCTGTCGGATTTGTCGATCTTGTTGACGGCCACGATCGGGCGGAGCCCAACCTTCAGCGCTTTCGACACAACGAATTTGGTCTGCGGCATCGGGCCTTCAGCGGCGTCCACCAGCACGATCGCGCCGTCCACCATGTGAAGGATCCGCTCCACCTCGCCGCCAAAGTCGGCATGTCCGGGCGTGTCGACGATATTGATCCGCGTATCGCCCCAGACGACAGACGTCGTTTTGGCGAGAATGGTGATGCCGCGCTCACGCTCCAGATCATTGGAGTCCATCATCCGGTCTTCGGTCTGTTCGTTCTCGCGGAACGTGCCAGACTGTTTCAGCAGGCAGTCGACCAGCGTGGTCTTGCCGTGGTCAACGTGGGCGATGATCGCGATATTGCGAAGCGCAGTAGGCTCAGTCATGGGAGGGAGGGCTTTCAAAGCTTGTTTGGCGCGCGTGTACACGTCATCGCGCCGAAAAGCGAGGGGCTAACCTCACTGCCACGGGAACACCTCACCCCCACACATCGTTAATTTGGTCAGGACACCCCGAAGAGGCACCGGCCGAATGAGTTATATAGAGAAGCACCTGCACCAGGGCGAACACGTCATCAAGGAAGGCGAGTTCCACTGGCTATGGCATGCGCGGGCCTGGGCCGCCCTTCTCATTTTCGGCTGGCTGATCATCGGCATCATCTACTGGGCCTATGAGATGATCCGCCTCAACACGACCGAATTCGCGATCACCAACCGGTCGATCCTGCTCAAGAAGGGCTTTATCTCCGCCCACGTGACCCAGCTGTCACTGGAAGCGGTTGAAGGCGCCAAGCTCGACCAGGGCATTTTTGGCCGGATTTTCGGCTTTGGCGGGCTCGACATTGAAGGCCGCGGTGCCGGCGAAGTCGACTTTCCGACCATGGCCAAACCCAGCGAATTTCTAAGTGCTCTCAACCACGCGCAGATGGAGGCCGAAGAAGCCCCCATTGAGCGCCTCGCAGACGAGATAGAACATCATGACGACGCAGCCTGAGACAACAACAGTTAAAACCCCTTCACGCCGGAACGCGAAGCCGCCGCACCCGTTGGTTAAACAGGTGGCGCGCCGAGTCGCGGCCGCCATGATCCGAAAGAAATTCAGGAGATTTAAATGACCAATAGAGCAGAAGGAAAAACACTCGCAATCCTCGCCGCAGACGGCTTTGAGGAAGTCGAGCTGACCTCACCGAAAGAAGCCATCGAGAACGCTGGCGGCAAGACGGTGATCGTGTCGCTTGAGCATGGCGAGATCGAAGCCAATCAACACCGCAAGCACGGCATGAAGATCGCCGTCGACAAGACGCTGGATGAGGTGAAGGCCGACGATTTCGACGCTCTTCTCATCCCTGGCGGCCTGTTCAATCCGGACACGCTGCGCACCAATCAGAAGGCGCTTGATTTTGCGTCAGCCTTTTTTGAGCAGAAGAAGCCCGTCTTCTCCATCTGCCACGGCCCGCAAGTGCTGATTTCGGCCAATCTGGTGAATGGCCGCAAGGTCACCGGCTTCAAGGCGATCCAGCAGGATCTGAAGAATGCAGGCGGCATCGTTTCTGACGAACCAGTCGTTGTTGACAAAGGTCTTGTGACCTCACGCAACCCAGACGACCTTGGCGCGTTCAACGACAAGATCGTCGAAGAAATTTGCGAGGGCAAACACGATGGTCAACGACAATCGGTCGCCGCGTAGTCTCATCCCCTTCGCCAAGCGAACCGACCGAAGCGTCCCTCTCCAGAGGGGCGCTTCTTTTATGGGCGGAACATTTTGATTAGCTTGACAGCTAATTTTGAATCATGCTAATTAGCAAATATGGCAATTAAGGTCTTCAGCGCACTGGGTCACCCGTTGAGGCGTCAGGTCATGACGCTTCTTCGCAAAGGCCCAATGACCTCGGGCGATCTCGCCGAGGCGTTCGATGCGAGCTGGCCGACGGTCAGCCGGCACCTCAACGTCTTGAAGGATGCCGACCTGATTACCGCCGAACGCAAAGGCACCAGCATTCTCTACCGGGCCAATACGAGCGTTCTGGAAGATGCAGCAGCCGCCCTTCTCGCCCTGACAGGACGGGACAATGGCGACGATGATGAAATGAAGGAAGCAGCAGAATGATCAAGACAGGACTCATCTGGTCCGCAGGGGCCATCGCCTTGATGCTAGGCACGATTTACTGGGCGTACGGCGCCATGCCGGATGGCCAGATTCCGGTTCACTGGGGCCCATCGGGAGAGGCAGACGGCTTCGCCGCGAAGGACGAGGCCCTGCTCTATCTGCTCTTTCTCCCGGGCAGTGCGCTCCTGACAAGCCTGTTGCTCGCCGCCGCGCCAATGCTCGACCCGTTCAGGGACAATCTGAGACGCAGCCGCAAAGCCTACATCGCCATCTGGGCAGCAACCATGGTGCTGCTGACGGCCCTCAATGCGGGGATCGCCTGGATGATGGTCAATGCAGCCGGCGCTTCAGAGTCGAATGAATTTGTCCGCTTCGTCATGGCTGGATGTGGCCTGCTCTTCATTGTGATCGGCAACTACCTGCCCAAAACGCGCAAGACCTTCTTTCTCGGCATCCGCACGCCCTGGACGCTGACCAGCGACTATACGTGGGAAAAGACGCACCGCCTTGTCGGCCCGCTCTACATTCTGGCCGGTCTCGCGGGCATCGTGATCGCCTTCACGATGAAGGGACTGCCCATGGTCATCGCCTTTGTCGGCTGCGTGGGAGCCGTCAGCCTGTTCGGGGTCGCCTATTCCTGGTGGGTCTGGCGCCGCGCATCTGACCGCGATGAAGGTGCAGATTACGTGGTGTAATTTCTGCGATGTCGTTACAAGGTCTTTCGCCTCCCAGGAAAGACCTTGCCCTATGCGCTTCGCCTACGCCCTCATCGCTCCCCTGCTGCTCGCTGCATGCGGGGGCGATACGACCGACGATGTCAGCACAGCCTCGCTGCGCGACGCCATGGTGGACATTGTCGAGCCTGCCTCGGACGATATCCAGACCATCGCTTTCGAGCTCTACGACGAAGACGGCGAACTGGACCCGACCAGGCTCAACGGCTCGCAATGGGATCAACTATATGAGGCGGCTCGCGAGATCGAGCAGGTTGCGCTCGCCCTTGAGGACGCCGCCAGCCTGACCGTGGTTGCTGAAGGCGAGACAATCCAGAATGAAGGCAATGACGGCGCGTCTACAGCCGAGGATGTGGCCAGCTATATCGCTGCAGACCCTGAAGGCTGGGCCTCCGAAGCGCGCGCCCTTGCGGGCATTGGTCAGGCCCTTTCAATCGCCGCAGAGTCTCGCGACCCGATCGCCCTCGATGAAGCCGCCTTCGCCCTGACAGACAGCTGCACCAGCTGCCACGAGAAATTCTGGTACAAGCAGGGCGACTAGAGCCCGCGCAGCAGATCCGGCAGCTCGTCAATCATCTTGATGGCCCGAAACCGGTCTGCGTGTTCCGGCGGGTCGGCGCGCTCAAGCGCCCAGGTCAGGTCATGCGGGACATGCACGCCCCAGGCCCCCGCTTCGATCGCCGGAATAATATCTGACTTCAGCGAATTGCCGACCATCATCGCGGCCTCCGGTCCGCCCTCCGTCGCACCGAAAATGCGCTCATACACATCCGGCGTCTTGTTCGAGACGATTTCAACGCCGTCGAAATAATCGCCCAGCCCCGACTGGGCGAGCTTTCGTTCCTGGTCGAACAGGTCGCCCTTGGTAATCAGGATCAGCGAATAGTCCGGGGCAACGGCTTCCAGCGTGTCGTGAACGCCGGGCAATGTCTCCACCGGGTGGCTCAGCATGGCGCGGCCTGCCTCAAGGATTTCCTTGATCGTCGACGCCGGAACCTTGCCGCTCGTCACTTCGATGGCGGTCTCGATCATCGACAGGGTAAACCCCTTCACCCCGAACCCGTAGAGGCCCAGATTGCGCCGCTCCGCCGCGAGCAGCTTCTCCTCCATCGTATCGGGATCGGCATGATCGGCCAGCATGTCGAAAATCTGCGCCTGGGTCAGCCGGAACACGCTCTCATTGTGCCAGAGCGTATCGTCTGCATCGAAGCCGATCGTCGTGATGGGTCGGGTTTTCATGCGCCTTTCCTAGTCCGCTCTGAATGACGAAACAAGCAAGTTGCTTGCCTCCCACGCCGATACAGAGAATAGTCAAGTATCGGGGATCCGGGGGGACAACTAAGTGTTGCTGAGGCGCCTGAGCCAGCATGTAAAAAGCCAGAACTGGTTCGCCGTCGCGCTCGATTTCGTGATCGTTGTGCTCGGTGTCTTCATCGGTCTGCAGATTTCAAACTGGAATGACGCCCGCGCCTTCGACCAGCTGGAGCGCAATTATCTCGTCCAGCTGAAGGACGAGGTCGCCCTGAACCGGCGGGTGACGGAATACCAGATCGTCTATGTCGATACCGTGGTCGAATCCGGGAAGCGCGCGCTCGTCTATCTTGAAAGCGACCAGCAATGCGAAGACGACTGCGCCGACCTGCTGGTCGATTTCTTCCATGCCAGCCAGGTTTGGGGCGCGCCGCGCACCCTGACGATTTTCGAGGAAATGGAACGGCTCGGCCTGCCGCGAGATGCTGAGAGGCGCCAGACGCTGCTGGACCTGTACCGCTTTCTCGAAGGCTGGGATGTCGTGAACCTGTCGCCGCCAGCATATCGGGAATCCGCACGCGGTTACTTCTCGCCCGAAGTGAGCGAGGCCCTGTGGCGCAATTGCATGAGGTATCCCGATGGCGACGTCGAAGAGCTGGTGCGCGATTGCGTCGACGACTTGAGAGCGATGGATACTTCTGCAGTGCTTGAAGACATGCGCGCTTCGCCCGACCTCGCCAATCATCTCCGGTTCTGGATCGGCCAGAATGTCACCGCGCAAGTCCTGTTGCCCGACGCACTTGGGTACTCTGACTCTGCTCAAGCGGCCATTGATGAGGCGCTTGCTCAATGATCCTCCAGCGCCTCGCCACCTCCATCCGCAAGCAGGACTGGTTCACCGTCCTCATCGAGACCCTCATCGTCGTGCTCGGCGTCTTCCTTGGTATCCAGCTTGGCAACTGGAATGCCGCGCGGGCCGAGCAACGGCTGGCGGAAAGTTACACCGTCCGGCTCATCGCTGATCTTGAGCAGGATTTGTCTGCTTCCCGAAGGCTGACCAGCTATTATGACGCCGTGACGCAGAGCATTGTTGATGCCGACAGGATGTTGTCGCTGACCGATCCGGACCCCAAAGCGCTCATCGTCGCGGCCTACAGGGCAAGTGAGTTCACGTACACCCCAAAGAGACGCGCAACCTGGGACCAGATTGTCTCATCCGGCGATCTCGACCTCCTGCCGAACGACATGATCGCTAGCGGTCTGTCCGACTATTACAAATTCGACGAAGCCGCAGACGACACGATATCGCGCCTTCAAGACACGCCGTACAGGCTAAGCGTGCGGTTCCTCGTGCCCTTGCCCATCCAACTCGAGATCCGGGACGGGTGCAGTGATGACATCGAAGAGAACTCGAATATCAACGGTTTTGTCGCCGAGTGCCGGATCGCGGTCGACGATTCGCTGCTGGAGGACACAGCTAGCGCCTTGCTGGAGTCCAACGACTTGCAGAAGGCGCTACGCTACCAGTACTCGATGGTCGCGGCGGTGCAGGTCAACAATCGCGGCGACGTTTTCGCTCTGAACCAGCTGCTGGCTGCGCTCAAGGAAGAGACAGCCCCATGATCCTCCAGCGCCTCGCCACCTCCATCCGCAAGCAGGACTGGTTCACCGTCGCGATTGAGACGCTGATTGTGGTGTTCGGTGTGTTTATCGGTTTGCAGGTGAGTAACTGGAATGAAGCTCGAAATGAGCGGATTGAGGAACGGGATATTTTCAAGCGTCTGATCTTGGAAGGTGCTGCGGAAGAGGCCGAACTTGTTCGTCATCGCGCCTATCACGTGAACAATCTCGGCGAAATCGCCGAGTTGGTTGCACGGCTTGAAGATCCGGAGCGATGTGGCGATTACTCAAGCGAGTCCAGCAAGCGGGTTTTGCTCTCCATCGGCGATTTTCCTGAGCCAAGGTTAGCTTTCTCAACGGCGCGCGAGCTTGTCTCAACTGGCCGGATTGCGCTTGTGTCATCTGATGAGGTCAGGATTGGGTTACAAGCGACGCTTGTGCAGGCGGAATGGATCGAAAGAGCGTGGCAGAGATATTTGCCCCTGAAACAAGCAGCCGAGGATGTCTACATGGCCGCGGGCCCCGCCTACACCAATCCAATCGAATGGACCCTCGACTATGACCTACCGTATGAGGACTTCTTAAAGTCCGTGGAGCTCCGCACGCCAGATAAACTCTGTAACCGGCCAGACCTTGTCGCCCTCGCATCGAATGCGGCGACCAGCCAGGCGTTCTATGTTGCGAAAATAAACGTGCTGGCTCGCAAGTTATCGGCTTACCGCGCTGAGCTATCGGCAACTGCGGAAGAACGGTTTGGATCGGAATTTGTCGGAGAGGCCCCATGATCCTCCAGCGCCTCGCCACTTCCATCCGCAAGCAGGACTGGTTCACCGTCCTCATCGAGACACTGATCGTCGTGCTCGGCGTCTTTCTCGGTATCCAGCTCGGCAACTGGAACGAGTCGCGCGCCGACCTGCGCAGGGGCGCTGAATTCACCGAGCAGCTGCGTGAGGACCTGCGAATGGAAGCCTGGGGCTATGCGCGCCTCATCGAGTACAATACCGACGTACTCGCGGCCGCCGAAGCGGCGGTCAGCGCACTCGAAGGCAACAGCGAACTCTCAGACGAGGCTCTCCTGATCAATGCCTATGTCGCCACGCAATACCTCAATCATCATCGTAGCAACGCGACTTATGAAGAAATCAAGTCAACCGGTGCGATGGGACTGGTTGCGGACAAGGACCTGCGCGACCTTGCAGCAAGGATGTACACGACTCCCATTTTTACGGTGATCCAGCAGGAAGGCGCTCAGTCCACGTACCGCGCGAGGTTCAGAATGATCGTCCCGAGCCAAGTCCAGTCCGCGCTCGCAAGGGCCTGCGGTGACCTGGTCGGGGAACGGGGAAATTTTGAGCAGATAAAGGACATGATTGGATATCCCTGTGAGACCGGACTGGCGCCGGATGTCATTGCCCGGTCTGCGGCGATCCTGCGGTCAGACGACCTCCTCCTTCAGGAGCTGCGACGGCGGGTGTCGGACCTCAAGACCGCGCTCGGCAACCTGCTGCAGAACAGTGAGGATATTCTCGAAGGTCTGCGCAGCCTCGTGGAGGAAATGCCATGATCCTCCAGCGCCTCGCCACTTCCATCCGCAAGCAGGACTGGTTCACCGTCCTCATCGAGACGCTGATCGTCGTCTTCGGCGTGTTCATCGGTCTGCAGGTGAATAACTGGAACGCCGAACGGGAGGCCCGCGCCGACGCCGATGACCTGCTGGCGCGCATGCGGGTCGAGGCGCAAGAGGCGCAGACAGACATGGCTGAGTATCAATCCCAGCACGCCCTTATTCTGGACCGGGCGATCCGATTTTCCGTCCGCCTGACTGAAATAGAGCGCTGCCTCGCCATGGACGACGAAACAAAGGAGCTACTCCTGTCAGTGGGTGACTTCCCGCCGCCGCGCTTTTCGCTCGCGACGGCCAGTGAAGCCATCGGCTCAGGGCATCTGGCGGTCGTTGGCTCTGAAAATGTCCGTGAAGAGGTGCGCCGGATCATAGACGAGATGACCTTCATGGACAGGCAGTGGCAGCGTTACATCAGGATCAAGCAGGACACCGAATCGGCGATCTACACCGCTTCGGGGCTTAGCCTGACAACCGATGAAACACTTGAGTTTGATCCGGGCGACGATATGTGGGCCGGTCTGGACCAGTTTCGCCTGCAGACCCCGGAAGGCGTTTGCGGCAAACCGCAAATGATCGCC
This sequence comes from Henriciella sp. AS95, assembly GCF_038900055.1. NCBI lineage: Bacteria > Pseudomonadati > Pseudomonadota > Alphaproteobacteria > Hyphomonadales > Hyphomonadaceae > Henriciella > Henriciella sp. AS95. The sequence goes on from NZ_JBBMQM010000001.1 coordinate 3,509,991, forward strand.
TTCGCCTCCAACGCCGCAGCCACGCAGCACGTCTACACGCAATACATCGAACAGGTGTCGGACAAGCTCGATGCCTATGCCGCGCTTCTGGCGGGCGAGGCCGGAACGACGCATGAGACAGGCGAGGCCGCCCCATGATCCTCCAGCGCCTCGCCACCTCCATCCGCAAGCAGGACTGGTTCACGGTCCTGATCGAGACGCTCATCGTGGTTCTCGGTGTCTTCCTCGGTCTCCAGCTTGGCAACTGGAATGAGGCGCGGCTGACGGACACCCAACGTGAACTTATCGAGACTCGCCTGCTGAATGATTTCGTGCTGATGCATGAAGATGTGATTGCGGCGGCTAAAGGCCATGCCGCCATCATAGAATCCCTCCACGTGCTGCGGGGAGCGATCGAGCGCGGGCAGGCCTTTTCCGAGGAAGATGCCGCGATCAAACAGGCCCTTATGCGGGGGTTCAGCTACCAGTCTCCTATCCACCGCTCCGGCACGTTTCTTGAGCTTCTGTCCAGCGGACAACTGGAGCTGATCTCCGATGAGGAGCTGCGCGTCGCTCTGTTGCGCTATGACACGCGGGCGCAGCGCGTGCTGTTCAATCTCGACCAGATCAGAAACTACATGCACACGAACATGCCCAATCTCAATGCGTACAAGGATCCAGCGCCGCTAACCCGGGACGAGCATGGACGGATCGTTCTGAGTCCGGTCCAGGGATACGACATTGAGGGGATGGCAAGTGACCAGGCGTTTCGCGATGCTTTGGATCTGCTGATCGAAAACCAGACCTGGATCCAGATCAACATCGCCGGTCAGGAGGATGCGCTGGAGGACGTGCTTGTCGTTCTGCGGGAGCCGACACCATGATCCTCCAGCGCCTCGCCACCTCCATCCGCAAGCAGGACTGGTTCACCGTGCTCATTGAGACGTTGATCGTGGTGTTCGGCGTCTTCATCGGTCTGCAGGTCAATAACTGGAATGCGGAGCGCCACGGCCGCCTCGACGAACAGGCCCTGATTGGACGGCTGGCGGACGAGTTCACGACCCTCGAAACGGTTGTCCTGCAACGCACGGAACGCGCCGAACGGCTCGTCGCGGACACGGCCGAGCTGATCGAGTGTGTCAGGCAGGACGAGGTGCCTGCGGACGAGGCGCGGACGAAGGACATGCTCCGCGTCGCCCTGCTCCTGTACAATGGGCAGGTGCCACCCCCGACGTCTTTTTCCGATGCCCTGCAATCGGGCCGGATCGGCAGTCTCAGAAATGACGCGCTGAGGCAGGCGCTCTATGACTACCAGATCTCGACCGACTGGTGGTCGACCGTTCGCGGTCCCGCCCCGTCCCAGATCGACCCCGATTCCAGGCTGAGTCAGGCCGTCACACAATCGGCAGAGAAGACGCGAGAGGGGTCGATACGGCCCGAAATTCTGAGCTACGACTGGGAAAAGGTGCGCGAGGCCGAGCGCGAACTGGTCGCCATTCATCACCACCAGGCCCTGCAGGCCGAAGCCTACCGCCTTGAACTGGCGGAGATCCGGCAGGTCATCGCCGTACTGGAACAATCGCCATGATCCTCCAGCGCCTCGCCACCTCCATCCGCAAGCAGGACTGGTTCACCGTCCTCATCGAGACGCTGATTGTGGTGCTGGGTGTGTTCATCGGTCTGCAAGTGAATAACTGGAACGAGACGAGACGCGAGCGCGCCTTTGAGGCGCAGATCATGGAGCGTCTCAACAACGAAGTGCCGGCGCTGATAGCGACGCGGTCAGCGGAGCGCGGTTTCACTGCCCACCGGAAGGCCGCGCTTGACACCGCCCTGGTCAAATTGTTCGCGCCCGGCAGTGATGAAGAACTTACAGATATGGAATGTCTGGCGATTGCGCTGTCGCACATCTATCCGCGTTCGCCCGATGATTTGACGGTGCTGGATGAGCTCAAATCCACCGGCCGCATCGACATTATTCGCGATGCCAACATCCGCGCAGCCCTGTCCGGTTTCGTGCTGGCGCGCGACGAGGGTCGCTCAACGCAGAGCGCTGTCAGCATCGACCTGCATCAACTCCCTGCCGAGTTTCATGACTTGTTGCAATCTTCGTTTGAGCCAGCCCCGGGCGAGAGCCTTGAAGACGCAGATGCGAGTTATAGTTGCGATACGGCCGGCATGCGCCAAGATCGGGCGTTTCTGACTAAGCTGGTCATCAATCGCCAGCGCCTCAAAACCTATTTCAAGACGGAATTCGAGGACGTGGACGCAACGCTCCAGACCTTGCGCGTCGCTATTTCTGGAGAGCGGGGGCAGACCGCCAGATGATCCTACAGCGACTTGCCACCTCCATCCGCAAACAGGACTGGTTCACCGTCCTGATCGAGACGCTGATCGTGGTGCTTGGTGTCTTCCTCGGTATCCAGCTTGGTAACTGGAATGCGGAGCGAGCCAATGCCAAGCTTGGCGAAGAGTATGTCAGCCTGCTCGCCCGCGAAACACAGGTGAACCTTGAAGGGACAAAGTCGCAGGCCGCCTATTACGATGCTGTCCTCGACAGCGTCATTCGCACAGACGAGTTGCTGCGCCAGACAGACCCGGACCCGCGTGATCTCATCGTCAACGCCTACCGGGGGACCGAGGTTTCCTACATTACCCCGGAGCGGGCCACCTGGGACCAGATTGTCTCCTCCGGCCATCTCAGCCTGTTGCCAAAAGACGCGGTCGAGTCCGGCCTTTCACAATTCTACGCCTTCGATACTGCGCAGGATATGTATCAGCTCGGTCTCAAGTCCACTTACCGCGTCACCGCGCGGCAGATCATTCCCATGCATATGCAAATTGCGATGCGGGAGACGTGCAGCGATCTTCGAGACGATGAGGGGAATATCCTCGGCTTCATGGATAGCTGCGATTTCGACGCTGATCCTGCTGAGATAGAGGCCGTCGCACTCGCCCTTCGCAGCGACCCCGCCGTCGCTGCCACACTGACCTATCATTACTCCATGGTTGTATCGGCGAAACTCAACCTGGGCGGTGTTGCAACATCGCTTGAGGATGCCCTCGCGCGACTTGGTTCGCCCGCGACACCGGAGGCGGCCCCATGATCCTCCAGCGCCTCGCCACCTCCATCCGCAAGCAGGACTGGTTCACCGTCCTGATCGAGACGCTGATCGTGGTGCCCAACGACATCGACATCCACCCTCTCCAAGGAAGGAAAACCCCATGAAATTTCTCGCGGCCTGCGTGACTTTGAGCCTGGTGACGGCCTGTGCGCACACTGATGAAATCCCGCCCACACCCGAATGGACATTCTCAGGCGAGAGTATGTTCTTTCCCAAAGACCGATCTCTGACGCATGCAGAGGATGGTGTGGTGCTCGCTGATGGAACCTTGCTGGTCGGAGATTGGGACCACGGATTGGTGGCTCTTTCTCCAGACGGGGCGAAACGTCCCTTCGGCGATTTTGCCGGCGCCGGGTTCAAGACCAAGCCTGCACCTGATTGGGGAAGCCCCAACGGCATTTCGTTCGAACCTGACGGGCGGCATGTGCTGGTCGCGGACATTACGACGGGTTCGATTTATCGCGTCGATAGCCAAACCGAAGCCACGAAACGCCTTTATGATCATCCGTATGGAGTGAATTCCGTTGTCCGGGATTCAACGGGCGCGGTCTGGTTCACACAATCGACCGAAAATCCGGAAGGCGACGGCTCCGAAGCGCGCATGTTCGCGGCGGTCGACGGAATGGGTGACGGGGCGGTTTTTCGCATCGCGCCGGATGAAGTCGGCAAGGCTGAGCCCATCGCGACGCCCATGGTAACAGGTCTTGATTTCGCAAATGGGATCGTGGCGGATGAACGCCGGGGCCGTCTTTATGTCAATGAAATCTCGGCCAACCGTGTCCTGAGTTTCCCTGCCGATTTTGCCAATGGCACTCTCGGAGACCAAGAGGTTCTTGCGACGATTGTCTCCCCTGACAATGCCGAACTTGATGAAGACGGCAATCTGTGGATCGCCTCCCCTTTCGGCAATGAAGTGGTGATCATCAATCCAGATACCGGCGATGTTACGCCTGTTTTCCAGCCGACGCCCGAAGCCAGCGCTGTGGTCAAGGCGGAAGTCCTCCGCAGGGTCGAGGCAGGTGAACCCGTCCTGCCTCTGCTGAGCCCCGACGTCTGGGGCCCTATGCCCGGACTTGTGACCGGGGTCATCCTGTCGCCCGATAACGGTCCTGTATATATCTCAGGCCTGGGCGATGCGCTCGTCAAGCTGGATAGATAACACCATGATCCTCCAGCGCCTCGCCACCTCTATCCGCAAGCAGGACTGGTTCACCGTCCTGATCGAGACGCTGATCGTCGTGTTCGGTGTCTTCCTCGGTATCCAGCTCGGCAACTGGAATGAGGCTCGGCAGGATCAGTCAGGCCTGCTCAGTGCTGTCGACCGTCTGAAGGGAGAGGCCGAGCTCAATCTGAAAATCGCCGATGGCGTGATCGAGCGTATTGATGATTTCGAAGACGGCCGGATCGCCGCAATGCGGGCCATTTCATCCTGCGATGCCAGCGAGGAGGCGCAGCGAGGTGTCGAAAGCGCCATTGAGGAAATGATGTCTGATCTCTCGCCCGAACTTGTCGATTTCAGTCTGACGGAGCTTGGCCGCCGGGACGAGTATCTCGACAGGCTGTCAGATGAGTTCCGCGAGGCGATGAACACCTATCAGGGCGATCTGGCGGAGGAGAAATCAGCGCTCGCCTCGAACAATGTCCTGCTTTGGGATCAGCATGTGATCAAGCACCCCGCAATTGGGGCTGAGTTTACGCCCGACGATCCGGAAACGTCCACAGTGCTGAAGCTACGGGTGCCGCTGGCCGAACTTTGCCTGGACGCTGAATTTCAACGGGAGTTCGCGGTCACCGCTGGCTTTGTCGAGTCCACGAAACTCCGCCTCAAGCGCTTCCAGACCCGGACACGAGATTATCTGGACGCCCTGCAGGACGAACAGGCGAGGCTCGACGCCAGATGATCCTCCAGCGCCTCTCCCAATCCATCCGCAAGCAGGACTGGTTCACGGTCCTCATCGAGACGCTGATTGTGGTGCTGGGTGTGTTTCTCGGTATCCAGCTCGGCAATTGGAACGAGGCCCGCGCGGGCCAGCGGCTGGGCGAGGAGTATGTGGAACGGCTGATTGTCGACCTGCGCGCTGATCTTCATGGCGCGCAGAACCTTGCTCACTATTACGCAGAAGTTCTCGAAGCCGTTATCGAGACCGACCGGCTGCTGTCGCTGCCCGATCCGGACGCCAAGGCCCTCGTCATCAATGCCTACCGCGCCACTGAAATCGCGCTATGGCCGCAGAGTAAGGCGACGTGGGAGCAGATCGTCTCATCCAGCCATCTCAGCCTGTTGCCTGACCGCGTCGACCTGGAGCCGCTGAACCTCTATTTCGGCTATGATCAGGCCTATGAGTCCTATGAGGTGCTCGAGAATTCAGACTATCGCAAGGTGGTGCGATCGATCATTCCAATCACCGTGCAAATGGAAATCCGTGCGGGCTGTAGCGACATCTTGGATGAGAACGGGAGTGTGAGGGGCTTCGTTGATCCATGCGTCGTCGACGTGCCGCCAGACGTCTTCGCCGCCACGGCTGAGCGCCTGAAATCGGACAGCCGGGTGATCGAAGCGCTCGGCTTCCAGTTTTCAGAGCTGCAGAGCGCCCTCAACAATCTCACAGGCAATGTCGACTACATCGAGAAGTCGATCAGCACTCTTTCTGACATCGAGGCTCCCGAATGATCCTCCAGCGCCTCGCCACCTCGATCCGCAAGCAGGACTGGTTCACCGTCCTGATCGAAACGCTGATCGTAGTGTTCGGCGTGTTCATCGGTCTGCAGGTCAACAACTGGAATGAGGCGCGGGCTGACGGCGTGGCTTATGACGAAGCCCTCATCCGCTTCGAGGCCGAGATCGAGCGGAACGCCGCCGAGCTGGAACGCGTCATCGCTGACCTTGCCATATCCCTTCCGCGTGCCGAGGCGGCGATCGAGACCCTTCAGGCTTGCAACGACGCCGATGGGGCAAAGGCGTTGATCGACGAAGCGATGCGATCGGCGCGGGGAACAGCAAGCATCCGGATGCGACGCGCCTCCCTCGATGCCCTCACAAGCGACCCGATTTTGCTGTCGCAGCAGACCAGCGCGGAGCGTCAGCGCTTTTCGGATCTCGCTTTCATGTTCGACCTGTTCGAGGTCGAGGCGGACTGGGCGGAGTTTCACCCACTCGACATTCCCATCGAGAACGTGCCCGTTCTCGGTATCGGCACGCCGCTGCCGCCACGTGAGACCGAATATGCAGGGCGGACGTATCAGTGGAACAAGAGCTATCCGCTTGTGCTTGCAGCGCCGCTTTCGGAGGCCTGCGAACAGGGCGATCTGATCAAGGCGCTGTTTTCCTGGCACCGCTGGCAGAACAATCTGACACCTCTTTCAGTGGGCGTGTTGGAAGAGCTCAAGGCGACCAAAACACTGCTGGAGGAGAGACGATGACCCTCGAACAGGCCGCCCTCGTTGCGCAGATCGTCGGTGTGGTGGTCGTCGCCGCCACCCTCATCTACCTCGCCATGCAGGTGCATCAGGGCGCGCGGCAGATGCGCTCCGAAGCCCGGCAGGCGCAGCTCACCTATGATCAGACGGGCGTCTACAAATTCGTCGACTTCCCCGAGCTTGGCCGCATCTTCTCGCAGACCGAAACACCCAGCTTCGAGGAGAAGACCAAGCTCTTCTTCTGGATGATCGGCCAGATGCGGGCACGCGAATATGAGTGGCTTCAATACCAGAACGGCGCGATCACAAAGGAGTCCTGGGAGACCTATCGGGGCGTGATCTATTTCGTCCTGGGCACTGAGAGGGGCCGCGCACTCTGGGAGGTCTGCAAAGGCTATTTCAATCCAGGCTTCGTCGAGACCGTAGCGGCGATGATGACGGGCGTGCCGCCAATCGACCTTTGGGACCAGCTGCAGGCAATCGAATGATCCTCCGCCGTCTCACCACCGCGTTTCGCAAGCAGGACTGGTTCACCGTGGCGGTGGAGACACTGATCGTGGTGTTTGGCGTGTTTCTCGGTTTGCAGGTTCAGCAATGGACGCTGGAGCGCGCCCGCAAGGATGGCGAAAGCGCATATCTCATCCGTCTCCACGGCGAGACCGTTCAGCTGCTCGACCGGCGCGCGAGCTATGACCAGAGCCGCACGACTTTTTCCGCCGACCTCGTCGCCGCCGTCAGGGTCTTGCAAGACACGTCCGCCGGTTCCGCATTGTCCCAGGCCCAGTGCGACGCCATTGCCGGCTCGTCTCACACGACCGTCCCCCCGGTCGACCTTCCAACCATCACCGAGCTGTTATCGACGGGCCGGCTTGACCAGATCAGCTCGCAGGCGATGCGTACCAGCATTCTGAACCTCACCCAGGATGCGGCCAGTGCCCGCGATCTCATTCAGCTCATCAGCGAGGAAAACCAGAATCTGGGCCGCGCCTTTCCGGCCCTCATGCGCTATGAACTCGGCGCTCCAGCCTTCGAACAAGACGATTACTGGCTCAGTCCCGATTGCGACACTGACGGCATGCGGGCAGATCCGGCTTTCCTGAACGCGCTGATCGACAACACTTACATGTACAACGTCTACACCGGGCGAGGAGTCCTGCCGGTCAGCCAGCGCGTGAAGGAGTTGCATGACGTCCTCGACGAGACGCTGGGCATTACCCATGCGAGCGAAGCCGGGGCGCAGCCATGATCCTGCAGCGCCTCGCCACCTCCATCCGCAAGCAGGACTGGTTCACCGTCCTCATCGAGACGCTGATTGTTGTGCTCGGTGTGTTTCTCGGTCTCCAGCTCGGCAATTGGAACCAGGAGCGTGGTGATCGGGAGCGGGAGGTACAGATCGTGGCGGACCTGCTTGCCGATCTGGAAACGGCGCGCGTCGAATACGCCAATGGGCTTGAATTCGGACTGCGCCGGATCAGCGCCGCCAATGCCTCGCTCACAGGGGCAGGATTGGCGCCAATCGAGATCGAGTTTGACATGTCCAATACAAGCCTCGTTGAATACGAGACCGCGACCGAGGACGCCGAAGGCACATCAATCGGTGATCCGGAGCTCATATGGACCGATGTGGTGATGGGCTACTATCCGACGCCGAGCTCCGCCGCTTATGATGCGATTGTCGGGTCGGGTGACATCAACATCATCCGCGACCGGAACCTGGTACGCCAGCTCATGTTGTACCGGGCCCGGAGCCTCGGCGTTGAAGCGCAGAACGCAAAGATCCTGCCGATCCGGGCCGAAGTCATGCGCATCGGCATGTCCTATGGTCTCGCGCCGTATGGCCGCGTGTCCAAAGATGAGTACCTCGCCCTCATTGCCGGTGAACCGGAACTGGCTGCCGCGATACGCTTGCAGGGCGCTTTTTCCGTGTTCCACTATGGGGACATCAAGAGCGCCGACGCGCGGGCCGCCGAACTAGAAGCGAGTCTCGAGGCATATCTGGAGGACAGGCAATGATCCTCCAGCGCCTCGCCACCTCCATCCGCAAGCAGGACTGGTTCACCGTCCTGATCGAGACGCTGATCGTCGTATTCGGTGTCTTCTTGGGTATTCAGCTCGGCAACTGGAACAAGGCCAACACCGACAAGGCAACCGAGCGCCAGATCCTGTCGCAGGTGCAAGCTGATGTCGAAGCGGCGGTAGCATTGAAGGCTGAATGGCTGGCCTCAATCACGGCACATCGTCAAAAACTGATTGAAGCGATCGACATTGTTCAGAACGAGCCTGAAACGGAGATGTTGGCCGATGAGGCGTGTCGCGCGATGTGGTCGTCCCACCTTCTGTTCTATCCGGTCGCGCCACTTGGCTCTCTGGATGAACTTCTGGACCGAGGCGGTCTTCACACGTCCAGGGCCAGAGCCCTGCGACCAGCTTTGCTGACATATCGCGATCACCGTGAGGTCATTCGGCAGCTCAACACTTCTCTGACCGGCCTTGCCAATCTGGGCGATACGTATAGCGATGCCTTTCCGCGCCGCGTGATGTCCCCAACCACGCGTGAGGCGGCTGTGATTGATCCAGCCGAAAAGCACGCCGCACGAGTTACCGATGCGACGTTTCAAACCGCATGCGTGCTGGACGTGATACGCGCCGATCAGACGATCCAGAACAAGTTACTGAGTAATCTCGCACGCACCGATGGTGTTTTGCAGCGCGTCATCATCGAGCTTTCAGCGCTGGAGAAAATTGAGGCGGATTTACTGGAGACCGCCCCATGATCCTCCAGCGCCTCGCCACTTCCATCCGCAAGCAGGACTGGTTCACCGTCCTGATCGAGACGCTGATCGTCGTGCTCGGTGTGTTTCTCGGTCTCCAGCTCGGCAACTGGAACGAGGCGCGAGCGTCGCGGGCGCAGGAGACCGAACTTCTACAGGCACTTCATCAGGAAATCGAGACGGGCATCCGCCTCACCGAACAGAAAGTCGATGCCATTCGCCAGGTCGTCAATGCCGGCAAGCGGTCCCTTGCCTTCCTTGAAGCCGGCGAGAGCTGCGGGGACGCGTGCTGGCCGATCCTGGTTGATTTCTTTCACGCCTCCCAATGGCAATCCATCGAGGTCGACCGGTCGACCTTTGACGAGATGCGCCGGCAGGGCTTTCCGCGGTCGCGGGAGATCATCGATGCCGTTGAAGGCTATCTTGCCCAGAACGCTACCCTGGCGATCACCAACATCCTGCCCGCCTATCGCTCTCGCGTGCGCCAGCTCATTCCGCTGGATGCGCAGGAGTTCTACTGGAACAATTGCTATTTTCTGGACGATGGCGCGGAAACCTACGACCTCGACTGCCCGAAAGGCGTCAGCGATGAGGCTGCCGCGCGCGCCGTCCAGAATATCGCCGATACGCCCGATATTGCCCTCCTCCTCACCGAATGGGCAGGTCTCCACAGCGCCACGCCGGCCGATCTTGAGGAGCAGAACAAGGCTGCAGCGCGCGCTCTGGAAGTCATAGAGGCTGAACTGGCGCGGCGCCGATGACCGGTTTCGACCTCGTCCTCCTGCTCCTCTCCTTCGTCTATGCGCTGGCGCTCGGGCACCTTCTGTCGCGGCTCGGCGCGCTGCTGGTGGCACGCGACCGGGTGCGCTTCTCCGGCCTTCTCGCGCTCGCCATGCTGAATGCCGTGACGCAGGTCTATATCGGTTGGCTCGCCATGTGGGACTTTCGCGACGTCGAGAGCTGGGATCTCTACACGATCACCCTCTTCCTCCTGTCGGCCATCCTGATTTATCTGATGTGCGTCGCCGCATCGCCGGAAACGCCGGACAACGAACCCGTCGACATGGAGGCGTTCTACTGGTCCAATCACCGGCTCTTCTACGGCCTCTATCTGGGCCTGCTCGGCACCTACATCGCGATGACGGCCGTCTATCTGATGACGCCGACGCCGGAGCTGGCGGTGCAACAGTCTCTCGGCAATGTACCCTTCATCCTCACCAGCCTTCTTGCGATCTTCATCTCCGCCCGCTGGGCGCAATGGATGGCGGGCCTCCTGATGTTTTTTATGTCGGCCGGCTGGGCCATCATCTTCAGCCACACGCTCGGCTGAAACAGGTCCAGCGGTTTCAGGCGCCGTTCGCCAGATACCCCACCACCGCAGGATGCAGCCGGTCGACCAGCGCGGCGCGGTCGGTCTCTCCGGCAAGCCCGGCCGCATCGATCATGCCGCGGCTCAGGGCGGCAACATCGCGCGTTGCAAGGTCTGCATGCTCAAAACCGCGCCCGCTAAGGATGGCCGCAAGCAGCGCTGCTATCTTCGCATTCGTCGCCTCTGTCTGCTGCTCGAGCGGCAGCCGATCAGCGGGAGGCCTTCCTGCGCGACGGCTGTCGATCCGCCAGAGCGCCGACACCTGCCCGCCTTGACGCTGAGTCACCACGCCCTATATAGTTATCATGATAACTACTTGGAACACACCAATGTCCCCCTTCTATCTCTTTGCTGAAATCAGCCCGAAGCCAGAGCACTTCATCGAGGCCCGCGACGCGGTCATGTCCATCGTCAAACCGACCCGCGAGGAACCCGGCTGCGAACGCTTCAACCTTTTTGAAAACGAGGCCGAACACCGTCTCTACCTGTTTGAGGAATGGCGAGACCAGTCCGATCTCGATGCGCACTATGAAAAGCCATACACAGCAGCGGTCTTCAGCAAATACGAAAACTGGCTGCTGCGCGCCCCCGCCATCTCCAAGATGCAGAAGCGGGCCTGATCTGACATGTTCTTCCTGAAGGACCTGCCATCGCTGGACATGATCGAACGCTATGCCGATCAGCACGCCGCTGGAAAGGCAAGAGAGATCGAGCGTACGCTGCACACGCTACGCGCGGCCAGCCGGCTTATCCGGTTGCTCGACGCCTATTTTGCCCGGCATGATTTCTCGCAGCTGCGGTTCCTGATCCTGATGGTGATTGATCGCGACACCCAACGTGACCGCTTCACCTTCTCGGAAATCGCGGCAAAGACCGACGTCTCCAAACCGGTCATGTCGAGGACGATGCGCAGCCTTGTCGAGAGCGGCTTGCTGGTTGAAGAGACAGATCCCGACGATGGCCGGGTCCGCCACTATTCAATCAGCCCTCTGGGCCAGGACAAGCTCGCTTCCCTCCTACCGGAATACTTCGCCTTGCTAACCTCGACAGCCGAAACGGAGGGCATTGCATGAAAGCCCGTCTCCTCCATCTCTTCCTGGTCTGGCTGACCGTCTATTGCGGGGTCACCGGGTCGCTTATTGTCCTGCAGGCGCTGGTCCCCGGCCTGCCGCTTGCGGTTCAGACCCTGCTTTTGACGTTGGTCCTCGTACCACTGATCCTGCTCGCCATCGGCCCCATGGCCGCCAAGCTTTCGGCCCGCATTTTCCCTGCGCCCCAATAGCAAAACCCCCGCTCGTTCAGGGCGAGCGGGGGCCGTGGGCACAAGGGCTTCCAAAGAGGAGCCGTATCAGTTGCCCTTGCGCTGTTTCACATCCTCTTCATTGGCGACGGCGCGGTCGTCGGCGTCGAACTCGATCTCGGCCTCCTCGCCCTTGCCATAGGAGCGTGACTTCTTGGCGAGGCGCGACATCGACTCCTGCATCGAGCCCTGGCCGATCGCCATCTGCTTGCTGGCCGACACACCGACCGCGTCGGCATCATCGAACTTCGCGAATTCAGCGCCTAGGAAGACAACTTCCCAGCCTTTCGCCTCGACCCGGTCGAGCGCGGCCTTTGCGCCGTCCTTGGTGATCTCACGCGACGAATTCTCTGCGCCGTCGGTCATGATCACGATGACGGCCTTCTCCGGATTGTCGGCTTCGGCGGTCGCCACGATGCGGCCGATGGCGTCAAACAAGGGCGTCATGCCGCGCGGGCTGACCTCATCGCTTGTCACCTGCGTCCAGGCGTCTGGCTGAACATCCTTGCGCAGCACGTCGTATTGCAACCCGTCCTGGGCATCGAACACAGCCAGCGTCACGGAGGTTTCAAGATCGTCAGTCTCGCCTTCTTCAGCTTCGCCAACGGCGGCGGCGTATGCGTTCACGGAGGTCAGCGCCTCGTCCCAGATCGAGGACATGGAGCCGGTACGGTCAAGCAGGATGTAGGAATGCACTTCATTGCCCCCTGTCAGTGTCGGTTGGGTCTGGTCTGGCGCAGGCGCCGGTTTGGCCGCGCAGGCGCCGAATGTGGCGGCAGCAGCGGCGATGGTCATTATTGCGGTCTTGCGGATCATCATGGTCTCCTCTTTCCCTCGAAGCCCCACCCTAAGGAGCTCCAGTGACAGAGAGGCTGCGCCCCGAATGAGGCGGCGAGGGGGCAGGTTTTAGGTGAAAGGTCGGTAATCTTCAGGCAGTCGCTCGCTCAACCCGTGAACGAATTAAGCGCGTATCGGTGGAACCATTACGGTCGTCGCTCGGTTATTCTTGCAACCACACAAAGGAGGGATTCCCATGGATCCGGTTGCAATTCTCATCTGGCTCGTCATCGGTGCCATCGCTGGTTGGCTTGCCGGCCAGGTCATGCGCGGCGCAGGCTTCGGCCTTCTCGGCAACATTGTTGTCGGCATTGTCGGCGCTGTTCTCGGCGGCGTCATCTTCGGCGCGCTCGGCATCACATTCGGCGGCATACTCGGCAGTATCCTCGGCGCCTTCCTCGGTGCCTGTATCCTGCTCTTCCTGATCAGTCTTGTGAAACGCGCCTGACACCCCTCTCGCCCGACACAGACTTTTAGAGCGCCCCGGCCAATGGCTGGGGCGTTTCTTTTTGACCAGACGCGCCGCTCCCCCTTGCAGCGAGCGTCATCGCACGCCATACCGCCGCCATTGATCTTCCTGCCCGATATGGAGCGCCCATGGCCCAGTCCACCACACCGCCGAAGAAAGTCGTCCTTGCCTATTCCGGCGGCCTCGACACCTCGATCATCCTGAAATGGCTGCAGACAGAGTTCGGCGCCGAAGTCGTGACCTTCACCGCAGACCTTGGCCAGGGCGAAGAGCTGGAGCCGGCCCGCAAGAAGGCGCTCGCCGCCGGGGTAAAGCCGGAAAACATCTTCATTGAGGATGTGCGCGAGGATTTCGTGCGCGACTATGTCTTCCCGATGTTCCGCGCCAATGCCGTCTATGAAGGCGTGTACCTGCTCGGCACCTCGATCGCCCGCCCGCTCATCGCCAAGCGCCAGATCGAGATCGCCGACATGGTTGGCGCCGACGCCGTCTGCCATGGCGCGACCGGCAAGGGCAATGACCAGGTCCGCTTCGAGCTTGGCTATTACGGCCTCAACCCGGACATCAAGGTCATCGCCCCGTGGCGCGACTGGGACTTCAAGTCCCGCACGGACCTGCTGAAATTCGCCGAATCCCACGGCATCGAGATCGCCAAGGACAAGCGCGGCGAGGCCCCCTTCTCGGTCGACGCGAATCTTCTGCACTCTTCCTCTGAGGGCAAGGTGCTGGAAGACCCGGCCGAGCCCGCCCCCGAATTCGTCCACATGCGCACGATCAGCCCGGAAGACGCGCCTGACGAGCCGGAGATCATCACCATCGGCTTTGAAAAAGGCGATGCCTGCTCGATCAATGGCGAGGAGATGTCGCCGGCGACCCTGCTCACCGCGCTCAACGCCTATGGCAAGAAGCACGGCATCGGCCGCCTCGACCTTCTGGAAAACCGCTTCGTCGGCATGAAATCGCGCGGCATCTATGAGACGCCCGGCGGCACCATCCTGCTGGTCGCCCATCGCGGCATCGAACAGGCCACGCTCGACAAGGGCGCGAGCCACCTGAAAGACGAGCTGATGCCGAAATATGCGGAGATCATCTATAATGGCTTCTGGTGGAGCCCGGAGCGCGAAATGCTGCAGGCCGCCATCGACTATTCCCAGCGCTGGGTCACCGGCGAAGTGAAACTCAAGCTATACAAGGGCCAGGCCTACCTGATCGGCCGCTCCAGCCCCTATTCTCTGTACCGGGAAGATATCGTCACCTTCGAAGACGACCACGGCGCCTACAACCAGAAAGACGCCGAAGGCTTCATCAAGCTGAACGCGCTACGCCTGCGGCTACTGGCCGGGCGCGACCGGAAGGCTGGGAAGAATTAGGGCTGCTGGCTAATCCGATTTCGAAAACGCCGAAATCGTGCGGAACAACCGCGCGGGAATTCCAGTGAATATAGCCGAGCACACAGAGACATATCCACGTACACGAATCCATTGCGCCGACTTGAGGTTACCCTCTGCAAGTGCCTCGTTGTACTCTTCCTGCATGTCTTGAATCGTTTGCTCGAGCACGGATTGAAAGAACCGCTTAGGAAACAAAACCTTCAGAAGCTTGGCCAGCCGGTATCCGGGAGGCGAAATGATTTTTGGATTTTGCGCGCGTTTTCTGGATCGAATCTCCTCCGCTTCGAGTTGGTTAGCCAACATCCGTACGTACATGACTTTGCCACTGCCCGACGTGATGCGTACGCTTTTTGTAACTCGACCCGAAAGACCAAGCCGATGAACAGCCGCAATCACTTGGTTCCGTGACCAACCATCTAACTGCGTCGCGATGTCGGCAGCGCTAAAACCATGCGCCCAAAGATCACGAATCTTGATTTCTTCTCGCTTGTTCATCGGGACCACGCTACTTGGTCGGAGCCCACATTCTGACTGCTCCATAATTCCAGAGCGTTCATCGCGCGCTGACCTACGCCGGTTACGCGGTAGCGAGGCCGCGGTTTACCTGAGACGGAGTTTTCGGCAGGTATTCTGGACGATACCAATCCTTTTTCTTCCAAACGCATCAACATCACGTAGACGCTTCCTCGTTTGATGCCGTCCGCTGCTCGAACGATCTGAAGCCCGTACAGTTCGCCGTGAGCGATCAGCACATCAAGTATCGCACGTTCTTTTGCTGAAATGCGGGGAAAGTCGGACAACATAGCACTCCTTTATGACTGAGTCTTACAAATATTAAGACTTAAGTGCAAGTCATTTTCGGCAGGTTGGTCGCATTCAGGCCGAATGGCAGACCCTGCCATTTGGCCATAGCCAGCCTCTTTCGATCTGATTTCGCCGGTCAAGGGCGCTTCGCGTCCGAAGGATTTCACCCTTGACCGGCGAAATCAGATCGGACACCGCGAAACCTCTCAACTGCGCCTCCCCGTGGCTTGACCACGGGGTCCATCTCCTGCCTTCGGGCCGAAGACTAAGGGCAGTGAGACCGATCAGCTTTGCCGCCCCGACAGCTTCGCCAGAGCCCCCGCGCCAACCGCCACCTCGGGAGATGGGCACCGCGATCAAGTCGCGGTGAGGCGCATGGGGCTAGGGAGCGACAAACCGCAAAAACCCCTCAATACGGCGTCAGCGAACCCGTCAGATCGTCCCAATCCGGATTGCTCTTCTCGATCAGGTCGATCTTCCACTGGCGTTTCCATTCCTTCATTCGCCGCTCGGCATGCAGCGCGGGCGGCATCTCAGGGAAGCGATCGAACCAGACCAGTCTGGTCACACCATATTTCCGCGTGAAGACGGAGCCCTCCCCGCTCTTGTGCTGGCCCATGCGCGTGATGAGATCGGCCGTCGAGCCGACATAGAGCGTCCCCATCTTTCGGTTCGCCAGCAGGTAAACAGCGATGAAGTCGTACTTTGCCACCTGGCTGTTCTTGCACCTTCGATTGAGGCGTCAAGCCACCCCCTACGCAATCTTACGGATTGCTGGCCTCGCGAGCAGGGCGCAGCGTTCGGGTCTAGCTGTCTGGAGGGAGACGCACGCATGGAAATCGGCAATCTCAGCATAGACCCGCTGGCCGTGATGGCGCTGATCGGGTTCGGGTCACTGGTCGCGATCACGCTCGGCCTGTTCATCTGGCTGTGGCGCAAGTCGGGCAAGAAACCGGGCGAGCTTTAAGCCCGTTCGGCCATCCTGAGCGAAGGCGGGGAGGAGCGAAGGCGCGTAAGGCGCTTTCACGCAAATCCATCCTCCCCCTTCGCTCACCGGCTATAACCGCGTCCATGTTCTCGCGCGCATGGATTCTCGACACTCTGTCCAGGCTGGAGCTTCGCTACTGGCCCATCTTCTTCTGGGAGATGCTGTGGGTGGAGCGCTATTACCGCGCCTATCGCGCCGCGAACCCTGTCGGCATTCTCGCCGTCGGCGTCACGGCCAAGGGCCGCCTTCACATCAAGCTTCAGGCGGCCGGCGACGCACCCGACCCGAATGACTGGACCGCGCACGCCCCGCGCGCGCCCTGGCTCGCCCTCGCGCCGGGCGCTGGCCTGCCTGCGCCACTCGCTGTCCATTCAGCCCACATCCTGCTGGCAGAGCGGGCAACCGGCCCTGCGTCCGTCGCGGCTGGCCACGCCGCTTTCCACCTCGAACCCGGTTAGGCCCGACACACCGTCAATTGAGCCCATTTACGCCGCAAGTCCCCGACTCTGCGGCCGCTCGTGCTGGTCGCGACTGGAACCGACATCCCCGTCATGTCATTGTTCTTGTGGACACTCCGTCCCTGGACCCAGCCCATGACCCTCAAGACAATTTACCTGACTGCCTCGCTCGCCTTCATCCTGGCCGGCTGTAGCGAACCCGCCGATGCGCCCGCGCCCGCCCCTGCCCCTGAAGAGAGCGCGGTGCAGCCCGCCGAAACCCCGGCCGCACCCGCTGATGATGGCTTCGTGCCCGTCACGCTCACCGGCTTTGAATGCGGCGACAATTGCTATGTCGAGATCATCGAGACCGAAGGCGACGCGCCCGAAATGGTGCTCTGCACGGCCGATATCTGCTGGGGAGACTGGCAGGCCGAAGGCTCTTTGCCGCCCGAACTCGACAACACGACGGCCGAAGTCAAATTCGACGTGGCCGACCAGGTCGACAATGAAGGCAATGTGATGGAAGCCGACATGCGCGCCGTGGTCGAGCTGCGGCTAATAGAAGAATAACAGCGCCGGACGCCTCAAGCGCCTGGAGTGGAACCGGCTCTATCGCGGCAAGTATTGACGGGCGTGCGCATTCTTCGCATGGCCTTTTCATGCCTATACGTCCCTATCGTCCGTCAGACCTTCCTGCTCTCTTTGCCATCAACCAGGCCTCGACGCCCGGTGTTGGCCATGAGGAGACCGCAGACGGCCTCAAGCGCTGGATCGACATATCGACCTGCCTCGTCGCCACGGATGAAGACGACACCCCGCTCGGCTTCATCACCCTGCTCGAGCCGTACACCAAGGCATATGCCAGCGACAATCTGCGCTGGATGGAGGACTGGATGGCGCGTGAGGAGACCGACATGGTCTATGTTGACCGGATCGCGCTCGCCGAGGCGGCCCGCGGGCAACGCATCGGACAGGCGCTTTATGCTGCTGCGTTCGAGCACGCACGCGGGCGCAAGCACATCACCTGCGAGGTCAATACCGATCCGGACAATCCCGGCTCCCACCGCTTCCACCAACGGCTCGGTTTCGTCGAGGTCGGCCGCAAACGCCACAAGCCCGACTATGAAGTCGCCTATTATGCGCGGCCATTAAAAGACTGACGGGCGATCCGGGGGCGCAATCTGCCAGCTGGCGTGGCGATTTTGTACAATCCTTGAGACTGCGATCCGCCTAGCTTTGGCGACCCTGTCGCCGAACCGAAACGAGCGCGCATGTCCCGAACCTTCCGCTTTGCCATTGCGGCAGCTGCCGTGTTTGCAGCAGCCTTTCCGGCGCTCGCCGAGGGCGACACCGCGGCGCCAGCGGCCTGTCCGGAAACCGTTGAACAGACCCTGTATCAGAGGATTTATTACCTTGTACGCGGCCAGACCAACGCACAGCAAACCTATGCGATCGCCCAGCAGGTCGAGGCCGTTTGCGCAGACCGGCCCGAGGCGCTCGGTCTTGCGGCGCTGATTTATTCAAACCTGTACAGTCCGGACGCGGATCAGCTCACACGGCACACACTGCTAGATGGAATCTGGCGCATCCAGATCGCGCAGGACAAGGTCTGGAACAGCGAAACCAACAAACGCATCCTGGTGCATGACCCGAACAATGTATTTGCGACGACCAGGCTGGATACGCGCGACAATCTCTATCTTATCTTTCAGAAAAAGGTCGTCCCAGAGCTGATGCGGCTACACGTCGAGGGGGCAGATGTGCCGATCTATGATGTGTCACAGCAACTCGAAACCTGTCCCTGGCCGATTGAACCCGCAGACAAAAGCCGGGCCCGCGACGAGGCATGGGGTCTCTTCAACGCCGTCCACGCGGATCGCTCAAAAGTCGATATTGAGGCCGGGGCGCACCGCTTGCGTGAACTCGGCCGGGTCTGCCCGGATCAGTCAGCCTATATGACAAGAATGCTGGCTGAGTATCTGGCTGCCGCCTCGCGCCTAGCTGCCAAAGACGGAGAGCTGGACAAGGCGAGGCAATATGCCAAGGGCGCGATTGAGGCTGGATTTCATCTGCTTGATGACATCCCGGGCACTGTCGGTGAGATGGCGTATCTGAAGGGTCAGACCGAGCTGATCATCAAGGAATTCCAGACCACCTATCCGGACCTTTAGGTTAAGCCGCCGCCGCCTGGACCGATCCGGAATGGATCGCCGGCATGACGGCCTGCAATGGGATGTCGCTGTCACGCGCTTCAAACTGCTCAAGCATCTGGGCAAGATGCACCCGATAGTGCGATACGGCCCCGTCGGAGCCTGCCGACTGCGCCCCGAGCGCGCGCATCAGGGCCCGGCCCGCCCTGTTCTCATGCAGGACATATGCGTCCATCGCGGCCACGCCCTTTGCAAGCGCCTCGGCAGAGACCAGCGCGATGAGCAGGCGGGCAACGCCGCGGCTCTGCCAGTCGTCTACCAGGCCAATCGCAAGCTCTCCGGCACTCAGAGAAGGATTGTCGCGTATGATATGCGCCGCGCCGATGACCTTGCCGCCGGGCACAGTCTCGTCAATCGCGACCCAGGCCATATGACACGTGCCGTCAACGTCAGCGAGCATGTGGATCACCGGATCCGGTACAGCGGCAACGCCAGAAAAGAAGCGCATATAGCGGGTCCGGTTCGAGAAACTCTCAATAGCTTCTCGAAGCGCTGGCTCGTCCGACACCGCCAGTGGACGCAGAAGGACGGGGTCGCCATCCGCTGTCTGAATTCTCATCTCGATACTCATATGCTGCACCTGCACACTGAATGCTGCAATTGCGAAATAAGACTTTTAAGCCCGCACTTCAACGCAACCCGAGCAGGATACTGCATGAAATTCTGCATAGGTGGTGAGCGATGTCGCGAGAGCTCTCTTGCCGGACAGTCATTGTCCGGGATTTGGGCGGCTTCCGGACGCTGCGGGCCCGGCAAGAGACAAGCGCGCCTGCCTCTGCTAATCAGGCCGGATGTCCGAGACCCATACCTATAAAGGCGATGAGCCCATCCGTCTGAACAAGTGGATGGCGCAGCTTGGCCTCTGCTCACGCCGCGAAGCGGAAGCCCTAATAGGGGCGGGCAATGTGAAGGTGAATGGCGAGGCGGTCAGCGAGCCCGGCCACAAGATTTCGCCGGGAGAGACGATGGAGCTTGCCGGAAAGGCAGCCAAGGCGCTCGACGACCAGCTCACCGTCGTGATGCACAAGCCTGTTGGCTACGTCTCAGCCCAGCCAGAGCCGGAACAGACACCCGCGATCCGGCTGGCAAGCAAAGCCAATCTCATTGGCAGCGCGCCCAAACTTCCAGGACGCAACACCAACTTTGCCCCGCTCGGCCGTCTCGACATGGACAGCCGTGGCCTTCTCCTCCTCTCCGAGGACGGCGTCCTCGCCAAAGCCATAATCGGCCCGGCCTCGGATCTGGAAAAAGAATATCTGGTCACCGTCAAAGGCCAGGTGACACAACAGGCCATCGGCAAATTGCGCCACGGACTATCGCTTGACGGCCGGCGCCTGAAAGCGGCCAAGGTGGACGAGGTGAGCCCCGGACGCCTGCGCTTCATCCTGCGCGAGGGCCGCAACCGCCAGATCCGCCGGATGTGCGAACTCGTCGGACTGCTGGTCGTCGACCTTTACCGCACCCGCATCGGAACGCTGGACATTGGCAAGCTTCCGGAAGGCAAGTGGCGCGCCCTTACGAGCGAAGAACGCGCCAGCCTGATCAAGGCGTCTAAGCCGCTTTCGACTCGTCCGCCGCCGTCCGCTTCTTCTTCCGGGTCCCGCGCATCCGGGGCCAGATCAGCTTCAGCCAGATCCAGAGGAAAACACCCAAAAGCAGGAGCCAGGGCAGGCCGACCGCGAAAGCCGTAATCACCGCGCCAATGGCCGCCGACAGATTGTAGAAGAAGTCGCCGAAGGCTTCGCCGAGCGGATTGCTCCGGGAGCTGGAGAACGGCGGAATGATGGTCTCGTAAGAGATATCCAGCGACGACATCGACACCCGCAGACGCAGCGCTTTCAGCTGCGCTTCAATCGACTCGATATCGCCCGTGACGCGCGCCAGTTCGCGTTCAATCTGCAACAAGTCGCCCAGCGTTCCGTCCCGGCGCTCCAGCAGGCCTTCAAGACGGCCCTGCAAGGTCCGCTGCGCGTCCAGCCGCGAGTCCGTATCGATGATCTGCCGCGTGAGATCGTCGGCGCGAGTTGAGCGGGACGTGATTTCACCGCCTGCCGCTTCGGTCGCCTCATCGACGGCGCCGAGGAATTGCTCGATCCATTCAGGCTTGGCCCGCAGCGAGACGTTGCCGTTCACCTGGTCTTCGTCATAGCTGTACGTGTTGGAATTGATGACGATGCACGTGTTGGTTCCGGCGGATTTACAGGCGTCGACGTGCGCTTGCATCATCGCATCGACGCCGCCTTTGGGCAGCTTCAGGCCGAGTGAATGGCTGTAAGCGATGTATTGCTCGGCGCCAGGCTCGGCATCCGGTGTGTCAGGTCGCACAGGCTCGGAGGGGCTCTGCGAATAGGCCTGCTTCGACATTCCGCCAACGACACCATCAGCGGCCATCTCCATTGTTGGCGCGGGCGGTGGAGGCGGCGGCGGTGATGAGGGCCGGTCATAGTCAGCCGATGATTCACCCCCCGGGCCGCCACAAGCGGCCGTCAGGGCGATTGCGGCCAATGCGGGCACAATAAGTTTCTTCATTTCGCGTCCTCCCACGGACATTACCACAACGACACTATTGAAGGGAGGTTCGCGGCGAATCTTGGGCGAAGTCAGGGCCTTGGGCCGAAACTCGTTTTGCCGGGCTCCATTCGCCGGCGCGCATGGTGGACGAAATCGACCAGCAGTGGGCGCGTCTCCCTCGGGTCGATGATCTCCTCGGCGAAGAAGGCTTCGGCTGTGCGGAACGGGTCCTCCATCGCTTCGAACTTCTTGTAGAGCGACTTGAGCAGCGCCTCGCGGTCATCGGTCTCAGACAGCTCCTTGCGGAACGCCGCCTCAATGCCCCCTGCCATGGGGAGCGATCCCCAGTTTCCGGACGGCCAGCAATAGCGCCATTTGGCCTTGGTCGGGTTCATCATCGCAGAGCCTGCAAGCCCGAACGCCTTGCGGATCACCACGGCACAGACCGGCACGGTCGCCTGATACACGGCGGCCATGGCGCGCACGCCCTTGCGTGTCACACCAGCTGTCTCATGCTTCACGCCAACGGCAAAGCCAGCGCAATCGACAAAGTGGATGACCGGCAAATGGAAGGTGGAGCAGAGGTCCATATGCCTTGTGACCTTGTCGCAGACATCGGCCGTCCAGGCGCCATCGAGGAAGAAGGGGTTGCCCGCCATGATGCCGACCGGGTGGCCATCGATGCGCGCAAGGCCCGTGACAATGCCCCTGCCCCACTGGCTACCGATCTCGAAAAAACTGCCCTCGTCGACCGTCCCCTCAATGATCTTCTGTGGCTTGTAAGGTGTCTTCCCATCCTTCGGGACGAGCGAAATGAGGCTCTCTTCCTTGCGGTTCGGATCATCCGTTGGCTCGATAACCGGCGGCAGTTCGTGCACGGATGAAGGCAGATAGGAGAGAAAGCGTTTCGCCGCCTTGAAGGCGTCGGCTTCGGTGTCGACGACATCGTCGACCGTTCCGTTCTTGGCCTGGATTTCCCAGCCGCCGAGCTCCTCCTTTGAGACGTCCTCGCCAATCGCAATGGCCACGGGCGGGCCTGCCACGAAGACCTGGGACAGCTCCTTCACCATCACCGAATAGTGGCTCGCGCCGACGCGCCCCGCCCCAAGACCAGCGCACGGCCCGAGCGCCAGCGACACCATGGGCACCTCGCCCATGCCGGCGACGATCAGCTCCCAGCTTGGCGTCTCGGGGATGTAGGTGCGGGGATCCTTGAGGAACATCTTGATCGAGCCGCCGCCGCCCGTCCCGTCGATCAGCTGCACCAGCGGCATGCGGTATTCGATCGCCTGCTTCAGCGCGACGACGGTCTTGCCGCGAATGGAAGCATCAGCCGCCCCGCCGCGCACGGTGAAATCATCGCCCAGCACCACAACCGGGCGCTCATCCAGCGTCGCGCGTCCGACGACCGAATTGGACGCCATGAAGCTTTCCAGCTGCTCGTCATCATCATAGGTCGCAACGCCGGCAATCTTGCCGATCTCGTGGAAGCTGCCAGGATCAACGAGGAAGGAAACCCGTTCCCGAACCGTCAGCTTGCCCCGCCCGCGCTGGCGCGAGACCGGCTCCTCGCCGCCCATCTTTTCCGCCATGCGTTCCCGGCGGCGAAGCTCTTCAATCGACTTTTCCCAAGACATGCTCTGATCAATCCACGTTTGGTGACGGGTCCGTCAAGAACATTCCGGCACTGTTCGAGCGGTGTCGCAGCGTCACTGCGTCGAAACGGGCTTGGGCACTGTTGCGGAATAACAAGCGAAGGCGGCACATCACGGATTGTTGAATTCGAGTTGGCCAAACTCTGTGTGTGCTTTCAATGACATAGGCGTCACTTTCATCCGTTTAGGCCTTGCCTAACACGCCAGCAAACTGCTTTATCGCCTTGGTTCTATACGAGGAGGCATCAATGGATCTCGCAACACTCACCCAGAAAGCCAATGAGGCTGTTTCAGAGGGCGGAGACTTCAAGAAAAAAGTGAAGTTCGACTTTGGCGATGACGGAAAACTGTTCATCGACGGGGCAAACGGCACGGCCGACAATTCCGACGGGGACGCTGATGCCACCGTGAAGGTCGACTGGGACGATTTCAAGAAGCTCGCCGCTGGAGAGATGGACCCGACTATGGCGTTCATGCAAGGCAAGCTCAAAGTGCTCGGCGACATGTCAGTTGCCATGCAGCTGCAGGGCCTGATGAAGAAGTTCTCCTAAGACGGGCATCTTCCATTGCAGATGATTGAGGGGCGCTGCGCAGATTGACTGCCAGCGCCCTTCTTGTCTGGTAAGAGACAATGATGAGCGACACGGAAACAAGCCGGCGATCCGAATTCGTGGAGGTGCCGGGTAACCCTGCGCCGACCGGGGCACGGATAATCTGGTTTGAGGGCATTGCAGGTCGCAGCCTTCGCGCTTGCGTCGCGCCAAGCCAGGCGGCCAAACCGCGCGGCACGGCCATTATCTGTCCCGGCCGCACTGAATTCATCGAGAAATATTTCGAGACCGCGCGCGACCTGCAGTCCCGCGGCTTTGCTGTCGTGATCCTCGACTGGCCCGGTCAGGGCCTGTCGGACCGATTGCTGGACGACCCCGCCAAGGGTCATATCGACCGGTTCGAGACCTTTATGGGCGCGCTTCGCAATGGTCTGGACGCCCTTCGCGACGAGCTGCCGAGGCCATATGTCTCGCTCGCGCACTCCATGGGCGGCGCCATTGCCCTCGCCGCGATCGCGCAGAAGCTGGTGAAGGTTGAGGCCGCAGCCTTTTCCGCCCCGATGTGGGGTTTGCCGATCAACTTCGTTGCGCGCTACTTCATCTGGGCAATGCGGGCGCTGGGCAAGTCCGGCGATTATGCCCGCCAGCCTGGTCCGGACGAAACCTTCGAGTCGAATATCGTCACGCATGACCGCGCACGTTGGCAGCTGCAGCGAAATCTCATTGATGTCGCCCCTGAGCTGAAACTTGGACAGGTCACATGGGGGTGGCTCGGCGCGTCGCTGGATATTCTTGACCGCACCACCAAACCGGCGCTGCTACGCGGGATCGACATTCCAGTCTACGTCGCCAGTGCGGGCGAAGAAAAACTCGTCGACAACAAGGCCCACACCAGGGTTGCGCAAAACCTGCCTCACTGCACGCATGAAGTTATTGATGGGGCCTGTCACGAAATCCTCATGGAAACGGATGACAAGCGCGCACAGTTCTGGGCAGGCTTTGATGCCTTGCTCTCAACCGCCGGCATCTGAACTGCGCTTCCCGCCACGTCACCGCTTTTCTTTCAGCCCGGCTCATCTACCTGCTTGAGACTGGGCATATTCAACAGAAAGCAGACCGGCATGATCAAGATCCACCATCTCGAACATTCGCGCTCTCAACGCATTCTCTGGCTGTTGGAAGAGCTCGGTCTCGACTACGAAATCGTCCATTACAAGCGCCACCCTGAAACCATGTTGGCTCCCGATGAGCTGCGCGCCATCCATCCGCTCGGCAAGTCGCCCATCCTCGAAGAGGACGGCATCATTGTCGCCGAAACGGGTGCCATCATCGAATATATCATCGAGACGCACAGCGAAGGCCGTCTGAAGCCACCCAAAGGCACGCCGGAGGCACGCGCCTGGACCTACTGGATGCACTATGCCGAAGGCTCAGCCATGCCGCCGCTGCTTATGAAGCTTGTCTTCCAGCGGCTGCCGGAAAACGCAAACGCCCTGATGCGCCCCCTCGTGAAGAGCGTGGCGTCGCGCGCCGAAAGCGGCTTTGTCGACCCACGCCTGAAGGAACATATCGACTACTGGGAAGCCTCTCTGTCTGAAACCGGCTGGTTCGCCGGCAAGGAGTTCAGCGCCGCCGACATCATCATGAGCTTCCCGCTGGAAGCGGCAGTCAGCCGAGCTGGCGCGGGGGATCGCGCGAATATCGCGGACTTCCTCGGCCGCATTCATGCCCGTCCGGCCTACCTCACCGCCCTCGAGAAAGGCGGACCCTACGCTTACGCATAGGGTCGACCGTCTCTAGTCGGCAGACGAGTCGTTCGGTTTCGACTGAAGCTGGATGTAGTTCTGGATACCGATGCGTTCGATCAGGTCGAACTGCGTTTCGAGGTAATCGATGTGTTCTTCCTCGCTGTGGAGGATCTTGCCGAAGAGATCACGGCTCACATAATCGCGAACGCTTTCAGCGTGCTCCATCGCATCCTTGAGCTCTGGAACAGCCTCCTGCTCCACTTCGAGATCACACTTCAGGATCTCTTCAACAGTCTCGCCGATGCGCAACTTGCCGAGATCCTGCAAATTCGGCAGGCCACCCAGAAACAGGATGCGCTCGATCAGCCAGTCGGCATGCTCCATCTCTTCGATGGATTCCTTGTATTCATGCTCAGCGAGAATGGAGACTCCCCAATCCTTCAACATACGGGAATGGAGAAAATACTGATTGATCGCTGTCAGCTCATTCTTGAGACAGGCGTTCAGAAACTCGATGACTTTGGGATCGCCCTTCATGGCAACCTCCTTGCGCTTTTTGTTTTTGCTTCCCCTGTCAAATAACATGACTCATCGATATCTCAAGGAAAGAAAGTCCAATAAAAACAATTGTGTATGATAGTGAGAAGCAATTGCAGCCATTGAGAATGTCCGGCTACTGAAACTATTGGAAATTTCGGACTCTGTGGGGCATGCGTGCCAATTGGCGGATCGCGGTCGCTATGGCGCGAGGCACGATGGTCTCAATCAGGGCAGGTTCACCGGGCGGCAGGCAGGCTGCCTTGCACTTAATTTTGGATGGGTAAGGCTATTCCGCCGCGACCATCAGTGGATCACTCGGCATTGTGTCCACTGTGTCCGAAATGATCTCACCCATTGCCGGGCGGCACTTTCCGCAGTTGAATTCACAGCCATGATGGGCCTGCACGGCCTCGGGGCTCCGAGCTCCGGCTTCCACCGCGGCCTTCACGCCTGCGTCATTGATGCGTCTGCAGATGCAAATGATCATGATTCTCATCTAGCCCAGTTGCGAATGAGTGTCAATTACTTGCAGTCGCGAATTTTGTACCCTCTACGAGACTCTTTCAGTTTTCCGAGAAATTTCGGTCATCAGGAAGGCGGCTTATTCAGACCTTCTCGCTATTTCTGATTGATGGACAAAGATCCGATCATCACCGAATCGCCTGTGCGCGTTTCCTACCGGCGTGCCTTGGCGATCACGATGATCAACCTTGCCGTAAGCCAGGTGATTACCGGGCTTGCAATACTCGTATGCGACATTCCGGACTATATTCTTCGTGAGGTCATCGGCATCTGGTTCGCACTGGCGGCCATTTGTGCGACGTCGGTTACCTTTCCGCTGGCCCTGATCTTCCAGCGCGAACGATTGAAGCTCGCCCAGGCCATGCAGCAGCTGGAAAAAGCGCATGCCGAGCTTGCCAGCCGGGCCCGTATGGACCCGCTGACTGGTCTCCTCAATCGGGAAGCCTTTTTGAGCCGGATCGGGCGTTTTAAGGAGCGAAAGACCTCCGGCGCGATGCTCATGGTCGATGTCGACCACTTCAAGCAGATCAATGACAACTATGGCCATCAGGCTGGTGACGAGGCCCTTAAGCTTGTCTCCAAAGCGATCATGGACGCAACGCGTGATGAAGATATTGGCGGACGGATCGGCGGTGAGGAATTTGGAATATTCGTTCCCGGCGAGAATATCCAGCTGGCCCGCATCATCGCAGAACGCGTACGCCTTTCGATCGCCCAGATCGAGTTCAGTCCGGAGCCTGGCTCCAGGATCAGCATGACCGCCAGCATCGGCGTCGCCCAGGGAAGCTGGTCCACGCAGATCTCGGAACTCTTCCGCCGCGCCGACGATGGCATGTATGAGGCCAAGCATTCCGGGCGCAACCGCGTCATGGTCCACAAGGCCGCCTGATCTGCACGCGCGCGGGTCGCGCGCGCTTGACCGCACCTGCCCTGCCCTCTACCTCCGGCACGATCCTGAATGTGACCAATGGAGACGTCATGAGCGCGCTATCTACGCTTGCCGAGAATGCAAAGGCCTGGCCCTTTGAACAGGCACGCGCCCTGCTGAAACGGCTGGAGAATATGGAGCGCGCCGGCAACCCCAAACAGGGCCCTGTCGTCTTCGAGACAGGCTACGGCCCGTCCGGCCTGCCGCATATCGGCACCTTTGGTGAGGTGGTCCGCACGACCATGGTGCGCCACGCCTTTGAAACGCTCACGGATGGCAAGGTCGAGACCAAACTTATCTGCGTCTCTGACGATATGGACGGCATGCGCAAAGTCCCGCCGACCGTCCCCAATCCGGCGGAGCTTGAGCCGTACATGCAGATGCCACTGACGGCGGTGCCGGACCCGTTCGGCACGCATGACAGCTATGGCGCGCATATGGGCGCGCGCCTCTGCGCCTTCCTCGACAGTTTCGGCTTTGACTATGAATTCAAGTCCGCGACGGCGCTCTACAAGTCAGGTGCCTTTGACGAGGCGCTGCTGCGCGCGCTCGAAAAATTCGATGAGATCATGGCGGTGATGCTGCCTACGCTGGGCGCCGAACGGCAGGCGACCTATTCACCCTTCCTGCCGATCTCACCCTCCACAGGCCGTGTGCTCTACGTGCCGATGAAGGCAACCGATGCGAAAGCCGGCACCATCACCTTCGACGACGAAGACGGCACCGAGGTGACCATTCCGGTGACGGGCGGCAACACAAAGCTGCAATGGAAGCCGGACTTCGGCATGCGCTGGGCCGCGCTCGGCGTCGATTTCGAAATGTTCGGCAAGGACCACCAGGACAATGCGCCGATCTATTCGAAGATCTGCAAGATCCTCGGCAGCCAGCCGCCACAGCAATATGTCTATGAGCTCTTCCTCGACGACAAGGGCGAGAAAATCTCCAAGACCAAGGGCAATGGCATTTCGGTCGAGGACTGGCTCGCCTATGCGCCGCAGGAGAGCCTGTCGCTCTTCCAGTTCCAGAAGCCGCGCGTCGCCAAGAAGCTATATTTCGACGTCATCCCGAAGGCGGTCGACGAGTATCTGACCTTCCTGTCGAAGTATCCGGATGAGGAACCCAACCGTCAGGTCGAGAACCCTGTCTGGCACATCCATTCTGGCGACATACCGGAAGGCAATCCGCCGGTCTCCTTCGCCCTGCTTCTAAATCTCGTCAGCGCCGCGAACACCGAGACCAAAGACCAGCTCTGGGATTTCATCACGCGCTATGCACCGGATGCCAATCCGGAAACGAACCGGCTTCTCGACAAGCTCGCTGGCTACGCGATCCGCTATTACGAAGACTTCGTGAAGCCGGCCAAGGTGTATCGCGCCCCGGACGAGAAAGAACGCGCCGCGATGGAAGACCTTGCAAACCGCCTGTCATCCATCGAAGGCGAGGCGACGGCTGAAGAGCTGCAGAACCTCACCTTCGAAATCGGCAAAGCACATGAGTTCGAAAACCTGCGCGACTGGTTCAAGGCGCTCTACGAAGTCCTGCTCGGCCAGAGCCAGGGACCACGCTTTGGTGGCTTTGCCGCGCTCTACGGCGTGCATGAGACAGCCAGACTGATCAAGAACGCTCTGGCGCGTTAGGCCCCCTCCGCCCTTCGGGCACCTCCCCCGTTCACAGGGGAGGAAAAGTACAGCCCTCAAAGCCCGATCCTTTCTTCCCCCGCCTGCGGGGGAAGTGGCCCGCGAATGCGGGTCGAAGGGGGGACAAGAAACATCCCCCGCCGACGGACCGACGGGGGCTTGATAGATGCTGAACTCGTCGCAACGCTACTCCGCGGCGATCAGCGTCTGCTTCTTTGTCGGCATACCGCCCTGTGGCCAGTTCTTGAGGAGCTCATCGCGATGGCTCTCGGCCGCTTCGACCGAAGCGTCCTTTACATGGCCGTAGCCGCGAATCTCGTCCGGAATGGACGCGATGGCGATGGCAAGCTCATGGTTCTTCTTGGTGAGCTCACCGGACATCTCGGCCACGCGCGCCAGATACTCATCGCGTAGTCGGCGCTCCATTTTGCGCTCAGCGGTCCAGCCGATCGGATCCCAGCGCGTGCCACGAAGGCCCTTGAAACGCTTCAGGATCTTGAAGGCGGTTTTCATCCACGGGCCGAAGGCCTTCTTCTTCAGATGCCCTTGAGCGTCTTTCTTGGAGAAGACTGGCGGCGCGAGGTTGTATTCGATCTTGCCGCCCTTGAACGTCTCGCGAAGCTTCTGTTCGAACGTGCCGTCGGTAAACAGGCGCGCTACTTCATACTCGTCCTTATAGGCCATCAGCTTGTAGGCAAATTTTGCCACCGCCGTTGTGAACGCGTCGCCGAGACCCGCCTTCTCCTCAGCGGCCCGAACCTTTGCAACGAGATTGCGATACTGCAGCGCATAATCGTCGTTCTGATAGGCCACGAGACGCTTGGCGCGGTTCTCGATGATCTCGTCCAGCGTCATCGGCGGGACGTCACCGCGCGGATCGGACATGCTTTCCAGGCGGTCCGGATCAGCGGCTGCGAGGCGACCAACGTCAAACGCCTTCATGTTCTCGGCCACCTTGACGCCGTTGAGCTTGATGGCGCGGTAAAGCCCGCGAAGCGAGACGGGGATATGCCCCTTCTGCCAAGCGTAACCGACCATGATCATGTTGGTGTAGATCGCGTCATTGAGATAGCCGAGCGCGAGCGCTTCAGCGTCGATCGTGCCGAACTCACGCGCCTGCCGCTTCACGCGGGCAGCCAGCATCTGGCTTTCGAACGTCTTGGAGCGGTCGCGAATGAATTCGCTGGTCGGGGTAACGTCAGCATTCGCTGACGCCATGGTGCGGCCGACATCCATCAGGCCGATCGCGTCGCCGCCTGCAGCGACGACCAGGTCACATGCGATGACGGCATCAGCAGAGGCTGGCGGCACACGGCCTGTCGAGATCATTTCAGGCTCTTTGGCAAAGCGAAGGTGGGAGAGAACCGGTCCGCCCTTTTGCGCGAGTCCCGTCATATCGAGGCTGGACGACGCATTGCCATCGACATGGGCCGCCATGGCCAGCACAGCAGCAACCGTCGTTACGCCCGTACCGCCCACACCGGTGAACAGGACGTTCCACGGCTTGGTGAGCGAAGGCACGTCCGGCAGCGGCAGGCCTGACGCATCGACCTCCAATACGGGCTGATCCTCGGCTGCGGACTCGGCGTCCGTAATGGTCACGAAACTCGGGCAGAAGCCGCGCAGGCACGAAAGGTCCGTATTACAGGTCGACTGGTTGATCCGGCGTTTGCGGCCAAGTTCGGTCTCGACCGGCTCGACCGACAGACAGTTCGACTTTACAGAGCAATCGCCGCAACCTTCGCAGACTTCCTGGTTGATCATGACACGGGTCCGGTCTGGCGCGCGCATGCCGCGCTTGGAACGGCGGCGCTTCTCGGTTGCACAGATCTGGTCGTAGATCATCACCGACACGCCTTTGGTGTCGCGCAGCATCTTCTGCACGTCATCCAGGTCTTCGCGGTCATAGATACGCACCGCCCGCGGCAGGCCGACGGCGTTAGCATAGCGCGTCACATCTTCGGTCACGATGACAATCTTCGTGACACCTTCAGCTTCAACCTGCTGGGCGATATTCACGGGTGTCTGGCCGGACTCGACGATCTGACCGCCCGTCATCGCGACCGCATCATTGTAGAGGATCTTGTAGGTCATGTTCGCGCCAGACGTGACCGCCGCGCGTATGGCAAGCGAACCGGAATGCGAATAGGTGCCGTCGCCGAGATTGACGAACATATGGTCTTCATCGGTGGCGAAATACTGGCCGATCCAGGCGACGCCCTCGCCGCCCATCTGGCTGGTCATGTCGGTATTCCGGTCCGGCATGAAGTTCGCCATATAGTGACAACCAATACCTGCCAGTGCGCGGGAGCCTTCCGGCACCACGGTCGATGTATTGTGCGGGCAACCCGAACAATAGTGGGGCGAGCGCACCGTCGGTGACGCATTCGATATGGCGGCCTGGCCAGCCGCGCCAACGCGCTTGAAGTAGGTTTCCGCTTCGGATTTGTCCCAGCGGCCCGGCACGCGCGGCATCACCGCATCAGCGATTTCCGGCACCGGAATGGAGCCGGTCTGGCTCAGCAGCTTGTTGCCGTCCCGGTCGCGCTTGCCCTCGATATAAGGGCGTTGATTGTCTGGCAGGCTGTATAGAATGGCCCGAAGCTGATCCTCGATGAGCGGGCGCTTATGCTCAATCACCAAAACGCTTTCGAGACCCTTGCAGAATTCGCGGATGGCGGTCGGCTCGAGCGGCCACGGCATGGCGACCTTGAAGACACTGATGCCGAGACGGCCAGCCTGTTCCGGCGTGATGCCGAGGGCTGCAAACGCTTCGAAGATGTCGCGAGCGGCCTGACCGGTCGTGATGATGCCGACGCGCGGTTTCGGGGACGGTACGATCACATGGTCAAGGCTGTTGGCTTTCACCCAGGCCTGAGCGGCGGGCAGCTTGAATTCACGAAGGCGTTTTTCCTTTTCCAGCGGATTATCGCCGCGGCGGATGTGGACGCCGCCTTCCGGAAAATCAAACTCAGGCGTGATGAAGTTAAAACGGTCCAGCGTAACATCGACAACGGCGCCGGAATCCATCGTGTCGGCAAGCGCAATCAGCGCGGACCAGGCGCCGGAAAAGCGGCTCATCGCCCAGCCATGCACGCCATAGTCGAGCACGTCCTGGATGGAAGCGGGGTTCAAGACCGGGATTTCCGCGTCGCGCATCGCAAATTCAGATTGCGACGGCAGCGTTGAAGACTTGCACATGTGGTCATCGCCGCAAATGGCGACCACACCGCCAAGGCGCGATGAACCGGCTGCGTTCGCATGCTTGAAGGCATCGCCCGTCCGGTCGACGCCCGGCGCCTTACCATACCAGATGCCAAACAGACCATCGCGTTGGGCGCCCGGGAACAGACCCAGCTGCTGAGAGCCCCAGACGGCCGTCGCGCCAAGGTCTTCGTTGAGGCCTTCCCAGAACTCGATATCGTGCGCCGTCAGCCACTTCTGCGCGGCGCGCAGCTGCTGGTCATAGCCACCGAGCGGCGAGCCACGATACCCGGAAATGAAGCCAGCCGTATTATGTCCAGCGGCAATATCGAGGCGCTTCTGATCAAGCGGCAGGCGGACGAGCGCCTGGATGCCCGTCATGTAAGCTCGGCCCTCGACAAGATCGTATTTATCGTTCAGCGTGACTTCACGGTGTTCCAAGGAACAACCTCCCTATTTTCTCAAGATTATAATTTTTGCATTTTTTGTTGAAATTGCTTGCCCATCTTGCGCAATATAGCGTAAGAAAGGGCATACTTTTCTAATTTGAACGCATAAGTGAGACAAAAATTGCCCCAAACACTTGACGCGATCGACGCCAAAATTCTTGACCTGATTCAGAAGGATGCCGCACTTTCGGTTGCCGAAATTGCCGACCGCGTGGGACTTTCTTCCTCGCCGTGCTGGCGCCGCATAAAGCGCATGGAAGAAGCCGGCATCATCCAGGGCCGTGTTACCTTGCTTGATCGCGATACGCTGGGGCTGGGCTTCGAGGTTGTCGCCAGCGTCAAGCTCGCCTTGCCGAGCAAGGAAAATCTCGACCGTTTCGAACGCCTTGTCGGCAAGTGGCCGGAAGTCCTTGAGTGCATGACGGTCACAGGTGCAGTCGACTATGTCATGCGGATTACGACGACGGACATGCATTCATACGACTCCTTCCTCAGAGACCAACTCCTCGGATCGGGTCTTGTTTCCGACGTTCAGTCCCGTATCGTTATCAACGTCGCCAAACGCACCACCGCCCTGCCGCTCGGCCTGATCAGCGATTACGTCCCGGCGGGCTAACACCGCAAGGAGGCTTCGATGAAGACTTTGAGCCTTGTTCTATGCGCACTCTTTCTGACGATTCAGTCTGCGGTCGCGCAGGATGTTGATCAGGAATGGCTGCAATCAGCTGTCGATGACGTCCGTTCGGAGTTCGATCTGATCGCGCTCGGCGCTTCGGTTGCGCGTCTTGATCAACCGGCCGTCACCGCTGTGTCTGGTCACACCCGGAAAGGCAGCGACGAAGCCGTCGACCCTGGTGATGCCTGGCATATCGGGTCCAACACCAAGGCATTGACCGCATTGCTCTACGCCCGGCTGGTCGAGGGTGGCGACGCGCAATGGGGCGTGAGCGTGACGGACCTCTTCAAAGACCAGATCGACACGATCGACCCAGCCTGGAACAATGTCACCATTGAAGACGTGTTCGCGCACCGGGCCGGCGTCGGCCAGCTGGGCCCTACCTGGCTCATCTCACGGCATGCCGATTCAAGACCCGTGACCGAGCAAAGGTTGGAGACGGTCGAGAAGCTGCTCGCCTCACCGCCCAAAAAGCCGGTTGGCGAGTTCGAATACAGCAATCTCAACTACATTGTGGCCGGCACAGCCATAGAGCTCATGACCGGCGAGAGCTGGGAAGACGCCATGAAGGCGCGTGTCTTTGACGTTCCCGGATCTGAGTGGTCAGAAGGATGGGGCTTTGGCCCGCCTCAGGACGGGTTGCAGGGCACCAAACGCAATCTGTTCGGCTTAAAACAAGCCGCCGGAACCGGGCCAGGCGCCGACAACCCAGCCGCCCTCGGCCCTGCCGGTACGGCTCATGCGCCACTGGAAAGCCATGCGCGCCTGCTGCTGGAATTCATCAATCCTGAAAGCGACCTCGTCACGAAAGACATGCGCGAGCATCTCTTCCAGCCATGGCCAGACGAGACTGCAGACTATGCCATGGGTTGGGGCGTTATGCGCGGCGATGATGGCAACGTTTCCTACGGACATGCAGGCTCGAATACGATGTGGCTTTCGCGGGCACTTATTCTTCCCGGACTGGACGCAGCCATTGTCGTGAACACGAATGAATTTAACGATGACAGCAAAGCGGCGACCGATGCGGTCCTTCAACGCATTCGTCTTGAACTGGCCGCGGATTAAGGCCTGAGCGTCTGGCGCATGGTCCAGAAAGCCCTTCCCATAGAAATTTGACCCTCTTTGCCATTGGTTTGCGCCTTTCACTACAGGAGGTGTTCATCCATGAGCGACGATAAACTGGAAGCCCTGAGAAAACGCATGGCGGATCGGCAGGACGCGGTGTCGAGAAGCATGAATCAGAACTTTGGCGCGCGGATGTCGAGCCCTCCGGCGTCAGACCAATCCTCACAAAACATCAATTCTGAACAGGCAAGCCTGCAGGATGAAAACGCCATGGCGTTCGAAGCCGCGAATGCTGAGACAATGGCGGCACACTTGGGAAGCGACCCTGAAAACCGGGCACCAACCGGGCGTCCTCCGGCGCCGACCGGCAAATGGCGCTGCATTTCAAACAGCCCTGTCGTGTCGATTGATTTGATTGCCAACATTGCGGAGGGCGGCGGTTTGTCCGCCCAAGGGACAGTGGTTTACGTCGCAACCTCGAGAATCTACGAAGTCTCTGGTCAGGGCAGCTGGACACTGATGCCGCCGGACCATACGTCCCCGAACTGGCTATTCAATTTCAGGCTGATCCCCTCAAACCACGCCATATTCCGATGGTTTGCGTCTCCAACGGACTCGCCAAACCATCTGCATAACCGCTTCGTCTCGCCCAGAACGGGTCATGTCATCGACACGCGTTGCGAGCGGATTGGCTGATCACATAAAATAAGGGCGGGGATTAACCCGCCCTGTATCAAAGCCTGGATGTGTCCGAAACGCTTCCGCTACATCCCGGTTTTTAGGTTGAAAGGCCAGCTACTAGGCGCGCTCAACGCACATGGCGATTCCTTCGCCGCCGCCGATGCAGAGCGACGCAACGCCCTTCTTCGCATCGCGGTCTTCCATGGCTGCCAGCAGCGTCACGAGAATACGCGCCCCGGAGGCCCCAATCGGGTGGCCCATGGCGCAGGCGCCGCCGTGCACGTTCACGATATCATGTGAAATGCCGAGCTCTTTCATCGCGATCATCGGAACAACGGCAAAGGCTTCGTTGATCTCCCAGAGTTCAACGTCGTCCTTGGTCCAGCCCGCTTTTTCGAGGGCCTTCTTCATCGCGGGAACCGGCGCAGTCGTGAAGTATTCCGGCTCATGCGCATGGCTTGAAGACGAAACGATCTTCGCGATCGGCTTGAGGCCGCGCTTTTCGGCTTCGGACTGGGTCATCAGGACGAGCGCTGCAGCACCGTCAGAAATCGCAGACGCGTTCGCGGCCGTGACCGTACCGTCCTTGTTGAAGGCTGGGCGCAGCGTCGGGATCTTGTCCGGGCGGGCCGTGCGAGGAAGCTCGTCGGTGTCGACGGTGACATCACCCTTGCGGGTCTTCATCGTGACCGGCGTGATCTCGCGCTTGAATTTGCCAGCTTCGGTCGCCTTCTTCGCGCGGTCCAGCGTTTCGAGGGCGTAGGCATCCTGCTGTTCACGCGTGAACTGGTATTCGCGCGCGATCATGTCAGCGAAGTTACCCATCGGCCCGCCTGCATAGGCATCTTCAAGGCCATCCGTCGCCATGTGGTCCTTCATGCTGGTGGCGCCATATTTGTGGCCCTTGCGCAGATCGACAAGGTGCGGCGCATTGGTCATGGATTCCATACCGCCGACGACGATGACATTTGCATTGCCTGCAGCGATCGCATTGGCGCCCATCACGGTTGCCTGCAAGCCGGAGCCGCACATCTTGTTGATCGTGGTCGCTTCGGTGCCCTTGTCGAGACCGGCCTTGATCGCCGCCTGACGCGCCGGCGCCTGGCCCTGGCCGGCCGGGAGGCAGTTGCCCATGATGATTTCGTTGACTTCGTCGGCGCCGAGCTTGGCTTCGTCTGCGGCCGCTTTTACGGCGAGCGCGCCGAGTTCATTGGCAGAGAGGCCGGAAAGGTCCCCCAGCAGTCCACCCATTGGGGTGCGTGACATACCTACAATTACGATGGGGTCCTGAGCCATTATTTCCTCCAGTGGTCTCTGTGATGTTGCGTGTGCGAAGATGTGCGCTTCCGTGGCCGCAGCGTCAAGGCCTACCGCCTTCTATGTCGCGCCTGTTTAGCAAAACTGAGGACCTCCATGCCGCGCTTGTATTGAAGGGCACGAGCCTTCATCCTGCCCGCCAACAGAACGAGACAAATCAGGAGGTTACCCATGTCGAACTCAATTCCGGACACCGCGCTACAGCTGCGGTCCGAAGTCAAATCCTCTGGCGAGCTGGAGCTCTCGCTCGCCGAGGTTTCCGTTCCGACGCCCGGCGAAAACGACATCCTCATTCGTATCGCAGCCACCCCTATCAACCCGTCAGACCTCGGCCTGCTGGTCGGGGCCGCTGACCTGTCGACGGCAACCCAGTCCGGCACGGCGGATCGCCCCGTGATAACGGCGAAGATACCTGAGCAAGCCATGCGGGCGATGAAAGCGCGTGTCGGCCAATCCCTTCCTGTTGGCAATGAAGGCGCTGGTACGGTCGTTGCCGCGGGCTCGTCGGATGCAGCGCAAGCCCTGATGGGCAAGCTGGTGACAGGCCTCGGCGGTGAGTTCTACGGCGAGTACCGGATGCTAAACGTGGCGCAAGTCATGGAATTGCCAAACGGCGCGAGCGCCCGCGATGGCGCGTCGTGTTTCGTGAACCCGCTGACCGCTCTCTCCTTTCCCGAAACGATGCGCATGGAAGGCCATGAAGGCCTCGTTCATACCGCCGCCGCATCGAACCTTGGCCAGATGCTCAACAAGATCTGCATCGCTGATGGCGTGCCGCTGGTGAACATCGTCCGCAAACCGGAACAGGAAAAGATCCTGCGCGATCTCGGCGCGAAATACATCGTCAACTCCAGCAGCGACAGCTTTATGAAAGACCTGATTGCGGCCCTCGCAGAGACGAAGGCGACACTCGGCTTTGACGCTATTGGTGGCGGACCGCTCGCTGGCCAGATTCTCACGGCGATGGAGGCCGCGGCGAATATGGGCGCGGAATATAGCCGATATGGCTCAGCCAAGCCCAAGCATGTCTACATCTATGGCCGCCTCGACATGAGCCCGACCACCATACCGCCTGGCGTCGGCATGGCCTGGAGCACAGGCGGCTACCTTCTGACCTACTTCCTGCAGAAGATCGGTGCCGAAGGCCGCGCCAAACTGCGCAAGCGCGTCATGGATGAGCTGAAAACCACTTTCGCCAGCCACTACACCGATGAAATCTCGCTGAAGGACGCGCTAAACGTCGAGACGCTGAAGTCGTACAACGCCAAACGCACAGGCGAGAAGTTCCTGATCAACCCGTCGTTCTAGACAAGGAAATGGGGGCGTCCCGACAGGAACGCCCCCTCACTTTGTCCTCGCAATAGACGCGAAGGTTATTCGTTGATTTTAACCGTGACCGTCCCGAGTGTCGGGCTGGTGACTTCAAATTCATCGCCAGCGCTCTTGCCTTCGGGATACTCGGTGCAGGATTCCGTTGGCGACAGTGTGGACGTGGTGCAAAGTGAGTCGCCCTCGATGCGCCATGAACCGGTAAAGCTCGACCCCATCGCAACGCCGCTATAGGTGCCGTCTTCATTGTAGTCGATCGGGATGGACAAGCCCTGCGTCGTGATCACCGCATCATTGGCGATGAGGACGTTCAGCGTGTCATTCCCCTCAGCATAGGCGGCCGACGAGATGCAAGCAGCCGCAGCCAGAACGAAAACAGTTTTCTTCATTTATTTTTCTCCCAAGGTATTATCGGAGCATCATACATGACGTTCTCTCACCCTCAAAGATAAATGTAGTTAAGTATCGGACTTATTCTGCACTTTCGCCGACAGCATGAAAAACGGGCGCCCCTATGCAGAGCGCCCGCTTCAGAATAATCAGTCTGGCCAGTGGGTTAGCGGCCTGCGCCTAAAATCTCGCGGGCGCCAGCTTCCGGTTTGGCGATCATCTTCGGCTCGACATTCAACTCCATCACCATTTGCGTATCCGGCTGGTAAGGCTGCCACTCTGGCAGGAGGTCCGACGATGGCGTGCCTGTCTTCGCAAAGCTGATCCAGGCATCGGACATCATCTCGCCCATCGCCACAGGACCTTCTCCTGAGCCAACCAGCACGCGAGACTCCTCGACATTGTCGAACATGAACGGAATATCGAGCGTGTGCGGGCTTTTCAGGATGCCGCCATTGGTGTCGGTCTCATAGGTCAGCCAGTACACATAGACCGGCGCACCACCCTGCCGGGCTTTCTGCGCCGCGAGGATATGCGTGCCCTGCATGAAGCGAGCGGTCTGGGCGCGGATCGCGATATAGGTTGGCGTCTCATCAGGCAGCTCTCCGCGGTAATACTCGACCAGAGCCGGTCCTTGCGGACCAAAACTGGGCGCCATCTTGTCGAGATCTTCATCATCAAGCACACCGAACCAGGGCTGGGCGGCCATGAAGATCGTCATTTCGTCCTTGTTGGAGCCGATCAGGATAGGAATATCCTTCGACTGCTCGGGACCTGCAGGAATGAACGGATTGCTCGGCAGGACGACATCATCAACGATCGGTCCGAACCGCATACCGCCGATGCTGCGACCGGCTTCAAGAAGCTCTTCAGCCGGTATGGCACGGAGGTCTTCAACGGTCTCGATGCCCGTGGCCGTCAGCAGTTTGTCGGTAAACTCGGCCGCCTCCTCTTTCTTGCCTGACGTCACAGCGGGGCCAGACTGGATGATGGCCTTGTGGAAGAGACCGTCCGCAGCCGGCGTGGCCAGCAGGTGCGAGACCTTCGAGCCGCCGCCGGACTCGCCCATGATCGTGACATTGTCGGGGTCGCCACCAAACGCCTCGATATTGTCGCGCACCCATTCAAGCGACGCGACGAGGTCCAGATTTCCGAGGTTGCCAGAGGCTGCATAATCCTCACCGAACTTGTCGCCGAGATAGAGATAGCCGAACACGTTGAGACGGTGATTCACCGTCACAACGACGACATCGCCCTTTTCGGCAAGGTTTCGTCCATCATAGGCCGGCCAGCCACCAGAGCCGTAAGCGTATCCGCCGCCATGAAACCAGACCATGACAGGCCGTTTCTTGTCGTCGGCAGCGGGCGTCCAGACATTCAGAAACAGCGCGTCTTCATTGTCGATCTTGGCTTCGGTGTAGGTCGGGAAAATCGTCTGCATCTGACGTGACCAGTCAGAGGTACGCGGCCCACTCGCGCTGTACATCTGCATAGCTGGCGCGCCGAGATCGGTGGCGTCATAGATGCCGTCCCAGTCATCGGGCTTCTGCGGCGGCATGAAACGCAGCTCGCCAATGGGTGCCTTGCCATAGCGCAGGCCGAGATATTCCTCGATGCCACGATCGACGAGTCCTTGTACATCGCCGTGCTCAGTCGTCACAATCGGCGTGGCATCCGGGATGCCGGTGTCCTGCGCGAAAGCAGGCGTGAGCGACGCACCGGCCGCAATCACGCTGGCCGTGAGCCATGTTTTGAGCTTTGACCTCAGCATGGGTTTCCTCCTGATTTTTCTGATTTGATTAGTGTGGAGCGCTGATCTGCGGCCCCTGCCAGACCGACCTCAATCGGCGGACAAGACAGGCCTGATTGACGACAAAAATCGCCGCAAGCTGCATGGGCCAGCGTACAGCCATTCGCTGTCCGGCATCGCGGCGCAGAGCCCGACGTAAATATGCGGAACATGTTCAACTCCCATCTGGACCATCCTTCTTGCGAGATGATCTTCGATGAGAAGAAACAAGCACAGTTGACGCTAGTTGGCTAGCGCGTTCTCGATGTCCGCCACCAGGATTTCATCGCCCGGTTTCACAGATGACGGATAGGCCTTGAGAACATCGCCAGACTTGCTGACGAGAACCTTGTGAAAATTCCATTTCGGCTCGGCAGCTTCGCCGAGCCCCGTCTTGGCAACCTGCCAGAATTCATGCTGTTCGGGCCCGATCGCATGCACCTTTGATGTCAGCGGGAAATCAACCCCGAAATTGATCTCGCAGAACGTCTTGATCTCTTCTTCGGTGCCAGGCTCCTGACCGCCAAAATCGTTCGAGGGCGCGCCAACAACCGTGAAGCCCTGCTGCTCAAACCGGTCATGCAGGGCCTGCAGCCCTTCATATTGAGGGGTGTAGCCGCACTTGGAGGCGGTGTTCACCACCAGGAGGACCTCTCCTTCAAAATCGGCTAGCGGCATGTCTTTGCCGTCGATGGACTTGAAAGCGACATCGTGAACATTGGCGGTCATCTGATCGGTCTCGCTGATCTCTGATGTGGAGGCGTTTGCTTCGCCATCGTCTGCGCTCTGGGCGGCGCCGGAACAGGCCGTCAGGGCAAATATGGCAAATAGGGCTGGTCGAAGCATCGTGAGAATTCCTTGCTTGATGAAGACCAACTTAAGCCAATTGCGTCCATCGCCAAGATGAAATCTATCTGACCCGCGCCGGATCCACCTCATCGAGTTGAACGGCGCGGTCGATAATATCGAGAAGCTCATCGTCAATATCGCTCGGCGAGCGCACTTTCACATGGCGCAGCATCTTCCCGCTTCCTTCGATCCGGCCGATATAATCCTTCGCAAGACGCGCGCCCGACCATAACTGCAGGTTGCAATGACGCGAATGGGCGATGACCGAGAATATGCGCTCATGACCGAACCAGCACGGATAGTTCCAGGCCAGTGTTGCTTTAAGGCCCGGATGCTGAGCAATGATCGCCTGAGCCA
This sequence comes from Henriciella sp. AS95, assembly GCF_038900055.1. Classification (NCBI taxonomy): domain Bacteria; kingdom Pseudomonadati; phylum Pseudomonadota; class Alphaproteobacteria; order Hyphomonadales; family Hyphomonadaceae; genus Henriciella; species Henriciella sp. AS95. The sequence continues at coordinate 3,551,292 of NZ_JBBMQM010000001.1, forward strand.
ACCGGATCGCAATGGGTTTCATGGGTCCTTCGAGGTCGTCGAAATACGATTGAACGGCGTTTGGCATTGGCATGGCTGTGCCCTCCCCAGAGCATCAATCCTGGAATGAAATGACAATCCAGCTGGGTTGTGAAGACTGATAATCCATTTTTTTTCATCCGCAGGCTGAACGAACAGAAAAAAAGGGCCAGCTTTTCGCCGGCCCTTTTCATCTGTTCTGCTGAAGCTTCAACGGCTACCAGATGCGGATACGTTCTTCAGGCGGAAGATAAAGTTCATCCTCTGGAGTGACGTTAAATGCGTCATACCACTCGTCCAGGTTGCGGACGACGCCGTTTACGCGATAAACCGGCGGCGAATGCGGGTCCGTCAGTATACGCTGGCGAAGAGCATCGTCGCGGTATTTCGTCCGCCAGACCTGCGCCCAGGACATGAAGAAACGCTGGTCACCGGTCATCCCGCCCAGCACGGGCGCTTCCTCGTCGGCGCTGATTTCGCCGTCGCCATTTTCGTCGAGGCTCATCTTGTACGCCTTGTAAGCCATCGACAGGCCACCAAGGTCACCGATGTTTTCGCCAAGGGTCAGGCGTCCGTTCACGCAGGTCTCCCCCTCATCGATCGGGCAGTACTGATTGTACTGACCGACAAGCGCGTCGGTTAGCGCCTTGAACGCAGCCTCATCTTCCGGCGTCCACCAGTTGCGAAGCACGCCGTCGCCATCGGATTTTGCGCCCTGATCGTCAAAGCCGTGGCCCATCTCATGGCCAATCACGCCGCCAATGGCGCCGTAATTGATCGCGGGGTCAGCCGAGATGTTGAAGAAAGGCGGCTGCAGGATGGCGGCCGGAAAAACAATCTCGTTGCGGTTCGGCGAGTAGTAGGCATTGACCGTCTGCGGCAGCATGAACCATTCGGTCTTGTCGATCGGCCCGCCAAGGTTGGACATCATGTCCTCAAACGCCCAGCGATTGGCCTCCATGTCATTCTCGAATGCATCATCACCGACAGTCAGGTCGTCATAGGTCTCGAACTTCTCGGTGTAGCCGATCTTCGGCGTGAACTTGTCAAGCTTGGCATAGGCTTCCGGTTTGGTGTCTTCGCTCATCCATGTGATCTCATGGAGGTTGTCAGCCATCGCCTTTCTGAGATTGCCGACCAGCTCGTCCATCGCAGCCTTGTTTTCAGGTGGGAAGTAGCGCTCAGCGTACACCTTGCCGACGCCCTCGCCGAGCGCGCCTTCGACCGATTGCACGCCGCGCTTCCAGCGCTCGCGCTGTTCTTCCTGACCGTTCAGCAGCTTGCCGTAGAGCGCAAAGCTTGCCTCGTCGATCTTCGCCGGCAACACGTCGGAGCGGTTCGACAGAAAGTGGGCCGCCGAATAGGCTTTCCAGGTTTCGATTGGCTCATTCGCCATCAGGTCGAGCAGGCCGACAATGCCGCCGCCGGAAATATCCGCGAGTTGTTCTTCGGTCAGGCCGTAATCGGACACTTCCTGTGGCGTTGGCGAGAGCTGGCGCACGACGTATGCCGCTTCATCATCAATGCCGAGCGTCTCCAGAATGGTTTGCATCGGGAAGTCCGGCTCCAGCGCCACCAACTCAGCCTTGGAAAGCTTGTTGTAAGTCAGGTTGCGGTTGCGGCTGACCGTGCGGTCCCAGTGGGCTTTGGCGATCTTCGTTTCCAGGTCGAAGACGGCTTCGGCCCATTGCGCTGGCTCCGGATAACCTGCTTCGCCGAGAAGAAGCGTCAGATAGGCCTTATAGGCCTCGCGATATTCGAGATTTTTCTCGCTATCTTCCAGGTACTGGTCGCGGTCCGGCAGGCCAAGTCCCGCTTGCGTGATGTAGAAGATGTAGCTGTCAGTGTCTTTGGAATCGACGTCGACCCAACCGGTGACAGGGGAGTCGAAGCCAGGCGTCGCGAACAGCTTGGCCAGATCATCGCGTGTCTCCAAGCTGGCGATCTTGTCCAGATAAGGCTGCGCGGGCGCCATGCCCTTCGCTTCAATGGAATCGGTATCGAGATAGGCATTGTAATAAGCAGCGATTTTGCCTTCCAGCGTGCTCGGATCAGGCTGCGCTTCGGCGAGATCATCAATGATAAAGCGTACGCGCTGTTCGGACTTCTCACGCAGCAGCGTGAAAGAGCTGTAGCTCGTCCGGTCGGCCGGGATTTCGAAGTCGTCGTACCAGGTGCCATTGGCATAAGAGAAGAAATCGTCGCCCGGGTCGACATCAGGCTTCATCGAGACCAGATCGAGCCCAAACTCGCCCCAGTCATCCCTGGAAACTGTGACCACTTCCCTCGTATCGGCTGGTGGCTCAACCACCGCAACAGTCTCTGTCTGGTCAGGCACCGTCGTGGTGGTGCAAGCCGCCAGCACAGCCAAAGCCGAGCCGCTCAGGAATAGTGATCGCATTCTTCGTCTCCTCGAAGCAAATGATTGCAAGATGAACTTGTTTTTAGGGCACAGCCGCCCACAATCCACCCTTCATTTGCACCCGGAGACTACTCGGCGGGGTGTGCGCGACCTCCATGAGAGGAGCCGATAAGTTCTTCCTCGTCGATGTTCACTTCACCCTCATAGGATTCGCCGATCTGGCGATAAGGGCGACCACCCCAGGTCCAGCGGAAGATGCGTCCGACTTCACAGCCGACCGCATAAAGCGCGGGCACCATGAGGAGCGACACAAACAGCGCAAAGGCGACAGCTGAACCGAGCGACACCACCATCGGCTTCAGGAACTGAGCCTGCACCGACTTCTGCGTGATCATCGGCAGAATGCCCACAAAGGTCGTCACAGACGTCAGGAGCACGGGACGGAAACGCGAAACGCCAGCATCGACGATCGCCTGCAGCGCGCCTGCGCCTTCATCCCGGCGCCTGTTGATATAATCAACGAGCACAAGGTTATCGTTGATCACAACGCCGGCTGCGGCGCCGATACCGAACAGCGAGAAGATCGCCATCGGGACGCCAAACAGGACATGCCCGAACGCCGCACCCGCATATCCGAACGGAATGGCGACCATCAGCAATAAGGGCTGCGAATACGATTGGAAGGCAATCGCCAGCAATATGTACATCGCAACGAAGGCGATGAGATAGAGCTTGATGATATCCCCGAAGAACTCAGCCTCCGACTGGGCTTCACCAATCGCACCCCGCGTAATCTGCGGGTACTTCTTGGCGAATTCCGGCCAGAAATTGGTTTCCATGTCCTGCGAGATCTGCGCGCGGGTGCCATCGCCGACCAGGTCCGCGAACACGGTGACCGACCGCTTGCGCTCCCGGCGCAGGATGCGGTTGATGCCGGGGGCAAACTCGATCTCGGCGACCTGGGCGAGCGGGATTTCCCGCCCATCCGAGGTCCGGATACGAAGGTCACGCAGACTGTCGAGGGAGCGGCGGTCGCTCTCAGGATAGCGCACCATGACGCGCACATCGTCGCCGTCGCGCGGCAGGCGCTGGGCCTCGATACCGTAATAGGCCGCACGCACCTGTGAGGTCACGTCGCTGAGCGTGATGCCCAGTGTCGTGGCACCCGGTTTCAGACCAAGCCGGATTTCCTCGGCGGCCGAGGAGAGGTTGTCGCTGATGTCATACGTCTCTGCATATGTTGCAAGCTGGGCTTTTACTTCATCAGCCGCTGCCCGAAGCAGATCGAGATCGTCATGGTTCAACGCAAAGCGGATCGAATTGCTGGAGTTGTTCACCGTGAACGCGAAGTTCACTTCCTCAGCATCCGGCACATCCCCGAAATGGTCGCGGATTTCGTCCGAGATCATCTTGGTCGTCACGCCGGTCGGGCGCTCTTCGGCAGGCATAAGCCCAATAAAGGATTGAAGACGGCCCTCCTCGGCGATGATTGAAACATCCCCAATCAGCGGATCGGTGAGTTCCGGATATTGCTGGGACAGCGCCTCACGCGACTCCTCGACAGCAACGCGAAGCTGGTCGCGGATTTCCAGTGACCGCGATTGCGGCGTGCCATCCGGCAGGTCGACGCTGACCTGAATAAGATCATCCTCAATGTCGGGCATCACGCGTACAGGCAGAATCTGCATGCTAACCAGCATCACCGCCCAGACGAAGGTCGCGGTGAACACAGCGATCGTCACGTAGCGATACCTTACGGCCGCTTCGAGCAGAGGTTTGTAAATCTTGTTCGCGAACGTGATCAGGCTGTCTGCAATCGTCTGCTGCAAGCGCAGCACCTTGCCTATCGGACCGGTGAACTTCTGTGGCTCCATATGGCCCAGGTGAGCCGGCAGGATGAACAGGGACTCGATCAGCGAGAAGGTCAATGCCGCGATCACGACATAGGAAATCTGTGATGTGAACTGGCGCTCCGGTCCCGGAAGGAACATCCACGGCGCGAACATGATCATGGTCGTGATAACACCGAACATGACAGGCTTCAGCACCAGCTGCGTGCCAACTGTGGCCGCGTCCAGGCCTTGCCCGCGTCCGCTTTCGACTTCCTTGTGAATGTTCTCGCCGACAACGATCGCGTCATCGACGACAACACCAATTACGAGCAGCACCGCAAACAGCGACAGGAAGTTCAGCGAAATCCCGAAGAGTGGCAGGATCAGCATACCGCCAGCGAATGCGGTGCCGATACCGATCGTCACCCAGAACGCCACGATCGGGCGCAGGAACAGAAGCAGGATGATGAGCACCAGGATCATCCCCTGCACAGCGGCAGAGGTGATGGTTTTCATGCGGCCGGTATAGACTTCGGACTGGTCGAACAGGAGGTCGATACGAAGACCTGTCGGCAGGCCCACTTGCCCCTTGCCGCTATTGGCACGCTCGACATAATCGAGAATGCCTTTCGAGTAGGCTTCGATGTCCATTTTTTCAGGCGTCTGCACCATGACGAAAGCGGTCGGCTCGCCATCAAATGTCGCGTCAAGCTCGCCATCGACGAAGCCGTCAATCACTGTTGCCACGTCGCGAATGCGGATGGTGCCACCATCCAGCGTTTCGCGAACGATGATGTCCTCGAAATCCTCGCGCGTATCGGCAAGTTTGCGCGCCTGCACAGCCACCGTTCCGGTGTCGGTGCGCACATTGCCGCCCGATGAATTCAGCGATGAATTACGCACCGCCTGCGCCACTTCGGCGAAGCTGAGATTGTAGCGGCGAAGCGCTTCTTCAGACACCTCGATAGAGACTTCCTCGCCGAGCGTGCCCCAGACTTGCGCAAGCTCGCCGCCATCAATCAACGCAACATCGTCGCGCACTTCTTCAGCGTAATATTTCAGTGTCTTGCGATCGACATTGCCGTGAACGGCGAGGCCGATATAGGGATTTTCCTGCCGCCAGCGCTGCACCTGAGGCGGGAAGGATGATTGCGGCAGATTGGAAATTGTGTCGACCCGGCGCTTAACCTCGTCAACGAACTCGTCGATGTCGACGTCCAGTTCGGATTCGAGGTTTACATAGCCGACGCCTTCGCGCGCCGTGCCAGTCAGGCGTTTCAGGCCGTCAATATCAGCGACCACTTCCTCAAGACGCACAACAATCTGGTCTTCCACGTCCTGCGGGGACGCGCCCGGCCAGGCGATTGAAACCGAGGCGCCGTTAAAGTCCGCCGCGGGAAAAGCTTCCTTTTCAAGACTTAGAAAGCCGAACGTGCCGCCGATGAAGGCGATAACCATCAACAGGTTCGCCGCAATTGAATTCCTTGCCCACCAGGCGACCAGACCGTTCATTGTTCCACTCCGTCCATATCACCGGCGGCCAGGGCAGCCTCGTCTTCGGAATCGGTATCCGGCTTGTTACGAGGCGTGCGCTGGATCAGTTCGCCATCGGGCATCCGCTCGACAACCTGGATGGTCATGCCATCAAACGCCGCCTGGATGGGCGAGATGATCGCAAGCTCGCCCGGCTCAACACCGTCGGCGACGTATGCACCTTCCGCATCGCTGTAGACGACATCGACTTCGCGAATGTCCAGCTTGCCGGCAGGGCCGTCGCCGATGAAGACCTCATCCACACCGCGAAGGGCAGAGCGAGGCACGCGTACCAGGCCTTCAATATAACGGCCCTCGATTTCAGCATTGACGAACAGGCCAGGCGCCATCGGCACACCGTCATCCGAACCGGCACCATACGGGTCTTTCAGTTCGGCAATCGCGTTGACCAGGCGGGTTTGCGGATTGATCGCGGCGGACGTCCGGGCGATGCGGCCTTCCCACTGACGCGGTTGACCTGCAACATTTGCAGTAAAGATCACGTCAGGCCCTTTTTCGGTGGACGACTCAGCAAACGCCAATGGCAGGCCAACCCGGCCAAGCTCTTCGTCAGACAGCGGCAGGGAAACCTCGACGACATCGGTCGCGAAGATCGTTCCGAGCGACTGGCCCGGGCCGACATACTGGCCAAGGTCGGCGCTGCGTTCGCGAACCCGGCCTGAGAACGGAGCCGTCACTGCGGTCCGGTTCAGCGCCAGTTGAGCATCGGCCAGCTGGGCCTTGGCAGAGTCCAGGGACGCGCGCGCTTCGGCGAGTTGTGGCTCACGACGAGCAAGCGGACTGGTTTCTGTAATACCGAGCTCTTCGAGGTCCTGCTGGGCCAGTTCGGCCTCGGCTTCTTCGCGGGCGAGGCGCTGTTCAGCTGATGCAACGCCAGACTGCGCGCGAACAATCGCAAGCCGATAGTCCTCGGATTCAAGACGAACCAGAACCTGCCCCTCACGAATAAAGCCGCCATCGATAAAATCAGGGGACACGTAAGAGATGCGGCCATTGATTTGCGGCGCCACGACGATCTGGCGCTTCGGCTTGACCTCACCCTGGGCCTTCACGGTCAGAGACAGGTCCCTTATTTCCGCTGCCTCCGCAAAAACGGACAGGCCACGCGGCTCTTCTTCGGCGCGCTCAGGTTGCGGCTTCAAGGCCTGCATCAGGACAAAGCCACCCACGACCAGGCCGGCCAGAACCAGGACGGGCAATATGAGCATTATGATACGTTTCATGGGAGGTCTCTGTGATTTACGGCGTTATGGTATCAGAATTTTGAGAACCCGGCTCTCCCGGGATCCCGCCTCCAAGTGCCAGATGGAAGGCAATGCGGTTCGAAATGCGCGCTGAACGCGCGGCAATGAGATTGCTTTCTGCATTCAGTCTACGGGTCTGGGCGTCGATCAGATTGAAAATAGTGACCAGGCCATTGGTGTACTGGCGCGTGGCAATCACCTCAGCTTCTCTGGCTTCTTCCAGCGCTCGGGACTGGGCGTCCACCTGCTGGGCGAGAAGCGCATCGGCCGCGAGGGCGTCTTCCACTTCGCGCCAGGATGAAAGGACAGTCGCGGCATAGTTCGCGACAGCCACTTCGGCATTTGCGATCGCCGCATCGCGATCCGCGCGCAGCGACCCACCATTAAAGACAGGCTGAACGAGGCTCGCGATAGCATTGGCCGCAATTCGCGAAGGATCAAACAGGTCTGACAGATCAGTTTCATTGTTACTGGCCGACGCTGAAAGGCTGAGGCTTGGCAGCATGGCGAGGCGCGCCTGCTCTGCCTGCAGGCCTGCAGCGACAACGCGTGCCTCGGAGGCGGCAACGTCCGGGCGCCGTGCAAGCAACATGGCGGGCGTACCACCCGCGGAGATAGGTTCGAGGTCCGGCAAGCTCGCTGGCGCATCAATCTCGTTCGCCGGATAGCGACCGAGCAGAATTTCAAGACGGCGAACGGCGTTGCCGCTGGCAAGGCGGCGTGCCGCGATGGCCGCTTCGGCCGTGGCGACAGCACTGCGGGCGGTGCGCACGTCGAGCGCATCGGTCAGCCCGCGCGCAACGCGGCGCTCCGTGAGCTCGAGGATACGCTGGCGTGCTTCAAATGTCTGTACGGCGACGCGCTCCTGAGAGAGCGCCTCATTAAGATCGGTCCAGGCAATTGCGGTTTGCGCAGCCAGTGACAGGCGCGCCGCGGCCAGATCAGCTTCGCTGGCTGCCAGGCGTGCTTCAGCCGCGTCGATGCCCGCGCCAATGCGGCCCCACAGGTCCGGCGTCCACGAAGCATCTGCGCGAAGTCCGTAGGTCGGGTCGGTAAACCGATCATCGACGCTCGGCGCGTAGGATGACGTAACACCCGCAGAGGCACCGATGGACGCATTCGGCAGCGAACGGCCATAAACGCCGCGCGCCTGCGCCCGCGTCGCCTCGACGACATAATACTGGGCGCGAATGTTCGGATTGGCGCGAAGGGATTCGGCCACCAGTTCCTGCATCATCGGGTCGTTGAACTGCTCAATCCAGTCACCGCTCGGCAACTCGCCCGAAACGCCAGCCGCAGACCAGGCCGCAGGCGCATCCGGCGCAACCGCGAATATCTCTACAGGATCGCCGGAAATGCCCCGCGCAGTCGCGCATCCGGACAATACCAGGAGTCCCAGTATGGCGGTGTGCTTGTTCATTAGACCCTCATCTATTCTCAATCGTCACCTACGAGCGTACTACTCGACTGTCAACAAAAAATTATCGAAATTCAATATCCGCTAATTTTAGTTGTAGTTGCAACACATGAACGTTGAGAAACTGTAGATATTGCGGCGACCGGGTGACGTTTTCGCTATAGTGAGACTTGCAGAACACACCCAATCTTGGTTTGAAAACAAATGTCATCGACTGATCGCACCTCCGAGACACCACCCAGCCGCCGGCCGGAACGGGCGAGGGACTTCCTTGTCCTGACGGCTTCGGGCTGCGCGCTCATCGCCCTGCTTAGCGCGTCCGGCGCGCTGGGCTGGATTGAGGGGCTGACGGCCTGCATGGTGCTTTGCGCCGGCTCACTGGCCTATTTCGTCGGGTCCGTTCCGCCCGAGCGGATCCAGGAAGACGTCGCGCCCAATGGCGGAACTGACGTCTCGGCCAATACCTCCGTCCGCAAGATGATCGAGGCCCTGCCCTTCCCGGCCTTTCACATTACGCCCGACAATCGCATCGACGCCCTGAACGATCATGTGAGGCATCTATTTCGCATGTCGCAGGCGCAGGGCGCGCTGAAATCTGTCGCGATCCGTCAGCCGGACCTCCTGACCGCCACAGACCGCGTGGCCCGGACAGGCGCCAGCGAACGGGTCGAGTTCATGACCGGCGAGGGCGACGAGCTCTGGCTGGCTCACCTGACCGCCGGGATCGCCCCTCAGAGCGTCTTCATCTTCCTTGAAGACCGGACGGCCGTTCACCGCGCCGAGCGCGCCCGCGCGGACTTCCTTGCGAATGCCAGCCACGAGCTGCGCACGCCGCTGACCGCGCTGGCGGGCTTCATCGAGACGATGCGCGGTCCGGCCAAGAATGATCGCGATTCCTGGGATGGATTCCTGGAGATCATGCACCAGCAAACCGACAGGATGCGCCACCTGGTGTCCGACCTGCTGTCGCTGTCCCGGATTGAGTTCAGCGAGCACCGCCCACCTGACTCGATCATCGACCTCTCTGAAGTGCTGAGCCAGACAGTGCTCGCCCTGGAGCCCATCGCTGCAGAGCGCTCGATCACCCTCAAACTGGAGGGCGGTGAAGACAAAGTCCGGATTACCGCCAAGTGGGATGAGATCGCACAGGTCATCCAGAACCTCGTCGGAAACGCGCTCAAATATTCGCCCTCTGGCGGCACGGTCAGGGTGATGGCTGGCACGTCGCCGTCCATGCTTGATGCAGGCCGCAAGGCGACCGGCAATCAACCAGAAGCGACGCGTGCCATCCTGCTGCAGCCACGGGCCTCAGCAGAGGTCCCAGCGGCCTGGGTGCGCGTCGAGGATGACGGCCAGGGCATCGCCCGAAAGCACCTTGCCCGCCTCGGCGAGCGCTTCTACCGCGCCGATGAAAGCCGTGGTGGCTCGATTGAGGGCACAGGACTGGGACTCGCCATCGTCAAGCACATCATGGCGCGTCATCGCGGCGGCCTCGGCGTGGCCAGCGAAGAAAGCAAAGGGGCCGCCTTCGGTGTCTGGCTGCCAGTGGCTGAAAAATCGGCCGCGACAAGCGCTGACGACTGATGCGGACGGTCCCCGAAGCGCCGCCCTACAATCCGGACCCCGGCCTCAAGCTTGAGATTGTCTATCAGGACGACGCGCTGCTCGCCGTGAACAAGCCGTCGGGCCTTCTATCCGTGCCCGGTAAGGGCGACGCCCGCCAGACCAGCGCCCTCAGCCTGCTGCAGGCCGATCACGGATGGCTGGGGGTCGTCCACAGGCTGGATATGGATACGTCCGGCCTCCTGATCTTTGCGCGCACGACCGAAATGATGAAGGCCCTGTCCAGAGCCTTCGCGGAAAGCGCGGTCGACAAGCGCTACATCGCCTGGGTCGAAGGCGAACCGGACGGCGATAGCGGACAGATCGACCTGCCGATTGGCCGCGACTGGGACGCGCGCCCCCTGCGCAAGATTGACCGGGTCAGCGGCAAGCCTTCCAGCACGATATGGCACAAGCTGGAGGTCAGCTCTGGCAAAACCAGGCTTGAACTTGAACCGCTGACTGGCCGTACACATCAGCTGCGCCTTCATTGCGCAGCCATCGGTCATCCAATCCTGGGCGACCGGCTATATGGCAACCCAGCAACAGCGCAGCGACTTTGTCTGCATGCCTTGTCGCTGCGGCTCACTCACCCCGCCACGGGCAATCAACTGCATTTAAAGGCAGAGCTGACCTTCAGCGCCGACTAAAGAATCGCACATGTTTTCTGCTTGAAAGCGGTGTGTGTCACATATGTGTCAAGCAGCCGCGTTATGAGGCGCCAAGGTTTGGATTCTTGGCGGCTGTATGCTGGAAACATTTGGTCATCTCCCGGTCGCGTGGCTGTTGTTCGCGGTGCTCGCGGCGGCAGGCTTCGTGGCGTTCTTCGTTGGACGCACAACCGCCGTGGCGACAGCACATGGCAGCACGGTTAGACTGAATTCTCAGCCCAATTATCACGGCTATTTCCTCGCCATGGCGACGATTGCGCCGGCGGCGGTCATCCTGATCATCTACGCGCTCTTCGGCGACTCGATGGTGCGGAGCCAGCTCGCCAGTGAGCTGCCGCAACGCATTCGCGACCTCGGATCGCTGGAACTTGGCCAGTATCTCGACCGTCTGGCTGAGAATTCTCACCGCGGACCAGATGCAACCACGGGAAATGCACTCTTCGATGCCGCAACCGACCGCTACACAAATTTGCTCGGCCTTTCGCGCATCATTGCGATTGGCCTTGCCCTTTTCGGTGCGGGCATCGCCTTCTTCTTCGCCCGCAGCAGGCTGTCTGTAGAGTTCCGGGCCCGCGCGCGCGTCGAGGACGGTATCAAGCTGATGCTGTTCCTGTGTGCTGCAATCGCGATCCTGACCACCGTCGGCATCGTGGCGAGCCTGTTCTTCGAGGCGCTGCGCTTCTTTGCGCGCGTGCCGGTGCTGGGCTTCATTTTCGGAACGGAGTGGAACGCGCAAACCGGGACAGACTTCGGGGCCATCCCGCTCTTCTTCGGCACATTCATGATCGCATTTCTGGCGATGCTGGTTGCCGCGCCGATTGGCCTGTTTTCGGCGATCTATCTGTCCGAGTACGCCTCTCCGCGATTTCGCAGCATCGTCAAACCGATCCTTGAGCTCCTGGCTGGCATTCCGACCGTTGTTTATGGCTTCTTCGCCCTTCAATTCGTCGCGCCTCTCATTCGCAGCCTTGCCGTCTGGGTAAACAGCCTACCGTTCACCCCGGACTCTCTGCTGGCCGCCCAACCGACCAGCGCGCTGGCCGCCGGCCTTGTCATGGGCATCATGATCATACCCTTCGTGTCTTCGCTGTCGGATGATGTGATCAATGCGGTGCCGCAAACCCTGCGCGACGGGGCGTATGCCATGGGGGCAACCAAGTCCGAAACGGTCAAGCAGGTCGTCATGCCCGCCGCCCTGCCCGGCGTCATCGCGGCCCTGCTGCTGGCTGTCTCCCGCGCCATCGGTGAAACGATGATCGTGGTGATGGCCGCCGGTCAGCGTGCGCAGATATCGCCTGACCCGACATCTGACCTCACAACAATCACGGTCCAGATCGTCGCCCTGCTGACCGGGGATACCGAATTCGACAGCGCCAAGACGCTGTCTGCCTTCGCGCTCGGTTTCGTACTGTTCATCGTCACCCTGGTCTTCAACCTGATCGCTCTGCGCGTCGTTCAGAAATATCGGGAAAAGTATGAATAGCCCGGCTCCCACCCCCGAAACCAAGGGAGGCTTCGTCACCGAAGCAGCCCTGAAACGGCTGAAGAAGCGCCACGCCGCAGAGGCGCGCTTCAAGTTCTACGGACAGCTTGCCATTGGCATCGCGGTTGTGGCGCTCGTGACGCTGCTCGTCTCGATCTTTGGCCAGGCCTCTTCTGCCTTCCAGCGAAACGTCCTCGTCTTTGATCTGACGCTGGATGCTGCCGATATTACGCCAGACGGGACCCGTGATCCCGACGCGATCGCCCGCAATGTCAGCGGCTTCAATCTGCTTCTGCAAGACCAACTGCGCGGTGAGTTCCTCACAGACGACGCCGATGCCACAGAGACCCGCGAGCTGTTCGGCCTGTTCACCCGCCTTGCCGTCCTACCGGTTGCGAAAAAGACCGCAAAACATGTCGAGACCGTCGGCACCCAGCAGAAATTCACCGTCGCGCTCGCCGATGACATCGACCTCTTCCTCAAAGGCGGCATCACCGAACGCAAATCAATTGACCTTGGCGCTTTCAGTACAGCCCGCGGCTCAATCGGAGACGGCCTGGACGTCAGCCTGACAGGCGGCTCGGACACGGGCGCCATGACCAGTGCCATCAACCAGTTTCAGGAACAGTCGCTCGACGACTCCTCGCCCACGACCCTGATCGGCATTGGCAAGACCTGGTATACGCTGCAAGGCTTCTCGAACGACGAACTGGCGCTCAGCTATCTGGCTGGCGAGCGAGCGGCGCCCACCGCACCCGAAGACATTACGGCCCTTGTCCTGGCGCAGGCCGAAGCGAACCGCACTGTCAGCGACCGCCAGATTGCCTGGACGATGCTGCTCAAGTCTGACGGGCGTATCAAGAAACAGTTCAATACAACCCTCTTTACGAATGCCGACAGCACTTATCCCGAACTCGCCGGCACGGCAGCTGCCATCGCTGGCTCGCTGCTCACCATGCTTGTTACGGCCCTTCTCGCCATCCCGGTCGGGATCTTCGCGGCCGTCTATCTTGAAGAGTTCGCGACGAAAAACCGGATGACGGACCTCATCGAGGTCAACATCAACAACCTCGCCGCCGTCCCTTCCATTGTGTTCGGCCTGCTCGGCGCGGCCGTCTTCATCAATTTCTTCGGCATGCCGCGATCGGTCCCGCTTGTCGGGGGACTGGTGCTTGGCCTGCTTGTCCTGCCAACCGTCATCATCGCATCGCGCGCGGCGCTGAAGTCCGTACCCCCATCCATCCGGACGGCCGCGCTGGGTGTTGGCGCCTCCAAGACGCAATCTGTCTTCCATCACGTCCTTCCGCTGGCCGCGCCCGGCATCCTGACCGGTTCGATCATCGGCATGGCCCGCGCGCTGGGCGAAACGGCGCCGCTGCTGCTCATCGGCATGGTCGCCTTTGTGGCGGAAGTGCCTGATGGCCCCACCGATGAATCAACGGTCCTGCCCGTCCTGATCTACAAATGGTCAACAGGGGCCGAGCGCGCCTGGGAGCCTCAGACGGCAGCGGCCATCATCGTCCTGCTCGTCTTCCTGGTCCTGATGAACCTTATCGCAATCGTATTACGCCGCCGCTTTGAAAGGAGATGGTAGTCATGGACGGAAACGTTGAAGACTTCACCGAAACCGCACGCAACAAACAGGCCCTGAACATGGCGGAAATGACAAAAGTAGACTGCCGCAACATCGACGTCTTCTATGACGAGAAACAGGCTATCTACGACATCTCCATGGAGATCCAGGACCGCGCTGTGACGTCCTTCATCGGGCCGTCTGGCTGTGGCAAGTCGACCTTCCTGCGCTGCATCAACCGCATGAACGACACGATCGAGTCGGCTCGCGTATCGGGCAAGATCATCATGGACGGCGCCGACATCAATGATCACTCGATCGACCCGGTCCTGCTGCGCTCGCGTGTCGGCATGGTGTTCCAGAAGCCGAACCCGTTCCCGAAATCGATCTATGACAACATCGCCTATGGCCCCCGAATTCACGGCCTCGCATCTGGCAAGAGCGAGCTGGACGAGATCGTCGAGTCGTCCCTGCGCAAGGCAGGTCTGTGGGAAGAGGTCAAAGACCGCCTGCAAGCGCCGGGCACAAGCCTTTCGGGGGGCCAGCAGCAGCGTCTTTGCATCGCCCGCGCCATCGCTGTGAGCCCGGAAGTCATCCTGATGGACGAACCGTGTTCCGCCCTCGACCCGATCGCAACGGCCCGCATCGAAGAGCTGATCGACGAACTTCGCGAGCGCTATTGCATCGTCATCGTCACGCACTCAATGCAACAGGCCGCGCGTGTTTCGCAGCGCACAGCCTTCTTTCATCTCGGCAAACTGGTAGAGTATGGCGACACAGAGCGCATCTTCACCAACCCAGAAGACAGCCGAACACAAGATTACATCACTGGCCGCTTTGGCTGATGGACCGAAACGAACCTCATATGTCCGACCATATTGTTACTGCCTTTACCGACGAGCTTGAGCACCTCTCAGCAAACCTGCTGAGAATGGGCGGCCTTGCCGAATCCATGATTTCGGACGCCGGCCGCGCCGTCTCGACCTATGACCTCGAACTTGCCCGTGAGATCGTCAAACGTGACAAGGCGATCGACGAGCTTGAGGCCGAAGCCGAGCAGGCCATCATCCGCCTGATCGCCCTGCGCCACCCAATGGCTGCCGACCTTCGCGCCGTTCTCGGTGCGATGAAACTTGCCGGCGACATCGAACGGATCGGTGACCTCTGCAAGAACATCGCGAAACGGTGCCTCGAACTGAACGGTGACGAAAATCGCGCCGCCGTGAAAGGCATCGAGCGGATGTCCAAGGCCGTCTCGCACCAGCTGCAGATCGCGCTGGATTGCTATCTGCGCCAGGATGTCGACGCGGCCATCAATGTCCTCGATCTCGATGATGATATTGACGATCACTACATGTCGCTCTTCCGCGAGACCTTGACCTACATGATGGAAGACCCGCGCCAGATTGGCTCGAACACCCATCTGATTTTCATGGCCAAGAACCTCGAACGGATCGGCGACCACGCCACCAATATCGCCAAGGCTGTCTACTACATGGTCACCGGCGAGGCGGCGACACCAGAACATATTCAGGCCAGAAAGGCCGCGAGCGGGAGCTGACCATTGAAGCCCTACGTACTCATCGCTGAAGACGACAAGGCAGTCGCGGAACTGCTTCGCTACAATCTTGAACGTGAAGGCTATGATACTTCGGTGGCGCCGGACGGGGATGAAGCCATGCTTCTCCTCGAAGAACGCGCGCCAGATCTTGTGCTGCTCGACTGGATGCTTCCGAAAGTGCCGGGCATCGAAGTCTGCCGACGCATTCGCTCAAAGCCGGACACGGCGAACATGCCCGTGATCATGCTGACAGCCCGGTCCGAAGAAGCCGACCGCATTCGCGGGCTTGATACCGGCGCCGATGACTATGTCACCAAACCCTTCTCCACGACCGAACTCATGGCCCGGGTGCGGGCGGTTCTGCGCCGTATTCGTCCGGCCCTGATCGAGGACAAGATCACGGTTGGCGACATCACGATTGATCGCACGACCCATACCGTCGATCGCGCCGGAAACAGCATCCATCTCGGCCCGACGGAATATCGCCTTCTCGACTATTTCATTCAGCATCCAGGCCGCGTCTTCTCACGCGAGCAGCTACTGGACGGGATCTGGGGCTCCGATGTCTATGTCGAGGCGCGGACGGTGGATGTCCATGTCGGGCGGTTGCGCAAGGCCCTGATGAGCCAGGGTGGGGATGACCCGATCCGCACGGTTCGTTCGGCAGGTTATTCCCTGAAAGGCGCGTAACCGAGCATAATTCAGCCGGAACCGCTTGCACATGGGGAAGGAAACCTCTAGCTGCGCCTGATCAAGACAATAACCGTCTCAACGGAGAAGCCTCATGCGCATTGGTGTCCCGACTGAAATCAAGAAACAGGAATCCCGGGTCGGCCTGACGCCGGAAAGTGTTGGCGACCTGATCGATGCGGGCCACGAAGTCTTCGTCCAGCAAGGGGCCGGTATCGGCTCTGGCTTCGCAGACAGCGACTATACCCAGGTCGGTGCCTCCATCGCGCCGGATGCAGATGCCGTCTTCAAGGCCGCAGAGCTGATCGTGAAGGTGAAGGAGCCGCAGCCGGAAGAAACCGCACGCCTCTCGCCTGACCATACCCTCTTCACCTACCTCCATCTCGCGCCCGATCCTGTGCAGGCGAAAGGGCTCATCGAGAGTGGCTGCACCGCCATCGCCTATGAGACCGTCACCGAGCCGGCTGGCGGCCTTCCGCTGCTGCGCCCGATGAGCCAGGTGGCTGGCCGCATGTCGATGCAGGTCGCCGCCTGGGCCTTGATGCGCACCAAGCGCGGCCGCGGCCTTCTGCTTGGCGGTGTGCCGGGTGTTCAGCCGGCCAAGGTCGTCATCATTGGCGGCGGGGTGTCGGGCACCAATGCCGCCGAAATCGCCGTTGGTATGCGCGCCGACGTCACCGTCTTTGACCGAAACAATAATCGCCTCGCCGAGCTTGATGCCCAGTTCAACGGGCTCGTGAAGACGATGTACTCGACAAAGGCGGCACTGGCCGCAGCGGTACAGGACGCCGACCTCGTCATCGGCGCTGTCCTGATCCCGGGCGCTTCGGCCCCCAAACTGATCAGCCGCGAGCAGCTGAAGACGATGAAGCCGGGCGCCGTACTGGTCGACATCGCGATTGACCAGGGCGGCTGCTTCGAGACGTCCAAAGCGACGACGCATGAGGACCCGATCTACGAGGTGGACGGCATCCTGCATTATTGCGTCGCGAACATGCCGGGCGCCGTGCCGCGCACGTCCACCTATGCGCTGAACAATGCAACCCTGCCCTTCGTCCTGCAGATTGCGAACAAAGGCACACGCGAGGCGCTCAACACGAACCCGCATCTCGCCAATGGCCTGACCGTCGCAGAAGGCCACATCACGCATGAGCAGGTCGCCAGCGATCTCGGCATGACGTTCAAACTGCCGGAATGGTTTCAGGCCTAGGCAATCAAAAATTTCCACAGGCCCTGTGGACAAATCCTGAATTTGACGTCTCTATTAACCTTCAGGGTTGGGTTAAACGGGGGCGTTTCATGGCTTTCGATGGCGGGTGCGGTTGCCGCACACCGGTGAGCGGCAAGAGCGGGCGGTGTCCAGACTGCGGCACCTTTATCTCCGTGAAGGAAACGGATAATTCCCGCGCGCGTCGCCTCGCCGATTTCTGGTACGGTCTCGAACGCGAACATTCTAAGGCGTGCAAATTGTACCGGCACAAATTCCTCGGTCCGCTTCGCTTCAAGAAGAAGATCAGCGAGCACGTGCGAAAAGCCGATCAGGCCAATAAGTACCGCCACCGATATACGCGCTTCTGATCACATCCGCCGAAACGCATTGAGCAGAAACGCCATGTCGTCCGGCAGCGGCGCTTCGGCGTACACATCCTCGCCGGACACCGGATGGACGAAACCGAGGCTCGCGGCGTGAAGCGCCTGTCGGCTGAACTTGCGGGCGAGCGTTGTGGCCTCGATGAACGCGTCGCCCTCGCCATAGGCCTTGATCCCACGATGTCGGGCATAGGTCGGATCACCGATGAGCGGCGCGCCGATATGGGCCATGTGAACGCGAATCTGGTGCGTGCGGCCGGTTTCAAGACGGCACTGGATCATCGCGGCGGCAGGAAGGCCAGTATTCTTGTCCAGCTCTCCGAACGTCTCAATCGCCTTGTAATGGGTGATGGCGTGGCGGGCATCCTCGCGCTCATCTTCATCCACGACCGCCATCTTCTTGCGATCCTGGGCGGAGCGGGCAATGGCGCCCTCGACCGTGCCGGTCAGCGGGCGCGGGGCGCCGCGCGTGATGGCGAGATAGGTGCGCTCGATATCGTGCTTCTTGAAGAGCTTGGATAGGCCTGCATGGGCCGCTTCTGTCTTGGCGATGACGAGCACGCCGGTCGTGTTCTTGTCGATGCGGTGGACAATGCCGGGGCGTTCAACGCCGCCGATGCCGGGCAGCTCGCCCTTGCAGTGATGGAGCAGCGCGTTGACCAGCGTGCCCTGCCAGCTGCCAGGCGCGGGATGCACCGCCATGCCGGACGGCTTGTTGACGAGGATGAGGTGTTCGTCCTCGAACAGGACATCGAGCGCAATGTCTTCCGGTTCTGGCGTTGCCGGAACGGGGGCCGGCATGTCGAGATCGAACGTGTCGCCCGGACGGACCGCCAGTTTCGGGTCCGTGATGGTGCGGTCGCCAATCGATACCGCGCCGTCCTTGATCAGGGCCTTGGCGCGGGACCGCGACAGGGTGTCGATTTGCTCTGACAGGAAACGGTCAAGCCGTGTTCCATTGTCGGCGGGCTGCGCAGTTGCGGAAATCTTGTTCATCTTGCAGCGCTTATAGACGCAGTTTCGCGTATTCGTCATGATCCCGCGATAAGAGAATGCATCTGCTGGTAGGGAGACACGCCATGAGCACGATTTCGAGACGCCATTTTCTGGGCTTTGGCGCCGGGGCTGCCGGGCTGGCGGCCTGCGCAACCACCGGCAATCCGCTAGCGGACAACCGCCCGGCCTTTGACGGCGATGTCAGCTTTGCGCACGGCGTTGCATCCGGCGACCCTTTGACCGACCGCGTCATCCTCTGGACCCGCGTGACGCCCAGTAATCCAGCCGCGACCGGCACGGTTCCGGTGAGCGTGCTTGTGGCGCGAAATCCGGACATGACGGACATTGTGAGCCAGGCCCTCACTGAAACCTCCCCGAGCCGCGACTTTACGGTCAAGGTGGATGCGACCGGTCTCGAACCAGCGACCACCTATTACTACCAGTTTACCGCAAAAACCTCGGGCGGGGATTTATCATCGGTCGTCGGCCGCACGCGCACCACGGCGGCGTCCGGAATGGCACCGGTGACGTTCGCGGTCGTCTCCTGCTCGAACTATCCATTTGGCTATTTCAATGTCTATGACGACATCGCGAAACGGACCGATCTTGATGCGGTCATCCACCTTGGCGACTATATCTATGAGTATGGCGTCGACGGGTATGGCGGCGCGGAAGGCCAGGCGCTTGGCCGCAATCATGAGCCGCCCATGGAGATCGTCACGCTGGGCGACTACCGGATGCGGCATTCGCAGTATAAGCGCGACGAGCGGCTTCAGGCGGCGCATGCGGTCGCGCCATGGCTGTGCACCTGGGACGACCATGAGAGTGCCAACAATTCCTACCGGACCGGCGCGGAAAACCACCAGCCGGAAACCGAAGGCAACTGGACCGACCGCAAGCAGGCCGCCGTGCAGGCCTATATGGAATGGATGCCGGTCCGCGACCCCAAGGCCAGCCGCGAATTCACCGGAATCTATCGCAAGTTCGACTTCGGCGATCTGGCAACGGTCTTCTGTCTTGAGTCCCGGCTGACGGGGCGCTCGGATGAGATCAGCTGGGGCGCGGAGCTGGCGGGCGTTGCGCCGGCTGACATCCCCGCAAAAGCAAGCGATGTGATGGAACGGGTGAACGATCCGTCCCGCACCATGCTCGGCGCGGTGCAGGAAGCCTGGCTGGACAAGGGGCTGAAGGCCTCAGTCAGCGCCGGCAAGACCTGGCAGGTGCTCGCCAATCAGGTGATCCTGGCGGCGGTGAAACCGCCAAACCTGATGCAGGCACTGACGGAAGAACAGCGCGCGGCGCAGACCGGCTATGTCGCCGGCATGATCCCCTTCAGCCAGCTCGGCCTGCCCTTCAATCTCGACGCCTGGGACGGCTTCCCGGCGGCGCGGGCGCGGCTCTACAAATCCGCCGAGACGGCGGGCGCGCGGCTGGTCACTTTTACCGGCGATACGCATACGGCCTGGGCCAATACGCTGCATGATAGCGCCGGCTCAGTTCGCGGCGTCGAGCTTGGCTGCACGTCTGTCACCTCTCCCGGCATGGGCAAATATGTGACCGGCATTCCAAACCTTGGGGAGCTATTTGCCGAGGCGAATGACGATGTCGAATGGTACGATCCCGACGGCCATGGCTATACGCTGGTGACGCTGAACGCCGATGAAGTCGTTTCGCAGTTCTACAAAGTGTCGACCATCGAAGACCCGGGCTACACCGTAGAGCGGGTCGCAGACTTCACGGCCCAGCGAAAAGAGGACGGCATCTCAAGCATTACCCCGGTCCGGGAAAAGGCGGAGGCGCTCTAAGCGCGCTTACCCTCTGCCCCGATAGGACGCAACGCCCGTATCGGGCACATAGAGCCCGTCCGGGACCCCGCCCGTCTGCCAGAAGACGTCGATCGGAATACCGCCGCGCGGATACCAGTAGCCGGAGATGCGTAGCCATTTCGGCTCCAGCAGCTCTGCCAGACGTTTGCCGATGGCGACGGTGCAGTCCTCGTGGAAAGCGCCGTGATTGCGGAAGGATGTGAGGTAGAGCTTGAGGCTCTTGCTCTCGACCAGCCAGGGGCCCGGCGCATAGTCGATAACTAGATGCGCAAAGTCCGGCTGACCGGTCACCGGGCAGAGGGAGGTGAACTCCGGCGCGGTAAAGCGGGCAAGATAGAGCGTGTCTGCGTGCGGGTTCTCAACGCGCTCCAGCTTGGCCTCTTCAGGCGAAGCCGGAATGGCGTTGGAGCCACCGAGCTGGTCGAGACCGGAATAGATGTCCTTGCTGATACTAGCCTCCAATGCGCGGGATGAGGTTAAAGCTCAGCGCCATATAGAGGGCATAACCGGCAAGGAGAACCAGGCCTTCCCAGCGGGCGATCTTGCGGCCGGTATAAGCAAACAGGAACAGGAAGAAGAGCGAGAGACCGAGCGCGCCGATATCCTGCATGCTGACCAGGCTTTCGCCCGGTGCAAATTCACGCGCGCCGACTTCCAGCGGCTGAGATGGATCTGCGCTGTCGGCGCTGATGATGCTGAACGGGTATACGGCGGCCGAAACGCCCATGATGCCAAGAATGTTGAAGATGTTGGAGCCGATGACATTACCCAGCGCAACATCGGCCTTGCCCTTCACCGCGGAGACAATGGAGGTCACCAGCTCTGGCAGGCTGGTGCCGATCGCGACGATAGACAGGCCGATGACCGTCTCTGACAAGCCAACAGCGCGCGCCAGGTCAGAGCCGCCGGTGACGAGCATCTTCGCGCCAAAGATGACACCCGCAATACCGCCCACCGCCAGCATCAGCGACAGCCAGAGCGGCTCATGCGTCTCAACGATTTCCGCTTCGCCGGCATGGACCGCAACCGTTTGCGAGCCTTTCCGCCGGTCGAGCACGACGGAGGTGACAAGATAGATCACCAGCATGGTGAAGAAGATGATGCCGGTGATGCGATTGAAAGCGTCGAACCAGAGCACAATCGCAAACAGGACCGTTGCGGCGAGCATGACGAGGCCGTCTCGTGCGAGCGCTCTTGGATGGGTGATGATCGGCGTGATGACCGCAGCCGCACCGATGACCAGCAGGATATTCGCTGTATTCGACCCGATGACATTACCGACCGAGATGCCGACCGCGCCATCGGAGAGCGCCTGCAGGCTGGTTACCATCTCCGGCATCGACGTGCCGAAGCCAACCAGGGTCAGGCCGATCACAAGTTCTGACATGCCAAGCCGGCGCGCGACACCAACCGAGCCGCGGACAAGCAGCTCGCCTCCTGCAAGCAGCAGAATAAGACCACCAATGATCAGGGCCATCATGATCATAAAAAAGCGCCTCCCAGGCATCAGTGTCACACTGTCTAACGGGTAAGATAAGAAACCCAAAGCCCGGTTTTCAATTGCGCGCCACGGACTAGAGTGGACTGAGCGTAAAGGAGAATACCAAAATGCGCCAAGCGTTTGCTGCTGCCCTGATTTCGTGCGCGCTGGTCTTTACGGCCTGCTCGCATACTACACCGCCACCGGCACCTGTCGGATTTTCCAGCGCGGATGAAGCGGCGATCCGCTCATTGCTGAGCACGCAGGACGGTGCCTGGAATGCGGGCGACATTGATGGCTTCATGGAAGGCTACTGGGTCTCGCCGGATTTGCGCTTTGCCTCGGGCGGAACCGTGACGCGCGGGTATCAGGAGACGCTGGACCGCTACAAGGCGCGCTACTCCAACCGCGCGCTGATGGGGACGCTGAGCTTTGATGAGCTTGAAGTGGTGCCGCTGGCCAGTGACGCGGCGGCTGTGCACGGGCGTTGGCTGCTGACGCGCGCCAATGATGCGCCATCGGGCCTCTTCACCCTCATCCTGCGCAAGATTCAAGGCGATTGGAAGATAATCAGCGATACGACAACGTCAGCCGATTGATCCTGCCGCCGCGGCGGTTAAGAGACAGCTTCAGACGACGACGGACGGGGACGGAGTGAGCCATGAAACGCGCAACGCTCGACGAGGCGACCAGCAATTCGAGAGTGGAATCCGCTATCGAGGCGACCTGGTTCCGGAACCTGATCACCGGGCTGATCATCATCAATGCCGCCATTCTCGGCATCCTCACCTATTCTGAATACCTCTCGCCGGACACCGTCTTCGCGCTGGAGATGATGGACCGGGCGATCACCTTTGCCTTCGCGTTCGAGATCGGCCTGAAGCTGATCGTCTACCGCCAGCAATTCTTCAAGCAGGGCTGGAACTGGTTCGACTTCATCGTTGTCGGCATCTCGCTGATACCGGGCAGCGCGGCCTTCTCTGTGCTGCGGGCGCTGCGCGTGCTGCGGGTGCTGCGCCTGCTGCATGTCGTGCCGATGATGCGGCGGATCACCGAGGCACTGTTCAAGGCGCTGCCGGGCATGGGGGCGATCGTCGCTGTGCTGGCGCTGCTGACTTATGTCTACGCGGTGATGGCGACGAATATGTATGGCAGCAGTAACGATCCAGAAGTCACGCAGCTGTTCGGGGACCTGCCGAGCTCTGCCTTCTCGCTGTTCCAGGTGATGACCATGGATGGATGGCGGTTCGAAGTGGTCCAGAAGGTGGTCGATGACGGCCACCCCTATGCGCCCTTCTTCTTCCTGACCTTCATCTTCATTGCGAGCTTTGCCGTCCTCAACCTGTTCATCGCCCTCATCGTGGAAGCGCTGGCGGCCGAGCAGAAGGCGGCGACCGAGGAGCTGATCGACGACCTCGAAGAGGATGTCGAACACGCCGAAGAGGAACGCGACGAGATCCTGAAACTCATCAAGGCGATGCGCGAAGAGATTGCCGAGTTGAAAAACGTCGTCGGGAACGCTAGTAAGGCCAACCCCTGAGAGGCCGTGGCCCTCGCGCAAGCGTGAGAATTGTTACGGCAAGAGTTTATCGCTTTGGACTGATTTTCTTCACAAAGCCCTGTATAGTCTGACCATTATGAGCCTCTGGCAGATGATGATCGAAGGCGGAAAGCGCCTCTTCGACAGCGATGGCCCCGATGAGCCTGCGCCGTGTGATGGCGGCTGCGCGCCTGATCCCAACGATGTCGGCTTCACCGCCGCCGTGATCGGGCTGTCGGCCAAGATGGCGGCGGCTGACGGGCGGGTCAGCGACAATGAAGTCATGATGTTCTCCCGCATCTTCCGGGCGGCCCCTGAAGACGCGAACAATGTCCGCCGGGTCTTCTCCATCGCGCAGCAGACCGTGCGCGGCTATGAGGCCTATGCCCGCAAGATCGGGCGGCGCTATTCGGACCGGCCCTGCCTGCTGGAAGGCGTGCTGGACGGCCTGTTCATGATCGCAGGCGCGGACGGCGTGGTGACGCAGGACGAGCTGCAATACCTCGAAACCGTGTCGGACAACTTCGGATTCGACAAGGCGACCTTCCGGCGGATCCGGGCGAGCTATCTCGGCCCTGAGCGCGACGATCCCTATCATATCCTCGGCGTGGCGCCGGATGCGGACTTCTCCGCGATCCGCAATGCCTATCGCCGTCTGATG
This sequence comes from Henriciella sp. AS95, assembly GCF_038900055.1. Taxonomy (NCBI): domain Bacteria; kingdom Pseudomonadati; phylum Pseudomonadota; class Alphaproteobacteria; order Hyphomonadales; family Hyphomonadaceae; genus Henriciella; species Henriciella sp. AS95. The sequence continues at coordinate 3,575,392 of NZ_JBBMQM010000001.1, forward strand.
GCGGACAATCACCCTGACCGTATCGTCGGCAATGGTGCCCCGCGTGAGTTCGAGCTGGCGGCGCATGACAAGGCCGCTGCGATCACCGGCGCCTATGCCAGAATCAGGGCAGAACGCGGCCTGATTGCGACGAACTGAGGGTCTTTTGACCAAACTGATTGACGCAGCGCCTGTCCGCCCTCATCTTAAGGCCTCGGAGGCACGCACATGACAGCAGCACGTACTGGCGTTTCGCTTGAAAATTTCATCGCCCGGATCGGCAATGGACTGCGCGAGGCGGCCCGTTGGGGCCTGCGCGGTGTCATGGCGCTTGTCATCATCTTCATGGCGGGCGTGATCGCGGTTGTGACCGCCGCTGTCGGCCTGGTCATCGCGGCCATCGCTGTCCTGCTTCGCCTGACCGGTGCCCGCCCGAAAGCGCAAAGCCATCATCAGAGCACGCGGGCAAACGCCCCGTCCGATGGCATCACGCTGGACGCTCACCGCACAGCGCGCGGCTGGACCGTCGAATAGGCCAGCGCCTTTAGCCCCGCCAAGGCAGGGCCGTCTTCCAGATTTTCAAAAAAACGCTAACCGGGCGCCAGGCTCGCATGATGGCGTTCGCAGGCCCATTGCTGGACGCAATCATTCAGCCACATGATGGGCTCGCGCGCCTCCGGGTCGGTATGCTGTGACACGCCGGGCGGCCAGCCAAGTTTGAGATTATGCAATTTGCCGGCATGACGGCGGCGCTGGATTTCGGCGATCAGGCGCCGGGCCGCGCCCAGCGGGTCCGCGATCGCGGCGTTCAGCGCCGCTAGCCGGGCCTTGAGGTGGCGCGCAGGGACAAGGTCGCTTTCGGGCAACGGGGCTTGCGGCTCTCGCGCCGGACGCTGTGGCCGCGCGCGCCATATGTCCTCAAGACGCAGCATGGGTTCGAACAGGGCGAATGGCGGGGCTCGATCGGGCGCGGCTCGATCGGTCTGTGGCCGGCCTGGCTCATCAGGACGGGGATCGGGGGCAGGCTCGTCTGCCAGGGCGGCGCGCTCACTGGCCCTCGCCCCCATATCCAGCGCCAGCGCGAAGAAGAGCCGCCGGGCTAGCGCCTCAGCGACGCGCAGCTTGGCCTGGATGGCGCGCTTCAGGCCGCGCAGGATGAGCGCATCGGCCTCAAGGCGCGGGGCGCGCTCGGCCGAGGACATGGCGAAGATGGCGGCCAGCAGGCGCTCCATCGCCTCCCACCCCCGCTCAGCTGCCGCCAGCGCCCGCTCTTTCCAGACATCTTCCATGAGGCGGACTATGCAACGGGGCGCAGGGGTGTGGGATATTCAGGTTGATTTGACAATCACCGAAAGAACACAGCGGCGGATGAAATATCCCATGGGAAGAAAAGGCGGCGAATCTTCTCAAAGCTCAACTCAAGTTGGAGGGAATCACCTATAGTAACCTAGCGGAGAAGCTGGCGGAGATAGGGGTCGATGAGAAGGAAGCGAGCGTCAGGAACAAGCTCAGTCGGGGCAAATTCTCAGCAGCGTTTCTGTTGCAATGTCTGAGCGCGATAGGCGTCCAAAATTTGAGGTTAACTGGCTAACAACGGCGTTCGCCATAGCGGCTTTTCTCCTTCTAGTGCCTTCAGTTGTGTTCCTAGTTGACTATCGCGCCGATCACATTGCTGAACGTTATGAGGCAGCCAACGCCCACACTAGTCCCGCCGATTATGACGCAGAGGGACTCTGCGAGGGACCGGACAACGTTCGAGCCATATCTTGCTTGATTGAGCAAGTACGTGCCGACCAAATTCAGCGCTACGCCGCATATGATCTTATGGCCCAGCAGGACATGGCTGAGTGGGCTTTTGGGGTACTTGCTGCGACCGTTATTGGCGTTTTTCTGATAGCTGCGACGCTTTGCGAAACGCTCTCCGCTGGCCGCGAAATGCGCCGCCAGAATTTGTTGTCGCTGAACGCCACGAAAGCCGAGTTCGAGCCGCATCTTGCCAGACGCAATATTAAGAACTTTCGAATCGTAGAGCAGGCTGCTCACGACGAGAGCAACGTTCGGATCGTCGCGCTTTTTGAGTTCAAAGTTCAGAATACCGGCAAAACGTCCGCCTACAACATAGGGCGAAATAGTGCCGCGACTCTCGCTTTTAGAAGGTTCGAAACCACAGAAACGGCTCGCAAGTTTTGGACCGAAGAGGTGTCTACCAGTACCCGTGGATTGATCGCCCACGAGATACCGCCTAAGCACCATGAGACCGTGCCCTTTCGATTTGAGTTTAATGTTCCGAAGGCTCACCTCGAAGACAATTACAGCTTAGAAAAGATGAGGTTCGAGGTCGGGATCCGCATAGGATTCATAGACCGCTTCTCCACGAAGAGAAGGCTTCGCAGAGTCGTTTCGTTCGTTTTCTGGGCCCAGGATGGCAAGGTCGAAAATAAGGGCAGTTTCGAGAGCATCGGCGACGCCCGGGACGATCCAGATGCATGGAATAAGGTCGACAAGCTGATCCCGCACGCTTTCTACGGTCTCGGTGTGCTGAACAAAATTCCCCACCCCGAAGAACACAATAAACCCAACAACTAACCCCCCAATCACGCCCGGCCCCAAACCGCGAGGCCGCCGGCCTTCGCCGAGGTGAGCGGGTGGAGCTGGGCCTGGGGAGCGGGCTTGCCCCTTCGTGGTTCGGCTTCGCTCACCATGAAGGGGTTTGGGCGCATGAAAAAAGCCGGCCTTGTGGGGCCGGCTTTGTCTTTTGGCTGGAGGCTTGGCCCTACTGCGCGGACAGCGAGAGGGTGATCACGTCGGAATAGTCGCCAGCGAAAACGGTGGTGGTTGGTGCGCCATTGAAGTCCGGGCCTTTGACGCCGTCGACGACGACATAGGCGCCGACTTCACGGCCCTGACGCAGCGCGTTCGAACCGGAGATGATGAAGTCATACGGCATGTCGAGATGCATGGGGCGGGTGCCGAGATAGTAGCTGAACTCGTCGCCGCCCTTGTCGAGATCGAAAGTGTAAGGGATCTGGTTGCCCGGGCCGGTCTCAGAGCCGTTGCGGAGCATGTAACCATTGCCGGCGGACGAAACGCTGAGGATCGCGCCAGCGGCCGAGTTGCAGACGATGCCGAAATTGAAACCGCCAGGCAGCGTCGTATCGTTGCGCGCCAGGTCGCCATAGTCGAACTCGAGCGTCGAGCTGGCTGCGGTCAGACCGCAAATCTCAGGCACTGTGCCGGTGATCTGGAGCTCCAGCTCAGCACTTCCGCCAGATGGCGCTGAAATAAATTCGGCGGATGCCGTGCCGGCCATGGCTAGAGCGGCTGCAGCTGCGATTACAACTTTACTCATTCGTGTGATCCCCTTTCTGGGCGCATCGGATACACAGAGCTCCGGATCGCCAGTCACGAACGCCGAATGCGTCCGAACCCTCGTGGCGGGAAAATGGGAGAAGTCAGGTCGCTCACATGGAGCGGAACCTCTGGCACCCTCATGCCAAAAGCTATCGTCGACCGAAGATGGCCGCATGTCCCCTGAGCTCAATGTCCCATGTCCCTGAGTGCGAGCTCCAACACTCAGATGCCAATTTACGAAGTCTTTACCCTTTGTAAACCCTAAATTTTTTGGTTAATCAAAGTTCCCGTACTGGGCGAAATCCAACTATCGTGAGAGGCGAATTCCGAACGTCTGAGACGGGCTGTTCTGTACGGGTTTCGTGATCGGGAAGACGGCCGGAAACAGGATGGCCCCTCGTCCAATCTTCCCTGGATACGAAAAAGGCGGCGATGATCTCGCCGCCTTTCCAGGGTGTGGCCATTCTGGCCTATGGGTCCGGCACGTCGAACGGGTCGTCCGTGACCGAAACCGGGGTGATATTGACCGCGTCAGCGTCGACCGGCTCATCGAACGGGTCTGCTGCGAAGGCACTCCCGAAGCCCGCGCCGAAGCTGGTCGCCGGGTCCACCTGCCCGCCTGGAGGGGGCGGCGGCGGTGGAGGCGGCGGAGGGGGTGGTGGCGGCGGAGAGCCGACGGGCGGCGCTGTGGTCGCGTCCCCCCCGCTGCCGCAAGCGGTCAGGCTGATCGCCGCAACCCCAGCCAGCAGGGCCGCCTTGAGGATGGATGTCTGGTTATTCGTCATCTGTCTGATGCCTTTCCTTAGTTCGGCGAACCGGCAAGGGGATCATTGAGGTAGGGGAAGCTTGCTTTCAGCTCTGCCGCGCTGATCGGAGCCCCGTCCGTGAACGCGACATTGCCCACGGGCGCATCGTCCGGCGAGCAATAGCCGAGATTGGTCGGCGTTCCGTTGATCGGCACCGGGTGGCAAAGCGCGCCCATGGCGACACGAAGCGCGATGTCGACCGTGTCGTCACCGGGGCGGCGGCCATTCGGGAAACCGGCAAGATCATCGCCCGCCACACCAAAGCTGCTCTGGCTGTCACGCGGGGTCGGGTCGATGCCCATATTGAGGCGCATCATCTCGGACGCCTGAACATTGGCCGGCTGGTTGAGCCCTTCAATGCCGGTCAGGAAGGCCGCGACCAGGTCGGTGCGTGGCAGGTTGGACGGGGCGAGATTGTCGATATCGGTCCCGAGCGTGTTGTTCACCGCGTCGCGGAACAGGATGTCCAGCAGGACCGGCAGGGTCGGGTTGGTGACATAGTCCGCCAGCGCCGAGTCCTGCGTCGGCTGAGCGGCGTTGAACAAATCCTTGTCCGGCAGGCCGATGACGACTTCATTGACCAGCGGGGCGGACAGCCGCGATTGCTGGACATAGGCGCCGCCATAAAGCGAGGTCTGCTCATAGGTCGGCGACGGGTCTTCAATTTCGGCTTGCGGCAGGCTCGCCGTCGTCCAGGCGCCGATAATGCCGTCGCCGTCTGCGTCGAGGCAGGCGATGGGCACCTCGATCGCGATGGAGGTCACATTGGCCTTGCCGACGAGGTCATCATTGGCGCGGTCCTGCGTGATACCGCCCGGAAAGCCGCCGCCATCGCCTGCGCCAGGGGCACTGTCGCCTTCAACGGGTACGAAGTTCACAAGGTCGAAGATCTCACCGAGATTGACGGCGAACGCTTCTGCGCGCTGGCCGACGAAGACACGGCCGGACCCGCAGCCGGGAAGCGAGATGTCGTTGATGTACTGGTTGGCATAGGCGCCGTAGTTGGGCAGCGTCTTGTTGCCGATATTGTCGACCGGCTTGGTATAGGTGCCGATGGAGGAGCGGTCGCCCGAGCGGCGGTCTCCTGTGACGACGCTGAGGGTGTAGGATTCGGTCTCGCCGAGCGCGCTCTGGTCACCGGCGGTGATGCCGCCAGCCTGGCGCAGCGGGATGGCCAGTGTCTTGGTGCCGACCGGGACGGTCACGCCGGTCCCGCCAACGAGATTGTTGTCGAAGTCGAAGGAATAGGTGATGTCCTCGACCGCATCGCCATCGACATCGACGTGGATCTCATAAAGCGCATCCGGGTCCATGGTGAAGTAGTTCGGACCGCCATAGGGCGTCTGGAGCGGCTGATAATTGGCGATGAAGGTGACATAGTCCTGGCGGCCGCTTTCATAGCTTCGAAACATGTAGAAATCGGTGCCGTCGACCTTTGGCTGCTCGGTGATTCCGGGCGCTTCGCGATGGCTTGAGGCGAGCGCGGGACCGATCGAGGTCGCGCAAGCTGCCGCACCAAGGACGGCAAGTGAGACGTGTGAGAGTTTCATTCCGGTGTTCCCCTTCCTGGAGGCGCGCTCACAGTTTTGAACGCTCACCAGTTACGTCGCCGGGCAATGTCCGGGTGCGGCAGGCGGAAAATTTCTCGCTTGTGACCCGAAGGCATCTCGCTGTCGTACCTGTAGGGAATTCCTTCGGAGGAGATTTTCATGCGCACATTGACTGGCGTACTACTGGCGGGCGCTGCAGCGATAGCCCCGGCCGCATCCGCTCACGATTTCTGGCTTGAGCCGGAAAGCTATTGGCTGGACGAGGAAACATCCGTCGCGGTCGATATTTTCACGGGCCATGGCGAGGACAAGGCGCATTGGCCAGCCGCCCCACACCGCATTGTCGGCTTCCGCAGCTTCGGACCGGGCGGCGTCACAAGCCAGATGGCCGGAGCGGAGACTTTCGCCGAAAAGCCAGTCGTGCAGCTGACCGATCCCGGCCTGCACATGCTGGTCCTTGAAAGCACCAATGCCTTTAGTGAGCTACCGGCGGACAAATTCACGTCCTATGTCGAGGAAGAAGGCATCCTGCCGATCGCGGCGGACCGGGCGGCGAACCGGCTCGACGAGGCTGCCGGGCGGGAACTCTATTCGCGGCGCGGAAAGGCGCTGATCCAGCGCGGGTGCGCGGCCGACGCCGAGCCGATCTGGGCGCAGCCGCTTGGCCTGACGCTGGAAGTCGTGGCGGTGGACAACCCTTTCGCGTGGGACGAAGGCGAGGCCTTTGAGGTCGAGGTCCAGTTTTACGGCGAGACGGTGCCATCGGCCACGCTGCATGTGACGAACCTCGACGGCGCAGGTGAAGACTTCACGACCAAGACGGACGAGGATGGCCGCGCCGATCTCGGCGGGTCCCTCAGCGAGGGCCGCTGGCTGGTCCACACGGTGTGGTCAGAGCCGGTCGACGGCCTGCTGAACGAGGCCGACTACCAGACCGTGTTTTCCAGCTTCACGTTTGAGACGGAGACGGGCTGCGAGTGACCTTAAGCCACACTAGAGACGCGGCTGGTGACAACGGGCATCGGAGCCTCATTGTCGTTTCCATATTCTCGATTCTGGCGTTTCGTGCCACGCTGCATCAAATTCGAAAAGATTGGATAGGCAGTTGGCACACTTTGGTTTTTCACGCCCTATGCTGCATGAGGCGCTGACAGCATCTGGCACGGTTAAAGCGGCCAGAATGTGTATCGCCTGCATCGCTGTCCTGCTTTTTGCCGTTCCGGTGGTTGCTGCTCAAGAGACAGCCACACAGCAGACGGCAGAACAGTCCCTCAACCCCGGTGTCGCGCTGAAAGGCCCGAAGAATGGGACGCTGACCGACCTCGCGGCGATCCCGAACGTGCTGGTTGGAGGGGAAGCGAAGAAGAAATGGGGGCTCGAGCGCGGCGACGCGGTCCCCTTCCATTATGCGCGCTACAGGGTGAACGCCGATACCAAGGTGAAGAAGGGCACGGCCCGCGCCGGGACCGATTTGTTCGGTATCTATTACAAGAGCGCGACCGGCACCTCGAAGAAGGATGGCGACTGGGTGGTGAAGCCGGAATGGTCCGGCCTCTTTCCGCTCAACACCGACCACATGCTGGTCCGCGCGCCTGGCACCGAGACCTGGTATGTGCTGCGCCTGTCGAACGGAAAACTGAAAAAGCTGGGCGATGGGAAGATCGGCACGACCGATATCGTCGACGAGCAGATCACCGGCCTCGTCAATCTCTATGGCGACGAGCTCTACTATCTGATCACCGCCGATGATGGCGCCCGCCAGACGATCCAGCTGCTGACCTTTAGCAAGTTCAAGCAGGAATTCTCTCTGCGCCCCCCGATCGATAATGTCGTGTCGATTGGCGTCACCGGGGAGTCACCGGTCAAGGTGACCATGCACCAGGATTACTTCGTTCGCCGGTCCCGGCCGGATGGATCGGTCTACGACCAGCTCGTCATGGAGGACCCGGCTGCGACCAGCGACGTGCAGTCACGTGGCGCGTCAACGCTGGAGGTGACCCATCCCTTCCGGCAGGCGATGTATGTGCTGGACGCTGACCAGCAGCTCTATATCCCAGTCGAGGATGAAAGCTCGCTCTCATCCATGCGCTATCTCCGGGACACCACCCCGGACTTTCTCGGCGTGCGGCCTGTCGGCAGCGGTGTCACAACAGATCTGAAAGAGGATCCGCTGGAAGCCTTCGCCGATGGCTTCATGGTGGCCGTCTGGAACACGCCGAATGGCAAGCGTCTTGCGCCCCTCAAGCCTGACTGGCGCAGCTATATGTATTCGATCGACACCTGGAGCGCGGCTTACGACCCGGAGAAGTCGACCTACTATTTCAGTTATCTGAACCCGCACCACGCGGTGTATTCGAAAACCTGGGCCGCCTTCACCGGGGTCTATCCGATCTATATCCCCGAAGACGTCCGCAATGATCCCGATCCGACACTGGCCTGGTTCAATGGCATCTACTGCGTGTTTCCGGATGGGTCGGTCGATGTGATTATCAGCCGCGTCGGCATCGACAAGGGATGGTACTTCCGCGCCAATCCCGAACGGCTCGACGACATGGAGGCCGCGCGCCTGTTTGTGGCCGAAGCCATGACGCCGGAAGGGCGCAAGGCGGCCCATGCGCAGTACGAGAAGCTTGTGGCTGAAGATCTGGAGCGCAAAGCTACAGCGGAACGCCAGAAGAAGGAGGCCGAACAGGCCGCGATCCTGGCGAAGCGCGAGGCCGAAGAACAGGCGCTTGAAGCCCAGCATGACCAGATCAAAAGAATGCTTGCGGGCGGCGACTACTCCGGCGCGCTCAACCTTGCCTATAGCGGCGACACGCGATTCCTGCCCGAGACCATCATGAAGGTCATGCAGGCGGGATATGATGACATGGTCACGCTCGACATGGCTGAAACCTGCATGAGATGGGCGGATGACTGGCAGGCCGCCTATTGCGGCAACCGCATCTGGAGACTGACGCCTCCGTCCAACCGTACGGTGCAATACGGCCCGGCCTATACCGGCTCAACCGGCAGCTCGTCGCCGGCGGCGGCTGACACCAGCCAGTATGACATCATGGAAGCGGCCCGCCAGAGCTCGCGCGATGCCTACAATAGCGGCGCCTCCAGCAGCTATCTCTGCGGCTCATCGCAACGGTGCAGATGAAGCGGGCTTCCTAAACCGCCTGTGCCTCGAAGGCTTCGCGTTTGACGAGGTTTTTCAGGGGCGCACCGTTGAGGAAGTTGGCGAGGTTTTCCAGGAAGAGCTCATCATTGCGGGCGCGGGACTCTGAGGTGAACGCAGAGGTGTGCCCCGTCAGCGTGACGCCGGGATGGGACCAGAGCGGGCTCTCTTTCGGGAGCGGTTCTTCGCTTGTGACGTCGAGCGCGGCGTGGGCCGGCTTGCCCTGGTCGAGCGCTTCGAGCAGCGCGTCTTCATCGACGAGGGCGCCGCGGGCGACATTCATGAACAGGCTGGCGTCTTTCATCGCGGCGAAGAAGTCTGCATTGGCCATGTTTTCGGTCTGGGGCGTGTGCGGCGCGCAGAGCAGGATGGCATCGGCCAGCGCGATCTCATCTGCGCTGACATGATCGGGATGAAGCATATGGTCTGCAAAAGGAGAGACATGCTCTGACCGGCGCACGCCCGTGACGTGAGCACCCAGCCCCCTGAGGCGGCGGCCGACCGCTTCGCCGATATGACCGAAGCCGTAGATCAGCCAGCGCGTGGCGGAGATTTCGCGGAAGTGGACTTTCTCCCATTCCTGTCTCGCCTGCGCGTCCCGGCGCTGGGCCCCGTTGCCGAACCAGTCGAACGCCGCCCAGAGGACCCATTCGGCAATCGCTTCGGACTGGACATGGCTGGACGTATATTTTTCGGCCTTCTCGCCAGCCTTCTGCAGGAAAGGATTTTCAAGACCGGCTGCGCTGGACTGGAACCAAACGAGCCGGGGGGCGGTATAGATGGTCTTGGCGAAGGCGCGCGAAGCCGGGCTGAACCAGATGTCGGCATTGGCATAGGCGAGCATCCCATCCGTTGCAGCCTCGCCCCATGGCCGCCCGATTTGTTCACTATCGGTTATGGTCAGTGGTGAAATATGGTCAGCGAAAGGCTTGAGCCGCGCCTCAAGGCGGGTGAAGGAATTGTGATGCATCAGACAGTCAAACATCTGCGGGGCCTCGCTATGGTCGCTCTGGCCACCTTCCTGCCAGTCAGCGCCGCGCATGGCCAGTACCAGGACTATGACCGGGACTATCAGCCGGAATATGATGTCTCCGACACGCGCGACCAGAACTACATCCGGGATGTCGTGTCGCTGTCATCGACGCTGGGATCGGCGCACGCGATCAGGCTGCTCTGCAATGGGCGCGACGACCAGTATTGGCGGCTCTACATGCAGGAGCTTCTGGGCGTCGAAGCGCCGTATCAGAGCCGTCTTCGCTCTTCCATGGTGTCCGCCTTCAACGAGGCCTATTCGGCCGAAAGCGCGCGTCGCAGCGGCTGTGACGAAGCCGCCGTATCAGCCGAGAAGGTGTATGCGACGACGGGCAAGCGCCTCTCCGATGAGCTGGCACAAGCGAACCTGCCCAGCCGCGCCCGATAGACGTGGGCCACCGCTGAGCAGGCGGGAGGAAACGCTTCTATCCGGACTGGCCGAGCCGCCTTATGCGGCGACAAGGTCCGGCCAGGCGCGTTCGGCGAGATAGGTCTCGCGCATCCGTTTGATGTAATCGCCAAGATTGGCATGCTGTGTGACGAGCCCGGCCAGCGGCGTGTCGAAGTATGGCGTGGCCGAGGAGATCAGCACAGCAGAGACGGACGCATCGGCCACGCTTGGCTCATCGCCGAAGAGGAAAAGCTGGTCGCCGAGCTGGGCGGCGATGGCAGCGATATCCCAGGCGGCGAGCTGGAGCTGCTCATCGCGCGAATGACGCCCAATGCCGGAATTATAGCGGGTGGTGCGTATGCCCTCGCGCGTCTCCTGCATGATCTGCTCGCGCATGGCTTCGGGCGCGCCCATGAAGAACATGGCGGGACCCTTTTTGAAGTTCTCATCGATCATCCAGCGCTCCCCGGCCATGACGGCGCCCAGATGGCCCTCTGCCATGCGCTCAAAGGCCCAGGACTGGGCCTGCTGTTTCGGCGTCAGGCCATCCATCAGCGACGTGCCGAGCTTCCTCTCGAAATGCGCGCGGATGAAATTGCTGTCCTGGATGATCTCGCCATCATCCTCGACATAGGGGGCCTTGTGCTTGGAGACGCTGTCGAGATCGGCGATGGCGCGGTCGAATTCGACGCCGAGCATTTGCAGCTGGATGTCGGTTTTCATCACATAGGGGCTGGGCGACGGACAGTCGAACATCGGGCCCCATCCGTAAAGTGTCGTCATGGCTCTCTCCTTTCCTTGATTGAGATGAAGGGTTGATATCTGGCCCCTGCTGACAGCATTATGTCAGCAGCGTGTCAGGAGGCCGAAAACAGAATGAGACGGACAGAACGGCTGTTCCAGATCATCCAGGTGCTGCGCCGGGCAAGACGGCCTGTGACCGGCCAGCACCTTGCCGAAGAGCTGGAGGTCTCGCTGCGCACGCTTTACCGCGACATGGCCGAGCTGATCGCGCAGCGCGTGCCGATCCGGGGTGAGGCCGGAACCGGCTATGTGCTCGATAGCGGTTATGATTTGCCGCCGCTGATGCTGACGGCGGATGAGCTGGAAGCGGCTGTGCTTGGCGCGAAATGGGTCGCGGCACGCGGGGATGATGCCCTGGCGCGCGGGGCTGAGGATCTGATCGCGAAGCTGTCCAGCGTGGTGCCGGCAGAGCTTGAGCCGGTGATCGTGGATGCGGGCGTCTACCCGGTGACGCGGTTCGATAACCGGGTGAAGGACAGTTTCGATGTGTCTCTCGCCAGGTCCGCGATCCGGCATCAGCAAAAGCTCCATATCGAGTACACGGACGAGTATGGCAGCGTCTCATCGCGGACGATATGGCCGTTCCTGATCGCTTATTGGGAGGATGTGCGGATGGTCTGCGCCTGGTGTGAGCTGCGCGATGACTTCCGGCATTTCCGGACAGACCGGGTGATCTCCGCAGACTTGCTGGAGGAGCGCTTCAGGGAGCGGATCGCCGTGCTCCGCGCACAATGGAACGCCCAGCGCGAGGCCGAGCGCGAGCGATGCACCGAAGCGGATCGCAGCGCCTGACCGGATTGCCAAAGAAACAGTTCTGTGCAGGCATAGCCAAGGGGGACTGACCATGCTGCTGCGACGGCTTTCGAAGAATGTGAAGGACCAGAACTGGTTCGCTGTTGTGCTCGACTTTCTGATCGTTGTGGCCGGTATCCTGATCGCCTTCCAGATCACCAGCTGGAATGAGCAACGCCAGGCGAGAGCCGAGCTTGCAGAGGCGGAAGCAGCGATCCGGTCCGATCTTCTTCTCAACTATGTCTGGGCGAAGGAACGCATCTCGCTGAGGGATTGCCGCGTGCAAGGTCTCGGCGAGCTTTCCGAGCGCCTGCTTGAGCCAGGTGAAACCTGGACAGGCATGCCGCTTGAGCAGGATGAGCAAGGAAAAGCCCGCGCCATCGAGCAGGTGTTGCGGTCGCCTAACAGGCCGTGGACAGACCGTGTCTGGAAGGCTGAACTGGCTCGTGGCGTCCTCAACGGCATGGACCCGATCCGGCGTTCAGACCTCGATTTCGTGTTCAAACAGGCTGGCGACATCTTCGAACACCAGACAAAGATCACAGACTTGCAATCGCGCCTGAAAATCCTCTCTAAATCAGTAGAACTGCCGCAGTCAGACCGGCTGAGATATCTGGATATTGTCTCAGAGCTGGATGAGCACGGCTTCTGGACTGAGCTCAAGGCCAGCCAGCTCTGCGCCATGATTGAACTTCAAGAGCTGGACTTTGATGAGGAGGAGCTCGCCCTCTTGCGAGAACGCGCCGGGGCCGTTCTCGATTACGAGCTTCGCCGCTCCCAATATGGCGACTGCGTGAAGCCGGTGACGATTACAAATCTCGAAACAGGTGGCGCGTCATCCAGCGGCGGCGGCGTCACGTGCGATATATCTGGGTATAATTGACCGCTCGCTGCGCGGGAAAGCTTAGTCGGTCTGCGCCAGCCATCCCAAAACGCCAGCCGCCGCCGCGCGGCCGGTCGCCATGCAGGCGGTGATCAGATAGCCGCCGGTGGGCGCGTCCCACGCGATCATCTCGCCTGCGCAGAAATGGCCGGGCCTGTCTTTCAGCATGAAATGTGCGTCCAGCGCCTCCCATGCGACGCCGCCTGCTGTGGAGATGGCTTCGTCCAGCGGCGCTGTGCCGGTTAGCGTCAGTGGCAAGGCCTTGATGGCGTTTGCTGCTTTCGCCGGATCATTGAGCGCCGCCCGGTCTGCGCACTCATATAAAAGAGCGGCCTTTGCGCCGGTTAGCTTCAAGGCCTTGCGGAGCCGATTTGAGAGCGACTGCTTTGCTGGCGCTGCAGCGAGGCGCGCGGCGATCTCAGGCGTCTCCAGATCGGGCAGCAGGTCGAGCCAGAGCGTTGCAGAGCCCTTGGTTTCGACCTCACCCCGCAAGGGCGCAGAGAGCGTGTAGACGCCGCCGCTTTCCACGCCGCGCGCCGTGACGGTGAGCTCTTCGCGGGTTTCCATCCCGCCTACAGAGAGGCGCACACCCTTGATGGCGGCGCCCGCGAATTGCTCGCGCATCTTGTCCGACCAGTCGGTGGTGAAACCGCAATTGGATGGGCGGAACGGCGCGAGCGGGATGCCCGCTGTCTCGAAAAGTGCCGTCCATGCGCCATCTGAGCCGAGCCTGCGCCAGCTGCCGCCGCCGAGGGCGAAGACGGTCGCGGCGGGCCGGGCTACAACCTGCCCGCCCGGCGCAGCGAAGACCAGGGCGCCATCGGCGTTCCAGCCGGTCCAGCGATGCTTCAGGTGCAGGCGGGCACCCCGGCGCTCCAGGCGGCGTAGCCAGGCCCGCAGCAGGGGCGAGGCTTTCATCGTTTCAGGAAAGATGCGCCCTGTCGGGCCGGTATGCGCCGGCATGTCGAGGCCCTCCATCCAGCTGACGATGTCTTCTGGCCCGAACGCAGCGAGGCCGTCCCGCAGCCGGTCATCAAGGGCGGGAAACTGTGCGAGAAGGTCGGCCAACGAGCCGGTGTGGGAAATGTTGAGCCCGCTTTTCCCTGCCATGAGAAACTTCCGCCCGGCGCTCGGCATGGCCTCGAAAATATCGACGCCGAGACCTGCTTCTGAGAGGGTTTCAGCCGCCATCAGCGCCGCCGGTCCGGCACCGATCACGGCTATCCGTTCAGTCGTCACGGACGATCCGGGCCTTGCCGCGGCCGAGGGCGAGGGCTTTGACGGCGCCCCTAAAAGTGCGCACTTCCTGCATGGTCCATTGGCCGCGAATGAAGGCGTTGCGGAGGTTTCGCGTCATCAGCGGCGTCTTGTCTGGCGGATGGAAATAGCCGGCGCGCTCCAGCTCATATTCGAAGTGTTCGAACATGCCGATCAGGTCTTCGCGCGAGGCAGGGTCTCCGACGCCCGCATTTTTCCCCTCGAAGCGCCCTTCCCTGCCCTGCGCATCGCCCCAGGCGGCTGCGAAGACGATGACGGCCTGTGCGAGGTTCAGCGAGGCAAAGGCCGGGTTGACGGGATAGGTCATGATCGCGTCGCAGAGGGCGATATGGTCATTGGAGAGGCCCTGGGCTTCACTTCCGAAGAGGACGCCCTTGGCGGTGGTCTGGGCGCAAAGACTGTCGACCGCGCCGCCGGCATTGGTAACGGGCTTTTCCATCTCGCGCGGGCGGGCCGTCGCGGCAATGAGGAAGCCGAGATCGGCGACGGCGTCCTCCACACTGTCGAAGGCGGTGACCGTGACACCGGCCTCGAACGCGCCTGCGGCGAGCGGCTCAGCCGCCGGGTTCGGCCAACCGTCGCGCGGGGCGGCGATGCGAAGCTCGGTCAGCCCGAAGTTCAGCATGGCCCGCGCGGTGGAGCCTATATTCTCACCAAGCTGTGGCTCTGCGAGGATGATGATGGGCTGATGTCTTGCGCTCATTCCGCCGCATAGACCGGCCAGTTCATTTTGACCAGATTGCCCTTGCCGTCGAACTCAGGCTCGAGGCCTGCGCTTTCCAGCAGATCGGTGAGCGCCGCGGCCGGGTCATCGAGTTCGTCCTCGACAATGGTGCGAATCTTGTCGCGCTGGGCGCGGGTCGACCCGAAGAGCTGCATCGTTGTGAAATAGAGGGTTTCATTGATCCTTGGCTGATCGAGCGAGACCGCATTCTGAATCAGGCGGTTCCAGAATTCGAAGAGGGTCTTGCGCTTCAGGAAGCCGTCCGTGGCCTGCGCAATAAGGTCTCCGCAGGCATAGTTTGCCGAGAAGAGGTCGCGCTCACTCACCGTGTTGAGCGGGCCGCCTTCGAGCGCGGCAACGCATTCATCGAAGCTGTTGGCGTAGACGGCTGAGAGGAATTTCTGGCGGTCTTCCTCGCCGAGCTGGGCGGCGATGATGGCATAGGCCATGGTGTTGGCCGCCCCTTCATGAATCCACGCATCGCTGTCACCGGCAAACTCGGCGCCCTCGGCTGTCTGGAACAGGTGCACAGCCTCATGCGCGAAGAACCATTGCAGGTATGACAGGGAGTTGAAGCTGGCCTCGGCAAAGGCGGAGCCGCCCACTTCCATCATCAGGAGCTGGTCAAGCGCGCCGCCCGAGGCCGAGAAGCCTTCGCCGCTTGTGCCCTTGAAGGCGAGCAGGACGGTGGCCTTGTCCTCAAGTTCGAAGCCCCATTGGGTTTCGAGCGCGCTGAATATCTTGCCAAGATCGCTGTCGAAGCGCGCCTGCAGCCAGTCCGGCAGCCCCTGATCGAGCACGACCGCAAAGCTGTCAAAGGTCTCAACCTCGCTATTGCCCATATAGATATAGGTGCCGCCGTTCTTTGCCCGGTGGGTGAGCGAGCCTTCATGCACGGCGCCATCGACAATGATCGGCTGATCGGATGCGACTTTGACATCCATGGAGAGCGGCCCGGCCTCAGTATTGGTGAGATCGCCCTCAAGGGCTTTGATCGCATCAAGGTCCTCAAAGGGGACGAGGCTGAACTGACCTTCAAAGATGGCAAGGCCGCCATCGGAGAAGGTAACGAAAGGCGTGTAATCGGCTTCCAGCGCGCTGGTCAGCGGAATGATCGAGAAGCTCACCTGCTTTGTTGGCTTGTCGAAAACGATGACATCGAAGTCAAAAGCGCGGCCGAACTGGGCGTCGTCTGTTTCGAGTGTCCATGTGGCGCTGCGATAATCATTGCGCGAGCGGGCGAAGGCGAGCGCGGTCTGCGGTTCTGCAAACGAATAGGAGACGTGCCAGTCGCCAGTGTCTGTCGGGCCAATCTCGACCGTGGCGTCAGCCGGGCTGTCCTCAGCCAGTGCCGACAGGGCGAAACAGGCGCTGAGCATGGCGATAATGAGCAAAATATGGTGTCTAGACATGTAACCTCACTGCTTTCCGGGCCCCCGTGCCCGAAAGTCGCTTTTGACCATTCTAACCCTTCTGCTATAGCCGCCCACAAACCAGTGCAACTGAAAGGACTTTCACACGATGGCAAAGATCAAGGTCGAAAATCCCGTCGTCGAGCTCGATGGCGACGAGATGACCCGCATCATCTGGCAGATGATCAAGGACCGTCTTATTCACCCATACCTCGATATCGATCTCAAATATTACGATCTCGGCATCGAGAGCCGCGATGCAACGGACGACCAGATTACCATCGACTCGGCAAACGCGATCAAGGAATACGGCGTCGGCGTCAAATGTGCCACCATCACGCCGGACGAAGCGCGCGTTGAAGAGTTCGGCCTGAAGAAGATGTGGCGCTCGCCCAACGGCACGATCCGCAACATCCTTGGCGGCGTTGTCTTCCGTGAGCCGATCGTGATCTCGAACGTGCCGCGTCTGGTACCCGGCTGGACCCAGCCGATCGTCATCGGCCGTCACGCCTATGGTGACCAGTATCGCGCCACTGACTTCCTCGTCCCCGGCAAGGGCAAGCTGACCATGAAGTGGGAAGCGTCCGACGGTTCCGACTCCAAGGAATACGAAGTCTTCGACTTCCCGGATGCCGGCATCGCGATGGGCATGTACAACCTGGACGAGTCGATCCGGGATTTTGCCCGCGCCTCGTTCAACTTTGGCCTGACCCGCAAATGGCCGGTCTACCTCTCGACCAAGAACACGATCCTGAAAGCCTATGATGGCCGCTTCAAGGATTTGTTCCAGGAAGTGTTCGACAATGAATTCGCCGACGCCTTCAAGGAATTCGGTGGCACCTATGAGCACCGCCTGATCGACGACATGGTCGCAGCGGCCATGAAATGGTCCGGCGGCTATGTCTGGGCCTGTAAGAACTATGATGGTGACGTGCAGTCCGACACGGTCGCTCAGGGCTTCGGCTCGCTCGGCCTGATGACCTCGGTCCTGATGTCGCCGGACGGCAAGACGGTGGAAGCCGAGGCTGCACACGGCACGGTGACCCGTCACTACCGCAACCACCAGAAGGGCGAAGCGACCTCGACCAACTCGATCGCATCGATCTACGCTTGGACCCGCGGCCTCGCGCATCGTGGCCGCCTCGACAACACGCCTGAAGTCACCAAGTTCGCTGAAGACCTCGAACAGGTCGTCATCCAGACCGTTGAAAGCGGCCAGATGACGAAAGACCTCGCGCTGCTCATCGGCCCTCAACAGGACTGGCTGACGACGGAAGGCTTCCTGGAAGCCGTCGCCACCAATCTTGAGAAGAAGATGGCCTAGGGCTCATCTGCCTTCTAAATATTGCGAAGCCCCGGCCAGATTGGTCGGGGCTTTTCTTTTGGCCCTTTCTGCTGTGCTTTCTGCAGAACGCTGCTAATGATGTCAGCGGGGAGGCGGCGGCATGACGACTGTCGAGGCGAAGAGAAATGGGCAGGGTTGCCTCTGGGCGGTGGGCACGTTTTTCGGATTTCTGGTGTTTGGCTGGGTGACGATGATGTGGTTGCAGCCCGAACGCCTCGCCAATGTGAATCACTGCCTCGGCCCGGTCATGGACGTTGAACCGCCGCTTCAGAATACGTGCGATTTTGCGATCAATGGCGAGCTGTGCCTCTATTCGAAAACGTCTGATGATATCTGCAAGACAAAGCGGCTTGAGCCCGGCGAAGGGTTTGACCGGGCCGAGATTGACGCCGATCTTGCGCGGCTTGGCGGGCTGCTGCGGGCCGAGACCTATGCCTGCAAACTGCCCTTCATGCCGGGCATGGTTGAGGACATGAATACAAAGCGGATGAAACAGGGCTGCCTGCCTGAGGGGGAAACACGAAAATGAAGACCATACTGGCTAAAATTCCGAACTGGCTGCGCATCCTGTTGATTGTTGTGCTGCTCACGATAGGCGCCAATGTCCTGTCGCGCTTTACCAATCCGACGGCCCATGCCGGTGCCAATGAATGCCTCGTGCGCGAGAACGATACCGGGCCGTACAGCAATGGCTGCGACGAGCCGATCAATGCGCGCTACTGCTTCCGCTCGACGGGGCTGGAGAAGACATGCGGCGTGGTCGAGCTGGCGCCCGGCGAGAAGATGAGCGAGCTGCGCGACGAATTTGACGCGGCAAAAGACAATCATCCTGTCGTGCGAACCACCGTCCATGCCTGCAAGTTGCCCTATGTGCCGGGCGACAAGAAAAGCGTGCAGAACTCGGCACGGATCGTAGATGGCTGCAGGAGGCCGGAGAAGGCCTCATGAAGGTGAACTTTCGAACGCTCGCCCTTGTGCTGCTCGTCGTGGTGGGGCTGCCGGTTGCGGGGTATTTTCTGTCCAAGCAGACCCAGCCGTACAAACATGCTGCGCGGTTTGACTGTCTCGACTTTGATGCCGATGACGTCACCATTTCGAACACATGTGACGAAACACTGCTCGCGCGCCTGTGTACCGCGCCGACCGACGAGGCGGATTTGTCATGCGATTACTTCACGCTTGCCCCGGGTGAGACATCGCCTGCCCCTGGCGGGCCGACACCGCGCAGCGTTGATTATCAGGCCTGCAAAGCGCCCTATGTCCCGGCCAAGGTCAGTCAGCAGGACAAGCCCAATATCTATGAGCGCGGCTGCCTGCCCGAAGACGGCGAGAGGGCGCCAGTGATCGACCGAGCCTGGATGAAGCACTGAAGGGCCGCGTAAAGGCCTCGCCTGCCTAGGCTGGCTCTGCGTACAGATCGTACTCGTCGGCATCCGAGATGCGGGCGCTGACAATGTCGCCTGCGCTGAGGTGGCTGGCATTGGCAAGGTAAACGACGCCGTCAATCTCCGGCGCGTCGGCCTTTGAGCGGGCCAGCATCTCGCCCGGTTCTTCGCCCGGCCCGTCGATGATGACGTCCTGTGTGGTGCCGATCTGTGCGGCGGCGCGCTCTGAGGAGATTTCAGCCTGCAGCGCCATGAAGCGGTGCCAGCGTTCTTCCTTCACCTCTTCGGGCAGATGGCCCTCGAGCAGCCGGCTCTCGGCATGTTCGACATTCTCATATTTGAAACAGCCGGCGCGGTCGATCTTCGCTTCGCGGATAAAGTCGAGCAGGATCTCGAAATCCTCTTCGGTCTCACCCGGAAAGCCGACAATGAAGGTCGAGCGGATGGTCATGCCCGGCACGTCACGGCGCCATTGCTGGATGCGTTCGAGCACGCGGTCCTGCTTGGCGGGGCGCTTCATCTGTTTCAGCACATTGGCCGAGGCATGCTGGAACGGGATGTCGAGATAGGGAAGGATCGCGCCCTCAGCCATGAGCGGGATGACCTTGTCGACATGCGGGTATGGGTAGACGTAATGCATGCGCACCCAGGCGCCGAGCGTGCCGAGCCCGCGCGCCAGATCGAGAAAGCGGGTTTCGTATTCCTCGCCCTTCCAGGTCTGCGGCGCATACTTCACATCAAGCCCGTATGCCGAGGTGTCCTGGCTGATCACGAGCAGCTCATTCACGCCGGCTTTGACGAGGCGTTCGGCTTCTGTGAGGACGTGGTGGATCGGGCGGGAGACGAGGTCGCCGCGCAGCTTCGGAATGATGCAGAAGCTGCAGCGATTATTACAGCCCTCTGAGATCTTCAGATACGAATAGTGGCGCGGCGTGAGCTTCAGGCCGGTTTCGGGCACGAGGTCTGTGAAGGCGTCCGGCGGCGGCGTCAGATGCGTATGCACCGCGTCCATCACCTGCTCGTACTGGTGCGGTCCGGTCACGGCGAGCACCTTTGGATGCGCCTTCTGGATCACCTCGGGTTCCGCGCCGAGGCATCCGGTCACGATCACCTTGCCATTCGCCTCGATCGCCTCGCCGATGGCCTCAAGGCTCTCATCGCGGGCACTGTCGAGGAAGCCGCACGTATTCACCAACACCAGGTCTGCGCCCTCATAGTCGGGCGCTATGGCATAGCCCTCGGCGCGCAGGCGGGTGATGATCCGCTCGGAATCCACCAGCGCCTTGGGGCAGCCAAGCGAGACAATGCCGACTTTCGGCTGGGTTTTTGCGGACGCTTTCGGCGGGGTCTGAATGAGTGTGCTCATGGGCGCGCCTTTACCAGCGGCGGGGCGAGATGGGAAGAAGGCGAGGGCTGTTGGGGCGTAGCGCGGCAGACAGGCCCCGCCGCCTCAATCGACAATCGGGGCGGGTTTCTCGATCTCATTGCGTCGGGCGACGAATGAGAGAAGCGTGCCGATCACGATCAGCCCGGCGATCAGCCCGAAGGCTTCAAGCGGGGCCTGCGCGCTGGCATAGATCGAGAAGGCCACGCCGACGAACACGATCAGGACCCAGACGGGGGTCAAGCCGGTGTCATGGCCCTCGCGGCCGCGCACCTGGAAATACACGAAAGCGGCAAACATGCTGAGTATGGCGATCTGCGCGCCAAGCGATGTGACCTTCGCGAGGAAGGTAAAGTTGCCGCTGAGCGATACCATCGCGACAATAAGCGTGAACAGCAGGATGGCACGGTCCGGTGTCCGGAAATGGTCAGAGACGTGGGCCAGCGTCTTCGGGAGCAGGCCGCGGTCCGCCATTCCATAGATGATGCGCGGTCCCGACACGAAGAAGGTGAGAGCGTTTGTCGTGATCGAGAAAATCGCCGCAAGCGTCAGGATCACCACGCCGGTTTCGCCCATGACGGCGCCTGCAGCGGCTGCAAGCGGGGCGGCATTACCGGCGCTGCTGGGAGCGCCGGCGGCGATATAGGCCCACTGGACGGCCATGTAGAGGACGATGATTGCCGCCAGCGACAGGAGCATGGAGCGCGGTAGCGTCCGGCGCGGATTTTTGATCTCTCCGGCTGAATACGTCGAATTGATCGTTCCCGAAAAGGCGAAATAGACCAGCAGGGCGACCGATTCAAACGTTCCGAAACTCGGCAGCTCGAAGCTGACCGACAGGCCGCCAACGGCGAACGCGACCACGCAAAGCAGAAGGATGGGCGTCACCTTCAGGACGGTTCCCACCATGATTCCAGCGACCGCGTTGCGCATGCCGGAAGTGGTCAGGGCGCTCAATGCGATCAGGAGGGCCAGGACCGCGAAGATCCGGGCCGGTCCATCCTGGAGAAACGGGAAGAAGACCGAAAGATAGGAGACGAGCACATGCAATGTGGCGGCCCGTCCGGCTGAAATGGCGATCACCAGCAGCCAGCCGACCTGAAAGCCGACAATGGGTCCGAACGCCGCCTGCGCATAAAGCTGCACCCCGCCTGAGGAGCGGAACATCGCGGCCATGCGCGAGGCGACCAGGATGTTGCAGGAGAAGAGCAGCCCGAAGATCAGGAACATCCAGGGCGCAAAGTTGCCTGTCTCGGCATAGAGGATGGCCGGAAGCGCGAAAATGCCCGCTCCGATCATGCCATTGACGCTCATCAAGGTTGCGCCAATCGTACCGACCACCCTTGGCGGCCTGATCTCTTCTGTCATGTTTTTCCCACCCGTTGGTGGAACGCTACATTAAACGGTGAGAACGGCAAACGTTTCTTGATATCAGTCCCGTTCGGGCGGGCCTCAGCGCTTCTTCAGCCGGTCGAGCAATGCGTCGGAGCGCGCCTGCATGTCCTTTCGCATGTCATCGATGGAGCTTCTTCCAGCGTCGAAGCTGGCAGGCAGGCTGGAGCCCTGATTGTGGCCCGCCTCTGCCGCCATCATGACAAACTCCTCGCCCGTGAACGTGTCGTGCGGGACCATGTTTGGTGGCTTCAGCTCGCTCATCGGATCGATGGATAGCCCGGTCTCACCTTTGCCAAAGTCCATATCACCCGGTTGACCCTGCATCATCTGGTCGCCGGCCGGGGCCACATCGAACCCGTACGTCTGAACATCGACAACGCCCAGCTTGTTATTTCGCAGGCTGAGTTTCATCTTGACCGGGCCTGGCTTTTTCGGGCTGAGGCTCGTGATCATCTCGTTCCGGCCGCGGGGAAACAGCCGGAAAATCCCGCCATTGCTGCCATAAAACTCAACCACCAGGCTGTGATAGGGCGCAACATTGGCAAAGCGCAGGCGCCAGGGCTGGCCAACCCGCGGCTTGGCACAATACAGCGTTGCAGCCTGTTTGCCTTGTCCCCCATCCCCAAAGCCCTGTTCCGGATTGGCAAAGCCGCCAGGGGCGCCGGCATCGGCATTGTCGAAGGCCGGGTCCTTGATGGTGATCGAGGTCGACGCGCTGTCCAGCGTATCGCCGAACTTGTCGAGGGCGACGGCCGTCAAGGAAATCCGGCCTGCAAAACTGTGAGACAGCGTGACGGTTTTTCGCTGGCCGGACACCTCTCTTGCCTGGCCGAGCATCCCGTCCTTGTCGATACGGAGCTTTTCGGCATTGCCGGGGATGTTGCTGATCTGGACCGTGAAGGATGACCCTTTATTGGCGCTGTCTGGCGCGTCGATATACATGATGAAAGTCTCCACTACCTGATTTAAAAGGCGCAGAGATCGTGGAGTCCGGGTCAGATTTTGTGCCCGGCGAACGCAAAGCCCCGCCAGACTCCTCTCAAGCGAACGGCTTTGCGCCGGGATGAGACCGCGTCTAATGTCCCCTCAGGGACGAAACGGGGACGCAAGAGGCATGAGACCTTTCACAAAAATTCTGCTGGCTGGCCTGACCAGCCTTGCCTTACTGGCCGGGTGTACGAGCCATCGGGGCGCAACAACGATCAGCCCGTCGGGCTATGCCTATAATGAGGCGGTCGCGACGACGAAGAGCGAGCAGCTTCTGCTCAATTTGGTGCGCCTGAAATATCGCGACCCGATCGTCTTCATGGATGTCGACGGGATCACGACGCAGCATCAATATGTCTTCTCGCTGTCAGCCGAGAACCTCCTGCCCTTCCAGAACGCGTCCAATGGTTCATCGCTTGTCATTCCGGGCGCCAGCGTCAGCGAGACGCCGACCACCGTCTACAAGCCGCTCGACAGCAGCCAGTTTGCCCAGGACCTGCTCGCGCCGATCACGCCGGACACCATCGTGCTGCTGGCCAATTCCGGCTGGAGCGTGGAGCGGCTCATCTCGTGCTGCATTGAGCGGATCGGGCCGCTCTCCAATGCCGCCAGCGTGTCTGGCCCGACGCCAGCCGTCATTCCGGACAATCATGAGTTCCGGGAAATGGCGGGCCTGCTGCGCGGCCTGCAACAGCAGGAACGGGTCTGGATCGACCGGATGAAGGGCGATGAGGGCGTCGGCACCTATCTCGTCATCGATTCAGAGCGGGGCAATGCCTGCGCCCCGCTGCTTGAGCTCTTGAAAACGAGCGACTGCAAGATGGAGTTTCGTCTGGTTGCCAAGGATTCCGGGCGACAGGCTGACCCGCACTACGCCCAGACCCGCACCGTGCTCGGCGCGCTCTATGCGCTCTCGCACGCGGTGGACGTCCCTGAGACTCATCGCGCCGCCGGCCTTACCACGCAGAGCGCCATCACCTCGTCGCGGACCCCTGACTGGCCGACCTATCTTGGCGGCGTCTTCCAGGTCCGGTCCGGCACAAGCGAACCGGCTGGCGCGGCAGTGAAAATCTACTATCGCGACCACTGGTTCTGGATCGATGACCGCGATCTCGATTCCAAGACCACGTTCAACCTCGTCACCTTCCTACTCGCGCTGCAGTCCGCCGCCAGCGACGGGGTATCGCCACTGCTGACGATTAATGCGGGCGGGTGAGCAGGGGAGTCGCAGATAGGCTAAATCAGCTGGCTATTGTGCCTGCTGCCGCGCGGCAAACATCTCTTCCCAGTCTGTGGGGCCTGCCGTGAAGCTGTTGTGCAAGGCACGTAGGGAATAGGCATTTCCTTCGACGAAGAACTCCCGCAACCGCTTTGACTCCTCGTCATCGCCATAGCCGACGCCGCTAATCGTGACGAGGGTCCGGGTGTCTGAAACCGGGTCGAATTCGAACACCGAGACCAGCCGGTCGAGCGTTTCCTGCGAGGCAAACCCGGGCGGCGCCTGAACCGTCTTCAGGACGAGTAACTCTTGCGGGAGATAGGCGAGGATTTCGAGCTTGATATTGTCGCTCTCTCCGGCCTGAGCGTCGAGCTCGTAGCTGCTCTCTATCTGTCCGCCGATTTCAAGATCAATCACAGCAAACGGGGTCGCCCAGGCCATGTAGCCTTCTGATGTGGTGAACGCGTCCCAGACGTCAGAAACAGGCGCATCCACAATGATTGTCTGTTCCAGAATGTTTTCAGTCGTGACGGTTTCGACGACACCAGATGGCAGCGCTGTTTCCTCGACAGGTGTTTCGGAAGACACGCAGGCGGCAAGCGCAAGCAATAGTGACGCAATGCTTATAGCAGGTTTCATGAGCGCTCCTCCAAGACTGTACCCAGTTAGACTTGAAGGAAGGTGGCCGCGTCAACTGAAGTTAGGAAACAGGAGCTCTCTTGGGATTGCCCGAAATGCCGGCAAGAGCGCGCGGACGCGTCAGGCCGCTTCCATCTCGATGCCTTTTTCGGCCATGAAGGTCTTCAGCTCGCCGCTTTCGAACATCTCCTTGATGATGTCGCAGCCGCCGACGAACTCGCCTTTGACGTAGAGCTGGGGAATGGTCGGCCAGTCGGAATAGACCTTGATGCCTTCGCGGATCGCCTGGTCTTCCAGCACGTTGGTGGCGACATAATCGACGCCGAGATAGTCGAGCACCTGGACGACAACAGAGGAGAAACCGCATTGCGGGAAAGTCGGCGTGCCCTTCATGAAGAGCAGCACATCATTGCCTTTGACGGCCTGGTCGATGGCAGTTTGGGTGTCGTCGCTCATGTCGGTCTCCGGATGGTCGGTTTACTCGAAACTAGATGAGAAGCATGCGGCGCCGCTTCAAGCCCCTGAATGTGGCGCCTCCCCATGCTTCATCCATGGGGTCCATCTCCCGATTCGTCACCAAGGTCTGGTGGCCGAAGATGGGCACCACGGACAAGCCGTGGTGAAGCGCTCAGCTGGTCAGCGGCAAAGGCTGACGCCTAGTCCTTCTTTTCTTTCATGATCTGCTCACGGGCGACCGCGACCAGTTCTGCCATGTGCTCACGGATGCGGGCATCGGAGCGGTCAACGCCCTTGGCGTCGAAATCGGCGCGCACCTTGCGGAACACATCCTCGTCGCCCGGCTCTTCCAGGTCAGACATGACGACCTCTTTGGCATAGGCTTCGGCGTCGGCGCCGTGCAGGCCGAGAAGGTCAGCGGCCCAGACGCCGAGCAGCTTGTTGCGGCGGTTCATGACTTTGAAGTCGAGCGCCGAATCATGGGCGTATTTCGCTTCTTCGGCGCGTTCGCGATCGTCGAATGTGCTCATTGGCAAGCCTTCCTCGTGTTGCGGGCTTTTCATAATGGTCACGGGCATATAGAGCGGGCTGCATGCCGCGCGCAAGACCACTGCAGCGTTCCGCTCACAATACCACTGGCGAATCGTACTGAATCATCATTTGTTTCGCCCTCTCGATGAGAGTAACACTGCGATTTGATTGTGGAGGCTGAATGCGGAGCCGTAATGGGCGCTGCGACTTTCAGTTCCATCTCCAGGGGAGGCTGCGATGTCGCGCAGGCGGATGATTTACGAAGGCAAGGCCAAGATCCTTTACGAAGGACCGGAGCCGGGCACCCTGATCCAGTATTTCAAGGATGACGCCACGGCGTTCAATGCCGAGAAAAAAGCCGTGCTTGATGGCAAGGGCGTGCTGAACAATCGCATCAGCGAGTTCATCATGACGCGCCTCGGCGCGATGGGCATCCCCAACCATTTCATCAAACGGCTGAACATGCGCGAGCAGCTGATCAAGAAGGTGGAAATCATTCCGCTGGAAGTGATCGTGCGCAATGTCGCCGCCGGGACCATGTCGAAACGCCTCGGGATTACCGAAGGCGAGGCCCTGCCCCGCGCCATTGTCGAGTTCTGCTACAAGAAGGATGAGCTGGGCGATCCGCTTGTCTCCGAAGAGCATATCGCCGCCTTTGGCTGGGCGAGCCCGCAGGAGATGGACGAGATCATCGCCATGGCCCTGCGTATCAACGACATCCTGTGCGGGCTGTTCGCGGCTGTCGGGATCCGTCTTATCGATTTCAAGATCGAGTTCGGCCGTCTTTTCGAAGGCGAGATCGTGCGCACCATCCTGGCCGATGAGATCAGCCCGGATAGCTGCCGCCTCTGGGATTTCGAGACCAATGAGAAGCTCGACAAGGACCGGTTCCGCCGCGACCTTGGCGGGGTGACGGAAGCCTATGCCGAAGTCGCGCGCCGCCTCGGTATCATCAAGGAATCCGGTCAGGCGGCCGATATTCTGGACTTCAACAGTTCCGCGAAATAGGCGCGTTCCAATGGACGCGCGAATGGGTTAAACGGGGCGCGACTCGCACACAGCCGGAGAGATTCGCCATGAAAGCCATCGTCCATGTCGGCCTGAAACCAGGTGTTCTCGACCCGCAAGGCAAGGCCGTTGCCGATACGCTCGGCCGGATGGGCTATGACGAGGTGAAGGGCGCGCGCATCGGCAAGGTGATCGAGCTTGACCTCGACGGCGTCGAAGCCGGCACCGAAGAGGCCCGCGTCAAAGAGATGTGCGAAAAGCTGCTCGCTAACACCGTCATCGAATCCTATCGCTACGAACTGGTCGACTAGGGCGGTCTTCTACATAGGCTTTCAGGCCTGACAGGAAGTCAGCAGTCTCTTTCTGGAGCGCTGAAATCTGCACACCATCGCAACCGGCGAGCCAGAGTTTCTTCTGCAGGGCTGATGCGCGTTCAAAATCGTGAGAGCGCAAGTGCAGTTTTTGCGCTTCGCGAAGCAGTAGCAGGCATTCATGCGCGCGCAGCACGACCAGAAAAGCTCGCGACATCGGCTCGATCAGCGACGGATCAGCGCTCCAGCTCTGGCCCGGAAAATAGTGTTCGCTCACCCGCTGGCCCGCGCCCAGACAGTCAAACGTCACGCATCCACCAAAGCCAAGCGGCTCACGGTCTGAATGAATCCGGCAACCGGAGCAGCCGTCGAGATACGGGCAAGGTTCGCCAGATTTCTTGTCGATTGCAAACTGCTCGGAGCGGTCGAACGCCAGCGCAAGGCAGCACAGCGCAGCGCATCGCGCGCAGTCGGCGCGCAAGCTATTGGTTTCCATTGTGAATGTTTCCCGCGGCGCAAATCTCGTTCGCGCCGGTCACTGCGACCGGGCCTGTTGAGTTTGCGTCAGGGAAAATTTCTGGGCCGAGACCAAGCCCGGCGAAGTGATTTGCTAATAAGCGCCCGTCCGGATTTGTCCAGACCGTGCGTAAAAAAGAGCGCGCCCATTTCTGGAAATGCAGACGATGATGCGTCAGTGTCCGGTTAGAAAACGTGGGAGGACAAAATGATCAAACTGACATTTTGCCTGAAACGGCATCTGGCCCGAAACCTGCTAGTCTGTGGGCGATGATCAGACTGTTCCTCTCCGGCGCACTTTTCGCGTTAACCAGCCTTGCGGCCTCTGCCGCCGGGGATGAGATCTGCCGTTCCGTTTCGACGAGCTGGCAGACTGAAGCAGGCCAGTCGATGCAGACCCGCATATCGACGCAGGCCGTTGATGGCTGCAAGCGCATCTTCCACGTGGTCGACGGCGTCGAAACCGAGGGCCGGGACTGCAATTGCGACCTCGTTGCTGACGGGATGGAGGCGCGGTTTTCCTCGCCCCGCTCGCTCTATCAGGCACGGCGCCTGCTTCAGACGTGCCATGGGCCATCAACCAACCCGATTGCCGAGACGCCAGCCGTCGAGATTGTAACGTCTGCGCCGCGCCAGGCGACATCGAAAGCGCCGCAACAGCCTCGCATTATTTTTGCGGACTAGGCGCAAAAAAGCCCCGCCCGGCATGACTGCCGGGGCGAGGCCCTGATTTTTCTGCCAGTCTAGTTGCTGACTTCGTTGCGGACTCTCACTTCCGCGCCTTCTGGAATGCCGAGTTCGGCAAAGGTCCAGACAAGCTCGACGCCTTCAGGCAGGTAGGCGCGGCAATAATCTTCCTTCTCGCGGAAGAAGCCGATGGAGAACCGGTCTTCGCCGGTCTTGCGCACGTCGGCACCGATGAAATCCTTCGTGGTGCAGCCATTCGAGGAGACACGTGCCGTCACGGTGTCTGCCGCGACGTCTGCGCCTTTCAGGGTTCCATATGTGCGATCAAGATCCCAGTCGGCGCGAAAGGCATCGTCTTCATCGGAATCGATAATGACACAGCCGCCGAGCACCGCTAACGAGGCTACAGCTGTAACAAACATTGGGAGGATGGATTTTCTGGTCATTTTTTGTCAAACCCTTATTGACTTACGATAAGATGATGTATTGAATATCGATAAGGCCAAGTCAAGCCGAAAAATTCACGTTCAAGATCAAATGACTGCAAGGATTTTCCCCATGTCCAAACTTATCGCTCCCCTCGCCATCGTATCGGCTGTCGCGCTCGCAGCGCCAGCCTTTGCGGAAACCCAATCCTATGATGTTCGCAATTTCGACGGCATCGATGTGTCCGCCGGCATCGAGGTGATCTTCGAAACCGGTGTGTCGCGCTATGTCACGGTGGAAAACGACAAGGGCGACTTCAGCGACATTATCGTCGAAGTCGACGATGGCGACCTCATCCTGAAGCGCCCACGCAAGATGGGCTGGGGTAAAAAACGCACCCCATACACGGTTCGCGTCGGTGTTGAATCCCTGTCCGATATTGAAGCCTCCTCCGGATCCAGTGTTGAAGGCGGCGGCATGAGCGGCGACGTCGATATCGACGTGTCCTCCGGCGCGGACGTCATTGTTGCGGGCATCAGTGCCGGCGAAGTCGACCTGGAATCGTCCAGCGGATCGACTGTTGAGGTGGCTGGCAGCTGCACCACGGTCGAGGCCGAAGCGTCTTCCGGCGCCTCTATCGATGCGAGCAATCTGCAATGCACCGCTCTGGTCGCTGATGTGTCCAGCGGCGCCTCGATCCGCGCCTATGCAACCGACCGCGTCGATGCCGATGCCTCTTCCGGCGGCAGTGTCCGCGTTGGCGGCGGCGCCACAAATGTCACGATCGACAAGTCCAGCGGCGGCTCTGTTTCCGTCAGCTAAGACAGGGATTGATGCGTGGGTCCTTGACCCTGACCCAGTAATTCGACGCCCGAGCGCATCAATAGGCCCGCCCGGCTTCTGGTTGACCCAACATCAACCGGTCGCCTGGCGGGCCGCTTCTTTTTGGGGCTGGACGTTTAGCTGAAATCAAAATCTTCTAGCTTGTGGCCGGGATCGGGCCATTCCAGGCCCATCTCTTCCATGGTTCCTCGCACGATCCGCGCAATGGCGGCATTCCGGCGAGGGCGGCTGTCTGAGGGGATGACATACCACGGCGCCCATTCGGTAGAGCAGCGCTCGACCATGGTTTCATAGGCAGACATGAAGTCCGGCCAGAGCTTGCGATCTTCAAGGTCGCCCGGATTGAACTTCCAGCGCTTGTGCGGCTCGGTGATCCGCTCTTTCAGACGGATGCCCTGCTCTTCATGGCCGA
Source organism: Henriciella sp. AS95 (assembly GCF_038900055.1). Classification (NCBI taxonomy): domain Bacteria; kingdom Pseudomonadati; phylum Pseudomonadota; class Alphaproteobacteria; order Hyphomonadales; family Hyphomonadaceae; genus Henriciella; species Henriciella sp. AS95. The sequence goes on from NZ_JBBMQM010000001.1 coordinate 3,605,101, forward strand.
CATGCAGCATGAATTTCAGGATCTTGGTGCCGTTCTCGGTGAGGTGTTTTTCGAACTGGTTGATCTGGTCATAGCGCTGCTCGACCGCGTCGGCGGGGGCAAAGTTGCGGACTTTCACGACCAGCACGTCTTCATAATGTGAGCGGTCGAAAATGCCGACAAAGCCCTTGCGGGGCGTGGCTTGATGCACGCGCCAGAGATAGTCATGGCCGAGCTCGATCCGGGTCGGGGCCTTGAAGGCCTTCACCTTCATGCCGAGCGGGGAGGTGTCTGCGAAGACATTGCGGATCACGCCGCTCTTGCCGGAAGTGTCCATGCCCTGCAGCACGATGAGAAGGGCCTGCTCGCGCGTGGCGTACAGCAGGTCCTGCAGCTCGTCGATCGCACCGGCATCGGCCTTCAGGGACTTTTTCGCATGCTTCTTGTCGGGGAAAAGCTCACGGTCGCCTGAGTCGCGCGATGAGAGGTCGAACGTTTCGCCGGGCGGTGCGATGAAGCGCTCCCGCACCTCCTTGATGGATGGTTTGCTCATAGTTGCGCGCTCCTCATGCCCTTAAAACCAAAAGAAAAAGCCGCGCCCAATGGAGCGCGGCTTGAACTGGTTCGCAAGTGCTTGTCGCGGCTTACGAGGAATAGAATTCGACGACCTGGGCCGGTTCCATCTTGACGGCGTAAGGCACGTCATTGAGTTCCGGTACGCGAACGAAGGTCGCGGTCATCGCTTTTGGATCGACGTCGATATATTCCGGCACGTCGCGCTCTGGCGAGCCGAGGGCTTCCAGGACGAGCGCGAGGTTGCGGGACTTTTCGCGGATTTCGACAACGTCGCCAGCTTTCAGGCGGACAGAGCCGATATTGGTTTTCACGCCGTTCAGTTTCACGTGGCCGTGGTTCACGAACTGGCGGGCTGCGAAGATCGTCGGAACGAATTTCGAGCGGTAGACAAAAGCGTCGAGACGGCTTTCGAGCAGGCCGATCAGGTTCTCGGCGGTGTTGCCCTTCATCCGGTTGGCTTCATCGAACGTCTTGCGGAACTGCTTTTCCGTGATGTCGCCATAATGGAATTTGAGCTTCTGCTTGGCCATAAGCTGCATACCATAGTCAGAAACCTTCTGACGACGGCCCTGGCCGTGCTGGCCTGGCTTGGTTGGGCGCTTGTTGACCGGAGATTTGGGGCGACCCCAGATATTCTCACCGACACGACGGTCGATCTTGTACTTCGTCGAGTGACGACGTGACATAAGTGTCTTCCTTTTACGACGCGGGCCGGTGGAACGCCTTCATGGGTCCCACGATTTCAACGGCGGCTCCGCACCACCCGTCTTGAAGCGGCGCTTTAAATGCTAAAAGCGCCTGATGGTCAAGTGGCGTGACTGTGCTGGGCTGCCTTGCTCTGACCGCGATGGCCATTCGACCGGCGGTTGCGGTTGCCATTGCGTGGCTTGCGGCGGCGCTGACCGTCTTTTGACGGGTGGAAACCGCTGGCTTCACGCTCATTGACCGGTTCCTGATTGGCGCCGGCTTCATTGCCCGGCAGGCGGTTGCCGATCAGCTTCTCGATGTCACGCAGCAGCTTGCGTTCCTCGCTGTCACACAGCGTGATCGCGATGCCGCTTTCGCCAGCGCGGGCCGTGCGGCCGATACGGTGGACATAGGACTCCGGGACGTTGGGCAGCTCATAGTTCACGACATGGCTGACCTGGTCGATATCGATGCCGCGGGCGGCGATGTCTGTGGCAACCAGCACGGTGAGCTTCTTGGCCTTGAAGGCGTCGAGCGCCTTGGTGCGCTGGTTCTGGCTCTTGTTTCCGTGAATGGCGGCAGCGGCAAGGCCGGCCTGTTCCAAGTGGCGGCAGACGCGGTCTGCGCCGCGTTTGGTGCGGGTGAAGACGATGGCGCTATCGACGGTCGGGCCGCGCAGGATTTTCGTCAGCACATCGCGCTTTTGCGGGTGCTGCACGAACTGCACGGACTGGTCGATGCGATCAACAGGCTTTGCGACCTGAGCCACGGCGACACTGACCGGATCATCGAGGAACTGCTCGGCCAGCTTGCGGATATCTTTCGGCATCGTGGCGGAAAGGAGGGCCGTCTGGCGCTTTTTCGGAAGCTGCGTCAGCACTTTCCGGATCTGTGGCAGGAAGCCCATATCCATCATGTGATCGGCTTCATCGAGGACGACGGTGCGGATCTGGTCAAACCGGATGGCGTTCTGGGACTTCAGGTCGAGCAGACGGCCAGGCGTTGCGACGACAATATCGACGCCGCGCTCCATGGCGCGAACCTGCTTGCCGATCTTCAGACCGCCAACGATGACGGTGACGGAAAATTTGCTGCCCTTGCCATAGGCACGGACGCTATCGGCGATCTGGGCTGCCAGTTCGCGGGTCGGGGCCATGATCAGGGCCCGGCAGGATTTTGGCTGTGGCCGCTCATTGTCGAGAGACAGGGCATGCAGGACCGGCAGCACGAAGGCGGCGGTCTTGCCGGTACCCGTCTGGGCGGTGCCGAGAATGTCCTTTCCGGCAAGCATGGCGGGAATCACCTGCGCCTGGATCGGGGTTGGTTCGGTATATCCTTCGGCTTGAAGCGCACGAAGAATGGGCTCGGCGAGGCCGAGATCGGAAAACTGGGTCAAAATTATTCTTTCAGTATGCCTGATGTGCGGCAGTCTGGCCGGCACGAGGCGCCAAATATCAAGCGCGGCAGACCATTCTGCCGCGTGCTCATGTTTGCGCTGTTCAGGGCTTTTTCGAGAAGGCAACGATCGGAAAGGAAAGTCGCTCGACCCGGACAGTATGGCCGGATCACTTGATCGATGCCTGAGGCGTCTTGTCTGGTCAGATAAGGTGTTCGGCCTGAAACGCAATGGTTTTTTGCGTCAGCAAGGTATTTCGTTCAGTCGTCGACGTTTTCCAGATAGTCAGACATCTTCGTCTTGTCGCGCTTTTCGGCGCGCCAGGTCCACAGGGTCAGCGCGATGAACGACATGAGCAGCAACGTCCCAAGTGCAAGCGTCAGCTGGCCTGGCGCCGGACCGATATGGGCCCGCTGAAACATCTGGTCGACGCCAACGGCCTCAATCGGATGGATCCAGAGTTTGGCGATATAAGACGCGTACTGGATGATGAAGACCCAGAGATAGTTGCGCCTCAGCCGCTGGCCGAGCGCCCGCGGCAAGGAAATACGATGGCGCGGGCGGACATAATCGTCCGACAGGGCCGTGCCGCGATCCAACGGGATGTCAGCGCCCTTCCCTTGCAGGATGGGCACCATCACCGCCAGCTCCATCATGCGCGCGCGAAATTTCCAGACGGCGAAATAGCGATAGCGCCGCGCTTCGAGGAAAAGGAACATGATGGTCAGCATACCGACCAGCGGGATGGGAAGCGGAGACGCGGTCGCGCTGGAAAAGCTTACCGAGAGGGCAATGCCGGTCGATACCACAGCCCAGTTGGTCGTCATGTCGAGTCGCTGTCGCCAGATGGTCGAGCGATAGACTTCGGCGCGGTAGAGGTGCGCGAGCGCGCCGATCTCTTTCGAGCCTGCGATTGGCGGGGTGGTGTCTGAGACTGAATCGTCCATCGGTTTGCACTATACATGATTTGCGTGAGGGCGAAGATAAATTTGTATGTTTTTAAGGCGCAATCAGCGCATGCCTGCCTTGCGGTCATACGATGTCATGGTTAACGCGGATGCCCTTTAGCGGCGGGGCTGATCATGCCAAATGCCATGCCCCGAAAAATTCACAATTCAGCTATTGACCACAACTGTAATCGGTCGTAACGACTACAACCGTAGTCAATAGGAATTCAGGTTCGATGCAAATTACACCCGCAGAACTGGAAATCATGAACGTGCTCTGGGACCAGCCGGGCGTCGGTGCGAGTGAGATCGCCGAGGCCCTGAAGGCTGACAAGTCCTGGAATATCCGCACGATCAAGACGCTTGTGGGACGCCTTGTCGAAAAAGGCGCACTCGATACTGAACCCGATGGTCGGCGCTATCTCTATCGCCCGCTCATCAAGCGCGGCGACTATCAGAAGAAAGCCGCAAAACAATTTGTAGACCGCATGTTCGGTGGCCGGGCGGCCCCGCTCGTTGCACACCTGGCCGACGCAAGAGGCCTGAGTGCAGACGACATCGCCGAACTTGAAAAGCTTTTGGGGGAGCTGAAGAAATGAACCCGTTTGAAAACATGAACCCACTTCTCGCGAACAGCCTTCAGACGAGCCTTGCCGTTGCTGTTCTCTTCGCACTGGTTCTGGTCGTGCGCCGGCCATTTGCCCGCCAGTTCGGGGCGAAGGCAGCCTATGCGCTGTGGCTGGTCCCGCTGGCCCGGCTGTTCATGCCGCCCCTGCCGGCCAACTGGTCGCTATTCGGCGCCCTCGGCCCGGTTGAAGCGGCGCCAGAGCCTGTCATGGCCCCGCCGGTTGTGTTCCACCCTGCCCAGCCGAGCGATGTAAAGGTTGTTGTCAGCGACTTGCCGACGGCCCCTCCGGTGATCGAGTTTGCACAAGCGCCTGTCGCAGACGTGCCCGCTGAGCCGGGCATGCTGGACGCCGTGATGAGCGTGGCACCGCATCTGGTGGTTCCGCTCTGGCTGACGGGTATCGCCCTGATGCTGGGCCTCGCCTGGCGCCGTCAGGCGGTCTTCCACCGCCTGATCCGCGACGACTCCGCGCTGGCGTCGGACACGGTCAGTGAGATGGCCCACGAGATTGCCGCGCAGCTGAAAGTGCGCCGTGGTTTTGAAGTGCGCACCAGTCTCCTGAATGGCAGCCCTCTGGTGACGGGCCTCAAGCGCCCTGTGATCCTGCTGCCGGAATGGTTTGAAGCCGACTATTCACCCCGCGAACAGCGCGATGCGCTGACCCACGAGCTGATGCACGTGAAGCGCGGCGACCTCTTTGCCCTGCAGGCAGCCCAGATCGTGCTCGCGCTGCAGTGGTTCAACCCTCTTGCTTACCTGTCCATCCGCGCCTTCCGCGTGGACCAGGAAGCTGCTTGCGACGCTGATGTGCTTCGGGCGGGAACATCATCAGCGTTCTCCTATGGCCGTACCCTGATCAAGGCTGCACGCCTTGCCGGACCGGCTGATAGCGCCTTCAGAGGCGCAAACCTCACCCTGGCGCATCCCATAAAAGAAAGACTAATCCTGATGCAGAACACCGCCCCAACCCTTCGCAAGCGCCTGCTTGGCACGACGCTGGCCATCACGCTCGGCTCTGCCGCGATCTTCACGACCGCGTCCTGCGCCGCCTCGGCCACCCCGCGTGACCAGTCATCGGCTGAACTGGCCGGCGGCGACGACAAGGTTGCAGACGTCGAGCGCGAGACCCGCGCCTACAGCTTCAGCTCGCACCATGACGATGATGACAGACAGTTTGTCATGCTGAGCGACCCGTTCGAGTCTTTGCAGCCGCGCCTCAGAAATCTCGATAATCTCGACCTGTCTGACCTTGAGCAGGAAATGCAGAAGCTCTCTATCGAGATCAGCCAGGTCGGCGAAATGGAAGCGATCAAAGCCATTTCTGAAATCGACTTCTCTGAACTGGCCGAGTTGAGCGAACTCTCTGGCCTTGCCGAGCTTGGCAATATGAAGTTCGACTTCGATCTCGACCTCGATCTGGAAGGCCTCGAAGACTTCGACATCGAGACGGTCGAAACCGAAGATGGCGTGAAGATCATCATCCCGAACCATGAGATTTTCATCTCCAAGCTCGATGAAGGCAAATTCGAGATCGAGATGGAAAAACTGGAAGCCATGGCAGAGGCTCATGCCGAACGCGCAGAAGCGATGGCCGAAGTCTACGCCGAACGCGCCGAAGCAATGGCTGAAATGCATGAGCAGCGTGCAGACGCCTGGGAAGAAGCCAATGACCAGCGCATGGAGAAGATGGAACTCGTCATCGAACGGGAAATCGAAAGCCGCGCCGACCGTATCGAAGAGCTCGGTGACCTGATGGAAATGCGCATCGAAGCGGCGTTTGAAGACGGTCTGGAAGATGATCTCGAAGCGGCTGGCGACGTCGTGGAAGAGCTGGCTGACCAGTGTGAAGACCGCGACGATGACCTCAATTCACCAGCCATCGTGTCGGCGCGGGGCGATGACGGCAAGACCTATCGCGCGCTCTGTGTGAATGGTGGGAGCGACCGCCTCAAAGGCCAGGATGTGAAGGACTTCGTCCAGAACCATCCAGAGCTGAGCGACGCGGAAAAAGAGCGCTTCAACCAGCAGCGCTCCTACTCATACGAATATTCCTGGTCTGAAGAATAATCCCTTCGAACCGGACTTCAGATCTGGAATTGGAAGGCCTCTGCTCCGACCCGGCAGAGGCCTTTTTCTATTTCAGCAACCGCCCCTTGCTGATGCGCTGGACCAGCAGCGCAAAGCCAAACAGCACCGTTGTCAGGCCAAGGAAGGCGAAAATTCTCAGCCACCATGTATCGAACCGGTCCTCGCCGGTCACATCCATGATGTGGAAGCGCCAGAGCACATCGAAGATGCGCCATTTCGGTGTGCGGACCGCGGTGACGCGCGCCGCTTCGGCATCAACCCAGAAGACGGCGCGGTCGAGACCCTCGAATTCGACGCGCCAGAGCGGCTTTGTGGAGAAGGCCTCGCGCGGTGGATGGTCGATCCGTTCCACCGTTGTGGCGTAACCGCGTCCAGCCCACGCCTCTTCAGCAATTCGGCGGACCGCTTTCTCGCCCAGCGGCGACAATTGCTCGCCCGTTGAGGCCTCATAGAGCGCCGTCCAGCCATCGCCGGAGACCTGCCAGACGGGACGGCCCAGGACCTGACGCAGCTCAGCTTTTTCAATGGCCTGCCCAACGTCTGGCGGCGTGATCTCGCCCAGCCCGGCAAGATCAACCGCCGGCGCGTCTGCCCGCAAATGCTCACCGCGGATCTGTTCGATGGGGAAGAGCGTGAAGAACAGGCCGCTCGCCGTCCAGAACAGAAGCTGGAAGCCGACGACAAGGCCGAGCAGCTTGTGGACGCGGGCAACCCGCCGGGCATTCATGGCCATCTGTTTCCCTCACTCTGGATCCTCCCCTTTGCCGGAAGGGGCCGGGTGATGTCGAGACTTTCGTGAAGACCCGTGCTCTGGCGGGTGCCTTAGTCGAGAAGGTGCCGCGCAATCTCTTCGGTCAGCTCTCCGCGCCGCGCGCGCTCCAGGGCCGTGAGAACCATAAGATGGGTGAAGCTGTCGGTGATCTCGCCGTTAAGGCAGCGATCGACAAGCGTCCGGACAGGCACCCGCTCGACTTTCAGCTCTTCGGACGGTTCGGGTGCAGCGTCCCCGGCGCGGAGCCCCCATGCGATATAGCCGAAGGCGCGCTCATCGGTGACTGAGTTGGACAAATGCCACTCGCCCAGCAGCTGCCAATGGGCGGCGCGCAAGCCGGTCTCTTCCTGCAACTCGCGCGCGGCGGAGATTTGCGGATCGATGTCCTTCGCGCCGCCGCCTTCGGGAAGTTCCCAGCCATAGGCATCGAAAGTGAAGCGGTGCTGGCCGACGAGCCAGGTGTGGCCCTCCTCATCGATAGGCAGGACGCCGGTCGCGTAATTGGCGTAGCGCACCACGCCGTAAATGCCGGGCGCGCCATTGGGATGGGTGACCTGGCTGGTTTCGACGCGGATCCAGGGGTTTTCATAAGAGAGCTCGGTCTCATGCACCTGCCATGGGCCGTTGCGCTCTGGATGCCGGGAATCATCTGCCATGCGCAGACACTAGTCCGAGACGCTCCTGGCACAAGCGGGAGGCCTGTCAGTGTTCCGGAATCAGGCTAATCCAACCGCCATGTCCTGGATCGCCGCCCTTGTCATCCTCATTGCGACGCTGATCACGGCTTTCATATCAGGCATTTTCGGCATGGCGGGCGGGCTCATCCTGATGGGGGTGTTAACCGCGGTGCTGCCCGTCGCGACAGCGATGATCGTGCACGGGGCGATCCAGATGGTGTCAAACGGATGGCGCGCCTGGCTGTTGCGAGGCCATATCGACTGGAAGGTGTTTGCCCGCTACCTCGCAGGGTCGGTCGTGGCCATCATCCTGCTGTTCCTGGTCGCGTGGCGGCCCGACAAGACGATGGTCTACCTGATGCTGGGGCTGATCCCGTTTCTGGTCTGGATCCCCAAGTCTTTGGTGGACCTTGATATCCAGAAGCCAGGTCAGGCCGAGGGGGCGGCAGTGGTGGTCCAGTCGCTGAACACGCTGGCCGGGGTATCAGGCCCGCTGCTCGACCTGATGTTCGTGCGCACGGACATGACCCGGCAGGCGATTGTCGCCACCAAGGCCGTTACGCAAGTCGTCGCGCATCTGGTGAAGATCGCCTTCTGGAGCGTGCCATTGCTGGCCGCGAGCGGGATATCGGCGATGCCGCCGGTCTGGTTGCTGGCGCTTGCCATACCGTTGTCGATGACGGGCACATGGCTCGGCGGGCTGGTGCTGGAGCGGATGAATGATGTCGACTTCAAGCGCTGGATGCGCTGGCTGGTGACGGTGATCGGCGCGGTCTATCTGGCGCGGGCGGCGGGATTAATCTAGTTAAACGACAGTTTTCTTGGACGTGTGATGATGCGATCTCTTCTACTTATCGGGGTGCTAGGGCTCGCTTCTTGCGGCGATGCGGTCGAGCTGCCGGACATTTGCGCTGTCAGCGCGAAGGGCAACTTCTCGACCGCAAAATCGCTGAAGGTGCGCCATGTTGAGGTTACCGAATCGGAGCCTGAAATTGCTGACTTTTTTGAAAACCTAGCCGAACAGACCTTTCGAGATGACAAGCGAAATGATGGCTTCGAGCCGAACGTTGCGCAATTCAGGGATGTCTGGGACGAATATGCAGAAAAGCTGCTAGAAAGACCTGGCGACGTATATTTTGCACGTCTTCAGATTCAGCATTTCGACAAAAGAACCTCGCGTTACCGGTCCATGTGCTTCACCGGCGATGGCGGTTGCACCTGCCTTCATCTCGACCAATAAAAAAAACGCCGGCGCCCCTTTCTGGGACGCCGGCGCCTTGACGATATCGCGTCAGTTGAGTGCTAGAATTTGTAACCAGCACTGACCATCGCAGCGTGTGTGTCGGTATCGCCGAAGCCATACCAGGTATAGTCGCCGCGAAGTTCCCAGCTCTCGGTCAGGTCAAAATTGAGACCAGCACCAAGCGCTGCACCGTCTTCGGAGTCTTCGATCGTGGTGATCGGCGTGCCACCCGGCGTCTGGATTTCAGCATCCAGGTCGACGAAGGCATAACCGGCACGGCCGAAGATATCGAGCCTGTCAGTGACCGGCATGGATGCGCGGCCATAGACACCAACGAGATAGTTGAGACCGATGTCGCCCGAAGCGGAAATCAGGTCATTGAAATCACCATCATTATTGTCGTCGAGGTCAAACTCGTCCTCGTCGACATTATAGTCGAATTCACCATCATCGATGCCGGACGTCACATCAGCTTCGAGGCTGAAGAACTTATTGAACTGATACCCGGCACGGGCGGTGATTGCATTGGTATCCACACCCGATTCAGCGCCATCGGGCTGAATGTCGAGATAGGAATAGCCGCCTTGCAGATAGAAGCCTGTGTCTTCGTCTGCATAGCCCTGAGCCTGCGCGCTCGCGCCGGCAAAAGTTAGGGCACCAGCTGCTGCAGTACCAATGAGCAATTGTTTCAACATGGGAGGTTTCCTCATTCTGAGTTCGTTTTCTTGCCCCGACCCATAGCCGGAACTGGAGACCAAACGAGGCAGTTTAAAGGCACGTTCCACAGCGTGCTCACCACACGCTGCACGTGTGCCATTTTGGCATCACTTTCTGTAATTTAATTTAACAAATACAAAAGGTTAACGCGGATCTTGCCATCCTCCGAAGCCGCCTGATTCAGCGTCTCCGGGAGCGGAAAAAGTCCTTAAGCAACAAGGCGGAATCAGCGGCATGCGCTGTACACTGATAGACCTCCGGGCGCCAATGACAGATGGGCTGTTCGAAGAAGTTCGGGCCATGCATGACGGCGCCGCCCTTCTCATCCAGGGCTGCGATATAAAGGCGGTGGATTCGGGCAAAGCTGATCGCGCCAGCGCACATGGCGCAGGGCTCCAGCGTGACATAGAGATCGAGGCCCGGCAGGCGGTAATTGCCGACCCTCGCCGCCGCCGCACGGATGGCAACGATTTCTGCATGCGCGGTCGGGTCATGCGACGCGATGGGGCCGTTGCGGCCTTCGCCAAGGATGTCGCCTGTCCTGGGGTCCACGACGACAGCGCCGACCGGCACTTCGCCGGCGTCCGCGGCCTGCCGGGCGAGCTCCATCGCCCGTTCCATGTATTGCTCAACGCTCATCATGACAGCCCATACACGCTAACGAACTTTCCTGCACCATCCGGCAGTGCTAAGGGCGCTGCCCATGCGCATCATTTCCGGAAAATTCAAAGGCCAGGCGATTGCTGCCCCCAAAGGCCGCAATACGCGTCCAACGTCTGACCGGGCGCGCGAGAGCCTGTTCAATGTGCTGGCGCATGCGAGCTGGGCGCCGGAGCTTGAAGGCGCGCGGGTGATCGATCTCTTCGCTGGCTCTGGCGCACTCGGCTTTGAGGCGATGTCGCGCGGGGCGGCCTTCTGCCTGTTCGTTGAGACCGAGAGCAGTGCGCGCGGGGCCATCCGCGACAATGTCGAGACGCTGCAATTGTTCGGCAATACGCGCATCCATCGGCGCAGCGCCATTGATCTCGGCAACAAGCCCGCGGGCGTGGGATCGCCTTTCGACCTCGCTTTCCTCGACCCGCCCTATCATCAGGGCCTGGTGACGCCGTGCCTGAAGACGCTGGTCTCTGGCGAGTGGATGGCCGACGATGCGCTGGCCGTGGTCGAGACCGACAGTTCCGAGACGTTCGAGCATGAAGACTGGGAGCTTGTCGACGAGCGCGAAGCTGGCAAGGCAAAGCTCACCATGCTGAAGCGGGTCTAGCTCTCCACGCCGTCAAGAAACGTCTCGTGAATGTCGATGCTGGACTGTTTGCCGACATGGTGCAGGCAGGAGCCCAGCCATTCATCGGCATAGTCCCTGCCCTTCTCGCGCAGGTTTGAGAGGAAAGGCCAGCTCGTATCGTATTTCGTCTCAAGGCTTAGATCGCGCAGCATCTCGCCGCCGCGAATGGCATGGATGTTGAGCTTGCGGTAGCGGCTCTGCACCGCCTTTGAGAGCCAGTTCTGGCCGAGCAGCTTCTGCACGAAGGCGATGGCGCGAAGCTCTCCCAGCAGCGCGGCGTTGAAGGTGATCTCGTTCAGGCGGTCCTGGATCGCGCCGGCGGTTTTCGGCGTTCCCTTGCGCTCAAGCGGGTTGAGAATGACGAGCAGCACATCCCTCGGCGCATCGGTATAGAAGAGCGGAAACAGCGATGGATTGCCGAGATAGCCGCCATCCCAATAAGGCACGTTATCGATCTCTACCGCCCGGAACGTGTTTGGCAGGCACGCCGATGCGAGGATGGCTTCGGAGGTGAGCTCTTCGCCCTCAAAGATACGGACTTTCCCCGTCTCCACATTGGTCGCCGCCACGAAGAGCTGGATGGGTGAGGCGCGCACGGCCTCGAAATCAATCATCGTCTCGACGGTTTCGCGCAGCGGGTTGAGATCAAACGGGTTGAAGTCATAGGGGCTTAGAAAGGATGACATCGCCGTGGCAAAGCTGTGCGGCGTCCAGGCAAGAAGCGGATTGGAGCCGAGGACTTCGGTTGCAATGTGGTGCGGCTTCATCGAGTAGAGCGCTGCGCCGCGTCTGGAAATGTCCTGCCAGAAGTCCAGCAGGGCTTCGCGTGCGCCGGTTGAGCCGTTTTTCTGATAGCCGGAAATATACGCCGCAGCATTCATGGCGCCTGCCGAGGTGGCGGTGATCGACTTGATCTCGATGTCTTCGCATTCAGTGAGCCGTTCGAGGACGCCCCATGTGAATGCGCCGTGTGCCCCGCCACCTTGCAAGGCAAGGCTAATGGGTCTGGATTTCTTCCGACTTCGAGCCATACACTCTCCTTTGCTCTGCCGACTATTGAGGCCAACTCCCTAAGACAATGCCAAACAAGCAATCTTCACCAGAACTTGCCGAAGGGGTGCGCCCTCAGGCGGCGGTCGGCGTGGTCTGCGTCAGAGACGGGCAGGTCTTGCTCGTGCGTCGCGGCACACCGCCCATGACGGGTGAATGGTCGCTGCCGGGCGGGCGGATTGAACCTGGTGAACCCGTGAAGCTGGCAGCGCTACGGGAGCTGGCCGAAGAGACAAGCGTCACAGCAGAGCTGGTCGGCCTGATCGATGTCGTGGATGCGATCGTGAAGAACCGTGAAGGCACGCTGATCACCCGTCATTTTGTGCTCACGGATTTCGCTGCGGTGTGGACGGGCGGTGAGCCTGTGGCCGGAGATGATGCGGACGAGGCGCGTTTCTTCGCGATGGATGAGCTGGACGCGCTCGGCCTCTGGTCCGAGACGCTGCGCATCATACAGGACGGCGCCCGGATGGTTGACCAACGCTGACCTTCCCTGCCGTCACTATTGATCTTGCCGGTCGGCTTAGCCTTTATGCGCGGGAATCAGAATGGAGGAATTTCAGATGGCTTACGCACCTTTTGACCTGAGCGGAAAAGTGGCGCTCGTGACAGGCGGTAACAAAGGGATCGGCCTCGGCATGGCCAAAGGTCTGGCAGAGTCGGGCGCCCATATCGCGATCTGGGGCCGCAAGGAGGCCGACAACAAGGCGGCCGCCGAGACGCTCTCGAAGCTGGGCGGCGGCGAGGCACGGGCCTGGCAGGTCGATGTTTCAGACGAGCAGGCCGTAATTGAGGCAATGGCGGAGACGGTGAAGGCCTTCGGGCGGCTCGATAGCTGTATCGCCAATGCCGGCGTCGGCTTTGGCGCGAAATCCTTTCACGAAATGACCACCGAGATCTGGCGGAAGAACATGTCGGTCAATCTGGATGGGGCCTTCTGGACGCTGCGCGAGAGCGCAAAACACATGGTCGAACGGTCGAAGAATGGTGATCCGGGCGGCACGCTCATGGGAACGGCGTCCCTCGGTGCGCTGCAGGGCGCGGCGAGGAACGAAGCCTATACGGCAACCAAGGGCGCTCTCATCACACTGATCAAGGGACTGGCCGTCGAATATGCGCGCTATGGCATCCGCGCCAACACGATCCTGCCGGGCTGGATCGCGACGGACATGACTGTCGGCGCGCAGGACAATGAAAAGTTCCAGCAAAATGTGATTTCGCGCGTGCCCATGCGGCGCTGGGGTGAGCCTGAGGATTTTGCCGGGGCGGCGATCTATCTCGTCTCCGACGCCTCGCGCTTTCACACGGGTGACACGCTGCTTATCGATGGCGGTTACGCGATCTTCTAGAGCGCATCGTGCCTATTGCGGTGTCGGCTGGTCCGGCTCAGTCGCCGGCACCGTTTCAGGCATGCCGTCTTCTTCATTATCCGGGGTGAGCGTTGAGGTGTCGCCATCCGGGCCGATGGTGTCGCCTTCGATATTTTCGGACGCGACGACGCCGTCATAGGGGTCTGTCGTGTCGGTCTGCAGCTCAGGCGCGACCGCCTCGGTCTCGTTCGTCGCCGCAACATCTTCGGTGCCGACATATTCGGACTGCGTCGGCGGGGCTGCATTGGGCTCGACGTCAGCGTCATGGTCATTGTCGCTGCACGCCCCCATGAGAATGGCGGAGCTTGCCAGGATCAAGATCTTGTAATTCATCAGATTTTCTCCAATCGCCAATGCCAGGGCGCGGTTGCTCAGGGTTCGGGGAGTAAATTCACAACCTCCCCTTCTGGTTCCAAACAGGCTGCGGCTTGCCCCAGCGAGACGGCTTGGCAAGCCGCTTCAGACGCCCTCATGATTGCCTGAAAGAACACTGGAGGACACAAGATGAGCATCCACACCCCGCTTTGCGATTTCCTGGGCGTTGACTACCCGATCATGCTGGCCGGTATGGGCGGCGTGTCCTACGCCGAACTTGCCGCCGCGATGAGCAATGCGGGCGGCTATGGCGTTCTCGGCATGGCCGGGACGACGCCGGACTTCATCGAGAGCCAGATGAAGCGCGTGCGGGAGCTGACCGACAAGCCATTTGGCGTCGATCTTCTGGCCGCCTCGCCAGAGAGCCTCGAAGAGTCTGTGGACGTGATCATCAATGGCGGGGCCGACAGCTTTGTCGCTGGGCTCGGCGTGCCGATGCCGATCATGGAGAAGCTGAAGAAAGCCGGGCTCAAGGTCATGGTTGTCGGCGGCGCGGTGAAACACGCCATCAAGGCTGAGCAGGCCGGATGTGATGCGGTGATCCTGCAGGGCGGTGAGGGCGGCGGTCATACCGGGCTGGTCGGCACGATGCCGCTGGTCGCGCAGGCGGTCGAGGCGGTGGATATTCCGGTCATTGCGGCGGGCGGTATCTATGATGGACGCGGGCTTGCGGCCTCACTGGCGCTCGGCGCGGTCGGCGTGTGGATGGGCACGCGTTTTATTGCGTCGGAAGAGGCGCATGCCGCCAACCTCTACAAACAGACCGTGGTAGGCGCGGGCGATACGGATACGACCCGTACGCGCTGCTATTCCGGCAAGCCAATGCGCTGCCGCACGAATGAGTACATTCAGGACTGGGAAAGCCGGCCAGAAGACATCCAGCCCTTCCCGCAACAGGCCATCCACTCGACCCGGACCGGCGTCATTGGCGGCATTGGCGGCATCACGGACGAGGCCAAGCTCGACGAAGATAAATCCTGCTTTGCCATGGGCCAGTCAGCCGGCGGCGTGCGCTCTGTCGAGCCGGTCGCGGCAATTGTCGAGCGGATCATGAGCGAGGCCGAGGCGAGTATCCGGAAGAGCCAGTCCTACCTCTCGAAAGCGACTACTTGAGCCGAGGCTGAGGAAAGCGGATACTGGAGCCTCATAGAACACCGAGGCTCCATGGACCTTCCCAAAACCTATCTCGGCTGGAAGACTGATTTCACGGTGCCTGCCGGCGAGCCAGCCTATGCGGCGCCGGATTCGATGAGCTGGAAAGTGTTCAAGAACCCGATCGCGCTGGCGGTTGGGGGCGTGGCGGCGGTGCTGCTGGAGTTTGCCGATGCGCGGATACGCTCCGGCGTCTGGGACCATTCGGCGTTCAAGACAGACCCGATCGGCCGGTCTCAGCGCACGGGCATGGCAGCGATGGTTGGCGTCTATGGCCCGGCGAGCGCCGCGCGGCGCGTGATCCAGGGCGTCACCAATATGCACGCCAAGGTCAGCGGCGAAACGCCGGGTGGTGAGCGCTATACGGCGATGGATGTCGAGCTGCTGGACTGGGTGGGTGCGACGGCGAGCTATGGCTTCCTGACGGCGTATGACCGGTTTGTGAAGAAGGTCTCTTACGAAGACAAATGCCGCTTTTACGAAGAGGCTGTGCCGGTCGCGAAGCTCTATGGCGTTGAGGCGCCGCTGCGCAGGCCAGAAGACTTTGATGCCATGCTGGAGGCACTGCTGCCGCGCTTTGAGCCGCATCCGATCAACACCGAGTTCCTCGACATCATCAAGTCCGGACAGGCGGCGAGGGCCGTGCCGCGGGCGCTTCACAGGACGCTCGCCAATGCGTCGGTCAGCATCCTGCCGGAAGCTGTGCGCGAGCGGCTTGAGCTTGGGCCGGACTATGATCTCTCCTATGCCGGGCGCAAGGCCGTCAAACTTGCCGGGCGGCTTGCCGAGCGCACGCCGATCAAGGGCAGCCCGCCTGCCGACGCGGCGATCCGGCTTGGCCTGCCCTGGACATTCCCTTGGAAGAGCGACGCGGCCAAGCGGCGGATCCTGTCTGAAAAAGCGCATCGGGATGTGCAGACGGCGGCGGAGTAGCGTGACAGGATTTAGTTTGCCGGGCGGGGCGCGAGGACCTTCACAGCCTGAATGGCATAGCCTGCCAGCGTGACGAGGGTGAGCGTGGCCGCCGCATAGATCAGCCCCTCTCCCAGGACGGCTTGCTGCGCCCAGAACGCCGGGGCCATCATCAGGCCAAGCCCGCCAAAAGCGAGCGCGATCTTCGCATGTTCGAACGTGGACGGCGTCAGCCGGTCCGGCCCGCCCAGCGCTTCGCCAAAGGTCGAGACGGTCTGGCAGCGGGCAATGAGGACGAGGGCCGCCATGCTCGCTGGAAGGCTGAGCGTGCCGGCGAGGATCAGCCCCATGACGGCGGCGAGGGTCAGCATCCGGTCGCCGAGCAGGTCGAGCATCGCGCCGAGGCGGGAGGTCTCACCGAGGTGGCGGGCGAGCTTACCGTCGACGATGTCGAGCAGGCCGCAGGCGAGGAAAAGCCCCAGCGCCAGCCAGCCCGGCCCATTCAGTGCCAGCAGGGCGAAGAAGGGCAGCGTCAGCAAGAGGCGAAAAATGGTGACGGTGTTCGAGATCATGGCTGTGGTCTCCTAAAGCCAGCGAAGCGGTGGGGCATCGGCGCGCAGGGTTTCGATGGTCGCGCGCAGGCGCTCCATGAAGGCGTCCTTCTTGCCGCACCATGTGAACGGCGCGCCGAGAATGGCGCTGCAATTGAACGGCACGATGATCTTCGAGCCGCGCGGCAGGACCCGCCCTGCCCCCTGTATGTAGGCCGGAACGATCGGCGCTTGCGGGAAGGCTTCGGCAAGGCGCGCGATGCCGGATTTGAAGGCGCCCATCTCCTCGGCTTCGCCGCGGCTGCCTTCGGGAAAGATCACGAGGATCTCATTATTGGCGAGCGCGGCCTTGCAGCCGGCGAGCACATCCTCGCCCTCCTTCGCGCCCTGCCGGTTGACCGGGATGATGCCGATAACATTGCGCGAGAACCAGCTGGAAAGCCGCGTCTTGAGGAAGTGGTCGGCGGCGGCGACCGGGCGAACCTGTTTCAGCGTCTTCGACGGGAACAGGCTGAGCAGGAGCAGCGTGTCGATATGGCTGTTATGATTGGCCGCGATGATGGCCGGGCCCCTGGTGGGCAGATTGGCGCGCCCGCGCACATCAAGGCCGATGATCAGCATCGCATAAGGCTTGGCGATGAAGACGAGGATGAACCGTCGAATAAGCTGCCAGATCATTAGAAACGCTCCAGTGAGAAATAGGCCAGCGCGTGCAGGAAGAGCGGCGCGGTGAACATCAGGCTGTCGAGACGGTCGAGGGCGCCGCCATGGCCAGGCAGGAGCTGGCTGGTATCCTTGACGCCGAGGTCACGCTTGATGGCGGACATGGTGATGTCGCCAAAGAAGCCGGCCACCGGCAGGACGAGGCCAACCATCACGCTCGGCCAGAAGGTGAGCGGCGTGAAGTATGGCGCGAGCAGCACAAAGATGAGCGTGGTCGTCAGGAAGCCGCCAATCGCGCCTTCCCATGTCTTGTTGGGTGAGACTTTCGGGCTGATCTTGTGGCGTCCGAACAGCTTGCCCCAGCAATACTGGGCGACGTCGTTAAACTGGGTCACGAAGATCAGGAAAAAGACGAGCCCGGCCGGGCCAGCCTCAGGCACTTCCTCAAGCGGGGTGCGCATCAGGAAGGCGACGTGGCCGAGGTTGAAGACGCAGACGATGATGCCCCATTGCATGATGCCGGCGGTCGCGAGGAATCCTTCGGTGCGGCCGAAAAAGGCCATGAGCATGGCCGTCGCGAGGAAAATGTAGACCGGCGGGATTACCAGGAAATAGGCGAAATTGTCGACCCAGACGGCCCAATAGGTGATCAGCACGCTCATATACACGAAGAGCACGACGAGCCGGTCTTCCTTGCGGGTCGGCGCGAGCGTGATGAACTCCCGCAGCGCGATGAAGCTGATGAAGGCGAAGAGGATGGTGAAGGCCTGCCAGCCGAGCAGCAGCGCGCCGCCGACGAGGCCGCAGATCACCCACCAGCTCTTCATGCGGGGGCCGAGATCATCGGCAGCGCCGGGCTTTACCTTCGGCAGGATGATCGCGGCCAGCGAGCCGGCGACAAGCAATCCCAGAAGCGCTGCAAATCCGAAAAGAAGCGGAAGAGGTTGCGCTGAAATCCAATCCATGGTCTAAGCCTTTTCGATATGTGAGCGTTTACTCACGTTGGAGGCTTTTGATGCAAACAGGATCTATTGTCAACAGGATTCTCAATCACACAGTGACCCATGTCGCAGGCGCGTTTCTCGCCATGGGCAGCTGGGCGGTGTTCGCCAATAGCGCTCACCCGCTGCCTGATATGCTGCTCGCCGGGCTGGTCCAGGGCACGCTGTCGGGGCTGATCACACTGGTCATGAAGAAGTGCCTTGAGGCGTTATCATCACAGTTTGCGCGCGCGGCGCCCGCCCTCACCATCCTCGCGCCGCCGCTGATTGTGTGTACCGTTTCAACCGCGGTTCTGATCGGCACGCATGCCCTGGCCGGGACGCCTGAAATCCTTGCCACGATTGCCGTTCCGGCGAGCGTCGCTCTCACTTATGCCATCATTTATTCCTATAGTCTCTGGCATCAGCGAAAGGCTAAAGGGGAAAAGGTCCTCGCATGAGCAACGAACTTCTCGATATTCGCCGGCCGATCCGCTCGCGCAGTTCGGCCTGGGCCACGAAAAGCGCCAAATTCCTGGCGGCTAGGGGCATCCAGCCGAACCAGATTTCCGTCGCGAGCATGGCGTTCGCCGCTGTCGGCGCGATGGCCTTTCTCCTGGTGCCGCATGTCACCGGCTTCCTTCGGGTCTTTGCACTCCTGGTTGCGATTGGCGGGATACAGGGCCGGCTTCTCTGCAACCTGTTCGACGGTATGGTCGCGGTCGAGCATGGCGCTGGCGGACCGGATGGTCCGTTCTGGAACGAATTTCCCGACCGGGTGTCGGACTTTCTCCTCCTGGCGGCGGCGGGTATTGCCTGCGACATGATCTGGGTTGGCCTCATGGCTGGCGCGCTGGCGATCTTCGTTGCCTATGTGCGCGAGCTTGGACGCGCCAACGCTCTGCCGGCCGACTATGGCGGCCCCATGGCCAAGCAGCACCGCATGGGCGTCCTGACCTTTGCAGCGGCTGTGTGCCTGTTCGAGCCGCTGTGGGGCGCAGGCACATTTGCGCTGAAAGCAGCCCTCATCATCATCACGCTTGGCTGTGCGCTGACCATCTATCTTCGCTCAAAGCGGCTTATCGAGGGGCTGAGAGCGCAATAAGGTCGCAACCTCCAGACTTGCCAAGCTTGCCGGGACCGTGTTGGAAATCTCGCAACACTTGAATGTAGCGAACTAGGAGGAACTCATGGGCGTTTTGGATGGAAAAGTCGTACTGGTCACGGGCGGCGGCAATGGCATTGGCAAGGAATGTGCGCTGCTGGCCGCAAAGGCGGGCGCGAAGGTTGTCGTGAACGATCTCGGCGGCACGCTTTCAGGCGAGGACGCTGGCGACGCTGGCCCGGCCGAGAAAGTGGCGCAGGAAATCCGCGCGGCTGGCGGCGAAGCGGTCTCGAACTCTGACAGCGTGACCGACTACAAGGCGGTTGAAGGCATGGTCGAGCAGGCCAAGGACGAGTTTGGTGGGCTGCACGCCATCATGAACCCGGCCGGGATCCTGCGCGATGGCATGTTCCACAAGATGTCGGAAGAAGACTGGAAGGCCGTCATCGACGTCCACCTGCATGGCACGTTCAACGTCACCCGCGCCTCGATCAACGAATTCCGCGACCAGGAAGACGGCGCATATGTGCTGTTCACATCCACGACCGGCCTGATCGGCAATATCGGCCAGGCGAACTATGGCGCGGCAAAGCTCGGCATCGCCAGCCTGTCGCACATCATCGCGATGGAAGGCGAGCGCAAGAATGTCCGCTCCAATGTCATCGCGCCGTTCGCCTGGACCCGCATGATCGCGTCCATCCCGGTGAAGGATGAGGCGGGCAAGGAACGCGTCGAGCGGATGAAGAATGGCATGCGCGCCGACCAGGTGGCGCAGTTTGCTGTGGCCCTCTGTGCCGATGGCGCAAAGTCCACCAGCGGCCAGATTTTCTCGGTTCGCGGCAATGAAGTCATCCTGTTCAGCCAGCCGCGCCCGGTGAAATCGGTCGCCCGTCTGGAAGGCTGGACGCCTGAGACGCTGATCGAACAGGGCCTGCCAAGTATGGAAGGCAGCTTTACAGACCTCGGCCCGACGACGACAGTGTTTCCGTACGAACCGATCTAGGGACACTTAATGCATGCAGGGTGAAACCGCCCCGACCAGTGAAGTCCCCATCCTGAAGGAGTGTATTCTTCGGGATGGGGAAGAATTTTGCCGGACGGTTTCGCCCGATGGGGCTGAAAACGAAGCGGTGGCGCAGATGGATTATCTCGCCTTTGCCCGCCCCTTTCTCGATGACCCGGTCGGCTGGACGAATGAGCATTTGCTCAATCTCGATATCCTTGTGCCGCTCAGCATTCAGGTCGGCAGCATCATCGCGGCCCTGATCGTCGGCGCCCTTCTGGCCCCCCCGATCAGAAAGCAGGTTCTCGCGCTGATCGGCAAGCTGCCGGACAATATCGCCCGGAATGTCGAAGAGGCCGCGCCGACGCTGGTGCGTCCGGCGCTCTGGGCGCTGTTCATCTATATCGCGCTGACGATTCTCGCCGCCGTGGGTCAGGAAAGCGCGCTGGTGCGGATTGCATCTTCGCTGGCGCTGGCCTGGCTACTCATCCGGATTGTGACAACCTTCCTGCCGGATGCCGTCCGCAAACCGCTGGAATGGACGATCTGGATCTTCGCGGTGTTCTACGCTTTCGGCGTGCTGGACGAGGTCATCGACTGGCTGTCGAATGTTGGCCCGCCCTATGCCGGTGGCCGGATCAGCCCGGTCTTCATTGTGCAGGCCATCGCGACAGCGGCGTTCTTCCTGTTCGTTGCGAACTGGATTGCGTCGCGCCTGAAGAGACGCGTGCATGCCCTGCCCCGCGTCGAGCCATCGCTGCGTATCCTCATGTCGAATGCGATGCAGATCGGCCTGTTCTTCGGGGCGGCTCTGCTGACGCTGGCGGGCCTCGGCATTCCGCTTTCGGGGCTTGCGGTGCTGGGCGGCGCGATCGGTGTCGGCCTCGGCTTTGGCATGCAGCAGATCGTGGCGAACTTCATTTCCGGCGTGATCCTGCTGACCGACCGCTCCATCAAACCGAATGATGTGATCGAGGTGGATGACACCTACGGCGTCGTGAAATCGCTGGGCCTTCGCTATGCCTCCGTGATCACGCGGGACGGCAAGGAACACCTGATCCCGAACGAGATGCTGATCACCGACAAGGTGGTGAACTGGTCGTATTCCAACAAGGAAGTGCGGGTGAAGAAGAGCCTGCGCATCGAGTATGAGACAGACCTTCGTCAGGCTGTCGATCTTGTTGTCGAGGGCGCCAAGGCGACACCGCGCGTGCTGCATTCACCGGCGCCGGTCTGCCTCGTCATGGAATTCGGCGATGAGGCCATCGAGCTTGAGGCCCGCTTCTGGATCAATGACCCCGAGAATGGCGTGGCAAATATCGCCTCGCAGGTGATGCTGAGCATCTGGGACCGGTTCCGCGAGGCCGGGATCGATGTGCCGCTGCGCCATCAGGACATTCTGGTCAGCCCGGGATCGACGCTGCAGGTCGAGATGGTGCGGCCAAAGAAAAAAGACGATTGATGCACGCTGCGAATAAGTGATGTCCGGCGCGGGCTCTGGATCAATGGCGGCGCTTAGCCATTTTACTGCCAGACACAACGCATGGAGGTCGCAATGATTGATATCCGCAGATTCAGTAAACTCGGCACCTTCCAGAATGAATGGCTGGATGCCCACTACCACTTTTCCTTTTCGCACTATTACGACCCGTCCCGCATGGGTCACGGCAAGCTTCGCGTCTGGAATGATGACAGGATCCGCGCCCAGACCGGCTTTCCGCCGCATGGTCACCGCGACATGGAAATCATCACCTATGTTCGCAACGGCGCGATCACGCATGAGGACTCGCTCGGCAATAAGGGCCGTACCGAGGCCGGCGACGTGCAGGTGATGAGCGCAGGCTCGGGCGTTCAGCATTCCGAATGGAATGCCGAAAGCGACGAGACAACGCTGTTCCAGATCTGGATCGAGCCGGCTGTCGCTGGCGGCGCGCCAGGCTGGGGCGCCCGCAAATTCCCAAAAGGCGACCGGTCCGGTCAATGGGCCGTCCTCGCCAGCGGGGATGAGCGCGATGATGCCCTGCCGATCCGGCAGAATGCCAAAGTGCTCGGCGCAACGCTTAAAGCGGGCGAAACGCTGGAATACACCGTTCCGGCGGGCCGCTATGGCTATTTCGTGCTGGCCGATGGCTCGGTGGAGCTGAACGGCGAGACGCTGAACGCCCGGGACGGAGCGGCCGTCACCGGCGCCGAAACGCTCAGCTTCAAGGGCTTGGCAGACGCTGAGATCGTCTTCGTCGACACAGTCTAGGCGTCTTCACTGCCGGTTAAGACGGGTCGTGGCACTCTCACGCCATGACCCGTCTTCTTGCCGTTTCGGCTCTCCTCGCCGCCTCTCTTGCCCTCAGTGGATGCATTGTCAGAACCGCCGTCGGCGTTGCCGGCGATGTCGCTGAAGGGGCCGTCAATGTGACCGGCGCTGCCGTTGGGGCGGTGATCCCTGATGGCGACGATGACAAGGACAAGGACTGAGGCCAAAGCGCCTGCGCTGGCATCACGTCTCTGCGAGCAGATGCAACCGCGCTTTCACATGCCGCGTTTCTAATGGTATATTTCCCCTATCAGGAGGATTACCATGAGAAAGCTAATCATCGCGCTTGCCGCCGCATCGCTGGCACCACTGGCCCAAGCCGCTGAGATCAGTGTTGGCTATTCCGACGAGTTTCAGGAGAAGCTGACCGACGATTATGGTGCCCGCGAAGGCGAGAAGCTGGTTTCCGACATTCGCGAAGACATCGAACACGCGTTCAACAAGGCCGGTATCGACCCGGCGAAAGTGACCGTCACGATTGTCGACGCCAAGCCGAACCGCCCGACCATGAAACAGATGACCGACCAACCTGGACTGGACATGCTGCGTTCCAAGTCGATTGGCGGCATGAAGCTGGTCGGCACGGCCTATGACGCGTCCGGCACGGTGCTCGGCGAGGTTGAGTATGACTGGTACGAGAGCGATATTCGCCAGGTTTACGCGGCCGGTGTCTGGCAGGATGCCAATCGCGCATCGCGCAACTTTGCCAGGCGCTTGGCAGAGCAGATTTCCAACTAGCCGCGAAGCTCCAGCGAGCAGCTTTCATTCAATGACGGCCTTGCCAGTGTCACTTTCGAGAGGCCTGGCAGGGCCGTTTTCAGTTCATTGGCAACCCAGAGGCAAATCCGCTCCAGTGTCGGCACGGACAGGCCCTCGATATCGTTGAGGAGCATATGGTCGAGCAGGCCTGCGACGCGATTAAGCTCCGCCGTGAGGTGGCTGAAATCCTCAACCCATTCCTCGCCCGGTTTAACCGTCCCGCGCACGCTCGCTTCCAGCCGGAAGCTGTGACCATGCAGGTTACGGTATGGATGGCCCTCGGGCTTTCCGCCCATGAAGTGGGCTGCCTCGAAGGTCACCGCCTTCGAGATCTCGAACACTTCGCCTGACGGGCTCAGGGCAGCCCGATCAGTTTGTGGGTTTGTAAGCTCAGTCGCCATTTTGGGTGCTTCATGCAATAGGCCGCTGCGGCCTGAATATTGTCGGCCTGCCTGTTATCATCTTTGGGCTGCAGGAAAAAGTGCTCGAACTGCAGTGTTTCAAAGCGTTCAGGCTGCGCCTCTGCTTCGGTCTGCGGGTAGACGAGCTTCAATTCGTTACCCGTCTTCTGGACAATGGCGGCATTCGCCTTTGGTGACACGCATATCCAGTCAAGCGCGCTGGGCGCCTCGAGCGTGCCATTCGTCTCTACGCCGACCTTGAAACCCGCCCCGTGAAGCGCATCGATCAGCGGGGTGTCGAGCTGCAGGAGTGGCTCACCGCCGGTACAGACGACATAAGCCTCCTGTCCAGCGACGCGCCCATCGGCCTGCCACAGCGCGCGGATATGATCGACGAGCGCCTCGGGGCCGCGAAACTTGCCGCCATTCTCGCCGTCCGTCCCGACAAAGTCCGTGTCGCAGAACTGGCAGATGGCGCTCGTGCGGTCACGCTCAAGCCCGCTCCAGAGGTTACAGCCGGCAAAGCGCAGGAAGACAGCGGCGCGACCGGTCTGCGCGCCTTCTCCCTGCAAGGTCACATAGGCTTCCTTGACCGAATAGGTCTTCACTGGAAGCGCTCCTGCCACTTCCTGTAGCCAGAGGCGCGCAGCTCACAGGCCGGGCATTTGCCACAGCCATAGCCCCAGTCATGCTTGCGGCCGCGCTCGCCGAGATAGCAGGTGTGGCTGTCATCCACGATGATATCGACCAGGGCCTGGCCGCCAAGATCCTTGGCGAGCTGCCAGGTCTCTGCCTTGTCGAGCCACATCAGCGGGGTCTCGATGGTGATGGTCTTGTCCATGCCGAGCGCGAGCGCTTTCTGTTGCGCGTCGATCGTATCGCGGCGGCAGTCGGGATAGCCCGAATAGTCCGTCTCGCACATGCCGCCGATCAGGACGCTGATCCCCCGGCGCCAGCCGAGCGCGGCCGCCATCGTCAGAAAGATCAGATTGCGACCCGGTACAAAGGTCGACGGCAGGCCATTCTCGCCCTCTGTGATGGCATCCTCGCGCGTGAGGGCGGTATCGCTGATCTCGCCGAGAACGCCGAGGTCAATCATGTGATCATCGCCCAGCCGGTCACTCCATTGGGGAAACTGCCTGCGAATGGCGCTCAGCACATTCTGCCGCGCCTCGAGCTCAACCTTGTGGCGCTGACCGTAGTCGAAGCCCAGCGTCTCGACGTGGCGGAAACGCTTGAGGGCCGACGCAAGGCACGTCGTGGAATCCTGGCCACCAGAGAAAAGAACGAGAGCTGACGTCGGCTTATTCATAGGCGCGCCACTACCACTGGTCCTTGATACAACAAAGCGAAACCTTCCGTTACGGCAGTCACGCGTCACCCAAAAAACACGTCACCGGACCAACTCTCCTTATGCGCGAGAAGCCATTGACAAATTGTCACGTCTGCCGCTGAGATGGTCTTTGAGGCATTCCCGGAAAACACGGGAAGCCCATGAGGAAACGCAAATAGTCGAGCAAAAACAACACAAGCTCGACACGGGAGGAGACACAATGATTCCGAAAACGCACCAGAAGTATCTGATGCTCGCAGGCGCTTCGGCGGTCGCGATGGCCTGGACTGCGCCGCTGGCACTGGCGCAGGATGAGGGCGGCGACGTGCAGCGCAAGCTGGGCACGGTTCTCGTAACCACGCAGAAGACCGAAGAGTCCATCCAGGATGTTCCAATCGCCGTTTCGGCCTTCGACGAAGAAGCGCTCGACAAGCTGCAGCTGGCTGGCGGGCCGGATCTCGTAAAGTCCATTCCGAACGTCAACTTCACCAAGGGCAACTTTACCAGCTACAATTTCCGGATCAGGGGTATCGGCGTTGACGCTGTCTCGACCTCCGCTGACGCCGGTGTCGGCGTTCACCAGAACGACGTCCCGCTGACCTCCAACAGCCTGTTCGAGGCCGAGTTCTACGATGTCGAGCGCATCGAGGTCCTGCGGGGCCCGCAAGGCACGCTGTACGGCCGGAACGCAACGGGTGGTGTGTTCAACCTGATTACCGCCAAGCCTGTGCTGGAAGAGTTCCAGGCTGACGCCAAGCTCACCTATGGCAACTACAACACCGTAAAAGCAAAGGGCATGATCAACGTTCCGCTCGGTGACCGGGCTGCCCTGCGTGTCGCCGGTTCGCTTCTGCAGCGCGACGGCTATGTTGATAATGTGACGACCGGCAATGATGTCGACGATCGTGACCTTTATTCAATCCGGGCCTCCCTGGCCTGGGAGCCGACTGACCGACTACGGACCTTCCTCAGCTATGAGCATTTCGAGGAAGACGATAACCGCATCCGGTCCGGCAAGCAGTTCTGTGCCAAGGATCCGATCAAGACGAGCTTTGCTAATATTCCAATATCTGCCTTTGACCAGCTGATCACATCGCAGGGCTGTGTGGAGGCCCGGCTTGATGATCCGGCCTCTCTCGGCGGTGTAAACTCGGCCGGTACTTTGGGTGGCCAGTACGGCTTTCTCTCCGGTACAGTCGGCGGAATCGATCCGAATACCGGCAATGCCATAAACGTCGATTCAAATACGAGCGGGATCATTCCAGACCTTCGCAAGACCGAGAGCTATTTCGATCCGACCTATGAAGGCTCGCAGGACCTGATCACCTGGAAAGCCGAATTCGACCTCACCGACAGCCTGCTTCTGACCTATCTCGGCAGCTACAATGAGAACGAGGTCATTTCGCAGGAGGATTATAACGAGTACGCAGCGGATGTGGCGTTCAATACGAGCGCAAGCCCATTCGTCGGCCTGACAGCTTCAATCGACCCTGCACTGCCTGCTGGTTTCACCGCTCTCTATCCGCTGCTGTTTCCAGGCGGCGTCGTGGCTGACCCTCAGCTCGGCCCGACCAATGCTCTCGTCGCAGCCGATCTCTCGGGCGGATATTCGGAACAGACAACGCATGAATTGCGCCTGCAGTCGGACTTCGATGGCAAGTTCAACTTCAACCTCGGTGCCATCAGCGTCGACTATGAAACCAATACCGGCCCGAAGATACAGGAAAGCTACTATGTGTTCTTCAACACATCGTCGGCCTTCAACCGGCTTCTGAATGCGGCCCAGGGCGCTGAGGTTTTCCCGATCGAGGACCTCGCAGACGCTGGCGCTACGCCAATCGAGAACCTCGATGGCGTGTCGCGTCAGTATTTCCGTTCGATCACACCATACTGGCTTGATAGCTTCGCTGTGTTCGGTGAAGGCTATTACGACGTCACCGATGACCTCACGGCCACAGTTGGTCTTCGGTACACGAAGGACGACAAGGAAGTGCTGCGCATTCCAACCTTCCTGTCGGAATCGATCGTCGATATTCCGGACCCGCTCGCCGGGACCGGCAAGACGCAGGCAAGCTTCGAGGAAGTGACCGGCCGTGTCGGTTTCGACTGGGCGCCGCAGCTCAACTGGTCTGAGGACTCGCTGTTCTACGCCTTCTATTCCCGGGGCTATAAGGGCGGCGGTATCAACCCACCGCAGCCGGTCGGTTCAGTCAGCGCGTTCCCGGAACTGTTCGATCCTGAGTTCATCAACTCCTACGAAATCGGGACGAAGAACACGCTCAATGGCGGCGCGCTTCAGCTCAACGCCACTGGCTTCTACTATGACTATACCGGTTATCAGATCACGCAGATCATCAACCGCACGTCAGCCAACTTCAACGTCGATGCCGAGATCAAGGGCCTCGAACTTGAAACAATCTGGAACCCGACATCCACGCTCGTGCTGAACGCCAACCTTGGCCTTCTCGACGCACAGGTAAAGGATACCTACGGCGTTGACGTGCTCGATCGCACGAACGGTCGCGCGGATCTTGTCGTCCTCAAGCAGTTCCCGGGTGCCGCGAACTGCGTCGTATCGGCAGAGGGTTACGCCACCGTTCTGGGCGCAATTGCCACCGGTGCAATTAATCCATCGACGGGCCAACCGTTCGCACCGGGCTCAACCCTTGGTCTTTGCTCGGGTGCCTTCGCCGGTGCCGAAGCAGCCTTCGGCGTCGGCAGTGTCACCTACACTGACACCAATGGTCAGACCCAGACGATTGGCGGCCTCACGCCATTCGAGGGTGATGCCAAGGACCTCGACGGCAACAACCTGCCGGGTACGCCGGACACCACGCTCAGCATTGGTGCAGAGTACACATTCGAAGCCCTTGGTGGCGGCGGCTGGAACATGCGTTTGCGCGGTGACTACTACTACCAGGCCGATGCCTTCTCACGGGTCTGGAATACGGGCCGTGACGAGCTGGACAGCTGGGACAACATCAACCTGTCCATCCTGTTCTCGAATGACGAGATGGGCCTCGACTTCGAAATCTTCGGCAAGAATATCGGTGATGACGATGTGATCACCGGCTCTTATCTGACCGATGACTCCTCGGGTCTTTTCTCGAACGTCTTCCTGAACGAGCCAGCCCTTTACGGCGTCTCGATCAGCAAGCGCTGGTAAGACCCACCTGACACATGAACGGAAAGGGCGGCTCGCGGGCCGCCCTTTTTATTTTTGCGCAGGATCGATTTGCGCAATCACGCATTGGCTTTACAGTCCCGGCTCTTGCTTATGGTGGACCCCAAATGAGACTTTCAATCCTTCTGGCATCAACCGCCCTTCTCGCCGGCGCCTGCTCCGGTTCAGACGACGCGCCAGCAATGGGCGGCGCCGATGCTGGCGACACTGAAACGGCCAGTGAGGGCGACGAGTCTGGCCCGGCGAGCGCGGCCAACGCGCTGACATCCGAAGACGGCTTCACGCTGACCCCTGTGGCGAGCGGCCTTTCCGTGCCTTGGGACATGGTGTTCCTGCCCGGCGGCGACATCCTGGTTACAGAGCGCAGCGGTGCGATCCGCGTGATCCGCGATGGCGAGCTGTTGCCGGCCCCCGTCGCCGGCACGCCCGAGGCGCTTGTCGAAGGCCAGGGCGGCTATTTCGCCATGGCGCTCGACCCCGATTTTGCGAGCAATCGCACGCTGTACCTGGCGTTCGCCAAGGGCGAGTCGGGCGACAACAAGACCACTGTCGTGAAGGGCGTTCTTTCCGATGATGCAAGCGAGCTCACCGACGTCGCCGAAATCTTTGCCGGAACTAGCCGCGAGACGACCTATCACTTTGGCGGACGGCTGGCCTTCCTGCCCGATGGCACGCTGATCGTCACGATGGGCGAAGGCTTCCGCTATATGGATGAAGCGCAAAACCCGATGAACTATCACGGCACCATTGCGCGGATTAATTCCGATGGCTCGATCCCCGAGGACAATCCGTTTGCAGATGGCGCCGATGGCGCGCCGGCGGTCTGGACGTATGGCCATCGCAATGTGCAGGGCCTCGTCTATGACGCTGGCCGCGACATTCTGTGGGCGCATGAGCACGGCCCGAAAGGCGGCGACGAGCTGAACATCATCGAGCCGGCCAATAATTATGGCTGGCCTAGGATCACCTATGGCGTGAACTATGACGGCACGATCATCACAGAGGAAACCGAGGCCGAGGGCATGGAACAGCCGGTGGTGAAATGGGTGCCGTCCATCGCGCCGTCAGGCATGGCGCTGGTTAGCGGCGATGTCTGGGCCGACTGGGACGGCGACCTCATCGTCGGCGGCATGAATGGCCCCAAGGGCAAGAAACTCGTTCACATCGAGCTGGATGAAGGTGGCGGTCTCATCGGCACTGAAGACCTGCTCGCCGATCTGGATCTACCCTATCGTGATGTCGCGATCAGCCCCGATGGCCAGCTTTTCATCGCCACGGCTGAAGCCGAAGGCACGATCTACGAAGTGACCCGAACCGAAGCGCCGGAATAGGCAGGCCCGTCATGATTACGCTGCACCATCTGCGCATCGGCAGATCGATCTTCACGGTCTGGCTGCTGGAGGAGATGGGCCTCGACTATGAGCTGAAAGTCTATCACCGCAATCCGCAGACCTTCCGATCGCAGGACGACATCAAGCAGGCCACCCCGCTCGGCAAGTCGCCGACGCTGGAAGATGGCGACATCATGCTGACCGAGTCCGGGGCGATCGCGGCTTATCTGGTTGATCGCTATGACACCGACCGCAAGCTCGCGCCGGACCGGACCGACTGGAAGGCTTATGCGGAGTATCTTCGCTGGCTGCACTATCCGGAAGGCTCGGTCTTTCTGCCGCTCTTCCTGCGCATGTTGCAGGCCCGCGAAGGCGACAATCCATCGCCGGTGTACAAGGCGTTTGCCGATGGCGAGGTGCCGCTGCATCTCGGTCTGCTCGACGAGCGGCTGGGTGAGATGCCCTACATTCTGGGAGACACATTCCAAGCGCCGGATATCGGTATCAGCTATGCGGCAAACATGGCCGAACGCGTCGGCGAGATCGGTCCTTACAAGAACCTCAAAGCCTATCTCGACCGGAATATGGAGCGCGAGGCCTGGAAGCGGGCGAAAGCGCGGGCGGTTGAGTAGATTGCGCTGACCGGCTTCGTGGTTCGACTTCGCTCACCATGAAGCCTTCTGGCCTGCAGGAAACAGCCTTCATCCTCAGCGAAGTAGAAGGACGCGGCCGTTACGTGCAACGCAGCTACCGCCGCGAGCGCATCGCGGCCGCGAGCGTGCCTTCATCGAGATGGTCGAGCTCACCGCCATGCGGGACGCCCTGGGCGAGGCGCGTGATGGTGATGTCGAAATCTTCCAGCTGGTCCTTCACATAGTCGACCGTGATCTGGCCATCGAGCGTGGCGCTGAGGGCGAAGATCACCTCGCGGATACCGCCCTGCCTGATGCGGTCGACAAGCATGCCGATGGTGAGGTCTTCCGGCTCGACGCCGTCCAGCGGAGAGAGCACGCCGCCGAGAACATGATAGCGCCCGCGAAAGGCGCTCGCACGCTCGAGCGCCCAGAGGTCCGGCACATCTTCGACCACACAGATCACACTCTCATCGCGGTTCGTCGACTGGCAGACCGCGCAGGGCTGCAGCGTGTCGAAATTCCCGCAGGTCTCGCAGCGCTCAATCTTGTGACCCGCATCAGCCAGCGCATCGGCGAGCGGCAGCAGCAGCTGGTCCTTGCGCTTCAGCAGGTGAAGCGCCGCGCGGCGCGCAGAGCGTGGCCCGAAGCCCGGAAGCTTCGCGATCAGCTCGATCATTTTCATTATTTCCGGGCCGGCGCTCTTCTGGCTCATCACAGAAAGGCAGGCCTCAGAAAGGCAGTTTGAAGCCGGGGAGCATGCCGCCCATGCCGGAGGTCGCTTCCTTCATCGCCTTCTCGACTTCCTCGTCGAGGCGTTTGCGGGCATCGGAATGCGCCGCCTTGACGAGGTCTTCAACGATTTCGGCTTCGTCATCCATCAGGGATGGATCGATGGTCAGGCCGACCATTTCGCCCTTGCCGCGCAGGCGGACCTTGACCAGCCCGGCCCCGGCAATGCCTTCGGCCTCGACCTGTTCGATCTTTTCCTGGGCTTCCTGCATCTTGGCCTGCATCTGCTGGGCCTGCTGCATGATCTTTCCGAGGTCTTTCATTGTGGGCCTTTAGCCTTTCTTTGAATTGGCGACGCGCAAGGGAACGACATTGTCGCCCGCAGGCTCGTCTTCAAGGGGCGCTTCGCGGCGCACCTCGATAATCTCCGCCCCCGGAATGGCTTCAAGAGCAGCCTTTACGTCCGGATGGGTTTTGACTTGGTCGATCCGTTCCTGCTTCTGGCGGTCTTCGCGTTCCTTCACGGTCTCGCGGGTCGTCTGCGCCTTGCGCACATCCCATTCCAGACCGGTGGAGATTTCGAGGAAGTCCGTCAGGCGGCGCAGCAGATCGACTGGCGCGCCGTCTTTGAGGTCACAGCTGATCGTGCCTTCGGCAAACAGGGCGGGGCGGATATAGGCCTTGGCCTCCCCCCAGAGCGTCGGCTCGCGCTCCTTCTCCAGAAGGTCCAGCACGTCCTCGAACTTGGACAGCTTGCCTGTCCCGCCGCCGCCCACGGGGACGACATTCGGGTCGGCCTTGCCGCCCCTGCCCTTTGCGTTGGATGGCTTGCCGCCGCCTTCCGCGATCATCCGGGCCGCATCTTCCGGCGATGGCAGCCCGGCGGCTGCGACGAGGCGAAGGATGACCATGCGCAGCGCAACGTCGCTTTCCGGCGCGCTTTGCGTGTCGCGGTAGCCTGAGAGCAGGATCTGCCAGTTGCGCTGGGCCTGCGCCGGGGTGACGCTGTCGGCAATCTGGCGGGTGCGGCTCGTCCAGTCGGCCGGGCCGGGCAGCGTGTAATTATCGCCCATGGCCTGGACTGTCGCGACATCGGCGGCGATCTCGAGCAGGTCTTTCATCAGGACGAGCGGGTCGGCGCCGATCTGGATCTGGTCGGTGATCTCGTTGACCGCCTCTTTCGCCTTTCCGGTCACGGCATATTCGAACACGTCGAGCAGGCGGAGCCGGTCGCCGAGGCCGAGCATGTGGCGCACGGCTTCACCGCTGATCTCGCCGCCATCAAGGCCCTGCACGATGGCCTGGTCGAGAATGGACAGCCCGTCTCGGACAGAGCCTTCGGCGGCGCGGGCGATGAGGGTGATGCCCTCGTCGGAAATCTTTGCGCCTTCACGGGCACCAATTTTTGCGAGGTGCGCAGCGAGCTCGCCGGTGTCGAGGCGTTTCAGATCGAAGCGCTGGCAGCGGGAGAGAACCGTCACCGGCACCTTGCGGATTTCGGTGGTCGCAAAAATAAATTTCACGTGGGGTGGCGGCTCTTCTAGAGTCTTCAGAAGGGCGTTGAAGGACGCGGTCGACAGCATGTGAACTTCGTCGATGATGTAGACCTTGTAGCGCGCCGACTGCGGCGCATACCGAACGCCGTCCAGGAGGTCGCGCATATCGGCAACACCGGTGCGGCTGGCAGCATCAAGCTCCAGCACGTCGGGGTGGCGGCTTTCCATGATCGCCTTGCAGTGTTCGCCCGGCGGATCGAGCTTCAGGCTGGGGCCGTCATGGTCGTCGCTCTGATAGTTGAAGGCGCGGGCGAGCAGGCGGGCGGTGGTGGTTTTCCCCACCCCGCGCACACCGGTTAGCATGAAGGCGTGGGCGATGCGGTCCAGCTCAAACGCGTTGCGCAGGGTGCGGACCATCGCCTCCTGGCCGATCAGGTCAGAGAAGAGTTTCGGGCGATATTTCCGCGCCAGCACCTGATAGGATTTCTGATCGCCCTCCACGCCCATTTCCTCTTCCCCAAACATGGAGAAAGTCGCGTCATCGCGCTCGTCTTCGGGCTGGAGGTCACCATCATCGCTCATCGCGCGGATAATGGCAGGGACTCGGGGTTCTCCGCAATGGCGGGGCCCAGCTTTTCGCGGCCTTTGCCTGTGGGTGGATCGATCTAAGTGTAAGCAGAGATGTCTACCGCGCTCCTGATCTTCCCCCACCAGCTCTTCGACCACCACCCCGGCCTCGACAAGCGGCCGCGCCGGATCTGCCTCATTGAGGACACGCTGTTCTTCGGGGATCGCCAGTATCCGATGCGCTTTCACAAGCAGAAGCTGTGGCTGCACCGCGCCTCAATGATGCGCTATGCCAAGCGGCTGGAGCGGCTGACACCGCAATTTGAGTATATCCGCTACACGCCCGGAAAGCCGCTGCTGGAGCCGACGATCAAGCGCCTCGCCGATGCCGGCATTGACGAGATCATCGCCTGCGACCCGGTCGACTTCATCCTCGAAAAGCGCCTGCGCGCCTATTGCGAGGCCGAGGGGCTGGACCTCAAGCTGCTCAACAGCCCGATGTTCCTCAACACGCCGGGCGAGAACCGGGCCTGGCGCGAGGACCATAAATCCTGGTTCATGGCCGAGTTCTACAAGCGCCAGCGCCGCCATTTCGGCGTGCTGATGGAGGGCGATGCGCCGAAGGGCGGCCAGTGGAGCTTTGACGAAGAGAACCGCAAGAAAGTCCCGAAAAAACGGCGTGATAACCCGCCGCGCCTTCGCCCGCGTGAGCCGAGCAAGCTGGAAGAGCAGGCCCGGCGCGAGATCGAAGAAGACTTCCCGGACAATTACGGCTCGCTGCGCGATATCTACTGGCCAACCAGCCATGAAGACGCCGAAAGCTGGCTCGGCAAGTTCCTGTCAGAACGGTTCGAACTGTTCGGCCCTTATGAAGACGCGATCCTGGCGCGCGAGGGCCTGCTCTGGCATTCGGCGATCACACCCATGCTGAATATCGGCCTGCTGACGCCGAAACTGGTGCTGGATGCGGCGATGGCCGTGATCGAGGCGCGCGACATTCCGATGAACTCGGCAGAGGGGTTCGTGCGGCAGGTCATCGGCTGGCGCGAATTCATGCGCGCGACCTATGAAGACCTTGGCGTGGACATGCGCAACGGCAATCACTGGGGTCATGAGCGGCCCCTGCCGGAGAGTTTCTGGACGGGCGAGACGGGCATCGGCCCCATCGATGACACGATAAAAAGGGTCCT
This sequence comes from Henriciella sp. AS95, assembly GCF_038900055.1. Taxonomy (NCBI): domain Bacteria; kingdom Pseudomonadati; phylum Pseudomonadota; class Alphaproteobacteria; order Hyphomonadales; family Hyphomonadaceae; genus Henriciella; species Henriciella sp. AS95. The sequence continues at coordinate 3,639,193 of NZ_JBBMQM010000001.1, forward strand.
GAAAACAGGCTATTGCCACCATATTGAGCGGCTAATGGTACTCGGCGGGTTCATGTTCATCTGCGAGATTGATCCCAAGGACATCTATCGCTGGTTCATGGAAATGTTCGCCGATAGCTATGACTGGGTCATGGTGCCGAATGCCTATGCGATGAGCCAGAATGCCGATGGCGGCCGTATCACGACGAAGCCGTATTTCTCCGGCTCGGCCTATATTCGCAAGATGGGCAACCATGAGACGGGTGAGTGGTGCGATATCTGGGACGGGCTCTACTGGCGCTGGATCTGGCGCAACCGGGAGACGCTGTCCGGCAATCCGCGCTGGGCGATGATGGTGTCCATGGCCGAGAAGATGGATGAGAAAACCTTACAAGGGCATCTTGAGACGGCGGCGAATTTCCTGCGGGGATTCCGGTGATGTGGGGTGGGGGATGGATCGGCGTTTCGGGACGTGAATTGGCAGGCCGATTATAGGCCGATTTCAGGCCGATACTGGGTCGATTTTGGGTCGATGCATGTGAGCACGACCCACGAGACGCCATGGTGAGCGAAGTCGAACCATGAAGAGGCCAGACGCGCCCGCCGCGATGGTTCGACTTCGCTCACCATGGCGGCTTTGAGAGGCCGCGCCCCACCTCCGAAGATACCTGCGCAGGCAGGTATCCATGGGGTGACATCAAATCCAATTATGAGGTCACTGGCGCGCCAGGTATTGACGACGAACTTGTAAGGTCCGGCGGGTTATGTGTTTGATTTGGGAGTGCTCATTGGGCGAGGTAGCGGAGTGGCGGATACCCCGTCATTTCAAACGATAAACCTGAAGCGGTGTCTGAAATGAAGCGTGTCTTGTACAGACGTTTAGCAATCGTGAGCGGAGCGATTAACGCGATGTATTTTTTTCGCGCCTATCCCGCCTCAGCGCTTGCAGGTTATTCGACTGAGCCAGTCCTGGTTCACAAGCTGCTACTGGTCTGGGCCCTGATTCTTATGGTCCTTACATTTATTTATTCCGTCGTCCTGGCCAGGAATGAGATCCCGAATCTGGCGTATTTTGTACACATCGTGTCGGCGGGAAACATCTTCGTGTGTGCAATGCTTATACTAAGCCTGATCATCGGATTCAGGTTTTGAGATTTGAGAACAACATACGCCGTCCGCTTCTCGCAGACTATTTTACAACGTTATTCCGATAGATCGCCATCGTTTTGCGAAGCGTTTCGAGCCCGCAGGACTCTTCCGGGGTCATCAGTTTTGCGTGTCCGATCTGTTTCAGGCCGTCAAGGGCGCTTCGCGTCCGCAGGATTACACCCTTGACGGCCTGAAACAGATCGAAAAGGGCTGGCTATGGCCAAATGGCAGGGTCTGCCATTTGGCGTGAATGAATCAACCAAAAAGGGAAATGGCACGATTATTGCTCTCGTCTCAGGATAACAACCGGAGATAGATAATATGGCAAATGAAACTGAATGGGATTTACGTTATCTGGAGTTGGCCCGACTTGTCGCAGGCTGGTCGAAAGACAAGGCCAAGGTCGGCGCAGTTCTAGTTCTCAACAATCGAGTGGTTGCAACTGGTTTTAACGGTTTTCCGACCAACGTTCTCGACGATGAGAGGTTGAGTCTGAAAGCTATAAAGCAAATCATGGTAGTGCATGCCGAAGTGAACGCACTGCTTGTCGCGGGCGATAGAGCGCGTGGAGCCACCCTCTACGTTCACGGCAAACCGATATGCTCTGGCTGCGCGGCGCTCATCATTCAAGCGGGAGTCGAGAGAATTGTTTCCCCAAGACCTGAACAGGCAAGTAATAGTAATGAAGAGCCCCAAGGCACCAAGGAACCTGGGGATATAGACTGGAACCACCGAGGCCTGGTCGCAAAAGAAATGTTCGCCGAAGCTGGAATCAAAGTTCACCACATCGAGGCTGAACCGACCCGAAAGGTCAAAACCACCGACGACGGTGCTCATGTTACGAAGTTGGCAAACGACGAAGCAAAAAGTGCTCGAAAGTCAGTCCAAAAGAAGTGACCATTTTCGCGGTGATTGGGCGCACGCCCGCGTCAAGAAAAGGACAGAGGTAGCTCTAAGGCTGTCACGGTTGCCCCTCGGGGTAGCCGGCCCTTGGCCGGGCCCTAAAGGACCGTTGCTCGGGCTGCTACCTCCCGATTTATGAACCTAACGGCTGCTATCCGCCGGTGAGGGACTCGCGTAATCTTGCGAGGTAAGCCTCTTCCTCGTTCGTCCAAATGCCGCGTCGCCCGAGCCGTTAGCAATAGCAGTGCCTAGCAGCCGATGCGGTCATGAAGTTTAAGCATGTTATGCTCCTTCTTCATTGGAACTAAACATGAACACAGATTCGTTTCGAATGCAAGATGTTATTGCTTGAGATCCCCGCCTTCGCGGGGAAGATCGGAAGATTGATGCATCGCCATCCCCTCCCTGCCATGCTACGACCGCACCAATAACAATGGAGCTGGAGGAAAACGCTCATGAGGATGATGTTTGCGGCGGGGCTTGGCCTTGCGATGTTGGGGGCGTGTGCGACGCCGGTTTCCGAAGAGGAAGAGGTGATTGTCATGACCGAAACACAAGCTGCCATGCCGATGCCGCCGCTGACCATCTATCACCTTGAGGGGCGCCGCTCTGAGCGGATTGTCTGGCTCATGGAAGAGCTGGAAATGCCCTATGAGCTTGAATATGTGCGCGGCGATCTTGGCGCGTCGATGGCCAAGGTGCGCGCGCTCGGCCATGAGATGCCGATGGTGCCGACGGTCGTGCTGGGCGATGAGATCCTGGTCGAGAGCGGGGCGATCATCGAAACGATCATCAACCGCTATGCGCCGGGCGAGCTGACGCCGGACATTGCCAGCCCCGACTATGCCAAGCACCTGATGTGGCTGCACTATGCCGAGGGCTCGCTGGCCGCGCGCCTGTTCAGCGATTACCGCGCCTGGATGGCCAATCCGCCGAAACAGCGCTCGCCGCTGGTCGATAGCGAGGCGGTGGTGAACTATTCGGAGAATTACCTGGAAGAGCATGACTATTTCGGCGGGGCGGACTTCTCGTCGGCCGACATCATGATGTGGTTCCCGCTCAACGTGGCGACCAAGCTGAACCTTGTCGATGAGGCGCAATTCCCGAAGATCGCGGCGTGGAAAACGCGGGTCGAGGCACGGCCGGCCTATCAGCGCATGCTGGAGAAAGCGCGGCCGGACGGTATTCCGGGCATGCTGACCCCTGTGCCGCAACGGCCGCCGTCTGAGCGGGGTTAAGGCGCGCGCGCCTCTTCGACGGACAGAGATTGACGAGCACCCCGGCGAAAGTCGGGGTGTTTTCGTTATGGCGCTGATTGTGCGGAAAAGCGGAGACTGGACAGTGACCCGAAGGGAAACTCGTTAGGGCTGCTTCGTTCCCGACCTGACCCAGTTGGCGAGGACTTCGTCCACCGCCAGCCTCCTGACGCCTATATCGCGATTTGAAACCGGGGTGACAAGGGGGCGGATGCTGATAGGTATCGGGGCATGACGACCATCACGACAAATTCCGACCTTATCCCGCTTGGCTCACGCGCGATCGACCGCGCCGGCCACCACCGAACCGACCAGGCCTGGCTCGACGCAGCCTATAAGAGCGAGGAGGCGCTGGTCTTCATCCTGCAGGGCGGCCTGCCCCTGGTGACCGCAGAGGGCGGGCTCGTCTGGCTCGGCCCGGAAGTGGCGAAACTGGCGCCCGACGCTGAGCCGCTTTTCCTTGGCGTCGACAAGAATGGCACGCCGGTCTTTGCGGTGGAGATGCCGGGCGATTTCGATCTCAACTCGTCGCTGATCGCTGGCACGGGCGATTTCGGCGACCTGCGGACCAGCCTACAGAACATGCCGGAGATGGACGCCAACCTCGCCTCGACGGCGCGGAGCCTGTTCGAGTGGCATCGCTCGCATCGCTTCTGCGCGAAATGCGGGACCGAGAGCGTGCGCACGGACGCAGGCTGGAAGCGCGAATGCCCGGACTGCAAGGCGCAGCATTTCCCGCGCACCGACCCGGTGGCGATCATGCTGGCGGTGTCGGGCGACAAATGCCTGCTCGGGCGCCAGCGCATGTGGCCGAAGGGAATGTGGAGCTGCCTGGCCGGCTTCATCGAACCGGGCGAGACGCTGGAACAGGGCGCGGCGCGCGAATTGCTGGAAGAGGCCGGCATCAAGTGCGACCCGGCGCAGGCCGAATACCTTTTCTGTCAACCATGGCCATTCCCGTCATCGCTGATGATCGGGCTGATCCTGCCGGCTGAGAACGAAGACATCACGATCGACCCGGATGAGCTGGAACAGGCGATCTGGGTGACGCGGGAAGAGGCGCGGCGGATCCTGGCGGGCGACCACCCCGAGATCTATGCGCCCATGCGGTTTGCCGTGGCGCACCACATTCTCAATGAGTGGGCGACACGCGACGAATAGGCCGCGACGGGCTGGAGGTGCGCAAGAGGCGGGAGCGGAACAAGCGTCGCCTGGGCCGCGTTGTTTTCCTTTATTGGAGACACCCCCTCAATGGATATTATCCGCATTATCTTTTCCGTGCTCATTCCACCGCTCGGCGTATTCCTGCAGGTCGGTATCGGCGCGCAATTCTGGCTCAATATCCTGCTGACGCTGCTCGGCTATATTCCGGGCCTCATCCATGCGGTGTGGATCATCGCGAAGGAATAACCGGCCCCGGCGGACAAGAAAAATCCGGCCAGGCGTGGTGCCCGGCCGGATCGTTCATCCCCTTCGCGAAGGGTGCCAGCGACTAGAATTTCCAGACAGCTGCGATGGTGAAGGCGTCTGCTTCGAGATCTTCGATGTCGTAGCGGGTATATTCGCCGCGGAAGCCGAAGTCCGGCCCGACCATGAACTCGCCGCCGGCACCATAGCCGATGCCCGTGTCGCTGCCGCTATCGTTGAAGCCAGCAATCGAGACCTCGATTTCCGCATTCACGGCGCCAGCGCGCGCGAACAGCGTTGCGCGATCGCTGATCGGCAGTTCGCCGCGCAGATACGCACCCACGACATAGTTCAGCTCCACATCAACATCGCCGACGAAGGTGTCGATCGTTTCGTCCTGTACGCCAACGCCAGCTTCACCCTCAACCGAGACGTACTCGTTGAAGTTGTAGCCGAGGTGACCGGTGATGGCGCCGAGGTCAGCGTCCACGCCATCCTCGTCAATGGAGATGAACTGGTAGCCGGCATCGGCATACCAACCTTCGGCCACGGCGGGGCTGGCGAGGAGCGAAAGCGTCGCTGCAAGTGCTAGAGTTTTGGACATTTATTTTCTCCTGTATGCCGCGTCCGTCCAGGGACGCGATGCGACAGGAATCGCAATCAATCGCTACCGAATTGTTGCTGGAAAACGGCTGAAAAATGGCCGCCAGAAAATGTGCCTTTAGGGCAACAGAGCCTAAACCTAAGCGGGATGTAAAAGACCCTGCACGGAGGGGACGTGCAGGGTCTTCAAGCCGGAAGAAACAGGGCGTGGGTGAGGGGAGGAGGGAATATGCCCTGTTACTTCAGAACCTCCGGCCAGTTTGTATCTGCATTAACAATGAACTTCGCCTGATCTAGTTCCCAGCGTTCCTGAATTTTTTTATTATAGTTGAGGTAAAGTTTTCCATCGACGATTTTCCAGTGGTCGGCATCGCCTTTCGCGGTCTTTCCTTCGGCCACGGCCCAGGCGCAATAGCCGCCATATTGAGGGGCGTATCTGGCCGGATCCGCCTTGAAGGCGGCGAGGTTTTCAGCGCTCGAAAACTTGAATGTGGCGCCCTGATATTTAGTGGTGAAGTCGTTCGACCCCTTCACCGGTTTTCCCTCTGTGAAATAGGCGACGACATCATGGCCCTGAACGGCGGTGTCAGAGAAGGGGCCGGTATAGATGGGCGACTTGTCGGCATGGGCTGGCGCAGCGAAGGTGGCGGCGGACACACTCATAGCGAGCGCGACGGCGAGGGTCTTGAGCATGGTTTGGCTCCTTTTAAGGGTCAGGGGGTCAGGCGTGTGACGCGCGCGGCGTGGGATGTGGCTGGCGCGTGCCCGCCCGTCCCGGCAGAAAGGTTGCGACAAGCCCCCGGCCGATCGCCGCGAGTTCCTTGCGGCGGATGAGGATGAGGACAATCGACGTCGCCAGGACGACGCACGCCATGAAGAACAGTCCGCCGCCATCATTGTTCGGGTCGATGCCGAGCGGCGTCCAGAGGTGGAAGTTCACCGCCCCGCTCATCACGGCGAAGGCAATCACCGCGCCAAGTGCCTGCAGGCGGCGAAGCGCCGGGTGTATGCCGAGGAGGAGCAGCGCCGCGGCAAAGAGCTCAGCGGTGCCGATCACATACTGGCTGAACAGCCCGGTCTGAGCGAAGAGGCCCCCTGCCCCGAAGCTCGCGGCCCAATTGTCGAGCCGGGTGAAGATCTCGATCGTCTCCGGCGCATTGGTGAACTTGAAGCGCAGGCTGTCGAGAAAGACGAGCGATGCGATGACGGCGATCACATGCGGCGACCAGGTCTTGATCTTGTCCATTGGTTCATCCCCTTGTCCGGTGGCATCGAGATACGCCTCAAGCGGCTCAACTGCGAACCACGCCTGCGTGATTGGCAATCACGAACTGGTGAGGCTCTTCATCATACCAGAAAGCTCGAAAGCGCGCGCTGTGCTTCCTATATGGCGATAATGGGCGATGAGACGGGAGGCCTGATATGGACCGACTTGATGCGATGCGGCTTTTCCTGCGGGTGGCCGATACGGGGAGTTTTTCAAAGGCGGCGCTGGACCTGGGCATCGGGCAGCCGACCGTGTCGCGCCGGGTGCAGGATTTGGAAACGCAACTCGGCGCGGACCTTTTCCTGCGCACGACACGGGCCCTGAGCCTGACCGAGGCCGGCGAGAAGTTCTACGATCGCGCCAGGTCGATCCTCGAAGACTTTGAGGAAGCCGAAGCCGAAGTGCGCGGCCTCAAGAATGACGCTGTGGGCCAGCTGCGGATTTCTGTGCCGCACTCGCTTTCGCGGGTGGTCATCGCCCCAGCCCTGACGAGCTTCATGAAGCGCTATCCGGACCTCACTCTCGATGTGATCTCTGACGATACGTATACCGACATCGTGCAGGAAGGCGTCGACCTTGCCTTCCGGCTGGGCGAGCTGTCGGATTCCAGCCTGATGGCGAAGCGGATTTCAGCGTCTGCGCGCCGGCTATTCGCCTCGCCGATCTATGCCGCGCAGGTCAAAAACCTGACGCGGCCGAGCGAGCTTGACCCGACTGACGCGCTGCATCTTCGGCACAAGAATCTTGGCGCCGAGTGGCAGCTGACCCATGCGGCGACCGGGGATACTGAAACACTGCGCGTGCATGGGCGTCTGCGCGCTTCATCCGGCGACATGCTGATCCAGGCCGCACAGGACGCGATGGGCTATATCCTCTCGCCGGACTGGCTGGTCTGCGAAAAGGTCCGCTCCGGCGATCTGGTCCAGATCTTCGAGGATTGGGAAGCGCCGCTGTTGCCGCTGCATGTCGTCTGGTCCGGCGGCAATCTGAAAGGCAAGACGAAGCTGCTGGCGGACTATATCGCCGAGGCGATGAAAGCGACCGAATTGAGAGAACCGGAAAAGGTCTGAGCCGCAAAGAAAAGCGGCCCCGCAACATGGTACGGGGCCGCTCGACATGTCGAGATAGTTCAGAGCTTACTCAGCCGGTTCCGTTTCGGCGGGCTCTGCTGTGTCGGCGTTCTCGGCCTTCACGTCAGCGATCCACTGGTCGACGCGGCGTTCGAGGATTTCGAGTGGCATGGCGCCGCCGCCGAGGATGGTGTCGTGGAAGGCCTTGATGTCGAAATCATCGCCGAGTTCGGCTTCGGCGTCGCGGCGCAGCTCCTGGATCTTCAGCATACCGATCTTGTAGGCAGTCGCCTGCCCCGGCATCACGATATAGCGCTGGATTTCAGAGCGGGCCTGAGCCTCGGTGACAGCGGCATTGTTGACGAAGTATTCGAAGGCTTCTTCCTCGGTCCAGCCTTTTGAGTGCAGGCCGGTATCGACGACGAGGCGGATCGCGCGCCAGATTTCAGAGCCGAGACGGCCGAAATCGGAAATCGGGTCGACATAGGTGCCGTCCATTTCCTTGGCGAGCCACTCTGAATAGAGGCCCCAGCCTTCGGAATAGGCGGTGAAGCCGGCCTGGGTGCGGAATTGCGGCAAGTCCTCGATCTCCTGCGCAATGGAGATCTGCATGTGGTGACCCGGAAGGCCCTCATGATAGGCGATCACTTCCAGCTCACGCTTCGGCATGGCGGTCATGTCGGAGAGGTGAGCGTAGTAGATGCCCGGGCGCGAGCCATCCGGCGTGCCACTGAAATAGTGCTGGGCGGCCCCGTCCTGCTCACGGAAAGGCTCCACGCGCTTCACGATGAGGTCGGCTTTCGGCAGGATGCCGAAATAGTCAGGCAGCATCGTCTTGATGTTCTCGATGGCGGCCGTCGCATCGGCAATATAGGCCTCAGCGCCGGCATCATTGTCCTCATAATAGAGGTCACGATTGTCTTTGCTTTCACGCAGGAAAGTGAAGAATTCCTGCAGGGTGCCATCAAAGCCGTAATCGTCCTTGATCTTCTCCATTTCAGCATGGAGGCGCTCGACTTCATCAAGGCCGATCTGATGGATCTCGTCGGCGGTCATGTCCGTCGTGGTCGAGGCGCGCAGGCGGTAATTGTAATAGTCCTGGCCATTGGGCTGGGTCGTGCCGACACCGCTCGGATTGGACGGCGCGGTCTCAAGCTCACCCTCTGCCCAGTCGATGATGGCCTGGTAGCCGGGCTCAAAGTCCTCAAGAAGGGCTGCCTTGGCATCGGCGAGCAGGGTTTCGGCCTGCTCATCGTCGATCTTGTCGGCTTCCTGCAGGGTGGACACTTCGCTCTGGATGTCGGCCCAGATGTCGGATGGCTCACCGTCGGTGAAGGGCGCGCCCGTGATGATCTTGCGGGACTGGTCGATGACGCCTTCCAGCGCAAAGTCAGGCGTCTGGACGCCTTTTTCCGAGGCGGTTTTTGCGTGCTCGAGCAACTGGCCGCCAGCGCGTCCGGCTTCCCGGATCCGGGAGATGTACGCTTCCATGTCTTCCAGCGTATCGACACGGTGGAACTGGATCAGGAAGGTGGCGATGAAGGCTTGCGGGCCATTCATCTGGTCGAAGGTGAAGCCGTTATAGAGGTAGTCCATTCCCTCTTTCTGGAGGTCGTACTGGTATTCCCAGATGTCCCAGGAGTTCTTCGCTTCGGGCGTCAGCTTGTCATAGTCGAAGGTCGATTTCATTTCCTCGACGGAGGCGGCCTTCCAGGCTAGCTGCTCTTTCATGGCCTCGACCGACATGTCGTCGATTTCGCCGTAACGGTCCTTGCGGCCGATGAAAGTGAGCTGGATCGGGCTCATCATCAGCTGCTCTTCGTATTTCTCGTCGAACCACTCATTCAGCGCAGCGGTTTCGGTCTCAACCTCTTCGGCCGTTGGCTCGGCTGTTTCGGTCGCCGAGGTTTCAGTCGAAGTTTCGCTGCTGGACGGGTCGGTGGTTTCGGTTGCGGTCGGGCCGCAGGCCGCGAGAACCAAAGCAAGGGCGGTAAGGCCAATACGCATGTGATAGAGCTCCTGTCTTATCGATTGTCGCTAAAGAGCAGGATTTTGCCCGTGGCGCAAGGCTCACCGCGCAGGTTTGCCCCCATCCTTGGAAATCACGCATAACGCGTGCGCAGCATCGTCCACATGGCACGAAGCCCGCACGCCGCGCCGCCTTCCGGACGGCCGTATTTCCCAAGGCGCCAGCCCCAGACATCGAGGTGCACCCAGCGCCGGGCATCAACAAACTGCTTGAGGAAGATCGCCGCCGTGATCGAGCCGGCAAACGATCCGCCAGCGTTCTGCATGTCGGCAATCGAGGATTTCAGCATCGACTTGTACGGGTCCCAGAGCGGCATGCGCCAGACCGGGTCACCCGATACCGCGCCCGCCGCGTTGATGGCGTCTACGAGGTCACCATCATCGGTATAGAACGGCGCGAGGTCCGGGCCGACGGCGACGCGGGCCGCGCCCGTCAGCGTGGCAAAGTCGATCAGCAGGTCCGGGTCGCTCTCGCACGCCCTGGTCAGCGCATCGCCGAGGATCAGACGGCCTTCAGCATCGGTATTGTCGATCTCGACGGTGAGGCCCTTGCGGGTCGAGAGGACATCGCCCGGCCGGAAGGCATTGCCATCGACGGCGTTCTCAACCGCCGGGACGTAAAGCTTCAAGCGGACAGGAAGGTTCGAGCTCATGACGAGTTTCGACAGGGCGATGACATGCGCCGACCCGCCCATATCCTTCTTCATCAGGCGCATATAATTGCCCGTCTTCAGATTGAGGCCGCCCGTATCGAAGGCGACGCCCTTGCCGACAAGGGCGAGCTCTGGATGGTCCGGGTTGCCCCATGTCAGCTCTATCAGGCGCGGGGCTTCAGGCGCGGCGCGCCCGACCGCATGGATCATCGGATAGTTCTGCTCGAGCAGCGCGTCGCCCTCGGTGACGACCACGTCAGCGCCGTGATCCTCCGCGATCTGGCGCACTGCAGCCTCGATGCCGGATGGGCCCATATCCTGGGCAGGCGTGTTGATGAGATCGCGCAATAGCGAGACCGCCGCCGCTTCCCGGTCGAGCGCGTCGGCATCCTTGTCCTCACCGATCACGAGGCGAGGGGGGGAGGCCTTGTCCTTCAGGTAGCGATCAAAGCGGTAGGCGCCATCGGCCCAGCCCGCCGCAATATGGGCGAGCGGCAGGCCGCCATCGGTCTCGATCTGATAATCACCCTCGGGGAGCTTTGCCGACAGCCCCGCGACGGCGAGCGCGTCGACCGCCTCGCCCAGACCGTACAGGACATGGTCTCGCGCGCCATCTGCGCCGCCGGAGACGACCAGCTCACCCGACTTGCCGGTAAAATCATTCGCACTGGCGAGATGGACGACGCTTTCCGGCAGCGCCTTCGAGACCTCCTCCCAGCCTGCTGGGCGCACGAGATGAACCTTGGCGGCAGATGAAGCGGCGGCGATGAAAGCGTTATGCATGAAAGGTGGGGCTCCGTTGGTGAAATTGGTTAAGCAAATCCGTTGTTTTGTTAACTGATCCTTGACGGTCACAAGGGCAAGGTCATCGCTGACACTCTTCACCGGAGCGACCAGATGTCCAGAGCCCTGAAATTCGCCGTGCCGATCCTTTCTGCCGCCCTGCTCGGGGCCTGTGCAAGTTCGGGCAAGAATGACGAAGCCGCCGCGGCAGAGGCAGCGCTTGCTGCCAAGATGGCACCGGCTTCGGCCGAAGAGATTGCAGAGATGGACCGCGCAGACCCGCTGACGCGGGCCAATTTCTGGGCGGCCGAGTTCCGCAAAAATCCGGGCGACCTGGAAACGACGATCCGGTTCACCGAATCGCTGCGCGAAATTGGCAGCCATGAGCGTGCGATTGAAATCCTGTCGAAAACGATCCCGCTGCACCCGAAATCGGACACGCTGAATGTGATCATGGCGCGCGCGCTGATCAGCCAGGGCCGGCCGGGGGACGCGGCGGATGCCTTCTACCGCGCCTCGGTGATCAATCCGCAGAATGCTTCCGCGCATGCCGGCCTCGGCCTCGCCCTCGACCAGCTGGAACGCCACTATGATGCGCAGGCCGCCTATGCAGCGGCGCTGCAGATCGAACCTGACAGAGTGTCGACCCTGACCAATTTTGGCTTGTCCCTTGCCCTGTCCGGGCAGCTGACCAAGGCCGAAGAGCGCTTGCGCTATGCCGCCTCACTGCCCGGCGCTGATGCGCGGGTCCGCCAGAACCTTGCCTTGATCCTTGGGCTGCAAGGCCGGTTTGACGATATGAGAGAGGTTGATCCGCATGCGCCGCAACGCACTGTCGACGCGAACTTGCAGGCGCTGAAGTCCATGCTGGCGCCGACCCGCGACTATGGCGCGCTGCGCGATGATGCGGGTACGGAGGATGATGCGGCAGAGGACGAACGGCCAGCGCAGGAAACGGCCGCAAACCCGCTGAAACTGCGCGGGTCTCTCGGTAGCGACTGACGCTCTGCGCTTTTGAAGCGACGGCCCGACAAGAAAAGGCCAGACAGGGATGTCTGGCCTTTATTCGTTGGCTGAAAGGTCAGGCCGGAAGCCTTATCCGTTCATTTCCTTGTACTTGATGTAGGCCGGGCCGAGGACGACCAGGAAGAGAACTGGCAGGAAGAACAGGATCATCGGCACGGTCAGCTTGGCCGGAAGCGCTGCGGCCTTCTTCTCGGCTTCAGCCATGCGCATGTCGCGGTTTTCCTTGGCCATGACGCGCAGCGCGTCACCGAGCGGCGTACCGTATCGTTCGGCCTGCATGAGCGCCATACAGACCGATTTCACGCCTTCATGGCCCGTCCGCTTGGCCAGGTTTTCATAGGCCTGCCGGCGCTCCTGCAAATAGGCGAGCTCTGCCGTGGTGAGCTGAAACTCTTCGGCCAGCTCTGGCGATGCGGTTCCGATTTCGGCGCCGACCTTGGCAAAGCCGATCTCGATGGACATGCCCGATTCCACGCAGATGAGCAGCATGTCGAGCGCGTCCGGGAAGGCTCTCATGATCGATTGCTGGCGCTTGGACGCAATGTTCGAAACGTAGAGGTTCGGCGCATAGAAGCCCGCAGCCAGACCGAAGATGACGGCACCGATCTTCATTTGCGGGCTGAGACCGTGATCATTGACGAAGAAGATGTAGAGGAAAACGCCCAGCGCACCGAAGAATGGCAGAATGAAACGGCAGAAGTAGAAGATCGCCAGCGGACGCGGGCCGCGCAGACCGGCCTGTACCAGCTTGGCCTGAACGTTCGGGTCTTCCAGCATCTTCTGCAGGTTCAGCCTGCCTGTGATATCGCTGATCGTGCCGGAATCGTCGCGCTTCAGGCCCTTTTTCTCGAGCGCGGCGCGGTTTGCCTTGCGCAGTTTTTCGCGTTGCGAGGTGACCTGTTTGAGGCGTGTTTCCAGCTTGTCGCCCTTGAGGGCGGGAAGCATGACGGAGGTGATCGTCGCGAACATGGCGACCGCCGCCAGGATCGACGCGATCGTACCGGGATCTCCAAGAGACTGTGCGAAGGCTTCCATGGCGTTCGTTCCCCCTAGATGTCGAAGCTGATCATGCGCTTCATGACCGTGACACCGGTGAACATGAGGCAGACCGCCATGAACAGGATCATGTGTCCTGTCGAAGTCAGGAACAGCTCCATGATGTAGGCTGGCGTAGTCATGTAGACCATGAGGCCCACGGCGAAGGGTAGCGAGGCAATGATGCCCGCGGAGGCCTTGGCTTCTGAAGACATGGCCTTGATCTTCTCACGCATCATCTTCCGCTCACGGATAACCTTGGACAGATTGCCGAGCGCTTCGGAGAGGTTACCGCCAGACTTGGACTGGATGGTCAGCACGATGACGAAGAAGTTCACTTCCGGCAGCGGCACGCGCTTGAAGAATTGCTGAAGGGCGCGGTCCAGATTGGTGCCCATCTGGATGTTGTCGGTGAGCGTCTTGAACTCGGATCCGAGCGGGTCCGGGCTCTCCCTGGCGATGATGCGCAGACATTCGGCCAGCGGAAGACCCGATTTCACACCGCGCACGATGATATCGATGGCATCGGCGAACTGCGCGGTCATCTTCTTGTGGCGGCCCTTGGTCAGGAAACCGAGAATGAAGCGCGGAATACCGATAAAGCCGACAAAGGCCGCAATGGCGATCATTGCCGGGCGCGACTTGATCTCGATACCAGCGATCGGCGGCGGCCCCTCGGCACCGGAAACGAAAGTGAGGGCAGCGACAAGCACGCCCAGAACAGCCGACCCGATCCAGAACGCTTCGACCGGCATGGAGAGGCCAGCCTGTACAAGCTTTGACTTGATGTCCTGCGGGATCAGGGACTTTCGGCGCTCTTCATCCTGCTTGCGCAGCTTTTTGAGCATCTGTTGCGTCTGGCGCTTGCGCTGGGAGTTGATGTCCTGCACATCGCCGCGGCCCTTGGCGCCGGACGCGCCCGCCTTGATCTGTCTGGCCCGCTTGGTCGCCGCTTCATTCGAGCCGCCCGTAAAGGCGAGGCCGATGCCGGCCATTGCGAGGAATGCGAGACCGCCGACGACGTAGATGAGCAAATCCTGGTTCATGACCTAGGCCTCCAACGCGTCGATGGCCCTGGCGAGATCACCTTCCAGATTGTAGTACGAGGCGCGCTCCCAGAAGCGCGGACGACCAATACCGGTGCCGCGGTGACGGCCTTTGACCTTGCCATCATCATCTTCGCCATCGATCTCGAATTTGAGCACGTCCTGCAGGACGATCGTGTCGCCTTCCAGGCCCATGACTTCGGTCACACACATGATGCGGCGGGACCCGTCCCGCAGACGCGAGGCCTGAACGACAACGTCAATCGAGCCGACGATCATTTCACGGATGGTTTTGGCCGGCAACGAAAAGCCGCCCATTGTGATCATGGATTCCACACGGCTGAGGGCTTCGCGCGGGCTGTTGGCGTGCAGCGTGCCCATTGAGCCGTCATGGCCCGTGTTCATGGCCTGAAGAAGGTCAAACGCTTCGGGCCCGCGAACCTCGCCGACGATAATCCGCTCAGGGCGCATACGCAGACAGTTCTTCACAAGGTCGCGCATCGAGATTTCACCCGAGCCCTCAATATTGGGCGGGCGCGTTTCGAGGCGCACAACGTGCGGCTGCTGCAGCTGAAGTTCAGCGGAGTCTTCGCAAGTGATGACGCGCTCGCCTGGCTCGATGAAGCCTGTGAGACAGTTGAGAAGCGTCGTCTTGCCTGAGCCGGTACCGCCGGAAATAAGGACGTTACAGCGCGCATGGCCGATAATGCGGAGGATCTCGGCGCCTGCCTCGGAGATGGACCCGAAATTGACGAGGTCCTGAAGGCGCAGCTTGTCCTTTTTAAACTTACGAATGGTGAGCGTCGGGCCGTCAATGGCGAGCGGCGGCGCAATCACGTTCACACGAGAGCCATCAAGCAGACGCGCGTCACAGATCGGTGAGCTTTCATCGACGCGGCGGCCGACCTGCGACACGATCCGCTGACAGATGTTCATCAGCTGGGCGTTGTCGCGGAAGCGGATATTGGTCCGTTCGATCTTGCCGTTGACTTCGATATAGGTCGTGTCGGCACCGTTCACCATGATATCGGCGATGTCGTCGCGCGCCAGGAGCGGCTCGAGCGGGCCATAGCCCAGAACGTCGTTACAGATATCGTCGAGCAGGCGCTCCTGCTCGGAGATCGACATCACGACATTCTTGATGCTGATGATTTCGACGACGATGTCGCGGATTTCCTCACGCGCGCTTTCAGCGTCGAGCTGGGCCAGCTGGCCAAGGTCAATCGTGTCGATCAGTGCGTTGAAGATGGTGGTCTTCGTCGCGTAATACTCTTCAGAGCGGGTATCGACCTTGTGAACCTTCTCCGGCTGCATGTCTGTCGGCGGCTTCAGGGCGACGGGCTTGCCATCAGGTCCGGTTTTCGGCTTGGTCGCCGGCAGTGGTGGCGGCGCCGGTTTTTTGGCTTCAGATTTGGGCGCACTCGGCGCAGCAGGTTTCGGCGCCGGTCGCGATGTCGGCGCGGTCGCTGGTGCAGCTGCTGAACGTTTGCCAAATGCCATACGTGTTACCTATCGATCCTTACTTTCCGAGAAGTTTCTTGAGCAGGGATTTCTGTGGCTGTGAGGTCTCGCGGCCCGACAGCATCGCCGCGAGATGATCAATTGCGAGCGAAGGCTTGGCCTGCGGGTCGGCTTCAGAGATCATCTGCCCCTTGTTCGACGCCGTGCCGAAGAGCTGCGGGTCGAAAGGCAGAATGACTTCCGGCTCGGCACCCATGGCCGATGCGAAGTCCTTCACCGGAATTTCCGGACGTTTTGGAACACCGGCCATATTGATGATCAGGCGCGGCGGATTGTCGTTCGGACGCTGTGACTTCAGCTGGTCCAGCATGTTCTTGCCGTTGCGCAGGGAAGCAAGGTCCGGCTGGCAGACCAGAATGACCTCATCGGAGCCGACGAGCGTATTGTAGATCCACTGCGACCAGCCATGCGGCAGATCGAGCACAACAAACGGCATAAGGCGGCGAACGCCTTCGATGACGGTGGAATAGGCCTCAGCGTCGATATCCATCAGCTGGTTCACGCTGGCCGGCGCGGTGAACAGCGACAGCCGGTCTGTGGCCTTGGCCAGCAGGCGTCCGATCACGGCGTCATCAGCGCGCTCAGGGGCCATGAGCGCATCAGCGATGGTCTGCTGGGTCTCGTGGTTGAAGTCGAGCGATGTGGTGCCGAAGGAGAGATCGAGATCGACCAGCGAGGTATTCACGCGGGCATTTTCCGCTAGGGCCCAGGCGAGATTGTGCGCGATGGTGGAGGAGCCGACGCCGCCCTTGGCACCGATCACCGAGATCGATTTGCCAACGAATGGCGCATCCGGATCGGTGAACATATTGCCGATGGCGCGGACCATCTGGACCGGCTCGATAGGCGGCACGAGGTATTCATCAACGCCGCGGGCGACAAGCTGGCGGTAGAGCGAAATGTCGTTGGTCGCGCCGATCACCATGACCTGCACGCCCTCTTCGCACTGACCGGCAAGCTCATCAATCTGATTGACCATGGTGCCGGAAGAAGCCGAGGATTCAACGATCAGGAGGTTTGGCGTGGCGTTATGCGAGAGATGCTCGATGGCGGCCGGAATGCCGCCGGACATGACTTCGAGCGATGCATTTTGCATCCGCCGGTCAGCGGCGACCTTCTCGATCATGTCGCGGCTTGAGTCGTTCTCGTAGAAGGCCAGGATCGAGATGGCCGGGATCGCCCGGTCACCGCCATGTGCCATCGACATTGGCGGCAGCTCCACCCCTTCTTCCAGCTCCTTATACGGAGCATCAACCGGACCGGTAAGCTGGTCGACAAGTTGCTCGGCGGTCGCGTCTGGCGAGTCATCGAATTCCAGGTCGAAGTCTTCTTCGAAGAGTGCGTTCTCTTTACTCATAAGCCCTGCCCTCAAATCCTCACTAAAATCAGTTCACAGCCGTGGAGACTGAGCCGGTTTCGTCGTCACTGCGCTCGGCGCCGGTTGCCTCACCGGAGCGATAAAGTTCAAGCTGAACCAGCCGGCGGGCTGCATCGCCCGGCTCCAGCGGGCGGTCACCCAGAAGGTCGGCCGGATTGGAAATCATCGCCGCCATGTTGGTGCGCACCGAGCAGCCAAGAGACGGCATGTCATTATTGCTGCTGGCGTCAGAGAAGTCGTAGGCGGACTTTTGCAGGCATTCTGGCGCAATGGCCTTATAGGCGCGAAAGCCCAGCACGATCGGCGTATTGCGGCCGTTGGCCTCGAAGGCGCTACCGCTGATTTCCTGATAATCGACACCCGACGTCCAAGCGATTTCACGCGCTTCGGCGACAGCCTTGACGGCGAGCTCTTCATTCTCGTGGTTCTTCGGCAGCGACATGACCAGCGGGCCGACACCGCGATGCTTGTAGTCAGCGATGAAAGCCCGGATGCGCTCACGCTCGGACAGACGCAGGTGCGCCTCAGCCGGGTTCAGCTGGACTTCCAGATATTCGGTGGTTTCGGCCACCCGGATCGGGTTGCGGTCAAGCGAGGTGCCGACAAGATATTCAGGCGGGACCGGGCCATATTTGCCGGTTGACGAACAGCCGGCCATGACAAGCGCCGATGCCAGACCGGCAGAAGCGATAAGACCTTTCAGTGCACGCATGGCTGGCTCCTATTCCTCGATAAACCCGACAGGGGCGTTGTAATTGTCCTGGGTCAGACCTTCGCCATTCTTTCCGTACACAGCGTTCAGCTTTCCGAAGAAAATGGTTTGCGGGTCAGAGGCATTGGCATAGCCGTCTGCCGGTGTCCGCAGATTACCCTTGGCGGTCGGATCGACCAGGTATGGGGTGATGATGACGACCAGTTCGGTTTCCTCATTGAGGAAGTCACGCGACTGGAAGAGCGCGCCGAGGATTGGCAGCTTCTTCAGGCCCGGAAGCTGGTCGAGGGCCTGGCGCGACCGGCTCTGGATGAGGCCGGCAAGCATCATCGATCCGCCGCTTGGCAGCTCGACCGTGCTCTCTGCGCGCCGCACACTCAGCGCTGGAATGGTCAGCGTCTGCGCGGTGATCACATTGCCCTGGTCATCGACACCGGCAACTGACTGGCCTTGGAAGGCGCCCTGATTGGTCAGCTCTGAAACTTCGGTCGAGACCTTCAGCGAGATACGGCCCTCGGAGAGGACCATCGGCGTGAAGCCGAGCCCGACACCGTATGGTTTGAACTCGATGGTGATGCGGCCATTATTGTCCTGGCCAACCGGAACCGGGAATTCGCCGCCTGCAAGGAATTTGGCGGACTCGCCGGAAATCGCGGAGATGTTCGGCTCTGCCAGCGTGCGGACAATACCGACACGCTCAAGCGCATCAATGGCCGCGCCAGCCGACGACTGGAAGTCATCGCCGACATAGTTGGTATAGCCCACACCGCCCGAAAAGCCGCCGAGTGAGCTGCCGGCGACATTGTAGCCATTGGCGCTGGAGATGCTGGCATTGTTACTGAACGGAAGGCCCGGGACGAGCGCGGTTGTTTCGGCATCCACGGCAGGACCGCCGGGCGTTTCAGGAGCAAAAAGCTGCTTCTCGACGAGGTTTGCAAGGTCACCGAAATTCGTTGCGCCGGACAGATTGATGCCGAGCTGTTTGACCACGCTGCGCTGCATCTCGACGATGCGCACTTCCAGCATGACCTGGTCTTTTGCGGCGATCGACATCATGTTGACCGGCTCGAAGTCTTCCTGGCCGGAATAGGCCTTTACGAGACGAATGACCTGGTCCGACTGGGAAAGATTGTCGACCTGGCCGGTCAGGACGATATTGCCGCCAATG
The DNA here is from genome assembly GCF_038900055.1 of Henriciella sp. AS95. Lineage (NCBI taxonomy): Bacteria > Pseudomonadati > Pseudomonadota > Alphaproteobacteria > Hyphomonadales > Hyphomonadaceae > Henriciella > Henriciella sp. AS95. The sequence continues at coordinate 3,658,177 of NZ_JBBMQM010000001.1, forward strand.
CTTTCGACGTCGACGCGCGCATCAGGAACGTAGCGGGCGATCAGCTTGCTGAGCGAGGCCATGTCGGCACCGACGACGATTTCCAGATTGAGCAGCGGGTCGCCATTGCGGTCGAACAGGAAGGCGTTCGTCTCACCGACCTTGATACCGCGGAAAATAAGACGCTGGGCGGTCTGAACCACCGCGTCGGCGATCTCCGGATTGGTGATGACAACATCCGCGACAGGACGCTCGAGTTCAATGACGGTGGACTTGTTGAGCCCAAGCTTGATCGACTGGGAGACATTCGTGTCCCCGGGGTTCATGACCGAGACGCCCATCAGATTCTGTGCGTGCGCCGAAAGCGGCGCCGCAAAAAGGCAGAGGGCTGCCAGTGCTTTATGCATGCGACCGGTGCTCATCAGCTTCTCCCGCTCATCGAACCGTTCTTGAAGACTTTGACACCGCCATCGCCGCTGTCCGAACCGGTCAGCAGGCTGGTATTCGCTGTGGCCCTGCCCTCATTCTCATCGGAGTCAGCGACACTGCGCAGCGCCAGCGAGATGGCGCCGAGGCGGGAAGCATGCGCCAGGACTTCGGCCTGTTGCGGCTCAAGCGCCAGCGTGGCCGTAGAGCCTGTCAGGGCTGGTGCGCCATCCATTTCGCCGAACATCTGGTCAATCGCCAGGACACGCGCATTCTCGATGACGGTCTTGGTGATCGTCGTATCCTTCACGCCCTGTGCGGTGACGACTTCCACCTCATAGGTGAGGATCACGTCGACCTTGTCATCGGGAAGGATAAAGCCGGCAGAGGCGGTTTCAGGCGAAATCTCGACGGCGATGGCGCGCAGGCCCGGTTCGAGCAGCGCAGCCATGAAGCCTGTCTCGCCCTTCTTGACGATCTTTGAGCCGAGAATGGGCTCACCTGGCAGAAGCGCAATTCTTGCGACGCTGCCGGACAGTTCTTCGATCGCGTCAGGATTGGCGTCCTGGGTAAAGTAGCCGGCGTTGAGCGCTTTTTCCGGCCAATCGGACCATTCAAAATCATCCGGGGTCAGAAGACTTCCGACGCGCATGTCTGTGCGTGCAACGAGCACTTTGGTCGAGGACACCTCGACTTCCTTTTCGATGACCACCGGGTCTCCGGATTCGGTCACCGGTGCTTCCCCGCCCGACATTCCCCTGACAAGGAGAGCCGCGCCAATCGCCGCGCCAGCGGCAACCAGTAGAATGATCAAACGAATAGGCGACATACGCCCCCCCTTCTCAACTCATTCCCCCAACAAAAGGGGAATCAACAGGGGGACATTTGCACTTACAGACTAAAGCATAGTTAACTTCCGAGGACGGTTGCCAAGTTTATCGACGTCAAGAGTGGAGACATCGGCGCCGCGTATATTGCACCGCCTGCAATGGCCACACCGTAGGGCACTCCATTTCCAGCCTGCATCGTCTCGGACGCAAAACCGGGCACGGCATGTGCAGGCACCAGCTTGCGGGCAAGTATGACGCATACGGCCAATCCGCCGCCGATGACAGCCATGGTCATCACGAAGGGCATCGTCGCCTCGGGACCGAGCCACAACATCACGCCCGGGATCATCTTTGCATCGCCACCGCCAAACACACCGAAGGCGAAAAGGAAGATGGACACGACAAAAGCGATGGCGCCAGCCATCATGTGGCCGCCAAACACATCCCAGCCGGGCGCCGCGATGATGATGGCGGGAAAGAACAGGAAAGCGATGGTGAGGTTGAGGCCGTTGGTGATGGTCAGCGTCTCGATATCTCGCAGCGCCGCGTACACGCAAAGGCTGAGAAATGTCAGTGTAAATACGACCGTGACCATGACCGCCCCTCTCTACCAAACCCCGTCCGTTTACATGGAAAGTCTGAAGACTTGATTTCCGGGGCTTGCGTATTGGGCAAATAAAGAAGCCGCCGAGCGAACTCGGCGGCTTCTCGAAGGTTAGCTGTAAGCTCGGCTATTAAGCAGAGATAGCAGCTTCAACTTCGTTGAACGTGTTAGCGGTGCTGGTACCGAGAGCGGTAACGGCGCCGATGATAGCAACAGCGATCAGAGCAGCGATAAGGCCGTACTCGATAGCGGTTGCACCAGATTCGTTCTTGAACAGTTTCATAAGCTTTTGCATTGGAGACTCCATCATCATGCAGTTGTATCGTCCCGATTGATTTTTATCCGGAACAGATGTCGTTCTACACGTCAGCTTTGAATATCGCGTAAACCGAAGCACAAAATTCCTGAACGCATACAGATGATTTGTTAACCACTTGATTTGGCCGTCACGACAGGGCTTTCAGAGGTTCTTCATCATGCCTTCACCAAACAATTAATCTCGCGTCCGCAGTCTTTCACATCGGGCGTTAGGGTTCGTGAAACCTTCTTGCTTGAGATTTCGGCTGTACAACCGATCATTACAAGGAGCGGTACATGAAGTTCCCAGCGAAATTCCTCGCGGCCACTATGGGTGCCGTCCTTTCCTGCGGTTTCGCAGCGGCCCAGCAATTTACGGTCGAAACCGGTACAACCAAGCCGCTTCGCCTGTCCAAAGCGGCGGCCAGCGTCGTCATCGGCAACCAGAATGTTGCCGATGTGGCAGTTGCCGACCCGCACCTCGTCTTCCTGACGGGCAAGTCATTTGGCACCACCAATCTTCTGGTCCTCGATGACGCCAATAACATCATCTATTCAGCCGATGTTGTCGTAACGACAAACTCTGCAAGCCTGGTGACCATTAACCGTGGCGGCGCGTCCTTCACCTATGACTGCGCACCTGATTGCCGCGATGCTCCGATGATTGGCGACGAAGAAGGACACTTCCAGCGCGCCCTCAGCCAGGCACAAGCCGCTCAGAACCTCACCGAAGGTAGCCGCTAACCGCGCCCATCCTTCGAAAGTCTGACAAAACACAGCCAGCCCCGGTCACGCCGCGGCTGGTTTTTTGTATCTAGGAGACGGGCTAGCGGCTGGGCCGGCTGTTCGACGTCGATGCGATGGCCGGGGTGGCATGCTCGCGCGCCAGCGTTGCCGCCTCATCAATGCTGGCCGAATAGATCGGCTCTGCGGTTTCTGACAGGAGACCGACGCTGATATCATCGAGGCGCCACTCAAAGGCCGTGCCGTCCTGAACGGTGACCGTCCAGCTTGCGCCAACGCGCGGATAGTAGACCTCGCCGCGCCCCATGGTGCGGCTGCGGAAGATGGTGCCGTCTGCGCCGCGCACTTCGATCCAGGCCGGCTTGACGGCGGCGATGGACAGCTCGCTCTGCTCATTGGCCGTCGTCGCGACGGGTTCTTTTGCAAACAGGCTTTCCTGCGCGGTGTTCACGGCAACAACGCGTTCGGCCACGGACGGCGCTGTGCGGCGCTCGAAGACCTGCTCAGGCTTCAGCAGCACAACCGACGCGCCGATGGCCACGACCAGCGCGCTTGCGCCCAGGGCCGGGATCAGGAAGCGGCGACGGCCACGTTCGCTGACCGTGACGGATGATTTGGGAATAGCGGTCGCAAGATCCTGCTCTTCTTCCATCGGGAAGTCAGCAAGGATGGCGTCAGCGGGAATACCAAGCGCATTGGCATAGCTGCGCGCAACGATGCGTGTGCGGCGCATATCGTAGTCGGGCGGCTGAATGGTCTGCTCGAGCGATTCCAGCACGCGGCGATTGATCAGCAGCTCCCTGGCCATGTCCTCGATGGACTTGCCGCGGGCTTCGCGGGCCGCGCGCAGGCGACCGCCAGCGGTGAACGCTTCGATCAGGCTGCTCTCGGTCGCGTCGTCAGTTTCGACCTCGGCTTCAGATACAAGACGAGCGTCCGCCGAGTTCTCTGTCTCGTCGTGACCGGATTCTTCCGGCGCGTTTGCGTTTGAATGTTCGTCGTCATGCATCATGACGTACCGTCCAATTCACTCTTTGCTGAAGCTTGTGTCCCTCAATGCAGGCCCTATACCATACACAGGTTCAGGCGTAACGCCTAAGTTCAGCTATCAGTCAAAACAATATTTTGTAATTCCGCTATGGCTAACACTTCGTTACGGAACTCTCCGTTCGACGTGTGAATCGCCTTGTTGAGCGCCTCGGAAAAGGCGGACATATCGACCGAGCGCAACATGCGTTTGACCGGTCCCACACCCGCTGCCGGCATGGATAAGGTCCTGAATCCCAAGCCTAAAAGGCAAAGTGCCTCGAGCGGCCGGGAGGCGACTTCCCCGCATACGGAGACCGGAATATCGAGGCGCGCGCACTCCTTCAGTGTGAAGTCGAGAAACCGCATGACAGGGCGGCTGACGAGGTCATAACGCTCCGAGACGCGCGGTACCATTCGGTCGGCAGCGTGGAAAAATTGCAACAGGTCATTGGTGCCGACCGAGACAAAATCCACCTCTCCGGCGACATCCTGCAGGCCGTAGGCAAAGGCCGGCGCTTCCAGCATGGCGCCCACGCGCAGCTCGCACGGTTCGGCGTAGCCGCGTTGCTTGCTCCATTCGATTTCATCGAGCAGCAGCGCCTTTGCCTCGAAGAACTCCTCGGCGATGGTGACCATCGGGAACATCACCGAAAGCGACCCGCCATCGGCCGCACGCACGAGGGCACGCAGCTGGCGGCGAAAGAGGCCCGGCCGGTCAAGCGCGAAACGGATAGAGCGCCAGCCAAGCGCCGGATTTTCTTCGAACTGGTCTGTCGAGTTCGGCAGCAGCTTGTCACCGCCGAGGTCAAGCGTGCGAAAATGGACCGGGCGGCTGCCGGCATGGTCGAGCACTTGCTTGTAGAGATCGATCTGCGCTTCCATTTTCGGCAGCGTGTCGGAGACGAGGAACTGGAACTCGGTCCGGAACAGGCCGATGCCATCGGCGCCCGTCGCATCCATGGACTCAAGGTCGATGGCGAGGCCGGCATTCAGCATGAGTTTGATATCGACGCCGTCGCGTGTCCGGGACGGCTGGTCACGCAGCGCCTGGAAAGCGGCCTGACGCTCTGTGCGCAGGACGCTGCGGGTCTGGTAGGCGTCGAGCAGGCTCTGGTCGGGGCGGATATGCAGAGTGCCCTGTTCGGCATCGACGATCACCTGGTCCCCCGGCGCGACAAGCGCCGACAGCCCGCCGAGCCCGCCAATGGTCGGAATGCCCATGGCGCGAGCGACAATGGCGGTATGACTGGAGGGGGCAACTTCTTCGAGGATGATCGCAGCGAGACCGGACTGGCGATATTCCAGCAACTCGGCCGGGCCGAGGCGGCGCGCGATGAGGACTTCGCGGGTTTCCTCGCTCTTGTCCCTGCCATTGGCATGAGACTCCATGCTGCCGGACAGCACACGCAGCAGCCGGTTGTCGAGATCTTCAAGATCGTTGAGGCGTTCGCGCAGGTACGGATCGTGCGCATTCTCAAGCTTGGTGCGGTGCTCGCGGCGTGAGCGGTCCACGGCGGCTTCAGCAGACAGGCCCGTGCGAACGACTTCTTCCAGGCGGATGGCCCAGACAGGATCGCTCGCCAGCATCTTGAAAGCTTCGAGAACTTCACGCGGTTCGCCGAAGATCGCGCCGACATCGCTTGCGAGCATGCGGTCGAGCTGTGCGTTCAACTCTTTCAGGGCGCGGCGCAAGCGCGCGACTTCAGCGTCGGGGTCTTCGGTAAAATAGCGGGCCGGCGACACGACAACATCGTGCAGGCGCGCTTCACCAAGCCCCAGCCCATCGCAGAGGATCCGCCCGGCCAGAGTGACGGACCGGACATCACGCGATGGCGATGCACTGCTCGTCGTGGTGGCTTCAGCGGCCACGACTTCGGCCAGGACCATGGCGATGGTCTGCAGGCTGTCGACCTCATCTTCCTCATAGACCCGCTCTGTGCGGTTCTGGACAGTGAGGACACCGATCACCCGCCCGCCGCGCAGGATCGGCACACCGAGAAAGGCGTGATAGGGATCCTCGCCGGTTTCCGGGCGGTAGGAAAAGGCCGGGTGGCGCGGGGCGTCCTGAATGGAGAGCGGCTCGCCAGAGAGGGCGATCTGACCGACCAGGCCTTCGTCGATTGCAAGACGCGTCTGATGGACAGCATCGAGGCTCAGCCCTTCGGTGGCGACCAGTTCAAGCTGGTCATCGTCAGTGCGCCGATAGATCGAGCAAACGTCAGCAACCATCGTCCCTGCGATGAGGGTGACCACCCTTTGCAGACGGGTGTCGGCTTCCATGTCGCCCGCCATCACATCGCGAAGACGGTTGATCAGGAGCCTTGGGACAGAAAAGCTCTGGGGCATGGCGTGCCCGTAAGTGGACGGTTGTGCTACGCGGCGTCAAGCCCGAATGCCGTGTGCAGCGCACGCACGGCGAGCTCTGTATAGGCCGCCTCGATGAGAACCGAAATCTTGATTTCGGACGTCGAGATCACGTCAATATTGATGCCCTTCTTGTAAAGCGCATCGAACATTGTGCCAGCGACGCCGGTGTGGCTCTTCATGCCCACGCCGATGACAGAAACTTTAGCAACGTCCCGCGAGACCGAGAGATTTTCAAACCCGATCTCAGCCTTGTGGTCGAGCAGCAGCTGCTCAGCCTTTGTGCTGTCAGCGGAGGTGCAGGTGAAGACCATGTTGGCGCGTTCCGGCCCGCGGGCATTGGCCTGCACGATCATGTCGACATTGACGCCAGCCTCGGCCAGCATGGAAAAGATGCGGGCTGAGACGCCAGGTTTGTCCTCGACCCCGTAAAGCGTGACCTTTGCCTCGTCGCGCGAATAGGTAACTCCGTTGACGACCTGCTTTTCCACGATTTCATCCTCACTACAGACATAGGTGCCCTGATTGGTCTCGCCGGGCTCGGCAAAGCTGGAGAGTACGCGAACCCTGACCTGGTGGTTCATCGCAAGCTCGACGGATCGCGTCTGGAGCACCTTGGCGCCGAGCGATGCCATTTCGAGCATTTCTTCATAGGAAATTTTTTCAAGGCGCCGGGCCTGCGGGACGATGCGCGGATCGGTTGTGTAGACCCCGTCCACATCTGTGTAGATATCGCAGCTGTCGGCTCCGAGTGCAGCAGCGACGGCGACAGCGCTTGTGTCGGAGCCGCCGCGGCCGAGCGTCGAGACGCGGCCCTCATCGGTGACGCCCTGGAAGCCGGCGATCACGGCGATCTCACCGCTGTCGACCGAATCCTGCAGACCGGAATCCTCAAAGCCCATGATGCGGGCCGAACCGTGGGCGGGGCTGGTCTTCATGGCCAGTTGCCAGCCAAGCCAGCTGCGTGACTTCAGACCGCGCTTGCGCAGGGCAAGCGCCAGAAGGCCGCTGGTTACCTGCTCGCCAGAGGAGACGACGACGTCATACTCATCGTCGAAATTCGGGCCTGTGATGCCTTCCCCTGCAGCCCCGCGCGCATAGCCCACCAGCTTGTTGGTCTCACCCGCCATGGCCGAGACGATGACGGCGAGATTCTCGCCCTGGCTCGCGCGCCAGGCGACAATATCCGCCACATGCGCGATGCGATCGAGGTCTGCGACCGAGGTTCCGCCGAATTTAAGGACTGTGCGCCGCATTGCCTTGCTGCTGAGCCTTCCCATTTAATGGATCAGAGATTTCGGGCGTGTCTTTAAGCGCGTCGCCGCAGAAGCGCAAACAGGTTTGCTAAAGTTATGGAAAAAATAGCAGAAAACCGGCAAGATTTGCCTCAAACCCCCAGTATCGACCCCGATGAAGTGGCAAAATTTTCGGCAATGGCCGCCGAATGGTGGGATCCGACCGGCAAGTTCAAGCCGCTGCACAAGTTCAATCCGGTCCGTCTCGGCTTCATTCGCGACACTCTGGTTGATCATTTTGGGCTGGATGGGTCTCAGCGAAAACCGCTCAAGGGTCTTCGCATTCTGGACATTGGCTGTGGCGGCGGACTGGTCAGCGAGCCGATGGCACGGCTTGGCGCAAGCGTCACGGCGGTCGATGCAAGCGAGGCCAATATCAAGACGGCGCTGACGCATGCCAGCGAAGCCGGGCTCGACGTGGATTACAGATGCGGCACCGCAGAAGGCCTGATCGAGGGCGGGGAAGCGCCGTTCGATGCGGTCCTGAACCTTGAAGTGGTCGAGCATGTGGCTGATCCGGCGCAGTTCCTGAAAGACACAGCCTCCCTTGTGAGGCCCGGCGGCATCACCATCACGGCGACGCTGAACCGGACGCCGAAAGCGTTCGCGCTGGCGATTGTCGGGGCGGAATATGTGATGCGCTGGCTGCCACCCGGCACGCACGAATTTGCGAAATTCCTGCGCCCCGAAGAGGTTTCCGCGCCGCTCGAAGCGGCCGGACTGGTGGCAGACAAGCCACAGGGCGTGTCCTTTAAGCCCTTGTCTGACCAGTGGAAACTTTCTTCCGACACAAAGGTCAACTACATGATCGTCGCTCGCCGACCGGAATAGAGTGAGATGAGAAGCACCACCACGCCCGAAAACGTTCTCGACTACTGGATCGGTGGGAGCGCCGAATCTGCAAGTGCGATTGCAGACATGCAGCCACGCTGGTTCCAGAAGAGTTTCGAGACCGACAAACAGATCGCCGACAACTTCATTGATGTGCTGGCGGATCTGGCCAGCGGCAAGGCGAATGAGTGGGCACGTCAGGGCGCGCGGCCACGGCTGGCAGCGATCATCGTGCTCGACCAGTTCAGCCGGAACCTGTTTCGCGGCCACAAACTCTCCTTCGCGCACGATGCGATTGCCCGTAATCTGATGAAGACCGGCCTCGCGCTTGGCGAAGACAAGCAGCTGAGCGAGACCGAGCGGGTCTTCTTCTACCTTCCGGCAGAGCACTCAGAAGACATGCTGGACCAGAAGCTGTCCGTGCGCCTGTTCAAGCAGCTGGTGGCCGAGGCGAGGCCAGAGTTCAAAGACTTCTGTGCCTCCACACTCGACTATGCCAAAGCGCATTTCGAAGTGGTCGACGAGTATGGCCGCTTCCCGCATCGCAACAAAGTGATGCGGCGTACCTCAACACCAGAGGAACGCGCCTATCTCAGCCAGCCCGGCGCCGGCTTCTGATCAGTTGCGGCCATGCACGGTCTCTTTCCATAGGACTTCCATTGCGGCGATGACTTGCGGCCAGTGCGTGTAGAGCAGGTACTGACCGGCATCCTCGATCGCGGTTACTTTCTTCACGCTGGGGACCGTCTCGGCAAAGTCTCTCACCATACCAGGCTGGAAGACCTTGTCGTCGAGGCCATGGATGATGTGGAAGGGGGCGACGACATTTCGGGCGATCTCCCGCCTGTCGGTCAACAACGTCCGCATTTCGGAGACCATGGCATGCGGGCCCTGTTTGACGGCATGGCGAAGCCCATCGGTCACGACCGCGCGAACCTCGGGGCGTCGCACCGCGCGCTGCTCCGATGGCGAATCCCTGTGCAGGGTATTGAGCACAAACTGGTCTCGGCCACTGTCGATCAGGGCGACGGCGGCGCGCGCGATGAAACCAATGGCAGCTGGCGCCTTCAGGAGCGTATTGGCGAAGACCCTGTGTTGCCATGGCAGGCCATCTTCCATGCCCTCTTCCCAGCTTGTTTCGCCACTGATTGAAAGCAGACAGCTGGTGAGATCCGGGCGCGACACGGCAAAGGCCTGGGCGTGGGTGAGGCCGGTGGCGTGGCCGATCACCATGACCGGGCCGGTGTCGAGCCGCTGGACCAGCTCTGCCATGGTGCGGACATTGGCCTGGATCCGATCACTCAGCGTGTCTGAACTGATGCCGTCCGAGCTGCCGAAACCGGGGCGCGAGGGCGCGATAACCCGCCAGCCTTGCCGGGCGAGCGCCTCGACGGCTGGCTCTGTCCAGAGCGGGCCGAGATAAAGCTGGTGAAAGAAGAGGGCCGGCCGGCCCAGCGGGTCGCCCTGCTCCATCCAGCTGAGCGTTCGCCCATCCGACAGCGTCATCATCTTCTGCTGGCGCCAGCGATCGATCTCCCGCATGGCCGGCGCCTGGCGCGAGATGGCGCGGGCGGTATTGATCGTCGCCCCGAACCCTGCGAGCAGGCGGACCGCTTCGGTCACGGAGGAGACGCCGAGCTTGTTCAGGATCGCGCGGATCTGCGTGCGCACCGTTGCCAGCTTTGCGACGCGATCCTCGGCAATGCGCTCCGGCGTGTCGCCCCGCGACAGACGAAGCGATACATCGACCTCTGCATCGGACAGTCCATAGACTTCGGTAAGGCGCTCTCCCATGGATTTGTCGAGATGGACGTCCACAGCAGCGAGAAGCAGCGCGTCTTCGGACGCAGCGGCGCCATCCATCAGTGAAACACGGGTCAGAAGCAGCCGCGATTCGACACTGTCGAGGCCCAGCCGGCTCGCCACGAAGAGAAAGTCCTCTGTCATCTCCGCCTTGGCATTGCGTTTCACCCAGGTGCGGATCGATGACATGGCGCCAGCGTCGAGCTGCAAGTCCTGCAGCCCTGTGGGCGTAAGGCCACCCACCAGGTTCAGGCACGCTGCGTTGACGCCGACAATGTCTCCGTTCGGCCTGAAGACAACCGCCGGTCCGGGCATCTGGTCAGCCATGATGCGGGCTGATTCTTCGTGCGCCCGCAATCGGCCCATACGGTCGAGAATCGCCAGCGCGCGCTGGAAATGGGCCGTGACATTCTCAGGAAGATTCCGTCCGTCCCGCTCGGATGGAAGGTCGCTGATATAGGCTGACCAGGCATCGAGCAGCTGTTCATAGCGTTCGGGCTCAAGCGTGGTCGCATAGGTCTCCTCAACGACCTTTACCTCGCTGGGCGATTGAGAAGATTCTCTACCACTGGTCAAATTTTGCCCTACTCTTTCCAGTTTCGAGGCACGGTCATCACAAATTCCGTGGAATTCCCAAATAATCCTGCCCAATCATCAAATTTGATGATGCGCGAATTCGGGCCAGTCGGCAATGAACCCTTCAAGCGATTGCAGGTGTGTGGGGACGCACGCAATGACAGGCGAAGCTGGTACTTTTCCGGCTTCGTCTGTTGCCGTTTCAGGCGAAAGTCTCCAGATAGTTGGTCCTGATCTAGAAGACTGACCTCCATGCAAACCACATCCGAGACACTTCCGGCGGCAGGACTGGCCCGCCCGACCCTGCCATTACCGGTCTGGGAGTTCGTCGGCATGATTGCGGCGATGATGGCGCTGAATGCGCTTGCCATCGATACGATGCTGCCCGCCCTGCACGAGATTGCACAGTCCTATTCGCTGCAGAGTGAAAACGACCAGCAATTGGTGATCTTCGCTTATGTGCTTGGCTTCGGCGCGCCGCAGCTGATCTTCGGACCGGTCTCAGACAGTGTGGGGCGCAAGAAAATCGTGATGAGCTGCGTGCTCGCCTACACGATTACGGGCTTTGCCTGCATGTTCGCGACGAGCTTCACCATGCTGCTCGCGACCCGGTTCCTGCAGGGGATCGCGGCCTCCGGCATCCGGGTGATCGCCGTTTCAGTGGTTCGCGACCTGATGGGCGGGCGCGCCATGGCGCGGCTCATGTCGCTGGTCATGACAGTGTTCATGGTGGTTCCGATCCTCGCGCCGTCGATCGGACAAGGCGTGATGCTGTTTGCCCCCTGGCAGTGGACATTCGGCGTGCTGGGCATTGCCGGTATCCTGATGATGGTCTGGATTGGCCTGCGCCTGCCGGAAACGCTGCCGGCCGAAGATCGCCCCCCTCTCAATTTCCTGGGATCGTTCCGCGCCTATAAGCAGGTCATCATGACGCGCGTGACACTTGGCTATATGTGCGCGAGCGGTGTCATCTTTGGTGCGCTCTTTTCCTATGTGGCCTCGTCCGAACAGGTCTTCCGGGATGTCTTCGACAAGCCGGATACCTTTGTTCTGTGGTTCGCCGGGATTGCGGGCGCGCTATCGGTGGCGAACTTCATGAATTCGCGGATCGTGGAGCGGATTGGGATGCGCCGGGTCAGCCACACCGTGCTGCTTGGCTTCATCGTTCTGGCCATCGTCAACACGCTCGCCATGATGTATTTCGGTGAGAAGCTCATTATCTTCTATCCGCTCTTTGCGCTGACATTCGCCTGTTTTGGCTTGATCGGCGCGAACTTCTCGGCGCTCGCCATGGAGCCGCTTGGCAGGATCGCCGGGACGGGCTCTGCGGCGTATGGGTTCATGACGACGACGGTTGCGAGCTTTTTCGGATGGATGGTGGCCAGCCGCTTCGACGGCAGCGTCGTGCCCATCCTGGAAGGCTATATCGGGCTGGGGCTGGCCTGTCTGGCGATCGTCCTATTCACCGAACGCGGCAAGCTGTTCGGATCACGCGACGACCCCTAGGCGCTAACGCCGCGCCGTTTGCCGAGGGTCCGCACACGCTGTTCGATCAGGCGAATGACATTGCTGGTGACGTTCTTGCCGCTGGCTTTCTCGATGCCTTCGAGGCCCGGCGAGGAGTTCACTTCCAGCACGACCGGGCCATTCTTCGACTGCAGGATATCAACGCCAGCGAAGTTGAGACCAAGCCGCTTGGCAGCGGCGACAGCGATCTTGCGCTCGTCAGCCGTCAGTTTGATCGACCGGGCTTCGCCGCCGCGGTGCAGATTGGAGCGGAACTCGCCTTCCTGCGCCTGGCGCTTCATGGCGGCCACCACGCGCCCGCCAATCACCAGGCAGCGCACATCCGCGCCGGCCGCTTCCTTCACGAACTCCTGCACAAGAAAGTTTGCGTCCAGCCCGCGGAAGGCATCGACAAGGCTCTCGGCGGCCTTCTTCGTGTCGGCCAGCACGACACCGCGGCCCTGCGTCGACTCGAGCAGTTTCAGAACCACCGGCCCGGACCCGACAAGACCAACAAGGTCCTTTGTATCCTTTGGCGAGTGCGCGAAGGCGGTCACCGGCATCGCAATACCAGCATTTGACAGAAGCTGATGAGCCAGAAGCTTGTCGCGAGAGGCTCCGATGGATGATGGCGGATTAAGGCACCAGGCGCCCATCGCCTCGAACTGGCGCAGGACCGCCATGCCGTAATTGGTCATGGATGCCCCGATGCGCGGAATCACGGCGTCATAGAAAGGCAGCTTCTTGCCATCATAGTGGATTTCGGGCGCGCGGGCCTCGATCTTCATATAGCAGCGGGACGTATTGATGACGTCGACCAGATGGCCCCGCTCCCGTCCGATTTCGGCGAAGCGCTTTGAGGAATAATTGTCCGGTTCGCGGGTCAAAAGGGCGAGACGAAGCGGCCGCGTCTTCGGCTTGAGCGACTTGACGCTGTCATAGAGATCGAAGCTGAGTTTCGGCTGGATGAAAGAGCGGTCGGGGATGACGGCGGTGTAGTCACCAAAAGCCGAGCGGCCGAGCAACATCCGGTAGGCCATGGTCTCACGATTGGTCAGCGTGATCTCAATGGACCGGCGCATGCCGCCGATCAGCATGTCGGTCGCGATGACGTAGCGCAGTTCGGTCTGGCCGTTGGAGCTTGTCACGTCGCGCCGGTCGACGACGGGCGCTGTGCAGACATGTTCCAGCTTGGGATTGTCAGGATCGGGCCGGATCAGGAATCGTACTTTTGGGCTGGCCGTATCGCCGAAGCTTTCAATCACTTCGGCATGCAAAGCAGAGGTCTTCGCGCCCGTGTCGACTTTTGCCTTGATTGCGGGAAGGCCAAGGTCAGGCAGAGCAAGCCATTCTTCCCAGCCAAGTTCGAGAGTCTCACCCATGCTTCGTCTCCGATGCGGCCTGAGCGTGTCTTCAAAGACTGACGGTCAGGTTTCAAGCGATATTTCAGCGTTCGGCAGAAATTCGCCTGTTAATTGAACATTTGCCATTCCTACCCATTGTTTAGGTATGAAAAACAAAGCTCGCATTGGCCTTGTAGCCGGCGCGACCATCCTTTCAGGGCTCGTCCTGACACAGTGTCAGCCCTCCGAAGATGCAGCGATCGTTACAGATTCAACGACAATTGACTCCATCCGTGAGGGTGGAGAACTGGTCGTGTTGACCCTCGAAAGTCCGACCACGTATCGCAGGTCCGCTGAGGTAGAAGAAGGCTATGAAATCGATATCGTGCAGGAATTCGCCGACAGTATCGGCGTCAAACCTCGCTATGTCGTCATGGATAATGTCGAGGATCTGATCCAGGCGATCGAGGATGGACGCGGCCATATTGGCGCCGCCGGTCTGACCATGACCGAAGCGCGCTCAGCCCGCGTCAAATTCGGCCCCGCCTACAAGAATGTCGAAGAAGCCGTGGTTTGCCATCAGAAAGGCCCTGCGCCGACCAGCCTGGAAGCGCTGAGCGACGTCAAGCTGACCGTGCTGGCGGGCTCTTCCTATGTGGAAACCCTGCAGGCGCTCAAAGCGGACCATGCCGGGCTCAACTGGGCGACGCGGCGGGCCGGGTCTGCCATGCCGATGCTGAGCGCGGTCGCCATGCGGCGCGTCGATTGCACCATTTCCGACTCTCACCTCGCCGAATATGCGCGCCGGCTCTATCCCGACCTCATCATCCCGATGACGGTGAGCGATGACCGCCCCCTCGGCTGGATCTACAATCAGAAGATTGGCGGCATGGATACAGCCCTGAAAGGCTGGTTCGCGCAGCAGCACACGAATGGCTATCTGGAAGAGCTGGACGAACACTGGTTCGGCCATCTGGATGAGTTCGACTATGTCGAGGTGCTACGCTTTGTCGAGCGCGTCGAGGACCGGCTGCCGGAGTTCAAGAATTATTTCCAGGCCGCCGCAGCCACCACCGAATTTGACTGGCACCTGCTGGCCGCCCAGGCCTATCAGGAAAGCCATTGGGACCCTGACGCCGTCAGCGGCACGGGCGTGCGCGGTCTGATGATGCTGACCTTGCCCACAGCCAAGGAGCTTGGCGTCAAGGATCGCACCGATCCGGCTCAAAGCGTGGAAGGCGGCGCGCGGTATTTGCAGCGGCTGTATGAGCGCGTCCCGGACGCCGTACAGGGCGAAGACCGTCTCTGGTTTGCCCTGGCAGCCTATAATGTCGGCATGGGCCACATCTATGATGCGCGCCGCATTGCCGAGCGCAAAGGCCTCGACAAGAATAGCTGGGACGATCTTCGCACCGTTCTGCCCCTGCTCAGCAAGCCGGAATACTATAAGAGCGTGAAGCACGGTTATGCGCGCGGCCATGAGCCGGTGCGCTATGTCCGCAAGGTGCGTGACTACTACAATATGCTACGGGCGAACGTGCCGGTTTAGACCTTCTCGAGCCACGCTTCTTCGACAACGTCAACCACATCACTCATGATGTCTGTGATCTTGAAATCCTTTGGGGTGTAGACGCGGCGGATGCCCATCTGTTTGAGGGCGCGCTCATCTTCGGGCGGGATGATACCGCCGACGACAAGCGGCGTGTTCTCAAGCCCCGCCTTGCGCATTTCGGCGATTGTGTCGCGAACAAGATCAAGATGGCTGCCTGACAGAATTGAGAGGCCGATGACATGTGCGTCGGCCTCTTTTGCCTGCGCGACGATCTCTGATGGCGTGAAACGGATACCCTCATAGATGACATCCATGCCGCAGGCGCGGGCGCGGCTGGCAATCTGTTCGGCGCCGTTTGAGTGACCGTCGAGGCCGGGCTTGCCGAGGACATAGGTGAGGCGCCGGCCGAGGTCCTCGGAGACCTTGTCGACGCGCTTGCGGGTGGCTTCGATGTCTTCATCGCCGCCGGTTTCGACAACGACCGCGACGCCGGTTGGTCCGCGATATTCGCCGAAGACGTCTCGCAGCGCCCCGCCCCATTCGCCCGTGGTCACGCCAGCCTTGGCGGCGGCGATGGAGGGCTCCATGATATTCTCACCGGACTGGGCAGCGGCTTTGAGGGCTGCGAGCGCGGCTTCGGCCGCGCCATTGTCGCGCTGTTTGCGCCATTCATTGAGGTTGCGGACCTGTTCGGCCTCCATCATCGGATCAACGGTTTCGATCGTCTTTTCGCCAGCGCTGAGCGGACTTTCAGCGGTCTCGACGTATTTGTTGACGGCAACGACGGTCAGGTCGCCGCTCTCGATGGCGCGAATGCGGTCGACATGCGCCCCGACCAGGCTTTCCTTCATATAGGACACGGCCTCCACGGCCCCGCCCATCTCGTCAATCTTCGCAAGCTCGGCTCGGGCGCCGGCTTTCAATTCTTCGGTTTTGCCATCAACGACGTGGGAGCCGTCGAAGAGGTCTTCGAATTCGAGGAGGTCTGTTTCGAAGGCGAGGATCTGCTGCAGGCGGAGCGACCATTGCTGGTCCCAGGGGCGCGGCAGGCCGAGCGCTTCGTTCCAGGCTGGCAGCTGCAGGGCGCGGCAGCGGGCGCGCTTGGAAAGCGTGACGGCGAGCGCCTCTATGAGGATACGGTAGACATTGTTTTCCGGCTGCTGCTCTGTCAGGCCGAGCGAGTTGACCTGCACGCCATAGCGGAAGCGCAGCGCCTTGGGATCAGTGACACCATAGCGCTCACGGCCAATCTCTTCCCAGAGGTCGACGAAGGCGCGCATCTTACAAAGTTCCGTTACGAAACGGACGCCGGCATTCACGAAGAAGGAGATGCGGCCGAACACGATTTCAAAGTCCTTTTCCGGAACTTGTCCGCCTGCTTTCACCGCATCGAGCACGGCGCAGGCCGTTGCGAGCGCATAAGCCAGCTCCTGCTGCGGCGTCGCACCGGCTTCCTGAAGGTGATAGGAACAGACATTAAGCGGGTTCCATTTTGGAACCTCGGTATAGCACCAGCTCACCATGTCCGAGATGAGGCGCATGCTTGGCTCTGGCGGAAAGACATAGGTACCGCGCGAGAGATACTCCTTGATGATATCGTTCTGTGTCGTGCCGCGAAGCTTGGCGCGGTCATCGCCGCGCTCGTCGGCGAGCGCGACATAGAGCGCGAGCAGCCAGGCGGCCGGCGCGTTGATCGTCATGGAGGTGTTCATCTCATCCAGCGGCAGGCCATCGAAAAGCTTGCGCATATCGCCGAGATGGCTGACCGGCACGCCGACCTTGCCGACCTCGCCCTTGGACAGGATATGATCGCTGTCAAAAGCGGTCTGGGTTGGCAGATCGAAGGCAATGGAGAGGCCGGTCTGGCCGCGGGCCAGGTTTGACCGGTAAAGCGCATTGGATTTTTCCGCCGTGGAATGGCCCGCATAGGTGCGAAAGATCCAGGGTCGGTCGCGATCATGTTGAAACGCTTTATTTGTCATTATTTCCTCCGATATTGCGCTGCAACATGGACCGAACTTGACCGAAGGGCAAGATTAGCCGGACGGCGCGCTCTGACGCATGCAGATTGGAAGATGTTTGCGTCAATTCGCAGATGACGGCCCGACGAACCTCCCGTAAAAGGCGCGCTGAGCGAGGAGACACTCCATGGCAGACTATATCGGCAGCGTTGCCGCCTTTCTGACAACGGCCTCCTTCCTGCCGCAGGCGATCCTGGTGCTGCGCACGCGGAATACTGAGGGCCTCTCTCTCATCATGTATGCCATGTTCACTGCGGGCATCACGTGCTGGCTGGTCTACGGCCTCATGATACAGAGCCTGCCGATCACGGTTGCCAATGCGATCACCGTGGTGCTGGCTGCCATCATTCTCAGCATCAAGATCCGCAATACGGTCACGGCACGGCGCGGACACAGCGAACCGCTGATCTAGCCGCCGGGTCTGAGACGGGCGCGCCTCTGTAATCCTCCAACCCATCTTGCAGAATTCAGGAAATCCAGAGTGGTCCATTGATCGCTCAAGATAATTGTATACAGTATACAATATGAGTAGGCTGACCCCCACAACGCTGTCCGGCGCGGCAATCGACAATGTGCGCAATGCCATTCTCGAAGGCGAGCTGCCGGATGGCGAGCGGGTCAATGAGGTGCATCTTTCAGAGACTTTGGGCGTCAGCCGCACGCCCCTGCGCGAGGCGCTCAACCGGCTTGTGTCCGAAGGCCTGCTGACGTTCAGGGCCCGGCACGGCTATTACGTGCCGCCGCTGACGCTCGAAGGGTTTGAGGCCGAATATGGCATCCGACCGATCCTCGATGTGGCCGCGCTGAAGCTGCAGGGCCTGCCCGGCGCAGAAACGATAGACACACTGAAGGCGCTGAACCGCGATTTCCTCGCCGCGCCGACAACGACCGGGCGGATTGATGTGGATGACGCCTTTCACATCGAGCTGATCAAGGACTGTGGAAACCCCGTCCTGTTGACGATGATCCGCCAGCAAATGGTGCGCACGCGCCGGTTCGAGTTCGCCTATCTGCGCGAGCAGGCCCACACGACAGAAGCCGCCGATGAGCATGCAGCCATCATGGCGGCGCTGGAGGCGGGCGATCTCGACGCCGCCTGCGCTGCCCTGCACGCCAACCTCACCTCATGCCTCGACCCGCTTCGGGACTGGCTGAGATCACGCCCCACCCCCACTAAAGGATAGAGTATATGACCCGCCTGTTTCCATTCGCCTGCGCCGCTGCGCTGGCGGCTTCAATGTCGTTTCCAGCCTGCAGCCAGATAGCGGCCAGAACGACTGGCGAAGCTGTCTATGACGCCGAATTGACCGAAGCGATTAGCGAGGCCGTGAAGCCGGTCATCGCCCCGCAGACGACGAGCATTCTCGTCATGCAGAGCGACGATGTCCTGCTGGAGATGTATCCGGGGGACGGCGCACCCGACCTGCTTAATAATACGCGTTCGGCAACCAAGACGGTCGTCGCCATGGCGGTCGGCGCGGCGATCGAGGACGGGTATTTCAAATCGGTGGACGACAAGGTGTGGCCGCTTCTGGAAGATAAAGCCCCTGAAGGCGCAGGCGATGCGCTGACCCACGAGATGACACTGCGCGACCTGATGACGATGTCGTCGGCGCTGCATTGCAATGACAGTGAGGATACGCCCGGAAACGAGAACTATATGCACGAGCAGGAGGTCTGGCTGCCCTGGGCGCTCAGCCTGCCGTCTTCCCCCGGCTGGTCACGAGACGAAAGCGGGCTTGGGCCCTGGCGCTATTGCACCGTGGGGTCGTTCCTGGTGGGCCAGGCGATCGAAGCCGCATCTGGCGTGAAGGTGGATGAGTATGTTCGGCAGAAGATTTTCGAGCCGCTGAACATCGAAGACTATGAGTGGTTTTACTCGCCCGGCGGCGAGGTTCAGACGGGCGGCGGGCTGGAGCTGACGGCGCGCGATCTTGCCAAACTCGGCAAGCTGCTGACCGATGGCGGCGTCTGGAAAGGCGAGCAGGTTCTGCCGGCCGAGTGGGTCGATGAGATGATGACCGTCCACCGCCGCAGATCTGACGGCAAGGGCTATGGCTATCTGATCTGGCAGCAAGAGCATGAGACATCGTGCGGACCGGTGGATGCCTGGTTCATGTCCGGCAATGGCGGCAATCGCGTCCTGTCGCTCAAGTCACTCGACGCCGTCGTCGTCCTGACCCGGCAGGCTTACAATACGCGCGGCATGCACCAGCAGACCGACGACCTGCTTGAAGACTATATTATACCGCCACTGACCTGCGCGGCTGACTAAAGCCTAGCGCGCCGTCGCTTCGATCAGCCAGGGGGCGCGGGCAGCAATGTCGGCGCCCATGGCCTTGTAGTAGAGCGACTGCACCCGCCGCGTCACAGGGCCCGGACGGCCTGTCCCGACCGGCGTGCCATCAATGTCGATAATGGGCAGGACAAGGCCGGTGGCAGAGGTGGTGAAGACCTCGCTTGCGCCTGACAGCTCTTCCACGGTGACGGCGCGCTGTTCGACGGCAAGGCCGCCCGCTTCGAGTTTGTCGAGGACTGACTGGCGCGTGACGCCGGGCAGGATCTGGTGCCCCAGATTGCGTGTCACGAGCCGATCTCCGGGCAGCACGACCCAGAGATTGGCCGAGGCCGCCTCTGTGACGAAGCCGTCTTCATGCAGGATGGCCGAGAAACGGCCGAGCTTTGCCGCCTGGCGATAGGCAAGCGCCTGCGAGAGGAGCTGTGTGGTCTTGTAATCGCGCCGCTTCCAGCGCTGGTCCTCGACCAGGGTGGATTTGACGCCATCGCGCGCCTTTTCGCCGATCAGCTGGCGGGCTTCACAGAACAGGAAAAGCGAAGGCTGCAACGTTTCCGGACCGGCAAAGTCGCGGGCGCCATAGGCCCCTGCCGAGACATGCAGGTAGACAAAGCCCTCAACAAGCGCATTTCGGTCGATCAGCGCCTCATGGATGGCTTCAAGCTCACCGGCAGACCAGGCGACCGGCACGTCAATTCCATCCAGCGTGCGTTGCAGGCGCGCCACATGGCCGGAAAAATCGATGAGCGTGCGATTAAACACAGCTGTGACTTCATAGGCGGCGTGCGCAAACAGGAATCCCCTGTCGAAAGGCGAAACCATTGCTTCGGACGCGGGACAGAACTCGCCGTTCAGATAAACCCATTTAGCCGGCCCCATGGCGATATTCCTCTTTAACTATGTTGCGGCGCACAATTTCCACTTGCCTTTGCGGCAAGGATTTGATCAGTGTCTAGCCATTCAGGAGGAATGTGAAGCAGGAGAAATAATCTTGCGCACATACATGAAAATCGGAGGCCCTTGAGCATGACTACCGCGACAATTGCTCGTGAAAAGAAAGATATTTACGAACTCGGCGAGATTCCGCCGGAGTTCCACGTCCCGAAACTGATGTACGCCTGGGCGATCCGGCGCGAACGTCATGGGCGCCCATCCACTGCGATGCAGATCGAACAGGTCCCTGTTCCGGAAATCGATTCCGATGAGGTTCTGGTGCTCGTGATGGCCGCTGGCGTCAACTATAATGGCATCTGGGCCGGGCTTGGTGAGCCAATCTCGCCGTTCGACGTCCACAAGGCAGACTTCCACATTGCAGGCTCCGACGCCTCCGGCATCGTCTGGGCGGTTGGCCGCAAGGTCACCCGCGTGAAGCCGGGCGACGAGGTTGTCATCCACTGTAACCAGGATGATGGCGACGATGAGGAATGTAATGGCGGCGACCCGATGTTCTCGCCGTCCCAGCGCATCTGGGGCTATGAGACGCCGGATGGCTCCTTCGCGCAGTTCTGCCGCGTGCAGGCGCGCCAGTGCATGCCGCGTCCAAAGCATCTGACCTGGGAAGAAAGCGCCTGCTATACGCTGACGCTCGCCACCGCTTACCGCATGCTGTTCGGCCATCGCCCACACATTGTGAAGCCGGGCAATAACGTCCTCGTCTGGGGCGCATCCGGCGGGCTTGGCTCGTTCGGTGTCCAGCTTTGCGCGGTGACCGGGGCGCACGCGCTCGGCGTGGTGTCTGATCCCGACAAGTTTGATTTCGTCTACTCGATGGGCGCCAAAGGCGTCATCAACCGGAAAGATTTCGATTGCTGGGGGCAACTGCCGACCGTGAACGGGCCGGAATTCACCAACTATATGCGCGAAAGCCGGAAATTCGGTAAGGCCATCTGGGAAATCACCGGCAAGAAAGACGTCGACATCGTCTTTGAACACCCGGGCGAAAGCACGTTTCCAGTGTCTGTCTTCGTCGTGAAGCGCGGCGGCATGGTCGTGATCTGCGCCGGCACGACAGGCTTTAACCTGACCATGGATGCGCGCTTCCTCTGGATGCGCCAGAAGCGGGTTCAGGGGTCCCACTTTGCCAACCTCGCTCAGGCATCAGCGGCAAACCAGCTCGTCATCGACCGCCGGATTGATCCGTGCATGTCGGAAGTCTTCTCCTGGGAAGATATCCCGGCCGCGCACGAGAAGATGCTCGATAACAAGCACCTTCCCGGCAATATGGCCGTGCTCGTCACCTCGCCGAAGCCCGGCCTTCGCACGGTTGAAGACGTGCTGGCGGTGTCCGGACAGGCCTAACGCACCGGCAGACTTGCTCTCTTGTTTCAGGCGGCCCAATGTGGCCGCCTGAACTGTTTCTGGGAGGTCCGGTTTGAAACAGGTTTTGATTGGGCTCGGCGCCCTGTTTGCCATTCTCGTCATCGTCCTGCTTGTGCGCACCTTCACCTTTGGCGGCGCACCGGCGAATGTTCAGCAGGTCGATTTGCCTGAACCGCCGGCGATCTCTGCAGAAGAAGCGGCCCAAAACCTGTCGCGCGCCATCCAGTTCCGCACCATTACGCTAAGCAGCGGCGATCCGCGTCCCGGACAGGAAGGCCCATGGCTGGAGCTGCAGGCCTGGCTGGAAGAGACCTATCCCGCGTTTCATGCGGCTGCCACCAAGGAGACCGTGCCCGGCGGCTATACGCTACTCTATACGTGGGAAGGCTCCGACGCGTCGCTCGACCCGATCCTGCTGATGGCACACCAGGATGTCGTGCCGGTGAATATCGGGACTGAGGGTGACTGGACGGGCGCGCCTTTCGCGGGCGAAATCGTTGACGGTTACGTCTATGGCCGCGGCGCGATGGACGATAAGGGTTCGCTCGTCGCCCTGATGGAAGCGCTCGACGCACTGGCCGAAGATGGCTTTGCGCCGCGCCGCACGATCCTGCTGCAGCTCGGCCATGATGAGGAAGTCTCAGGCTCTGGCGCCAAGGCCGGGATCGCATTGCTGAAATCGCGCGGGATCACGCCGATCATGGCCCTTGATGAAGGCTTCATGGTCGTTGAGGACAACCCCGTGACGGGCGGCACGCTGGGCCTCATCGGTGTCGCAGAGAAGGGCTATGTGACGGTTCGCCTGACGGCGCTGGCCGAGGGCGGGCACTCATCGGCGCCGCCAAAAGACAGCGCGACGGTGCGGCTGTCGCGTGCGCTTGTCGCGCTCGATGACAACCAGATGGAGGCCGACCTCTCCAAGGCGCCGACATCCGACATGATCAAGGTCGTCTCACAGGAAATGGGTTTCGTGAACCGGATGGCCATTGCCAATCAGTGGCTGCTGGGCGGCCTGGTCGAGGGTGGTTTTGCCGCCAGTCCGCAGGGCAATGCGATGATCCGCACAACCACCGCGCCGACCATGCTCATCGGCTCAGCCAAGGAAAATGTGCTGGCGCAGCGCGCCACGGCCATGGTCAACTTCCGTATTCATCCGAACAATACGGTCGAAGACGTGCTCGAGCATGTGCGCGACGTGACGTCTGACATTGAGGGCATCGAGATCGAAGTGGGTGGAGACGGGATTTCAAGCGAGCCATCGCCTGTCAGCTCAACCGAGAACCGGGCCTATGGCGTGCTGGCGGCGGTCGCGAGCGAGATCAGCGATGGCGCACCTGCGACCCCTGCCCTGGTCATTGGCGCAACCGATGCCCGCTATGCGAGCGACATCACCAAAGACGTCTATCGGTTCGCGCCGTCTGTGGTGGGGCCTGCCGACCTGGCCGGTTTTCACGGCACGAATGAGCGCCTCAGCGTCGAGAATATGGGGCGTCTGGCGCGCAGCTATGCGCAGATCGTCATGGTGATGGACGCGCCGGACTAAGAATCAGGCCTGGTTCTCAGGCGCGGACTCTTCCATCGCTTCATATTCTTCGACTTCGGCTTCGAGCTCCTGATTGCGCCGCTCAAGCTTGGCATTCTCGCGCTCACGTAGCTCATCGGAGAACGCGCTGGCGAACACACCGGCCGGAAGCGCGACAACACCGATGCCGGCAATCGCAATGACCGAGGCAAAGAACCGGCCAAGCGGGGTCACCGGATAGACATCGCCATAGCCGACCGTGGTCAGCGTCGCGATCGCCCACCAGATGGCCCGCGGGATGGACGCAAAGCTCTCCTGCTTTTCCCCGCCGACGCCCTCAATGAAGTAGAGCGCGACCGCCGAGACGTAGACCAGCGCCAATGCCATGGCGAGCGTCGTCAGAAGCTGTGTTCCCGACCGGCGCACCGTCGCACCGAGCACATCGAAGGCTGGAACGAAGCGGGCAATCTTGACGAGGCGGGCAAGACGCAGAACGCGCAGGGCCATGACGATCTGCTGGCTGGAGTCTTCCGGAGCAAACAGGATCCAGAGCAGTTCCGGCAGGAAGGCGATCAGGTCTGCGACCGCATAAGGCGTGACGATATATTTCAGCCGGCCCACAAATCCCCGGTATTCAGGATTCTCGCCGGCTGCCCAGAGCCGCATGATATATTCGATCGCGAAGACGATGATGATGATGACATTGAAGATCGCGATCGCCCGCATCCAGCCTTCGCTCATGGTCGATTCGGTTTCGAGCGCGAGCGCGAGAAAGCTGAGCAGGACGAGCACAACGATGAATGTATTGAATGCCGACAAGCCGTGCTTGTCGCGCGCATTCGGCTCCATCTGCATATAGAGCTTATGGCGAAGCCCCATTTGCGTCATCACCTGCTGAACCACCATCGCGCCCCTCCTCCTCTGGCGCTGATAGCCTTATCGCGCAGACACTAGCCTCGCAACACACCGCCCGTGCCTTTGGAGACGGACGCGACGATCTTGTCTGCAATCGCGTCAATATCCTTGTCGGTGAGCGTTTCGCCCTCAGGCTGGATGGTGACCTCGATGGCGACGGATTTCTTGCCGGGCTCGATACCCGTGCCCTGATAGACGTCGAACACGCTGACGCCGGAGATGAGCTTCTTGTCGGCAGAGCCTGCATGGCGAACGAGATCGCCGGCCGGCACACCATCATCGACGACGAAGGCGAAGTCACGGCGGATCGGCGTCAGGTCCGAACGCTGAAGCACCGATTTCGTCTTGGTGGCGCGCGCTTTCATCATCGGAAGGGCGTTGAGATTGACCTCGAACCCGTAGACCGGGCCATCAACGTCGAGCGCTTTCAGCACGCGCGGATGGAGCGCGCCGAAATGGGCAACGGTGACTTTCGGGCCAAGCTTCAGACAGGCCGCCTGCCCCGGATGCCAATGGCTCTGGCGGGGCGCGTCGACCTGGAAACGCTCGGGCGGCTGATCGAGCTCTGCGAGCAGGGCGAACAGGTCAGCCTTGGCGGCAAGCGCATCATAAGGCGCAACGGCGCCGCTCCAATGGCGCTCGGCCACCGGGCGGACGATGGCAGTGACAACATTGCGCTGATCCTTGGGACCGTCGCCGAGATAGACCGGGCCAGCCTCAAACAGGCGCATTTCGCGCTCGCCGCGGTCGAAGCCCTTCTGGGCCGCGACGGCGAGATTGCCGAGAATGCTCGGGCGCATCTGGTTCAGCTCACTGGCGACCGGGTTGGCAATGGTCAGCGCATCGCTGCCGCCGCCAAACAGGACGGCATGCTCTTTCAGCATGAAGGACCAGGTCACGGCCTCAAGGAAGCCGCGAGACGCCATGACACGGCGCGCTGTGCGCAGACGGGCCTGCGTCGGTGTGACAACGACCTTGCGGCCGCCTTCCGGCACCGGAAGTGACGTGGTGGGAAGGGCGTCATAGCCGACAAGGCGGGCAATTTCCTCGACGATGTCAGCTGACTGTTCGATGTCGAAACGCCAGGTCGGCACGGTGAGATACCAGGCTTCACCGGCATCCTCGAGGCCGAAACCAAGCTCCTTGATCATGCGCTTCATCTCAGCCGGTTTGACGTCGAGGCCGGTGAGGCGGGCAATGTCGCGGCGGTCGAAGGAAATACGCTTCTGGCCGACCGGCGGCGTGCCGGCAATGGTCGCGGTCGAAATTTCGCCGCCACCATATTCGCGGATCAGCGCGAGGGCGAAATTGAGCCCGTCGGTGCAGCTTGCCGGGTCAACGCCGCGCTCGAAACGGTAGCGCGCGTCTGAGATGATCCCGGTTGTGCGGCCTGTACGAGCCGTGCGGAGCGGGTCGAACCAGGCGCTCTCGATGAAGACGTCCGTGGTCTCTGCCGTTACCCCGGTGGACTGGCCACCCATCACGCCGCCAAGGCCGATGGCCCCGCTATCGTCGGCGATGACGCACATGTCCTCGGTGATGTCATAGGTCTTGCCGTCGAGCGCTTCGAGCGTTTCGCCAACTTTGCCAAGACGCGCAACGACAGCGCCTTTCAGCTTTTTCGCGTCATAGACGTGAAGCGGGCGGGCGCGGTCGAATGAGATGTAATTGGTGATGTCGACGAGCAGGGATTTCGGCGTGATGCCGACCGCCTTCAGACGATCCTGCAGCCAGTCGGGTGACGGTCCATTCTTCACCCCGCGCACGAGCGCGCCAGCGAAAACCGGGCAGGCCTCAGGGGCGTCGAGCTGAATGTCGACCGGGCACGGATATGAGCCGTCGACCTTCTTGATCGGGTGCTCCACGAAGCGGCCACCGCCAGCGGCGGCGAGGTCCCGCGCGATGCCCTGCACGCCGAGCCAGTCAGGCCGGTTCGGGGTGACTTCGAAATCGATGACGGGATCGGTCAGGCCCAGCGCTTCTGCCGCCGGTGTGCCGACTTTCCAGTCGCCGTCGAGATCGGCAATGCCGTCACTGTCTTCGCCGGCTTCCAGCTCCTTGGTCGAGCACAGCATGCCATGGCTTTCGATGCCGCGGATCTTGCGCGGTTTCTTGTCGAGCGCGAACTCAAGGCCGGGAATCCAGGTGCCGAGCGGGGCGTAGATCGCCGTCATGCCGGCGCGGGCGTTCGGGGCGCCGCAGACGATCTGCTTCTCGCCGTCCTTGGTGTCGACCGTGCAGACGCGCAGGCGGTCTGCATCCGGGTGCGGCTCAGCGGATTTCACCTTGGCGATGGTGAAGTCGGCGAGCTTCTCTGCCGGGTCTTCAACGTGTTCGACCTCAAGGCCCGCCTTCAGCATCACGGCCAGAATGTCTTCCAGCGGCGCCTTGGTGGCGAGGTAATCCTGCAGCCATGAAAGAGTGAATTTCATCGTCTATTCCACTTCAGGGGTCGGTTCGGTTTGAGGCGCGCGCACATCGTTTGCGAGGTCCTCAAAGATATCTTTGTTGCTTCGTTCGCAGCGTTTGACCGGTTCAGCACGGCTCATGCTGACGCCCATACCAAGCCCGCGGGCCGTCCAGCACCGGTTGAAGACAGAGCAGTAGCAGATCTCGACATCCAGCTCGCTCCAGGCTGCGGCGGCGACATTGCGCTGCTCAAGCGTCACTTCCCCACGCGGCCAGTCGACACGCAGCGGGGTGATGGTATCGCCTGGCGCAACGGCTCGTCCGATAAGGCTTGACCAGGATTGCTGATAGCCGGGTGGGAACGCCGCCGCATATGGCGCAAGCGTTTCAACCGGCTCTCCGTCCTTGAGCATGTCGACCCGCTCGATCAATGCCGGCCCGACGCCGCTATTGGTGAGCCTGATGCCCATTGAAGACGTCTCTGCGGTCGCGGAAACAAAGCCTTCGATCTGGACGACCGGAAAGACCGCACCATGCTGCTGGGCGCGCATGACGCGGCCCTGGTCCCAGGCAATGAAGACCGCGATCGCGCTGGTGAGCACCGCGCAGACCGCAATCAACATCTCAGCTTTGTTGCCGTTTCCCATCTCTCTGGCTCCCTAACTCAGGCCGCCGGAGACGCTGGGCGACAGCCATGGCCGGAAGCCATAGTGACGGGTCCAGCCGGCATCGGCTTCGAAGTATGGGCGAAGGTCCGGCATGCCGTATTTCAGCATGGCGAGACGGTCGATACCCATGCCGAAGGCAAAGCCCTGATACTCGGTCGGATCGATGCCGCAATTTTCCAGCACGTTCGGATGAACCATGCCGGAGCCGAGGATCTCCATCCAGCTGTCGCCGGCGCCGATCTCGATGCTTTCGCCGACCTTGGTGTATTTCACGTCCATCTCGGCCGATGGCTCGGTGAACGGGAAGAAGTGTGGGCGGAATCGGGCCTCGACATCGGCGACCTCGAAGAATTCGCGCACGAAGTCGATCAGGCAGCCCTTGAGGTGGCCCATATGGATATTCTTCTCGATCACCAGGCCTTCGACCTGATGGAACATTGGCGTGTGGGTCGCGTCCCAGTCATTGCGGTAGACGCGGCCAGGCACGAGGATGCGGATCGGCGGCTTGGTGCTTTCCATCACGCGCACCTGCACGGGGCTGGTATGGGTGCGCAGGACTTTCGGTGCCGCGCCCTGTTGCGGATGGAAGAAGAAGGTGTCGTGGGTCTCGCGCGCGGGGTGGCCTTCAGGGAAGTTCAGCGCGGTGAAATTGTGCCAGTCATCCTCGATGTCCGGGCCTTCAGCGACGGTGAAGCCCATGTCGCCGAAGATGGAGGCGACTTCCTCAAAGACCTGCATGACCGGGTGAAGGCGGCCCGATGGCGCAACGCGCGGCGGCAGCGTCATGTCGATGCGCTCGGTCTGGAGTTTTTTCTCCAGCTCGGCTTCTTCAAGCTCTGCCTTGCGCGCCTCGACGGCCTGCTGGACGCGGTTTCTGAGGCCGTTGAGCGCGGGGCCCATGGTCTGGCGTTCCTCAGGGCTCATGCCGCCCAGGGTCTTCATCAGGCCGGAGATGCGGCCCTTCTTGCCGAGTTCGGCGACGCGTACGGCGTCAAGCGCTGCAAGATCGCCTGCAGCAGCGACAGCGCCAAGCGCCTCTTTCTCGATCGTTTCAATGTCGGACATATGAAAAAGCCCCGTTGGGTTAGTCCATACGGGGCTCTTCCGCCCCGCATTGCGGTCGGAATTAGCGGAGAAATGCTAAAAGCGAAACTGTCTTGGCTTACGCCAGTGCGCCCTTGGCCTTCTCCACCAGGGCACCAAAAGCTTCCGGTTCGCGCACGGCGAGGTCAGCCATCACCTTGCGGTCCACCTCAATGCCAGCCTTGTTGAGGCCGTCGATGAAGCGCGAATAGGTCAGGTTTTCGTCAATCTCGCGGACAGCGGCGTTGATGCGCTGGATCCAGAGCGAACGGAAGGTGCGTTTCTTCTGCTTGCGGCCGATATAGGCATACTGACCGGCTTTCCAGACAGCGGCGTGGGCCGTGCGGAACGTATTCTTGCGGCGGCCATAATAGCCTTTGGCGGCCTTGATGATCTTCTTGTGGCGGGCGTGTGCCGGCACTTTGTTACGTGAACGGGGCATGAAAGCCTCCTGCTAGTCGTGTTCGGTTCGAGTTCTTGAAAATGCCTGGCGCTTAAAGGCCGTAGGGCAGATACTTCTTGACGCGGGCTTCATCTGCCTTGGCAACCGGCTTGGTGCCGCGGTTCTGGCGGATGTATTTCGCATTGTGGCTGATCAGGCGGTGACGCTTGCCAGCGACGCCGTGCTTGATCTTGCCAGTCGCCGTGAACTTGAACCGCTTCGCAGCGGCCTTCTTGGTCTTCATCTTCGGCATTTCGATCTCCTGTAGGGGCCTCAAAGGACCCGCTGTCTTGTCGTTCATGAGCCTGCAGGCATGCCGTTTTCGGCCCGTAGTGCTCGGAAGTTGGCGCTTATGACGGAAAGGCGGGGTGAAATCAAGACCGCGAAGTGAGTCAGGATGCCGTAAACAGGCCTATCATTGGCGCACCGAAACACGCCTCTTCAACAGGCCTGCGAATGCTGCTCTAAATCGCTTCGCTAATCGGGAGGTTTTACCCATGCGTTTTTACTTGCGCCCCGTCCTGCTCGCCAGTCTTCTCTTAGCGGCCTGCAGCGAGCCCCTGACAAAAACAGAAACGCTCGCCGAGGCCTGCTTCATGGACCAGATGGGCACACGGAAGATGTGCAACTGTATGGCCAGCGCCGCAAATCAACGCCTCGACCCGGAGGTGTTTGACATGTTCGTCACCATGGGCACCCACGCCCCGGACGACGACAGCGAAGAGATGCGCGAGGCTCGCGAAACGGCAGCGAGCATGACGCCCGCACAGCAACAGCAGATGCAGGCCTTTATGGCTGCTGCTATCGATCTGTGCGGACTGCGCATGTGATCGTACCAAGAGGTCGTGCCGAATGGTGAGGCTTTCACCAGACATACGACGCTCGTAAGGTCGCGAGACCTTAACGAGGTGCCATCACCATGGTCATCTGGCGGCCTTCGAGCTTTGGCTCGAGTTCGACCTTGGCGACCTCGTCAAACTCTTCCTTGACGCGCTGGAGCAATTCCATGCCGAGATGCTGGTGAGCCATTTCGCGGCCGCGGAAGCGGAGCGTGACTTTCACCTTGTCGCCCTCTTCGAAGAAGCGCGTCATCGAACGGGTCTTCACCTCATAGTCATGGGTGTCGATGTTCGGGCGCATCTTGATTTCTTTGAGCTCAGCGGACTTCTGCTTTTTCTTGGCAGCCGCTTTCTTCTTCTGCTCTTCGTAGCGAAGCTTGCCATAGTCGACAATCTTGCAGACCGGGGTCTCCTGGTTGGGTGAAACTTCGACAAGATCGAGGCCTGCTTCCTGGGCAGCATCAAGCGCGGCCGACAGCGGCATCACACCTTGTTTTTCACCACTCTCATCGATGAGCAGCACCTTGTCTGCCCGGATATCCCTGTTAACGCGCGGTCCTGTGTCTCTTTTGGACGGCGGGGCCGCATGAGGTCTACGTGCTATGGCTCTTCTCCTTTGTTAGCCTAAATGACGCTTCTATATGCCGATTTTCGGCACAATTTTCAAGATTGGCTGTCTTCTGCGGATGCTGGAATACGGTCCAGCATCCTGACAGCCTGCCAGACATCGCGAACGCTGAGCTGATCGAGGGTTTCAGCTTCGCAAATAATGATCTGGCTGCCGCGAGGTGCGGCCTTGGCCGGGTCGCTCTCACTTGTGGCAAAAAGTGCAACGCCCGGACATCCGGAAAGTGCCGCCATATGCATCGGCCCGGTGTCATTGCCAACCGCGAATCGTGCATTTTCTGCAAGTGCCACAATCTGAAACAGGTTGGTCCGGGTCACGATATTGCGGCAGCGCGGCTCGATTCGGTTGATTTCGACAGCCAGTTCAGACTCCGATTTGCCGCCCAGAATGACCGGGGTGACCCCCGCATCGGCAATGTGTTTGGCAAGCCCGCCATAATTCTCCACCGGCCAGCGCTTGGCGCTCCTGTGCTCTGATGCGCCTGGAATAAGCAGCGCGTATGGACCATTGATGCCAAAATATTGCGGCGTGAGCGACGGCTTGTTGCCTTGCGATCGCTGCACAAAGCTCATGTCCGGCATGGGCGGCCAGCCGTCTTTGGAGTCGCTTTTGCCGAGACCGGCAATTTCCAGCTGCTCGCCTAGCCGGTCGATGGAATGCAAGTCACCGCGATGGGGCGTATCGTGATAATAGGAAGCCCCTTCGACATTGCCTGACCAGAGTGGACCTTTCGAGAAACCGAGGCTCAGCGCCTTGAAGTAATTGCCGGTCCGCCCGGAGGTCTGCAGGTCATAGACGACATCGTACTTGGCGTTCTTCATACGCTTCAGCAGATCGCGCGTCGCTTTCACGCCCTTGGGTCGCCCATCTGTCTCGATGTGCTGGAAGAAGCCGGTTGCCTTGGCGAGTTCGGCAAAGGGCGGCGTCGTCAACAGCGTCATCACGGCCTTCGGGTGATGACCGCGTATGGCACGCATAGCGCCAAGCGCCAGGACGAAATCTCCCAGCGCGCTAAGCTTTATGACGAGGACGCGCTTTGCGTCCGCGCCGGGGTTCTTGGTCGATCCCAAACCTATTTGACCTCGTGCGTCTCCGACAGGCGCTTATAGACGTCAAGTGTGGCGGCTTGAAGCCCCCGTTTGGAAAACCGTTCCTGCACGTGCTGACGGCCCGCTTCCCCCATGCCGGCCCTGCCCTGCGGGCCCAGCTGCAGGATCGCCCGGATCGAGGCTGCCAGATCGGCGGCGTTGCCGGGTTCTGCCCGTGAACCGGTCGTACCCTCAATGACGATTTCCTTCTGCCCGCCATGGTCGGCAACAATAACCGGCTTGCCCATGGCGGATGCTTCAGCGGCGACGCGGCCGAACGCTTCGGGCCGCGTGGAGGGGGCAAGAACGATATCGCTGACGGCATAGGCGGCGGCCATATCTTCGCAATGGCCGACAATCTTCACTGAGCCACCCAGTTCGGCCGCGATGATCCGGTCTTCCAGCGCGTCGACATAGGAGGACCGGCCCTGAGCATCGCCAGCCAGCACGAGAAGCAGCTTGACCCGCTCGGCGCCTGACAGGCTCTTCATGGCATCAATGGCGACCTTCTGGCCTTTCCACTCTGTGAGGCGGCCTGGCAGCAACAGGATCAGGCGTTTTTCGTCCGCGCCAATTTCCCATTGCTCACGGATGGCCTGCTTGCGCTCATCGCTGACGGCGCCGGCATCGAATTCCTCGAAATCGACCCCACGCGGAATGGTCACCATCTTCTCGCGCGGCGTTTCATGGACGCTGCGGACATGGGCGGCGGTCCATTCGGAATTGGCGATAACGAGGTCGCCGCGCGCCATGATGGAATTGTATTTGCGCTTCATGCCGGACACGCCGGAATAGGCGCCGTGATAGGTGGTGACGAAGGGAATGCCAGCCTGCCTGGCGGCCCAATAGGCACTCCAGGCCGGGGCTCGGGAGCGGGCATGGATGAGATCAATGGACTGGGCCGTGATCAGACGGGCGAGTTTGCCGGCGTTCAGCTTCACGGTCAGCGGGTTCTTCGAGCTGACATTGAGCTCGATATTCAGCCCGCCAAGACGCTCCAGCTGCGGTACGAGGCGTCCCCCCTCGCTGACGACGATCGCGCGGCCCCCGGCTTCGATGATCGCTTCAGCGACTTCGATCGTGGTTCGCTCGGCGCCGCCGGCATGGAGGTCGGGTATGACCTGGAGGATGGTTTTGCCGCTCATATCGGGCAGCTTGATCGCACTCATGCGCGCTATCTCTTTATACTTCAACGCAACAGCCACTGGTGGACTCCAGCTTATTCGGCCTCCCCGCCGCTGGGTTGGCTGTAAGCCTATCCGACGCAAAGGCAAAGCCTGCTGCTTGACTTCACATGCAGAGCGTTGGAGGCCATTGCATCATGAGCACACTTCAGTTTGCTGGCCCGGATGGTCGGCGCCTCGCCTATCGCAAGTCTGACGGCCCATCCGGGCTGACCTTCGTCTGGCTGTCAGGGTTCAAGTCCGACATGCAAGGCACAAAAGTCATTGAACTCGAAACCTGGGCAAAATCGAGCGGACACGGCTTTCTGGCCTTCGACTATTCGGGCCATGGCGAGTCCGGTGGCAAATTCGAGGATGGAACGATCAGTTCATGGCGCGAGGATGCGCTGGCCGCGATTGCAGAGCATACCAGCGGCGATCTGGTGCTAGTCGGCTCCAGCATGGGCGGCTGGATGGCGTTGCTGTCTGCGCTGGCCATGCCCGAGCGGGTGAAAGGCCTCGTCCTGATCGCGCCCGCGCCCGATTTCACCGAGAAGCTGATGTGGCCGGAGTTTTCTGCCGAGGCTCAGGCCGAAATTATGGAGAACGGCCTGCATTTGCGGCCGTCAGACTATGGTGAGCCCTACCCGATCACCAGGGCGCTGATCGAAGACGGCAAGACCTGGTCGCTGCTGGATGGGCCGATCGAATTTGAAGGGCCTGTCCGCATCCTGCAGGGCATGGAAGACCCGGATGTGCCGTGGAAACATGCCGAGCGGCTTGTCGAGACAATGACGACGAGTGATCTCGTCTTCACGCTGATCAAGGATGGCGATCACAGGCTGTCACGCCCGCAGGATATCGAGCGGCTGAAGACAGTGTGTGCGGAGATTGCGGGCGCTGTCGCCTAGTTCGGGCGCTGCTGGTCTTCGCCGGTGACGCCGTCCCAGAACTTCTTGACGCGGCCGAGGAAGCCTTCGCTTTCCGGGTTGCAGTCGGCGCAGGAGAGCTCGCAGAATTCCTGAAGCAGCTCTTTCTGGCGGGCAGAAAGGTTGCGCGGGGTTTCGACGATCATCTCGACAAACAGGTCACCGCCCTGGCCTGAACCGCGAAGGCTCGGCATGCCTTTGCCGCGCAGGCGGAGCTTGCGGCCCGTCTGAGCGCCTTCAGGCACGGTCACCTTGGCGCGGCCGCCGTCTATGGTCGGGATTTCGATCTCGCCGCCAAGCGCTGCGGTCACCATTGGGACGGGTGCGGGGCAATAGAGGTTCGGGCCGTCGCGTTCAAAAATATCATGCTCGGCGACATCGACGAAGATATAGAGGTCGCCCTTGGGGCCGCCATGCAGGCCGGGTTCGCCTTCACCGGAGAGGCGGATGCGCATGCCACTTTCGACACCGGCCGGGATTTTCACCTGCAGCTTGCGGTCTTCGCGGACCTGACCGGCGCCATGGCAGGTCTTGCAGGGTTTGGAGATGACCTTGCCGCGGCCAGAGCAGCGCGCGCAGGTGCGCTCCATCGTGAAGAAGCCCTGAGTGGCGCGCACGCGGCCAGCGCCTGAACAGGTGGGACAGGTTTCAGGGCTTGTGCCGGGCTCTGCTCCAGAGCCGTCACAGGCCTCACATTCGACCGCTGCCGGCAGGCTGATTTCAGTATCCTTGCCGGTGAACGCATCTTCGAGGCTGATCTCGAGGTCATAGCGAAGGTCATTTCCGCGCGCAGGGCCATTGCGACGGCGTCCACCGCCAAAGCCGCCACCGCCGCCAAAGACCTGGCTGAAAATGTTCTCGAAGATGTCGCCCGGATCCATATTGCCGAACGGATTGCCGCCGCCAGGGCCGCCTGCGCCGCCTTCAAAGGCCGCATGGCCAAACCGGTCATAGGCCGCGCGCTTTTCAGGGTCGGACAGGATGGCATACGCCTCGCCGACTTCCTTGAACTTGGCTTCGGCCTCTTCATCGCCCGGGTTCTGGTCGGGGTGGTATTTAAGGGCGAGTTTGCGATAGGCGCTTTTCAGCGTCTTGCCGTCTGCGTCTTTCGCGACGCCCAATTGCTCGTAATAACAAATTTTGCTCATGGCAGTGGTCTGAAGTTCCCGCTGTTTGGCATTCAGACGTGAAATTGGGGGGCCCCGCGCCTCTATGCAAGGGCGGGGCTACATCCGCTTAGGGTTTATCCGGCCTTTGCAACAGGTGACTTGCCGAGAATGCTGCTTGCCACTTCCTTGGGCACCACCAACCAGGTTTCAGACAGGGTCTGGTCCCAATTGTCGAGCAGCTTCGTCGCGCGCTTGGAGCCGGTGCGTTCGGCATGCATTTCGAGGATCACGCGATAGGACTCCACATGCTCTTCCGGCATGTCGGTGAGTGGGTACCAGTCGATCGAGTCCGGGTTTGCAACGCGGTCGAATTTCTTGTCCGGATCCCAGATCCAGGCCATGCCGCCGGTCATGCCAGCGCCGAAATTGTCGCCAACCGCCCCGAGGATCGCGACGCGGCCCCCGGTCATGTACTCGCAGCCATTCGCGCCGCAGCCTTCAACCACGGCTTCGGCGCCGGAGTTTCTGACCGCGAAACGCACGCCCGCCTGGCCCGCCGCATAGAGCCGACCGCTGGTCGCGCCATAGAGGCAGGTATTGCCGATAATGGTGTTCTCGGACGCCTCAAGCTGCGAATTGCGTTTCGGGCGCAGCTGGATCGTCGCGCCAGACAGGCCCTTGCCGACATAGTCATTGGCGTCGCCATGCACGTCGAGCAACAGCCCCTGGACCGAGAAGGCCCCCAGCGACTGCCCTGCGCTGCCGGTGAGGCGAATATTCAGACGGCCTTCCGGCAGGGCCCGCTCACCGAATTTGCGAACGATGGCAGAGGACGACCGCGCCCCGATGGAGCGCTGGACATTCTGGACGTCATATTCGAGCTGCATCTTCTCGCCGCGCGTGAAGAACGGTTCGCCATCGCGCAGGATCTGTGCGTCGAGCGTGTCGACGACTTCGGTGCGATGGGTGGGCCGGTAGACGACAGGCTTCATCGTCTCGACGCGGACCAGAAGCGGGTTGAGGTCAAGGTCATCGAGATGCGAGGCACCGCGGCTGACCTGGCTGAGCAGATCCGTGCGGCCGACCGCCTCATCGAGCGATGAGAGGCCGAGGCTGGCCAGGATGTGGCGCACGTCTTCAGCCAGGAAGGACATGAGGTTCACGACCTTCTCCGGCGAGCCGGTGAACTTCTTGCGCAGCGCCTCGTCCTGCACACAGACGCCGACCGGGCAGGTGTTGGAATGGCACTGGCGCACCATGATGCAGCCCATGGCCACGAGCGAGGCCGTGCCGATGCCGTATTCTTCGGCGCCGAGCATGGCCGCGATAACGATGTCGCGGCCTGTGCGCAGGCCCCCATCGGTGCGCAGGGTGACCTTGTCGCGCAGATTGTTGAGCGAGAGGACCTGATGGGCTTCGGCGAGACCCATTTCCCAGGGCAGACCCGCATATTTGATCGAGGTCTGAGGGCTTGCACCCGTGCCGCCGACGCCGCCAGCGATGAGGATCACGTCGGCCTTGGCCTTGGCGACCCCGGCGGCGACCGTACCGACGCCGGACTGGGCGACGAGCTTCACGCAGACGCGGCAGTCAGGGTTGATCTGCTTCAGGTCATAGATGAGCTGGGCAAGGTCTTCGATGGAATAGATGTCATGGTGCGGCGGCGGTGAGATCAGCGTCACGCCGGGCGTTGCATGCCGGTTCTTGGCGATCAGCTCTGTGACCTTGAAGCCGGGCAGCTGACCACCCTCGCCGGGCTTTGCGCCCTGGGCGATCTTGATTTCGACCTCGCGGCACTCATTGAGGTATTCCGCCGTCACGCCGAAGCGGCCGGAAGCCACCTGCTTGACCGCAGAGTTCATATTGTCGCCATTCGGCAGAGGCCGATAGCGCTCACGAATTTCGCCGCCCTCGCCGGACACCGACTTTGCGCCGATGCGGTTCATGGCGACGTTCAGCGTGCCATGGGCTTCGGGGCTGAGCGCGCCGAGCGACATGCCGGGCGTGACGAAACGCTTGCGGATTTCATTGACCGACTGGACCTGCTCCAGCGGGATGGGTGTCTGCTTCTGGCTTTTGAAGTCGATGAGGTCACGCAGCTGGATGGGCGGGCGCGAATTTACCGCCTCGACGTATTTCGCATAGAGCGAATAATCGCCGCGGTCGCAGGCCGACTGCAGCATATGGATGAGGTTGCCATCAAGGGCATGCGGCTCACCCGACGCGCGCAGGCGATAGAAACCGCCGACAGGAAGCGAGATGACATCCTCATCGAAAGCCGCCTCATGGCGCTCGACCGCATTGTCTTCCAGACCGGCGAGGCCGATGCCGGAGATGCGGCTTGTCATGCCGGGGAAATAGTCAGCGACGAGCGCGCGCGACAGACCCAGCGCCTCGAAATTATAGCCGCCGCGATAGGAGGAGATAACCGAGATGCCCATCTTGGACATGATCTTGAGCAGCCCCGCCTCGATCGCCTTCTTGTAGTTCTGGACATAATGGCTGAGCGGCTGGTCGCCGAGCAGGCCGCGATCATGGCGGTCGGCAATGGCTTCCTGCGCGAGATAGGCATTGACGCAGGTCGCGCCGACACCGACCAGTACAGCGAAATAGTGCGTGTCGAGGCATTCTGCTGAACGCACCGTAAGCGAGCAGAAGGTGCGCAGCCCTTGCGCGACGAGGTGCGAGTGCACCGCGCCCGTGGCGAGGATCATCGGGATCGCGACGGTGTCAGGATCCTGGTTTTCATCGGTCAGGACGATGTGTTCACGCCCGGCGCGAACGGCCTCTTCAGCTTCAGACTGGATGCGAGCGAGCGCGTCCTTCAGGGCAGAGCCGTCACGCTGCACGGCGTCGAGTTTGAACGTACAATCGATCTGTTCGACGCCAGCCCCGAGCGTCTTCATGAGACGCTGATACATGCCGGTGGACAGGAACGGGCTTTCCAGCACGAACACGTTCTGCTGGGTCTCGTCTGTCGTCAGGATGTTGCCGAGGTTCTTGAAGCGCGTCTTCAGCGACATCACGCGGTCTTCGCGCAGCGGGTCGACGGGCGGGTTGGTCACCTGGCTGAAATTCTGGCGGAAGAAATGCGACAGCGGGCGGCATTCGCGCGAGAGAACGGCAACAGGTGTGTCGTCGCCCATGGAGCCGATCGCTTCTTTACCGTCCTCGGCCATTGGCGCGAGGATGAGCTCGGTCGTCTCCAGCGTGAAGCCGGCCACGGTCTGACGGCGCAGCAGCTTTTCCTTGTCGAACAGGCGCGGTTCTTCGCCCTTGATGATGTCGGTTTCGAGCTCTTTGACGTTTTTCAGCCACTTGTCATAGGGATGCTCGCTGGCGAGCTCGCCGATGATCTCGTCATGCTCGTAGAAGCGGCCTTCTTCGAGATTGGCTGCAATCATGCCGCCTGCGCGAACATGGCCGCGGCGGACAACATCATGGCCGGTGAGCGGGCACATGCCCGTTTCGGAGCCGACAGCGAGGACGCCGTCACTGGTCAGGGCATAGCGCAGCGGGCGAAGGCCATTGCGGTCAAGACCGGCAACAGCCCAGCGCCCGTCATAGGCACAGATCGCGGCGGGGCCGTCCCACGGCTCCATCACGGAGTTACAATAGGCGTAGAGGGCTGCATGCTCATCAGGGATGATGGACGCCCGCTTGGACCAGGCTTCCGGGATGAGCAGCGCCTTGGTCATCGGCGCGGTGCGGCCGGCCTTGCAGAGAATTTCGAAGACAGCATCAAGCGCGCCTGAGTCCGACAGGCCCTTCGGCACGACGGGTTTGACGTCTTCGACATCATCGCCAAATGCGCCTGAGACCATCTTGATCTCGTGGCTCTTCATCCAGTTGAGGTTGCCGCGCAGCGTGTTGATCTCACCATTATGGGCAAGCATGCGGAAGGGTTGCGCCAGCTCCCAGCGCGGGAAAGTGTTGGTCGAATAGCGCTGGTGATAGATCGCGATCGGCGAGACGAAACGCTCATCCTTCAGGTCGAGATAGAAATTGTCGATGTCCTGCGCGAGGAACATGCCCTTGTAGATCAGCGATTTGTGGCTGAGCGAGCAGATATAGAAGCTTGGGATTCCGGCTTCGCGTGCCTTGCGCTCAATGCGGCGGCGGCAGAGGTAAAGCGCGCGCTCCAGCTCATCGACGGTGCGTTCGCGCGCATCGCGGAACATGACCTGTTCGATCTCGGGCCGCGTATCAGCAGCCTTCTGGCCGATCACCGAAATGTCGACGGGCGGCTGGCGCCAGCCATAGATATAAAAGCCGAAGTGAAGGATTTCGGTCTCGACGATGGCACGGGCAGCTTCCTGCGCGCCAAGGTCGGTGCGCGGCAGGAAGATCTGGCCGACGCAGATCGGGTCATCGGTCGGATTGTGACCGGTGCGCTGGGCCTGTTCGCGGAAGAAGTCCTGCGGGACTTCGATGCGGATACCGGCGCCGTCACCCGTCTTGCCGTCGGCATCCACAGCGCCGCGGTGCCAGACATTCTTCAGCGCCTTGATGCCCATCTCGACGATCTCGCGGCGCGGCTTGCCATCCAGCGCAGCAACGAGACCGACGCCGCAAGCGTCCTTCTCATGCTCAGGGTCATAGGCAT
The DNA here is from genome assembly GCF_038900055.1 of Henriciella sp. AS95. Classification (NCBI taxonomy): domain Bacteria; kingdom Pseudomonadati; phylum Pseudomonadota; class Alphaproteobacteria; order Hyphomonadales; family Hyphomonadaceae; genus Henriciella; species Henriciella sp. AS95. Next base: position 3,697,393 of record NZ_JBBMQM010000001.1, read on the forward strand.
GCGCGTCGATCAGCTTCTGGCGCTCGAGGAGGTATTTTTCGATCGTGTCGGTCATCTAACTCATCCCTTCGGGAGAAAACTTATTCAGCGGCGACTTTGGCCGCAGCCATGTCGCGGTCCATCTGGCGCATGCGCTTGTGCATCTGTTCGGCAGCATCGCGGCCATCCTTGATCGCCCAGACAACGAGCGATGCACCGCGCACGATGTCGCCCGCCGCGTAAACATTCGGAATGCTCGTTTCGAGCGTCGCGAAATCGACCTTGATGGCGCCCCAGCGATTGACGGTCAGCGCGCGCTCATCAAACAGTTCCGGCAGGTCCTCAGGGTCAAAGCCAAGCGCCTTGATCACCATGTCGGCCTTGATGTCGAAGGTCTCGCCTGTCTTTTCCGGCGATTGACGGCCTGACGGGTCGGGCGCGCCGAGTTTCATGCGGGCGGCGCGGACGGCTTTCAGCTTGCCGGCCTTGGTGTCGAGAATGGCTTCCGGCGCGGCGAGCCATTCGAAGATCACGCCTTCTTCCTCCGCATTGGCAACTTCGCGCTGTGAGCCCGGCATGTTGGCGCGGTCGCGGCGATAAAGGCAGCGCACCGATTTTGCGCCCTGGCGGACGGCCGTGCGAACACAGTCCATCGCGGTATCCCCGCCGCCGATAACCACGACATTCTTGCCGCTGGCATCGTGCGTGCCGTCATCAAAGCTCGGCACTTCGTCACCCAGGCCCTTGCGGTTCGACGTGGTGAGGAAATCCAGGGCGGCGTGAACGCTTTCATGGCCAGAGCCTGGCACCATCAGATCGCGCGCCTTGTAAACACCGGTAGCGATAAGCAGGGTGTCATGCTTGTCGCGCAGGTCTGACAGTTTCAGCTTGTCACCGATCGAGGTGTTGAACTTGAACTTCACGCCGCTGTCTTCCAGGCGCTTGATGCGCCGCTCGACGATGTATTTTTCAAGCTTGAAGCCGGGAATGCCGTAGATGAGCAGGCCGCCGCCGCGATCATAGCGATCATAGACGGTGACCTTGTAGCCCTTGCGGCGAAGCTGTTCGGCAGCGGCGAGACCGCCCGGGCCGGCGCCGATGATGCCAGCAGACTGCTTGCGTTCTTTCGGCGGCTTGATTGGCGTGACCCAGCCTTCTTCCCAGGCATTGTCGGTGATGAAACGTTCAATCGACCCGATCGTCACCGTGCCGTGGCCGGACTGTTCGATCGTGCAGATGCCTTCGCAGAGGCGATCCTGCGGGCAGATGCGACCGCAGATTTCGGGCATGTTATTGGTTGCGGAGCTGACCTGATACGCCTCTTCGAGCCGGTTCTCCGACACAAGCTTCAGCCAGTCGGGAATATTGTTGGTCAGCGGACAGCCCTGCTGGCAGAACGGAACACCGCACTGTGAGCAGCGAGAGGCCTGCGCTTCAGCAGCCTCGGTGGCATAGTCGGCATAAATCTCGTCAAAATCCTTGGCGCGCTTTTTTGCATCGCGCTTGTCCGGCATGGAGCGATCCAGCTCTGTAAATTTCAACATGCGACTGGCCATAGGGGTCCTCAGGGAGCAATTTTGTGTCGTTTTATCCGCTGATCAGAAGGGCGCAAGCAAAATTGCTCCCCTGAATATCGAAATGATATATATTTTTAGCAGATTTTTGCTTTTTAGCTTAACGCCGCGGCCAAATCAAGCCACTTGAATATCATTTCAATACATATTGTGCTGGATGTATTGTTAAAGAATCCATGCCAGAGAGAAAAAAGCAATCTCGTTAAAGGCCCACTCAGCCTATGTCCCTTATACAGCTTCTGCTCATCGCCGCCATCCAGGGCATTACCGAGTGGCTTCCGATTTCATCATCTGCTCACGTGCTGCTCCTGTCAGATACGTTTGGCGCGGATGGCCGCGACGAGCTGCTGCTGAACGCCGTATCCAATCTCGGCACGCTCGCGGCAATGCTGGTCTATTTCCGCAAGGATGTGGCGAGCGCGATTGTGGGCGGGTTTGAACTGGCGGCCGCGCCGGTGACGAAACAGCGGCTCTCGCCCGGAGCGCGGCTTGCCGCCTGCGTGATCATCGCGACACCGATCGCGCTTGTCGCAGCGCTGCTCTATGAGGGCTTCCTACCCGAGAGCGCGCAAAATGCCCTGCGCAGTATTCCAACCGTGGCCGGCGCGACCATTGTTTTCGGCCTGCTGCTCTGGTGGGCAGACGTGAAGGGGCCGCGCACGCGCAAGGAAGAAGACATGACCTTCCTGCATGCGCTGATGATTGGCGCGACGCAGGCTGTGGCTGCGATTATTCCGGGAACCAGCCGCTCCGGTATCACCATGACGGCTGCCCGTGCACTCGGCTATGAGCGCACCGAAGCGGCGCGGTTCTCCATGTTGATCGGCGCGCCCATCCTGGCCGCGGCAGGCCTCTACGGGGCCTATGGCCTTGCGACGGCCGATCCCGACTCCGGTGCGCTGCTCTCTTTCTCCGATGGGATGGTCGTGGCGGCCGTTGCGTTCATCACGGGTCTTGCCTCGATCTGGGGGCTTATGGCGCTGCTGAAGAAGATGAGCTTCCTGCCCTTCGTGATCTACCGCGTCGCCCTCGGCATCCTGCTGTTCGCGATGATGCCCTACATGGCCACAACTTAATTTTCACGCCGGAACAAGCCCGCGCGCCTGTCCGTTTTGGAACCACTCCAGAATGGAAGGATAATACAATGAAAAAGACACTTCTTGCGGGCGTTGCCCTCGCCCTCCCGCTCAGCTTCGCTGCCTGCTCGTCAGCCGGCCTCACGCCATCCGAGCAAGCCGTTGCTGAAGCCAATGTCGAGATGTCCGAGACGGTGCAGAAGGAAGTTGCCGAGCTCAACAAGCTGACCAGCATCTATATCGACGCAGCTGCGCTTTATAAGCAGGCCGCCGACATCCCCGACGATACGAAATCGCTGAAGCCGGCGCTGCTGGAGCTCGCCAAGGAAAAGAACATGCAGCGTGACCTGCTTCAGGACCGCGTGCTCGAAATGGGCGGCAAACCGGCTGAGCATGGCGAGGCCCTCGGCACGGTCCATCGCGGTTTCACCAGCCTGCGCACGATCATCGACAATGACACCGAAGTCGCCATGGAAGAAGTCCTGCGCGGCGAGCGTTACATCCTCGACGAGCTGAACAAGGCCATGCCGAATACGGTAACGCCAGAGACCAAGCAGCTGCTCGCCAGCCTGCGCACAGACGCTGAGGCCGAAATCTCGCGCCTCGAGCAGATCGACGAGACGATCTGATCTGTCTTACCCCAAGAAGAGAAAGCCCGCCTTCACCGGCGGGCTTTTTTTCATAGCGCTCAAGACGACGCGCGCAGCAGGCAAACAACCCCCTCCGCACGCCGCTCCTTCCGCTTCATGCGTCCCTACGCCTGCGGAAAGCTCTGTTTCATGAACTTTAAGACAGGAATTCCAGCGGGAAGCGGTTCAGATTGTGATGATTTGTGGGCAGGGCGGCCTCAGGCTTCGCTTTTCTGGTGGAACTCACCATAGGGGCGATAGCGCCAGAGATAGGAGGGCGCGATGGATTCAACGCTCTCATTGTCCGTGACGCCAAGATCCTTCAGGGTCAGAGCGTCATCGGCGACGACATTGTCGCTCTTCAGCATATCGACCTGATCGCCCGTAATCGGCGGCGGGCCGAGAACCGTGTGAAGCGGCAGGAACGGAATGCGCCAGAGGGCACCGAAGGCGAGGCCCATCGGCTTGGCGATGAAGAAAGGCAGCGGCAGCGCATAGCGCTTGCGATCGGTGATTTCGCCGATGATCTTGTAGATCTCGTTGAAGGTGTAGACCCGCGGCCCGCCAAGTTCGAAGGTCTTGCCTTCGACATCGTCGCGCGTCACGGCCGCTGCGATCGCGTCAGCGACGTCACCCGCATAGACCGGCTGAAGTTTCGTCTTGCCGCCGCCAATGGCAGGCAGGAAAGGCGCAACGGTCGAGATCGGATGCGACGCCATACTGGCAAACTTGTTGAAGAAGTCATCTTCCGGGCCAAACACAATGGATGGGCGCAGGATGACCGCGGCCGGAAATGCCTCGCGAACACCGTCTTCGGCTTCAGCCTTGGTGCGCGCATAGTCAGATGGCGAGTCAGTGTCTGCGCCGATGGCCGAAATCTGGACGAGGCGTTTCACGCCGGCTGCGGCGGCGGCCTCGGCAACGTTGATCGCGCCTTCGCGCTGGGCCGCTTCGAAGTTCTGCTTGCCTTTTTCGTAGAGAATACCGACGAGGTTCACGACCGCGTCTGCGCCATCGATGGCCCGCTCTACGGACATGCGGTTGCGGATATTGGCCTGGACAAGATCGACCCATCCCGGAGGCCCGGCAAGCCGGACATCACCGGCAAGGTGCGGGCGGCGCACGGCGACGCGAACGCGCCATCCGGCTTCGACCAGTGTGCGGGCAGCGTAGCGGCCAATGAAGCCTGAGCCACCAAATAGAGTTACGAGACCTTTGGCCATGTCGTGGTGATCCCTTGAATTGAAGGTCACTGATTCTGGTTGCGGGTTTCACCATGCTTACGGGCAATTGTCCATGCGGCGAATGGTGTGACGTACATCCAGAACAGGGCTGTCATACCCTTCGGAGGTTTTTTAATGCACGTGTAACAAAAAATTCCGGTTTTGGACCCGATTTCTCGTCATTCTTAACCAAATAGCCAGCTTCACCCGTCATCTTGGCGCGATTGGAAGTTTGGGGGCCTGGCAACGATGACGTCAGCAGCGGTGAAGCAATCGATACCACTAGAGATTCCGGGGCGCGGCGCGGACGCTGCGCAGGAATCATTCCGCATATCACAGCAGGCGCTTGCCCTGATTGAGGAACACAACACACCGCCCTTTCCGGAAACGTATGCGTTCTGGTACTCCTACGTTTCCCGCACCAGCGAAAATCTTGTCAACGCCGTCGACAGAATGATTGGCGGACATGCCGACATCAGCAAGTATGAGATTGATGAGCTGTATAATGCGCACCTGAAAGACGACTCGGTCTCGCGCGCCAATGAACGCATCGGCAAGAAATTCAGCGACCAAATGTCGAATGTCGTCGACCTGGTTGCTGGCGGCGCGAACGCCAATGACGACTTTGAGAAGAAACTGAACAGCATCAGAGCAGACCTGCCTCATCAGATCACCCAGGATGGCCTGAAGCAGATTCTCGGCCGGCTGCTAGAAGAGAACCAGCAGATGGCTGAGCGCAGCCGCGCGCTGCATGACGGACTGACGAAGTCCCAGGAACAGATTGCCCAGTTGAGCACCGAACTCGACGATGTTCGCAAGCAGAGCACGCGAGACTCGCTGACCGGCATTGCCAATCGCCGCTCATTTGATGACCATCTCGAACAATCGATCGAGGCTGCAACCAAAACCGGCGAGAGCCTCTGCCTTGTCATGGCCGATATCGACCATTTCAAAACGGTCAACGACACGTTTGGTCATCCGGTCGGAGACGATGTGCTGAAGGTGTTCGCGCATCTGGTGCGCAAGAACGTCAAAGGCCGCGACCTCGTCGCCCGCTATGGCGGAGAGGAGTTTGCGATCATCCTGCCGAAGACGCAGGCGCAGGCCGCCTTGAAGCTGATCGACGGCATTCGGGAGCAGTTCAGCCAGAAACGCCTGCTCTTGCGCCAGTCTCGCGAGAAACTCGGCCAGATGACAGCCTCCTTCGGGATCGCCGCCTTCGAAACCGGACTGAACGCCGCTGAATTCATCGAGAAAGCCGACGTCCAGCTCTATCGCGCCAAGCGCACTGGCCGCAACAAGGTCTGCGTGTCTGAAATCTCTGACGAGACTATTTCCGAGTAGCGACAATCTCTTTCAGGCTTTGCTCCGACCCGAAGGCCTGCTTCAGCAGGTTTCGGCGGATCGCCAGCGTTTCCTCGCATGTCGCGACGACGGACTTCTGGGCCTCGATCTGCCCCAGTATCCGTTGAGAGTTTCCGAAACGGTCTGACAGGCTGAGGGCCGCGTAGTCCTGCTCTGTACCGCCCGGCGCGGCGCGAAGCTCAGCTTCGAGCGCGGCCAGTTTCGCCTTCGCTTCATCGAGGCTCATCTTGGCCTGCCCCATCGCCTGCTCGGCATTCTGGCGGCGTAGCGCGACGAGTTTGGTAAGCGTCCGGGCCGTTTTCGGTTTCATCGCCACCCCCCTTACAAGTGCTCTTTTAGCCGGTCGACGAAGCTGATGGCAGCGGCGACGGCGGCAAAGTGCTCAGGGTGGATTTCTTCATCGATATCCACCAGGCGGTAGATTGATCGTGTGGATGGCGGATCGCGGTAGATCGGCACGTCATTGGCCATCGCGACCTCGCGTATACGCGCCGCCATATGGTCCACGCCCTTGGCGACGCAAACAGGTGCCTTGCTGGAATCCGGGTCCCATTTGAGGGCAACCGCATAGTGCTCGGGGTTGACCATGACGACAGTGGCGTCGGGCACATTCTGCATCATCTGGCCTTTGGTAATCTTGGAGGCCTTCTCTCGGCGGGACTGCTTCATGTGAGGGTCGCCCTCGGACTGCTTGACCTCTTTCTTGACCTCCTCGCGCGTCATCTTGAGCTGGTTGGCGTGCATCTGACGCTGGATGGGCAGGTCAATCGCCGCCAGGACGAACTGGAAGGCGCTGACGATCAGGATGAGCAACATCACCTGAGAGAATGTGTACTGGAAGAATTGCGAGAGCTGGACGGCGCTACTGGCGTAATAATGCTCGACAAAGAAGAGCAGGAAGACCGCGGCAAGAAAGCCGACGAACATCATCTTCGCGGTATCCTTAGCGAAGTCGAGCAGCCCTTTGGGACCATACTTCTTCTTCAGGTTCTCGGCCGGATTCAGCTTCTTCATGTCCGGCTTGATTTTCTTGGCCGAGAAAGCGATCGCCCCCTGCAGGATCAGCGACCCGAGTACGATGACAAACAGGACGATAAAGATGGGCAGGGTCCACACCAGGACGCCCGCGAGCCAGTTCCAGGACGCGTCAGCCTGGCCCTCGAAAATGTCAGCGGCGTAACCGTCTGCGTGGTAGAAGAGCGACTGGAACTGGTTGAAGATACCGCCGCCGATGATCATTCCGAACAGGCCGGCGGAGATCACCAGGCCCGCCATCAGGGCGAAGGAATTGGCCTCTTTTGACTGGGCGACATTGCCTTCGCGGCGCGCTTCGCGTTTTCGCTGCTCAGTGGCCTCGAATTCCTTTTCACCGCCACCATTCTGGTCTTCAGCCACGCCGTCTCGTCCTCTTCGCTAGAGCCAGCCGATCAGGGATGGGATTCGGTCCATCCAGACCATGAGGATTGTGGAGACAGAAACGGCAAGAAGCAACATGCCCGCCCCCACGATGAAGGGGGCACCGACAAACGCCACCATAAGAGACGGCAGCGCGCGGTTTATGAAGCCGAGGCAGATATTGTAGAGCAGGTTCACCGCGACGAAGGGCCAGGCGAGCAGAACCCCGAAGGCAAAACCGCCAAACGCGCTGCGCACCAGGAACATCGGATCGATGCCCGACATCAGTCCGACCGGTATCTCACTGTAGAGCTCGGTGAAGCGGACAAAGACGCTGATATGATAGTCCATGGTCAGCAGCAGGGCCGCCCCTGCCATGGCCATGATGTTCGCGGTGATGGCCTGGGCTTCGGTTTCCAGCGCAATGCCCAGCATCTGAGAGAAGCCGACGACCTGGGCGATGAGCGTTCCCGTGATGGACAGGATCCAGATCGAGAGGCGCAGGAGCACGCCGAGGAAGAGGCCAATCGTCGCCTCTACGCCGAGGATAACGAAGAAGCCGGGCAAGCCTTCGATGACAGGCGTCGTGATGACACCGGCCGCTGCGAGGGCTGTCGCAAAGGCGATGAGAAGTCCGATCCGGGCGCGCGCGGGAACGGTCTGTTCGCCAATCCCCGGCATGAGAAAGACGACAAAGGACAGCCGCGCCATGATGATCATGATCAGCGCGATCCAGCCTGTCAGCTCCGCTGTCAGGGCGACCTGTGCGGGCATCACACCACGCCGACGATGTACGGCTTGCTTCTGGAGCCAATTTCCTCATAGGCGAGGACAGAATTGCGGATGCCCTTGCTGGAGAGGACGGTTTGCAGGAAGCGGCGGCGGCGCGATGAGGTCGCGATGGCAGCCGTGACACCCTTCTGGGCAAATTCATTGAGCTTGGTCTGAACCGAATTGGTGAGGTCCCCGAACATTTCGGGCGGAAGCGCGACGTCGGAGCCACCATCTTCCTTTGTGACTTCATGCGCGCTGAACTTCTCTTCCCAGACAGGTGAGATCTGGAGCAGTGGCAGGCGGCCCTCCTGATCCTGCAGGCGGTCCACGATCTGGAAGCCGAGGCGCTGGCGCACAAGTTCAACAATGCGGGACGGGTTGGACGACTGGGCCTTGGCTTCGCCAATGGTCTCGACGATGAGGAAAAGATTGCGGATCGAGACGCGCTCTTCCAGCAGCAGACGCAGCACGGCGAGGAGCTGTTCCGGCGTCACCTTGCCGGGAATGTACTCGTCGAGGAAACGCTTGTTTGCGGCGGCCCGCTCAGCGTCGCTGATCCGGGTCAGCGCGTCGAGCGTGTCCATCATGACAAGGCGGGTGAAGACTAGCGAGAAATTCGACTGGATGACTTCCAGCATATGCGTGGCGAGCACTTCGGTCGCTTCGATGGCGGGAACACCGGCGGCGGCGAGTTCCTGCTTGCTGGTTGTCGGAAGCCAGCGGGCCGAAGCCTTGTAGACGGGCTCCTTCACGCGCTCACCGGTGAGGTGAGGCAGCTGCTTGTCCTCCATCAGCGCCAGCACATTGCCTGGGCGCAGCGTCCCGCCATCCACCTTCACGCCCTGGATGCGGATACGGTAGGCATTCTTGGCGAGGGTCGGATTGTCCGTCATGCGGATCGACGGCAGGACGAAGCCATACTCCTCAGCGATGTAACGGCGGATCTTGTCGATCCGGCTTTCAAAGCCGTCAGACCCCTGCAGCACGAGCGCGACAAGGTCTGGCGCAACTTCAAGGTGGATCTCGTCGGAATGGATGGAATCGCCAATGACCACCGGTTCGGGGGCTTCGAAGGCGTTCGCCTCGGCTTCTGCGGCTTCCTTGGCCTTGTCGGCCTGCCGGATGAAATAGGCCGCGGCACCGAAACCGGCAGCGGCCGCCATGAACGGGATGAAGGGCAGGCCCGGAAAAAGCGCGAACGTGCCAAGGATGCCCGCGACGATGGCAAGGGCAGACGCGTTGGCACCAAGCTGTTTCAGCAGGGTAACATCGATCGCGCCATCTTCCTTGCCTTTGGCCAGGAGCAGCGCGGCAGAGACCGATACGATGACAGCGGGGATCTGCGAGACGAGGCCGTCGCCGACAGTCAGGATGGAATAGTTGGCGAGCGCATCAGTGATGCTGAGGCCATGCACGACGATGCCGAAACCGATACCGGCGATGAGGTTCAGCGCCGTGATCAGAAGGCCCGCAATCGCATCGCCTTTCACGAATTTGGATGCACCATCGAGGGAGCCGAGGAAGGACGCTTCTTCCTGTTCCATCTGGCGACGTTTCTTTGCCTCTTCATGGCTGATCGCGCCGACGGCGAGGTCACTGTCGATGGCTAGCTGCTTGCCGGGCATGGCGTCGAGGGCGAAGCGCGCACCGACTTCCGCCATGCGGCCCGCGCCCTTGGTGATGACCATGAAGTTCACGATGACCAGGACGGCAAAGACCACGAGACCGACAAACAGGTTTCCGCCCATGATGAACATGGCGAAGCCCTCGATCACGCCGCCGGCCGCATGGGTGCCGGTATGGCCTTCAGAGATGATCAGCTTGGTCGATGAGACGTTGAGCGCGAGACGCAGGATCAGCGAGGCGAGGAGCACGCTCGGGAAGGATGAGAAATCCAGCGGCTTCTCGATGAAGATCGAGGTGGTGAAGATCAGGATCGCGAAGGCAAAGGACAGGGTCAGGCCAATGTCCATGATCCAGGCCGGAACCGGCAGCACCATGACCAGAATGATCAGCATCAGGCCGATCGCCAGCAGCGTCGTCGGCTTGGCGAGATTCAAGAGGCTGGAAGTCGGCATTCTGCGTCTATCCGGATATCAGCGGGATCACTGAATTGTTGAAGAAGTTGAGCGCGACCGAGGTCATGTAGCCGAGCGTGAGAAAGAAAACGATGACGACGGCCATGATCTTGGGCACGAAGGTCAACGTCAGTTCCTGGATCGAGGTAAGCGCCTGCAGGAGACCGATGACGAAGCCGATGACCAGCGTCACCCCGAGAATAGGCAAGCTCATCAGGACGGCTGTCCAGAAGGCTCCCCGGAGGATTTCGAAGATCGCAAGTTCCGTCATCGAGCGGCGGCCCTAGACCGGCATCCGCAGGAGTTCCTGATAGGCTTCGACCACCTTGTCGCGGATCGTCACGGCTGCATCGAGGGCCAGCTCAGCATTGGCGAGCGCCTCGACCATGGCGTGCGGGTCCGCGCCGCTGACGGCCGTCTGGATAGCCGTCTGTTCGGCTTGTTGCAGCGTCTGCTTGAAAGCCGAGAAGCCTTCGGCGACAGCGCCGCCAGCCTCATCCGGCTTGGCCGCCTGTTTGGCCTGGTCGGCCGGTTTGACAGAGTTGAGGGCCGAGTAGGCCGAGAAGTTCACATTGGTCATGCAGGCCCCCTATCGCCGCAGAATGTCGAGCAGGGATTTGTACATCGTACGCGCCTGCTGAAATGAATTGAGGTTTGCCTCATAGGTCCGGTTGGCCTCGCGCATGTCGGCCATTTCGGTGACCAGGGAGACATTGGACATGGTCACATAGCCATCGCCGTCTGCCATCGGGTGAGACGGGTTGAATTCGCGCTGGCCCTCGGTCTGGTCGAGCTGCACGCGCATTGCCTTGAAGGCTTCATTATTGCCATCGACAACGAGCATCTTCCGGCGATAGCCCGGCGTGTCGACGTTGGAGATGTTCTGCGAGGTGATGTCGATGCGTTCCGACTGGACGCGCATTCCCTGCATCGCCTGCGCCATCGTATCCTTAATCGAATTCATGGATCTTCACCCTTTCTATTTCTTGCCCATCGCTGTGCGCAGCAGGTCGAGAGACTTGGTGTAGACGGTCAGCGCCATCTCATGCTGGCTCATCGCTTCGGCAGAGCGGTAAAGCTCCTGCTCGATGCTGACAGTGTTGCCATTTGGAGAGGCGGGCGTGTCGGCGCGGCGGATCTTGAAGTCCTCGCTACCTGAAGGATTTGTGGCCATGCGGGCCAGATAGTCCTGGAAGGATTCAAGCTCGCTGGCCTTGAACCCTGGATCATCGGAATGAGCGAGGTTTCTGGCCGACACACTCTGATTGTCCGCAGCATGGCGGGCCATCGCGCTATAGATCTTGAAGACATCCATATTCGAGAACATGACGCAGTCTGCCTTGGTTAACTCTTTGGCAAAACTGGACCTGTACGTTGAATAAAAGGTTAATGGATTCGCGGGTTCTGTTTACATGTTGCAATTGGCTTCTTCCCTGCCGGACAGGCTGTGTCACCTCTGGGGCACCGTCACCGACGTGAGCCCGGGCGTCGTCTCGATCGCCGGCGTCAGCTCGCATGCCGGGGTCGGCAATGAGGTGCTGATCGATACCCCCGAAGGCGGCGTTCGCGGGGAGATCCTGAACATCTCCGGCGAGCGCGTAACCGCTTTCCTGTTTGGCAATTCAGACGCCATCCGGATCGGGGACCGCGCTTATATCGATGAAGAAGCCACCGTTACGCCTGGCGACCACTGGATCGGCCAGATTATCAATTATCGCGGTGAGATAGTCGGCGCCGAACAACCGACCCCGCCCAGCGGCGCGAGCCCGCGAAAGCTGCTCGCCAAGGCGCCGCCCAGCCATCTGCGCAACGGGCTCGGCCCGCGCCTGAAGACCGGCCTGATGGTGACCGACACGCTGATTCCGATCTGCCACGGCCAGCGGCTTGGCCTGTTTGCCGGTTCTGGCGTTGGCAAGTCGACCCTTCTCGGTGCGCTGGCCAATGGTGTTGAGGCTGACCGGATCGTGATTGCGCTGATCGGGGAGCGGTCTCGCGAACTGAATGAGTTTGCAACCCATACCCTGCCCGAAAGCGCGCGTGCGAAATCGGTCATCGTCACTGCGACCGCGAGCGAACCGCCGGGCGCAAAGAAGCGGGCCGCCTATTGTGCCATGGCGGCGGCTGAGCACTTCCGCGATCAGGGCCACCATGTCTTGCTGCTATTTGATTCGATTACCCGCTTTGCCGAGGCGCACCGCGAAGTCGCCCTGATCGGGGGCGAGACCCCTGCCCTGCACGCCTTCCCGCCCTCTACCGTCCGCACGATCGCAGAGCTCGCCGAGCGGTCTGGCCCGGGCGCAACGAGCCAGGGTGATATTACCGCGATCTTCTCTGTGCTGGTCGCCGGGTCTGACATGGAAGAGCCGGTTGCGGACATGATCCGCGGCATACTCGACGGCCATATCGTGCTCTCGCGCGAGATTGCCGAGCGTTATCGGTACCCCGCAATCGACGTGTTGAAGAGCGTCTCACGCGCACTTCCCCGCGCCGCCAGCGAACCAGAAAACCGTCTGCTGTCGGAGTATCGCCGCAACGTCGCGATCTATGAGGAAGTCGCGCCGATGATCCGGGCGAATTTATATGAAAAAGGCCATGACCTCGAAAGCGACCGGGCGATTGAGCTCTATCCGCGTCTGGACCGCTTTGTCTCGGAGCAGAATGCCGGCGGCATCGAAGATGCGTTCTCGCATCTCTCGGGGCTGTTGGAAGCCGGCAAGGACGAGCCGAAGGGCTGAGCTGTCGCTCTAGAGCAGGCTGAGGAAGAGGTTCTGGCTGCCAATCGCGCCAAGGCCCGAGCCGCCCCCTAGCAGCGTCAGCGCCGCATAGCCGGGCGTCGTCGTGGACGGGCCGCTATTGACGGTGTTCATCACGTGAAAGCGCTGCAGCATCTTGTCGACATTGTCGATATTGACGAGATCGGACGCCCTTGAAATGCCAAGCACGCTCTGGAACTTGTCCTTCAGGATCTCGGCCTGACGGTCGATGTCGAGCTTGCCCATCTCTGAAGGCAGGTTGAGGGCGGTTTCAATCACCTGTCGGACCGGCGGACTGCCGAGGATACGATAGAGGATTGTGTTCTCGCTCGCCCCGGAGCCGGCAATATCAACGATCTTTGACTGATAGTTCAGGCTGAGCCGCATATTGTCGTCGACTTCACCCACAGCCGCCCGAAACGCTGCCGTTTCGTAATTGTCGCCGATGGATTCGATCTGGTCGGCCGAGAGGCTGAGCGTGCCGTCTTCGAATTTGAACGTCTCGGAAAAGCGCGTGTAGTCGGCATTGTTGAGACGTTTCAGGAAGGTGCTCTCCGGCGTCACAGCCTCGGTCAGCACCTTGCGGATGAACCCGCCTTTCCATTCCTCGCCGCCCAGGTCAAACGCGGTCATGGACACGCGCAGGAGGCGCTTGTCAGACATGAAATCGTCGAGGCTGATCGGTTTGGACAGCTTTTCGGTAAGATAGGTCCGGTCGTTCTTTACGCTCGCGGAATCGGCAAAGCCTTCCAGCTGGCGATCATATGTCGACTGGAGGAGTTTCCATCCTCCATAACCGGGCAGGGGTATGGCCGGCTGGAACATCGGATCAGGCGACCTTTGCCTCTTGCGGCATGCTATGGCGCAGGCCGGCATGGTTCAGAAGCTCTTTTTCCAGCTCAAGAACGTGTTTCAGGTGGCAGAGCGCGGAGTAATGGTTGCCGCGGCTCATCATCTCGCGCAGCTGGCCCATCAAGGTGGTGTCGATGCTGGAAAATGCGTCTTCCAGCCGGTCGATTTCCTTGAAGATCGCCGGAAGGACGGTGTCTTCGTTCAGGTCGCCCGTGATCAGAAGCTGGATCGCGTAATAGACCTGCTTGACGGGCGTATCGATATCTTCAGGGCGCAGCGCATCGCGGCAGCGCAGAACGCGTGCGTCGGCATCGGCGACACGAAGGCTGGCTGGCTTGTCGCCATTCTCCAGAACGGCGCCGTTTACGACGACGCGTTCGCCAGCGGCGAGTTTGAGGATAAGACCGGACATCAGGCTGCCACTCCTGCCAGACCAGAGCCCGGATCACCGGACAGGCCAGCCATGATGGCTTCGTTTATGTCGATAAGCTCATCGAGCTCAGCTTCGCCTGCGAGCACGCGGTGACTGATCCGCCGGACCGTCTCGCCGAGATTGATCAGTCCGATGCGCAATTGCGGATCGAACTGGTTCGAAGGGTTCAGGAGGTCGATGGAAAGGGCAAGCCATAGCTGGAGATTGCGATCAATTGCTTCTGCCCAAATAGCCGGAGGCGGCATGTCCTGTGCCGCCACATCCTTAAGAGCATTCGTGATCTCACTAAACAGGGCATATTCGATTTGCTTGTCGGTTGCCGTGCGGCTGGTGACATCGCCATACGCCTTGCGCGCCAGATTATGCATGTACCCTCACATAGTGTAATTAGGTGAACCGGGCGCGCGAAGCGCCCGGCTCGATTGGTGTCATTCTTAGCGGAACAGCGCCAGGAGTGTCTGCGGCTGACCATTGGCGATCGAGAGCGCCTGGATGCCGAGCTGTTGCTGAACCTGAAGTGCTTGCAGTTTTGCAGACGCCGCTTCGATGTCGGCGTCGACCATCGTGCCGATACCGGACGTCATCGAGTCGATGAGCGACTGGACGAATGCGGACTGGCCTTCGATCTGCTTCTGGGCAGAACCGAAAGAGGTCGCTGCGTCGATAGCCGTCGAGAGCAGGTCTTCGATCGTGTTCAGAGCCGTTGTGGCCTCTGTCGAGGTCGAGACGCTGAGGTCTGCCAGGGCACCAAGGCCACCAGCGGCGACTGCGACGTTGTTCGACACGAGACCAGCGGTTGCGAAATCGACGTCACCGCCGTCTGCCGTGAAGGTGATCGTGGCAGCTTCAGACGTCGGATCGGAAGCTTCCGTGTAATCGACGTCCAGGTTCGTGATGCCTGAGCCAGAGTTCAGCAGGCCGATGGCATCTGCCAGGCCTTTTGCAACTTCGTTGGCAGTGTCGCCTTCAAGCGCGGTGTAATTAACGGTAGAGCCGCCGACCGTGATCGAGAAGGTGTCGCCGGTCGAGATCGAGCCGCCGTCAACTGTAATTTCAACCGAGTCGGTGTCCTCGATGACAGAGTCGACACGCGTGGTATCGATATTCTCAACCGTAAGGGCATTACCTGACGAAGCTGCCAAAGTCAGCGTGGAGTCGCTACCGGACGTGCCAGCTACGGCGCTGTCGAAGTTCGTAAGCGGCGTGGTTCCGTGCGAAGCAGTGATGTCATCGGCCAACTTGGCGACAACCTCGGCGACCGTGGTATCCGCATCCGTAACTTCGACGCTGAAGGTCGTGCCGGAGACATCTAGCGTAAAGACATCGCCAACGGACAGTTCACCGTCCGTAAATGTCAGTACTGCCGAACCGTCCGTGGCCGTTACATCAGAGGTAAGGCCTGTTACAGCGACATAGCCTGCTTCGCCCGAACCGATGGTGACATCGTTTTCGGTCGGCGTGTCGTCAGTCGAGATGTAACCGGCTTCACCGTCAGTCTTGGCAGCCGCGTCAGCAGCAGCGTTGGTCTGAAGGTCGTTGCGGGACACCGAGATGTTGGTCGCCGAAACGGTACCATCAGAAGCGCGGTCGAGCGAAGCCAGCACGTTGATGCTGTCTGTACCCTTCAGCAGGTTCTGACCGCCGAACTGGGCCGCGCTGACGATGTTGCCGATCGCTGTGCGCTTGGCATCGATATCGGTCTGGATCTTGGCGCGGTCATCGGTGTTCAGGTCTTCCTGAGCCGAAACGATCAGCTCTTTCATCTCCTGCAGGAGACCGGTGACCTGCTCGGAAGCAGTCCGTGCAACGCCAACGACCGAAGACCCTTTGTTCAGCGTGTCGGTGATTTGCTTGAAGCTCTGGACGTCAGTCGACATGACCGTGGAGATGGCCCAGATCGACGAGTTATCCTTGGCGGAAGAAACCTTTTTACCGGTCGAGATTTCCGACTGGACGGTTTCGAGATTGCGGTTGATGTTGCGCAGCGTTTCGAGCGCAACCATTGAACTTGTATTGGTAAGAATGCTTGACATGTGTCAGCCCCTCTAATGTCAGGTGATCGCCCCTCGACGACCCCACGTTTCCAAAATTTTCTTGTCTTCCTGACAGCGGGAAAACTCCCGAACCAATCTTGGTCTTGAGGGTGAGTGTTAACCGACACAAATGGACAATCCGTTAACCGTGTCAGGCTTTTTTCTCGTAGGCCCCGACCGCATTCGCAAACGCTGTTTTCGCGCCGTTTGCCTGATAGGCACCGACATAGGAATTGCCGCTCGAGGTGTCTAAACGAGAGATGGCGCTGTTCACGCCATTGCGGACTGCATTGAAGTGACTGGCATTCTCACTGGCCAGTGAAACGATCCGCTCCATGCGGACATTATAATTGGGCAGCGCGCGTATGAGTTCGGGTTGCTGAAGCAGTTGCTCAAACTCTCCCATCGCCGTCATCTTCTGCTCAAGCAAACTGGCAGCTGTTCCGGCTTGTCCGGCGAGCAGGGCCTGATGTTCAGCTTCGAGAATGCCCTGGAGATGATTCAGAATGTTTCCTGCAGTTTCCGGCGTGCTCATCATTTCTTTCCTTGTGCATCCAGCCGCGCATAGGCCTCGGCCGCTTCGGGAATCGGATTGAGGCCAAGCGGGTGCTGTTCGGCCATATCCTCGGCGATGGCCTCGATGACAAACTGTGTGAACGCCTCAGTGCCCTGCCCTCCCGATTTGGTCAGGGCGTCTTCAAGGCCGGTGTGCCTCAGCATCTCGGCCCACAGCATCTGCTCGAACCGCTTTGAGATGTCGGCGTGCGCGTCCTCTTTCGCCGGCGCGCTCGGCCCGGTTGCCGGCGTCTTCGCGCTGGCATTCGAAAGTGTCAGATCGACAGGGCCCATGGCGACGCGATTCCTATCGTTTGGTTTGCTCGCCACCTTGAATTTCCGGGTGGCCGTTAAATCACATTTAACCAGTGTTGGTGCAGGTTTGGTTAAGAGAGCCCTAATAGGGAGGCAGGATGCCCGCCCCATTTCCCAGCGATTTGCTGACCCTTGCAGACGCCGGACGCCCCACACCCCGCGGGCGGCCTGACGCAATCAGCACCGAGAATGGCAGCGAGTTTGCCACCGCTCTGGATGGCGCAAGGGCGTTCGCGAAACATTCAAGTGACGACGTCAAAACGGAAGAGACGGGCACCGCCCAGGCTGCCGCGCCTTACAATCTGACCGTAGACTGGCAGACGGTACCGGGCACTGAAACAGAGACGGTCGAAGCGTCGCCAGAAACGCCGCCCCCAGCGGATGAAACGCCGCGCCAGCCTCTTCCTGTTAGCGAAGAGATCGCCGCAATCGAAGCCGAAGTTGAAGACTCCGCCCTGGAGGCTGCAACACCGAAGACCGCCTCTGACGACAACGATCCGGCGCTTGTCACGGCGCCCAAGGCTGGCGAGCCTGGCGATGCGCAGACCGAGCCTGCAAAGCCGGGCCGTCAGATTATTGAAGTCGCCGAGACCGACACGAAAGTGCCCGCTGACGTGGAAGCGAAAGTGGTTGCTGAGAGCGCCCCCGCGCAGCACGTGAAAGCCGCGCAGGCGGATGACACAAAGTCAAAGAGCACGGGCACCACCATGACAGCCGCGGCAACGGCCGAGGCGACTGACATAAAAGCCGCTGCCCCGCAGTCCATGGACGCCGTCGAAACGCCGAAAGGCCCTGCTCCGAAGGTCGCAGATGCGAAGGTGGCAGATGGCAAGGTCGCAGATGGCAAGGTCGCGGATGCGAAGGGTGCAGATGCGGCCCAGTTCGCGGCGGTTGCCCGGGACGGCGAACCCCTGGCCGGCCTCGAAAAGACCGCGCACACCGCGACAGGCAATGCTCAAAGCGCGCCCGCTCCATTCCAGAGCCTGATCCAGACAGCCCCGGCCCCGAATACGCCCGCGCCAATCCTGACATCGGCGGCCCTTTCCAATCCTGCCCAGGCACCGGCCAACGCCGCGCTGGTCGCGGCACCGGAAGAGATTACCGACATCGTCACCTCGCGCCTTACCGGCAGTGACAGACCCGAAAAGATAGCGATCCAGCTTGATCCACCGGAGCTTGGCCGCGTGTCGATCGAGTTCAAGTTTGACTCCCAGGGCCTGCAACAGGTCGTGGTGACGGGCGATACGCCAGAAGCGATGACGAAGCTCCGTCAGATGCATTCGCAACTCGTCCAATCGCTTGAGCAGCATGGCCTCTCCAGCGGCAACATGTCGTTCAATCAGAATACACCACAGCGCAATCCGCATTGGCCGGACGGCTTCCAGCATGCCTTTTCCAGCTCATCAGGGACTGAAAGCGACGTGGTTGTGCAGCAAATTGTAGAACAACGCGGACGGTCCAATGTGATCACAACGTCCGGCATCAACCTCAAACTCTGAGAGGCTCAATCATG
Source organism: Henriciella sp. AS95 (assembly GCF_038900055.1). Lineage (NCBI taxonomy): Bacteria > Pseudomonadati > Pseudomonadota > Alphaproteobacteria > Hyphomonadales > Hyphomonadaceae > Henriciella > Henriciella sp. AS95. Next base: position 3,715,940 of record NZ_JBBMQM010000001.1, read on the forward strand.
AGCACTGTCAATCCAGCGACCAATACGCAGACGAACGCCGCCTCACAGCAGCAGACGGCCGCGTCCACGCAGCCGCAAATGGGCGAGGAGTTTGACAACTTCCTCAAACTGCTCACCGCCCAGCTTCGCAATCAGGACCCGCTATCACCGCTCGACTCGACCCAGTTCGTGGAACAGCTTGCGACCTTCTCCGCACTCGAACAGCAAGTGCGCGGCAATGAGAGCCTTGAGAGCATGGCGACCATGATCGGCGACATCCATGCGATGTTTGCGAGCGAGTGGATTGGCCAGACCGTCACCGTGGAATCCTCCTGGGTGCCCTATTCCGGCGAGCCTGTAGATTTCAAGGTCAGCCCCCCTGATGGGGTCGACAGCGCCATCCTGAACATCAAGGACTCCGCGGGCGAGACGATCTGGACCAAAGCACTCGACCTGTCCGATGAGACCCATAGCTGGGACGGCGAAACGCTGAGCGGCATCGATGTCGAACGAGACCAGATCTTCGAATTCGGAATCGATCTCTATTCCGGCACCAACTTTGTCGGCACCGCTGCGCCGCAGGTGAAAACCACGGTCACGAATGTCGGTAATGAGAACGGAACGATGCGCGTTGGCACCTCCTCCAACCTGTCGGCAAGCGTCGACAAGGTTCAGAAGGTGGGCGACGAATAGCGCCTTCGCGCTGCCTGGACCGGCCTAAAGATCCTGCTTTGCCATATCCAGAATAAGCACGTTCCTGATGCCGTCCGAGATGACGTCCTGAAGGTTGGCGAGGATCAGTGAACGGATTGATTCATAATTCTCGACATCTGTCAGTGAATGCAGCGTATGGCCATCATTGGACAGCTTGATCAGCGTCGTCATGATGTTGTCGCGCAGCTTTGGCTCCATTGAGAACAGCTTGTCCGAAACCGCACTATCGACTTCAAGGTTCAGGTTCAGGATGACGAGGCTGTCCACTCGCTCATCGGAGATGATCGGGACGACGAATTCGCGTGTGAACCGGTAATATGTGACGTCTCCTGATCCGCCCTTGGCCTCTTCGCCATGACCGCCCTTTTCCTTCTTTTCGGCGCCGTGGCCGTCATCCTTTTTCTCTCCGTGGCCAGAGGATTTTTCCTCATGGCCCGATGCCGCAGACGCCGAGGCGTCTGCCGAGCCGGAACTCTTCAGAAAAAATCCTGCAGCCCCTCCAATGACAATGAAGAGGGCAGCGATGATGGCCGGGATGATCTTGTTCATGGCGTTTCCTAGAAAGGCACAATCGTTTCAAGAAGCTTCGGGACGGCGCCGCTCTCGATGGCGGCAGTCGCTTCGCCAGAGCTGACATAAGCCAGCTGCGCATCGGCGATCTTGTCGTAAGTGACGGTGTTGGTGCGCGTGATGTCCTGCGAGCGGATCACGCCCTGAACCGTCAGCACACGGACTTCATTGCTGACGCGGGTCTGCTGATAGCCCTGGATGATCAGGTTTCCGTTCGGCTCCAGGCCGATGACGCGGGCGGCGAGCGTGAACGTGACTTTTTCGGCCCGGTTGATCGCGCCATTGCCGGTCAGCGCCTGGTTGCGCGCGTAGTCAATGCCCGGCGAGACAGAGGCGCCGCCAGGAAGCACGCCATTGGCCCACTCAGGCAGGCCAAACAGGGCGTTTACGTTGAAGTCAGCATTGGTGCCGCGATTGCGCTGCAGGGAGTTCTGCATGCTGGCGCGGTCGTCCATTTCAACGATGACGGTCAACAGGTCACCAACGGCCTTGGCGCGGCGCATGCTGAGCAGGGAGTCCGAATTGGTCGTCCACAGCGAGTTGGTCTCAGTGGCCGGCGCAGTGGTTCGCACTTCGCTGGCGACAGAGACCAGTTGCGGCGGCGGCGGCATCTGGGCCGCCTGCTGCTGGCCGGGAGAGGACGCGCAGGCCGCCAGGCCGAGCGCGGCGATTGAGGTTGAGATTAAGGGTTTCATTGTGCGAGCACCCATCCTTCGGCCTGGACGACCCCATTGACCATTTTGCGTGATTGCAGGTTGAGCACGGTCACAGCGTCATTCTGGGCGCCTTCACTCATGGCGCGGCCTGTCGTGGTGATTTCGAGCCCGCCGCGGATATACTTTACGGTGACGAGCTGATTGCGCGTCACAAGGCGCGGCGCCTGCGTATTGTCGAGGCGAATTTCCTGACCGGCATAGACCGTGCGGCGGACTTCGCGTCCGATAACCGGACTGTCGGCAACCATGCCGCCATCCTCGGTGGACACCATTTCCGGCATGACGACATCGCCGGCCCGGATGACATCGGTTGCGACCACGGACTGTGCGCCGGCAAAGGCCAGCACAGCGCCCGAAACAAGGGATGTGAACATCGCCATGATCAACGCAGCCTTGTCGTCGCGGCGAGCATTTCGTCTGCTGCCGTGATGACCTTGGAATTGAGCTCATAGCCGCGCTGGGCTTCGATGAGTTCGGAAATTTCCTGAACCACGTCGACGCCGGACTCTTCAAGATGGCCCTGGCGAAGCTGGCCAACGCCTTCGGTCGCCGGGACAAGCCGGTTTGGGGCGCCGGAGGCTTCGGTTTCGCGGAACAAATTGTCGCCCATCGCTTCGAGGCCCTTCTCATTCACGAAGCGAACGAGAGAGATATTGCCGATCGGCTGTCCGGCTGCCTCGCTGTCGAAATAGGCAACGACTTCGCCGTCCGGACTGATCGAGACGCTGCGGGCATCTTCAGGAATGACGATCCCGTCTGTCAGCTCAAAGCCGTCCTTGGTGACAAGCTGGCCGTCCGCGCTGCGGTTCAGGTTACCGTCACGCGTATAGGCGGACTCGCCAGAGGGTAGCGTGATTTCGAGGAAACCAGCCCCGTCGATGGCGAGGTCGAGTTCCGCCCCCGTCGGCCGAAGCGCGCCCTGCGTGATTTCCATGGACACAGAGGCGGGTTTCACCCCCGTCCCCATCTGCACGCCAGCTGGCACGATCGTACCGGTCTGCGAGGTGATGGTGCCGGGAGTCATGTATTGCTGGTACATGAGGTCTGCGAACTCGGCCGTTCGGGGCCGGTACGCATTGGTGCTCATATTGGCAATATTGTTCGAGATGACATCGACGCGCAATTGTTGCGCGGCCATGCCGGTGGCTGCAATCTGCAGTGACTTCATAGGGTCCTCCCTAAATTCACGTCCAGTGTTAAAGTTGGCGTAACGTACTGATAAACTTCGCTATTCTTTCGTCTTCCCGTTCAATCAAAGCCTGGCCTGCCTCATAGGCGCGTTGCACTTCGATCATGCGCGCAACCTCAAGCACGGGCTCGACATTCGACTGCTCTAGCGCGCCCTGAACGACGATCGGCTCCTCAGCTTGCGCGAACCCGCCCGCGGCGCTGAACATCGTATTGCTCTCACGCATCAGCTCACCATTCGGGACAACGACGCCGACCTGATCGACGATCAGCCCGTCGGCGGAAATCGTGCCGTCACCCGCGATGGAAATGATCCGCGCATCCTCAGGAACCGTGATCGCACCGCCGCCTGCATTCAGAACCTTGTTGCCGGCGCTATCGATCAGTTCGGCTTGCTCATTGAGCTGGAAGTGACCGGCGCGGCTCAGCATCTGTCCTTTGGGCGTTTCGACGAGAAAATAGCCGTCGCCCTGAATGGCCAGGTCGAACTTGCCACCCGTGAAGCGCAATCCACCCTGCTCAAGATCAAAGGCGTGACCGGCGAGACCGCCCATGGACAGCTCTGGCATGTTCTGGCCGGCGCGGGACACGAACTCGGCAAAAATGGCGCGGTCCGATTTGTACCCGGTCGTGCTGGCATTCGCGAGATTGTTGGCAACGACCTGCATCTCGTTCATCAGGCCAGTCTGTCTGGCGAGGGCGGCATAGACGGCGTTTGACATTAGCGCATCTCCGTCTGGCTGGCCTGAAGCGATGCCCCGACACGGGTAAGGCTGGTCGGCACATCGGCAAGCGCAATTGATGTTGGTTGCTTGCTGGCATCGGCGAGCGCCTTGCGCGCCGTCATGATCTGCTCAAGCGTGCGGGCATCGGCCTCGTCTTCAATATTGCGGGCCCGCTGATAAAACCTGTCTGGAACGATCTGGTGGCCGCTGGCAGCATCCGTCTCGACAAGCCGCAATGCGAAGGCCGCATCGTCCGGCAGTTTCCCGCTCAGCACGGCAAAGCGGCGCGCATTTCCGGTGCGCACGGCGTCGAGGGCGGCCAGCTCAATAATATGCTGGTTTCCAGCATTGCGCTCGACCAGCTTCATCAGCTGGTCGCTGTCGGCCAGACGGTAAGCAAGGTCAGCCTGGGCGACGGCAAGCGCTTCATCAGACTCAAGGCGCGCAGAGAGTTTCTCGGACATGGTCCGCAAGCCGAGATGGGCGGCAAGCGCTGCGGCTTGTCCGAGCTTGGCATCAAGGTCTTCGCGACCTTCAAGCAAGCCTTCGCTGTTGAGCAGCGCGTCCATGCCGCGGATATTCCAGAGCGTCTTTGCGCTGGCGAGGTCTGCTGCGACAAGGCCGGAATAGTGATCGGCAAGACGGGCGCGCGCTTCCGGTGACTGGGCCGCTGGCACCGACGCCAGCTGCAAGGTCATCTTGTAGTCGGCAGCCTGGTTGAGATCCCGCAGCAAGACATCGAGGCTGGCTTCAACCGGAATGTCCTCAGGTAGCTTTCCGTAATCGTCGACGAGGCGCGAGACGAATTCCGTCTCATAGTCTGAATCGACGTCGAGGCCGGCCCGCCGCAGGGCCGCGCCCGCCTCATCGCGGTATTCCAAATGGTTGAAATAGTCACGCATTGTCTGTTCAGAACCGGGAGCGCGGCGCGAGAAATCAAACATCGCCTTGGTGAATTTGAGACGCGAATAGTACTCGATCTCGTCGTTCGTGAAGGTGGCGAGCAGCTTCTCGTTGAGTGTGCGCTCTTTCATGCGATCCAGGGCCGGCATCGCCAGCGCTGTATAGTTGACGCGAAGCCGAAGAGGCATGTGACGATAGGCATTGATCTGCGTCGACAGGATGTCAGCGCCGGCCGGGTCACCGGCGCGAAGTTTCGCCAGGGCGAGCCAGATCCGGGCCTGCTCATCACAGTCCGTCATTTCGGTAAAATAGGAAATGTTGGGAAAGGCGCGGCCTTCCATAAGCCAGGCAAGTTCCCGCAGGGCCGTTGCCGTCTTGTCGGTCTTGCCGACCAGCTGCATGCGCGCTTCTTCATTCATGCCGAGAACGAGATAGGCCTTGGCAAGCAGCGTTTTCGACGTCGCTGTCTCTTCGGCTTCGATGACGCCGCGCCAGCTCATCAGGTCGGCATATGTCTCGAAGTGTTCGAAATCGGAGAAATCGTAGGCGGAGGTGATCGCGCACCCTGTCTGGACTTCAGTGTCCTGGCGCGGGCGGAGGGAAACGTGCTCTGGCACGGGTGTTTCGGCAGGCGCAGCCTGCGCAGGGCTCGGCGTCAACACACGCGGTCCGGACGTGTCACTGGGCCCGGTGCCAACGGGGGCTGAGCGTTTCAGCAGGCCCTGATCGATCGCTTCCTGAACGAAAGTATCGAGCTCGGCGGGCAGCCTGTCCATTTCATCACCGCCTGTCCCCACAACGCCTTCAGACGGCTGTTGGGAAACAGCCGTCTGCGCCAGAGGAAAGGCAAGCGCGAAGAGACATATGGACAGACGATGCGTCACGCGGCCTGCTTCAATCCTTTCAGGGCACTCTCCATCTCATTGAATGACGGGCGCACGCGCGCAGGCGCATGACGACGAGCCACTTCAACGCAGATATTGACGGGGTTCTTGTGAAGATTTGAGACCAGCACTTCGCCGATCATTCCATAGAAGAAATGCTCTTCCAGCCGGATGGCTTTCACGCGGGAGGCGAAAGGGCCGACCACGCCATAGGCGAGGAACACGCCGAGGAAGGTCCCGACGAGCGCGCCGCCGATCATGCCGCCGAGAATTTCCGGCGGCTTGTCGATCGAGGCCATCGTCTTGATCACACCGAGGACGGCCGCAACGATGCCGAGGGCCGGTAGCGCATCAGCCATGTTCTGGAGGGCATGCGAGCCGTGCAGCTTTTCTTCCTGCAGGCTTTCCAGATGCTTTTCGAGAAGCTCTTCGACCTGGTGGACATTGTCGAAGTTCATCAGCATGGAGCGGATCGTGTCGCAGATCATCTCGACCGCATCGTGATCCTTGAGGATCTTCGGGTAGCGCTGGAAGATGGAAGACTGTTGTGGGTCTTCGATGTGGGCTTCGATGTCGACCGGATTCTGGCGAAGCACGCTGAGCAGCTCTGACATGAGGCAGAGCAGGTCCTGATAGTCGGACTTCTTCCATTTGGCACCGGTGAAGGCCGCAACCACGTCCCCCATCGTGTGCTTGATCGTGGTGAAATCATTGGCGGCCAGAAGCGCACCGAGGGCGGCGCCACCAATCATCATCCCCTCAAACGGCAAGGCGTGCATGATGATTTCCAGGTGGCCGCCGGCCAGCATGTAGCCACCGAACACCATGACGACGGTGACGACCAGACCAAGTATTGCGTTCACTTACTACCTCCTTCGCGCCCCTCAGCGCAGACCCCGTCAAGCCAGATCAGATCTCGGCTATCTCCTGGGCGAAACTCTCTAGTATTGGTGAGGTCAGCTTTAGAGCACGCTTGCCTTTCCAAGTGCCTAACTCCGCCTGACTGATTGCGACGCTGCCATGCATCGTCTCAGCGCATAGCGAGAGAATGCCCGGCTCTACGTCCGGAAGCGCCAGGACCTGACCGACTTCAAATCGCGAACAGTCCGCCAGCGACAGCTGCAAGCGCTCAAGCACGGCATCCAGCTTGATGGACGATGTGCGCATCTGCTTGCGCAGGTTTTCCTGCCCTGCTGCCCCTGCCGTCGATTTCATTTTCGACGCTTTGGATTGCAGATTGGCGGCGTAACGCATCAGCGACGCGGTTTCGTAATACAGGTGAAGCTCAGGGCTTTCCTCGCCGCCCTCCAGCAGCCATCCGTCTTCACCGCCGCCTGCCTCAGACAGGGTCACGACCACTCTGAGAAGTTTTTCTTCCGGGTCGAAACTGTCTGGAAGACCGGCCGGATCGACGACTGAAAAGTCAGAAGGCAGCTCTGGACCAACCGGAATAGCCTTTGTGAGCTCCTTCCAGAGGGCCCGGGCGGGCTGGTCACACATCAGGCGCAGGAACAGGCGCGGCGATTGCCCGAGAGCATCGCTGCCCTGTTTCAGCTTGATGGCCGCATACCGTTTCGCCGTCGTGCTATCGAGCGCGACCGCCCTCAGGCCGGTCGTGGAGTATGGTAAACAGATATAGCCGAAACGTTCAGAAATCCGCTGTTCAGCGTCCTTACCGCTCAATGGGGTCTTCTGGACGACCTCGGCGGAGAGTTCATGATCGAAAATGGCTTTTGCCCATCTCTCTCCAGCCGTCTCCAGCGCAGACCAGAGCGGCGCGCACTGCTGCAGTACCGGGGAAATCCCACCGGCCGACCGGATTTTCTGGAGGAGGACAGAAGACAAACGAAACCTGCAGATACATTAACCAATTCTCCGGTTAACTTCTGGATAGATTTGGTAAACGAAGCGTTATTGGAACCAAGACAATCGCTTGACCGATCTACAGTCTTGCTTGGGAAGCTTCTGTTATACCGACCGCTGAAATCGAATTGCGAGCAGGTCATGGCAGAACAGCCAGCAGGGGTGACGCACGTCACCATCATTAAACGAAAGAAGGTCGTAAAGGCTGACGGGCACCATGGCGGTGCCTGGAAAGTGGCCTATGCGGACTTTGTGACTGCCATGATGGCCTTCTTCCTTCTGATGTGGCTGCTCAACGCCACGACGGAAGAACAGCGCAAGGGCATCGCTGACTACTTCAACCCGACAATTCCGGTCAGCCGGATATCCGGGGGTGGCTCTGATGGTCTCAATGGCAGCTCTATCTTCACGGAAGAGACCTATGCCCAGATGGGAACCGGCGCGACGCGAGAAAAATCGGTCGATGCGAACCAACAAAAGAAAAAGAAGGATGACGATGAAATCGCGTCCGATCTCAAAAATCTACGCGAGGAACTGAGCAAGGATCCGATGCAGCTGTCGGAGCACCTCCTCGTGAAGATGACGACGGATGGCATTGTGCTCGAAATCATCGATTCAGACAGCCGGCCGCTCTTTGAAGTCGGCCAGAGCGAGCCAACGCCGTTGCTGATCAATCTGCTGGACCGTATTTCCGGATCCCTCAATTCCTTCGACAATGACGTCAAGATTGTGGGCCATACAGACAATCGACCGTATCGCGGCAATGGCGCTTACGATAACTGGAACCTGTCAGCGGACCGCGCGAACACAGCTCGCCAGCTGCTGATCGGCGACGGACTTGTTGCCGGCCGTCTGCGGGAGGTTTCCGGCCGCGCCGACACCGATCCTCTGGTGAAGGAAGACCCGGGCGCAGCACAGAACCGGCGCATCTCAATCACCATCGTCACGAATGAGGATTCCCCGGCCAGCTAAGGGTTATCCGCTTATTAAGGAATCGACTCCACTTTCAGAGAAATCTGACAAAGGAGTTGTCCAGTGACTATATCATCATCCCTGAATGCAGGTGTGATGGGGTTGAATTCCAACGCCACCCGCCTGTCTACCATTTCCGACAATATCGCGAACTCATCGACCTACGGCTACAAACGTAGCCAGGTGGAGTTTGCCAGCATGGTCCTCGAGCAGAAGACGGCTGCCTATTCCGCTGGCGGCGTTCGCGTCAGCACCTTCAAGGATATTTCGGCAACGGGATCGCTGATCTCCACTGGCAACGCCACGGACATGGCCGTGGGAGGCCGCGGCCTGCTTCCGGTCACTGACGGTTCCGGCATCAATGAGCTCTCCTCCGAGCGCGAGCTGATGCTGACCCCAACCGGCTCCTTCTACGCCGACTCAAACGGCAACCTCCGCACACAGAGCGGTCTCTTCCTCCTCGGCTTCCCGGCGGATGGCGATGGCCAGGTCGGCAATGTCAGCCGCAATAGCGGCATCAGCCTCGAGCCGGTAAACATCTCCGCGTCGCAATACACAGCATCGCCCACCGAACAGATCGATCTCGGTATCAACCTGCCTGTTGATGCCACCGAGTTCGATGCGCCCGGCGATGTGTACCCGCTGCCAATCGAATATTTCGACAATCTTGGCCGCGCCCACACGCTGACACTGGAGTTCTCTCCTGTGGTCCCTGGATCCGGCTACTCCAATAACTGGACCGTCGAAATCTTTGATAGCGCGGGCAATCCTGCAACGTCGATCGGCGACCTGAACATCAACTTCGATGACAGCACGACGAATGGCGGACGGATTGATACGGTCTCGGCCACAAACGGTGCCACCTATAGCGAAACCACTGGCCAGGTCACACTGAACCTGCCGCATGGAAACGTGGACGTGTTCATCGGCCGCCCTGGCGACAGCGCAGGCATCACGCAGCTTTCGGCACCCTTCTCGCCGACCGCTGTGACCAAGGACGGTGCTCCAATCGGCGATCTTCAGTCGGTTGAGATTGACGAATCCGGCTTCCTGCAGGCGATTTACAATACGGGATTCCGCCGGACGCTGTATCAGATCCCGGTTGGTGACGTCCCGAACGTCAACGGCCTCAAGGCGCTCGACAGCCAAGCTTACTCGGTCTCCGCCGATAGCGGCAATCTCTATCTCTGGGATGCTGGTACGGGGCCGGTTGGATCGGTTTCAGGCTACTCGCTGATGGAGTCCACCACGGACATCGCATCCGAGCTCACCGATCTCATTGAGACCCAGCGTGCTTATTCCTCGAACGCAAAAATCGTCCAGACCGTGGACGAGATGCTTCAGGAAACCACGAACCTCAAACGGTAATAAGCGGCCAGCTGAAAGGGCCTCAATTCCTTGAGCCTATCTCACGCCATCAATTCAGCGCGAACCGGCCTTCAGACAACCAGTCTGAGGGCCGATATCGCGGCTACGAATGTCGCCAACGCATCAACGCCGGGCTATGTCCGGCGTTCTGTCCTTCTGGGCGAAACCCTGGCTGGCGGGTCCACCGCCGGCGCTCATGTCAGCGGTATCGCCCGCTCCGCAGATTCCGCGCTGACCAATCAGCGCATGTCGCTTTCAAGCGATCTCGCACAAGCCAGCGTCATGTCATCGACCTGGGGCGCCCTGTCGGCGCGCCTCGGCGATTCCACGGATGGTATTGGTCTGTTCAGCCTCCTCTCAGACTTTGAATCGGCGCTTTCGACAGCCGCCACATCGCCTGAGTCCCCCGCCAGTGCAGCGGCCGTCATTGACGCGGCAAACGCCATTTCGCGGGAATTCAACGATCTTTCCTTTTACGTCCAGAACCAGCGCGCCGAGGCCGATCTTGAAATCGCCAACGGCGTTCAGACGGTGAATGAGGCGATCAACCGGGTCCATACCCTCAATGTGAAACTTGGCTCGGTTGACCGCAGCTCGTCCGAAGCAGCAGCGCTGATGGATGAACGCCAGCGCGCCATCGACACGATTGCGGAATATTTGCCCGTCGAAGCCGCCGATCGCCCGAACGGCGCGGTTGATCTTGTGACCCGGGAAGGCGTTTACCTGCTCGCCGGGACACCGCGTGAGATCGAATTCTCACCATCCAGCGCGTTTGGGGCCAACCAGACGATCACCGGCGGACAATTGTCGGGAATGACCGTGGACGGCGTTGAGCTGACGCCTGGTGCCTCGACCTATTCTGCTGTCTCCAGCGGCTTGTTCAGCGCGCTTTTCACCCTGCGCGACAACGACCTGCCGAAAGTCTCGGCGCAACTCGATACGGTGGCGAACGATCTCATCACGCGGCTGTCCGACGATGCCATTGATCCGACCAAGACACCCGGCGAATTCGGCCTCTTCGTTGACGCGAACCCTGCCGGCGGCGCGGGCATTGCCGGGCGCATCCGGGTCAACCCGCTTGTTGATCCGTCGCAGGGCGGCGAGATTTCCCGACTGCGAGATGGTCTCGGAGCGGTCACGACAGGCCCGACCGGCGACAACACGATCCTGTCAGCGCTGTATGAGGCGACGACGGCCACGAACGCGATCAACGCCAACGGTCTTCAGGGCATGTTTTCGGTGGCAGACCTTGCCGCCGACCTTGCCTCCCAGACGGGCCGGTCGCGGATCAGCAAGGAAACCATCCTGACGTCCACATCTGCCCAGCACACGATCATGATGAACGCTGAAATGTCGAAAACGGGCGTCGATATCGATGATCAGATGCAGCAGCTTTTGTTGATCGAGCAGGCCTATGCCGCAAACGCCCGGGTGATCGAAGCCGCCAACCAGATGATCCAGCGACTGATGGAGCTCTGATATGATCCGTAACACCCTTCCGATGAGCCTGATGATCGGCAATCTCCAACAGAATGTCACCGATTTGAAGGCGCGCATGCAGAGCGTCTCGACCGAAGCGGTCACCGGCCGCGTGAGCGATGTGACAAAGCATCTGAACGGGCGGATTGGCAGCGCCATGCTGGGCCAGAAAGCCCTTGATGACCTGGCCACCGAGAAGAGCCAGTTGCATCTGCGCGCCAGCCGGCTGGACGTCGTGCAGAACAGCCTGGAAAAGATCCAGTCGGGCATGGATGGCCTGTCAGCCCGGATGCTCGATGCGGTCGGTTTTTCCAGCGAAGTCGACCTGGTGAATGTCACGAGGGATGCAGAACTGGAACTTGGCAATATGCTGTCGCGGCTGAATGCGCGCCATGGCGAGCGTTATCTCTTTGCTGGCGACGCAACTTCTACCCCGCCCTTTGCTGGCGCCGACCAGCTGATCGCAGATATTGAAGCCCTCGCAGGCGCCGCCACCGATGCGGCAGACTTCGAAGCACAGCTCGACGCCTATTTCACCGATCCGGCCGGCGGCTGGCAGCAGACGATTTACCGGGGAACGGCAACGGCTTCGGACAGCGAGGCAAAAACCGCGATCGACCCGGCGATTACCGAACTTGCCCGAGGACTTGCCGTGATGGCGATCAGCGGGCCGGGCGGCGCGATTGACGCGATCCCCGATGCCGACACAGCTCGCATGACTGCGGCAAACACGCTGGCAGCGGGTCAGACGGCGCTTACCAATATGCGTGCCGACGTCGGTATCGATCAGCGGCGCCTGAGCGACCGGCTGAGCGACCTCGACCGCGAAAAGACCATTCTTACAGAAACCTTCAACCAGATGACCGCGCGGGACCAGTATGACGCTGCGGCCGAGCTGAAAGTGCTCGAGGCCAATCTTGAGACCTCGTATGCGCTGACCGCCCGGCTCTCCAATCTCTCGCTCATGAATTTCCTGAGGTAGTCCGATGAAAACGTTCGCATGGCTGATCGCCCTCGCAAGTCTCGTCATCACGACGCTTCCGGCCCCTGCCGCAGACGCGCAGACCCGGATTCGTGATGTCGTGGACGTGGAAGGCGTGCGCCAGAATGACCTTATCGGATACGGTATTGTGGTCGGCCTCAATGGCACCGGCGATACGGTTCGCAATTCGCCATTTACCGAGGATTCCCTGACGTACATGCTCGAACGTCTCGGTGTGAACGTACAGGGCGAGGATATCAAACCGGACAATGTGGCCGCCGTTCTCGTGACAGCAACGCTGCCGGCATTTGCGCGCAACGGCTCATCGCTGGACGTCTCTGTGGCATCGATTGGTGATGCCGAGAGCCTCGAAGGGGGTACGCTGATCCTCACGCCCCTGAAGGGCGCAGACAATGAAGTGTATGCCGTGGCGCAGGGCAGCATTGTCGTCTCCGGCATCGATGTTCAGGCCCAGGGTGCCCGCGAACGGCGCGGGACGCCGACAACGGGCGCTATCCCGAATGGTGCGCGCGTCGAGCGCGAGATTGGCTATGACTTCAATCAGCGCCAGTCCCTGACGCTTGCCCTTCGTGACCCGGATTTCACGACGGCGGCCCGCATCGAAGACACCATCAATGAGGCCTTCGGCGCGCCTGTCGCTTATATGCGCGACCCGGGCACGGTGGACCTCGACCTGCGGGCCTTCGACAGCTCACCGGCGCGGGTGCTGGCCAATATCGAGAACCTCCCCATCGCGGTGGCCGTTCCGGCCCGCATCGTCATCGATGAGCAATCGGGAACGATCGTGCTTGGCGAGGATGTGACCATTTCGAAAGTCGCGATCGCGCAGGGCAATATCTCTATCAAGGTGGTTGAGACGCCCGTCGTGTCGCAGCCCAATCCCTTCTCCGACGGCGAGTCGATTGTCCTGCCGCGCTCACAGATCTCAATTGGCCAGACAGGCAGCAACAATATCGCGACGCTCAACTCGAATGTGACACTGTCGCAGCTGATTGCAGGGCTCAACGCGCTCGGGGTGAGCCCTCAGGAAATGGCCGACATCATCCGCACGATGAAAACAGCCGGCGCGATCCACGCCGACCTGATCGTGCGGTAGGACCGCAAACATCTTTCGGAAATCATGATTGCGGCGAGGGTAAAACCTCGCCGCTTTCTTGTTACGCCTTGGCTTATCAGGCCTTGGCGGCGGATTTTTCCATGGTGATGGCGCCGCGGCGCTTCAGGGACATGAGCGCTGTCAGGAATTCGCGCTGGCATGTCTCTGCGTCTTCAACCGGTTTGCGGTTCGGGTCTGCGACAGCGTCACGGAACTGGTCGGCCAGGCGCGAGGAAATATTGCTGAGGAGATAGTCCGCGACAGGCTGCAGCGGGCCGGTCAATGTCGACAGGACCGGCACAACGCCATCCTCGCCAAGCTCGCGAAACACGACCGGCACCGAATTTCGAGGCAGCATGTCCGGCAGGCCTTCAATCGTGAACAGCACTTTCTCAATGCTCTCAAGTTTGCCTTCATGCTGGCTTTTCAGAAAGGCCAGCAGGCGCTCACGCTTGGCGCCGGGGATGAGGCTCAGGATTTCGCCGACCGCCTCCAAATTGCTATCGGTGCCCTCTTCCTCATTACCCTCATCGGTGTTGAGGAATTCAAGCTCGATCATCCGTGCGATGACGGCATCGATTTCAGGATCAGGCCGCTCGACATCGACGAGGAAACCGATGGTCGGATCGAGTGTCTCGTCTGACAGGTTGCTGACGACCTCTGAAGCGATGGAAACGTCGAGCTTGCGCAGGATAAGCGCGGCAATGTTTGGCGTCAGGCCGTCGAGATATCCGGCAATGGCGACCGGGTCCTTCTGCTCGAGCCGCCCCCAAACATCGCTGTCATCGACGACTGGCGCTTCTTCGTAGGCCAAAGACGAGCCGCCACCGAACACCTGGTCCAGACGGTTTTCGTCCAGCAGGGTCTCAACGATCTCACGGGCGCGTGCCTTGCCGCCCCGAAAGGCGCCGCTCGATTGGCGCAGGTGCTGCAGGAAATCCATGACGATCTCTGCAAGCTCATCGCGCTCAAGATACTGAACCGTTTCCAGCCCCGCCGCGATGCGGGCCATGGCGGTGTCATCGAGCTTTTCGACAATTGGCTTGGCGGCCGCCTCGCCAAGCACGGCGATGATTACCGCAGCGCGCTGCGACGGTGAAATGGAGTTGACCACCGCCGACTGGCTGGCCGCGCGTGGCTTGAGCCGCGCGACATTGTTGGAGGCGGGTTGTTTGGAAACGCTACTACTCATCCGGCATATCCTCTGATGAGGGCTTCTGTGATTTTCAGCCATCCATCAGCCAGCACGAAGAAGCCGACCTTGAATGGCAGTGAGACGACTGTGGGCGGCACCATCATCATGCCGACCGCCATAAGGACGGAGGCGACGACGAGGTCGATCACGAGGAATGGCAGGAAGATCACAAAGCCGATCTGGAAGGCCTGTTTGATCTCCGACAGCATGAAGGCGGTCGACAGCAGGGAAAAGGATGGCTCTTCACCGTCGAGGACTGGGCGGTTCAGCGCATCACCGAGGACCGGAACGGTTTCAGGGTCGACCCGCAGGCTCATGAATTCGCGGAACGGCTCGGTTGTGCCCGTCCACGCGGCCTGTTCATCGATCGTGCCTTGCGTGTAAGGCCCAAGACCATTGGCCCAGGCCT
This sequence comes from Henriciella sp. AS95, assembly GCF_038900055.1. NCBI lineage: Bacteria > Pseudomonadati > Pseudomonadota > Alphaproteobacteria > Hyphomonadales > Hyphomonadaceae > Henriciella > Henriciella sp. AS95. The sequence continues at coordinate 3,731,004 of NZ_JBBMQM010000001.1, forward strand.
CCGTGAAAGTGGGCTCCATGATGAAGAAGGTGAGGAACATGGCGAGCGCCATGATCATCATGTTTGGCGGCGCCTGCTGAACGCCAAGCGCCTGGCGCACAAAGGAAAAGACGATCACCATGAAGGGCAGACAGGTGACCATCATGGCAAGGCCTGGCACCAGGCTCAGCACCGTCACCGTCAGGAAAAGGATAATGACGGAGCCGCTGAGGCCGCCGCCTTCGCCCTGCTGGCCTAGCAGTCCATTTAGAGCGTTGCCGGCTGCATCAGCTGGCGCATCCTGCGCGGACGCTGCGAGACCGAGCACAAGGGCAAGGACAAGCAGGCAGGCCCAGCGCAGGTAGTTCGCATGGCTATGAGCCAGTCGCGTCATCGGCATCTTCCGCGATTTCGGTGATTTTGACACCGATACCGCCGTCTTCCGTTTCGATCAGTTCGCCCTTGGCGATGAGCCTGTCGTCAACCATCAGGCTGACCGGATCTTCAATCTTGGTGTTCAGCGCCACGATCGATTCAGGCGCGAGCTGAAGCACTTCCGTTACGCTCATGCGGCGCTCACCGATCGAAACGGTCAGCGTCACCGGCACACCATAAATGGCGCGGCGGAACTTGTTCTCCGCCGACGGGTCGCGGCGTTCAACCGCGTCAGGACTGGCTTGTGCGGGTTCCGGATTAGCCATCAGGATGTAGCTCCCATTGCTGCATGCGTTGTGTCGATGTGTTCGAGGCAGGATTCAAGCAGGCTGTCGAAATCAAAGCTCAGGCCGCCCGATTTCCAGGAGACGTCGACCCGGTCACCCTTCGGCGACGGCTCGGATTTTAGTGAGCAGACACTGGCGAGGCGCTCGGATTTCTTGACGACAGCCTGAAGCCGCTCGGCGAGGTCTGGCTCGGCGGTGATCACGACTTCCACCGCGCTTGGCGGAATGAACTTCTCCAGATGCAGCGCGATCTCATCGGCCAGGAAACGTTTGGACAACTCCGGGAACAGGCGAGACGCCATGGCCACGATGGTCTCGTTTGTCTGGCGACGGGCCTCCGCCTCGACGGCGGTAATCTTGTCGGCAAGCGAGTTCAGCGTGGCCTCGACCGCCGTTACCTGACGCTCGAAACTTGCTTCCTTGGCCTGCAATTCCTGCGCGAGGGTTTCAGCCTCCCGCGCATTGCGGGTCAGCAGCCGACCGGATGGCTGGCCTTCGGCGAGGCCATCAAAGCTCGGCAGGTTGGCAAAGATGGTGTCACTCATTCACCGCCCCCTTCATATCTTCTTCCAGCCATGACTGGAGAAGCGCGGCGGTGTCATCCTGACGCTCTCGCGTATAGTCGGAGAGGTAGTTGAACGGGTCGGCCTGGGCCGGTCCGCCAATGGCAAGCGTCTCGTTTCCTGCGCCAGCCTGCATGGCGACAGGCTGGGCGGGTTTGGGGTTCAGCATCGGGCGCACAACGCCAAGCGCCAGCACGATAATGACGATGCCGAGCAGAACCGCCTGAAGCCCGGACCAGAAATAGTTCGAGATGAGGTTTTCCATCATGCTCGGCGCGGTCACCAGTTCCTGCGCCGGGGCAAGCTGGAACGGCATCAGTTCAACGGTGAGGGAATCGCCGCGCGTTTCGTCCAGGCCTGCGCCCGTCAGGATGAGGTTTTCAAAGTTCGAGATGACCTGCTGAGAGGCCGCTTCGATGTCGCCGGTGCCGTCGGTGATGCCAAGCGCGTCGCGGTTCAGCAGGACCGCCACGGAAATGCGCTGGATTTCGCCCGGCAGCATTTCGACTTCGGTGCGCTTCTCGTTGAACTCATAGGCGACACTTTCGGTCGAGTTCTTCATCGTGCTCGAATTGCCAGCCCCTTCGCCGGTTGACTGTGGCAGATTGCTGGACGCCGTGATCGCACCGCCATTCTGCGCCGAATTGGTCTCGCTAACATCATTGCTGGTCCGGCTACGAATGACGCGGGACTGCGGATCGATCGTCTTTTCCGAGATCATCTGGCGCTGACGGTTAACGTCGACACTCACAGAAACACGTGCATTGCCGGGGCCAACGCGGGCTTCGAGCAGACGCATGATTTTCTGTTCAAGCGCCATCGACTCGGAGTTTGCGACGACCGACGGCATTTCCATCTTGTCGACATTCGGACCGGCGAGCATGCCCTTTTCAGGGTCGATGACCGCGACGTCTTCGGCATTCATCCCGGAAATGGCGAGCGACACCATGTACTGGATCGCTTCGGCCTGGTCGGCGGTCAGGTCATGCGTCGTGGTCAGGGTGACCGATGCAGTCTGCGCCGGCGAAGAGCGCGAGAAACCGGAGCGCAGATTTGCGCCGATGTGGACGCGGGCAGCCGAAACGCCGGGCACCGCCAGAATGGTCCGCGTCAGCTCGCCTTCCTTGGCGCGCCAGTAGGCGGCATTGTACATCTCCGACGTGACGGAAAATCCGTTGACGTCGTCGAGCAGTTCATAGCCCTGAACAGACTGTTCGGGCAGGCCCTGACGGGCAAGGTCAAAGCGCACTTCATCACGCTTGCTCTGCGGAATGAAAATCGCTTCACCGCGAATTTCGTAATCGATGCCGCGCTTGTCGAGTTCGTCGATAATCTCGCCAGCATGGGTCGGCTGGAGGCCGGAATAAAGCAGCGCCTTGGGCTCGGTCATGGCGCCGCGCACCAGAAAGTTCATGGTGAAGATCACAGCGAGGACGGCAACGCCCAGCGCAATCTGCCGCCCGAGCGACAGCGACTTCAGATTATCCAAAAACTTCATGGTTAACGATGGCCCCGCACAAATCACCCCTCGCTGGGAATGATTAATTTTTCAGCCGAAATTGTTAACGCTTCCTTTACTGGGAAGTTACTAAAGCAGCAGGGAGGATGCAGTTACTGTAATGAGGGGCTGATGGCGGAGGAAACCGCAGCAGACGACAAGGCGCCAGAGCCGAAATCCGGCGGAAACATTGTGAATTGGGCGATTCTGGCCGTGGTTTCGGCTGCCTGCTCATTCGCCGTGGTTTTCTTCATGGCGCCGAGCGTTACAGCCGAATCACCTGTCTGCACGGTGGCCACGAACGGCACGCCGCAAGCGACCCCTCTGGCGACTGGCGACCAGGAATATGTCGAGCTTGAAGAACTGCTCGTCACGATTGGCAATGAGCCGGCCACGCGGTTCGTCAAGATCAACACGTCCATCGTCACCCCGAAGGGCAATGGCGATACGATCCGCAAAGCAGAGCCAATGCTCGCCGATGCCTTCATCACTTATTTGCGCTCTGTCGAACTGAGCGACTTTGAAACAGCCGGCTTTTATCCACGCATGCGTGAACAGCTTGGCCGGCGCGCCGAACTGGTCCTTGGTGGGGACGTGTCCAAAGGTGTCCTGATTACGGAATTTCTATTGAGATGATTGAACAGCTCGCCATACAGCCGACCGACATCGCCCTGTTTCTGGTGTCCTTCGCGGCCTGCGCCTACTGCATCATCCTCAGCCGCCGGCTGAAGGCGCTGCAGAATACGCGCGACGGCCTTGGCGCGACCATCATGGCCATGAACAAGTCGGTTGCGGCTGTCTCATCGGCGACAAGAGAGACGCGCGCGCAGGCTGGCGAACTCAGCGAGCGGCTGACCCAGATCATGCACGACGCCGAAAAGTCCTGTGAGCGTCTCAGCAAGCTTCAGGCTTCGATCGATGCATCCGGGGGTACGCTCGGCCGGCAGGCGGATGCGGTGAAAGCGGAAGTCACATCCGAACTGAAGATGCTGCTGCAACGCTCACGCGCAGAGATGCGCGAAATGAAGCAACTGCTGCAGGACATCAAGATCCAGAAGAGCCGGTTGTCGGCCAGCGAACGCGATGCTGAGTTCCTTTTCGAAGATGACATCATGCCCGCATCTGGCGGGAGGAGGTAAAAGTGGCTGGCGCTGGAACCCGCACGCATGTCCTGATTACGCTTGGCGCGCTCTTCACCATTGGCGGGCTGACCCGGGTGTTGCCCAGTACGCTGGCCTCCGCCGAAGAGACAGTTGAGGAGCATGCCTCAGACGCTGACGTCCATGGCGAGACCGTGGCGGCCGCTTATTCTCTGTCAGATGACGACGCAGCCAGCGATGACAGAATCTGCCTGACGGGCACGGCAGCCGAAGCGCTGGCGAGCGACCAGGAAGCCCTGAAAGCGCGCGCCGACGCGCTGCAGGAACAGGAGTTTGCACTGCGCACGCGGTCACAGGAGCTCGAGCGCCAGGCCGCCGAGCTTGCAGCGCTGAAAACGACGATTGATGATCGCTGGAAATCGATGGCGACGAGCGCCGATGGTGACATCGAGCACCTGGCGCAAATGTACTCAGCGATGAAACCGGATCAGGCTGCCGGGATCTTTAACCAGATGGACCCTGGCTTTGCCGCAGGCTTCCTGCGGTTGATGCCGTCCGACCAGGCGGGCCTTATCCTTGCCGGGATGAATACCGACAAGGCCTATGTTGTCAGTGTGAAACTCGCCAGCAAGAATGGTGACATCCGCTCGGCCTCAACGCCGCAATAAACCAGCAATCATTGCATGAAGCGGCGAAACTGTTGCACGGCGACAATTGCGTATTAACGCCAACGCGGTATGCCCGATTGCATGAACAATATTACTCTGCATAAGGGCGACCTGCCCGCCGGTGTCCAGTTTGGCGACGAGATCGCCGTCGACACCGAAGCCATGGGGCTCAACCTTCAACGCGACGCCCTGTGTGTTGTGCAACTCTCGGCCGGTGATGGCACCGCGCATGTCATTCAGCTCGACCGGTCATTCGATTGCCCGAACCTGAAGGCGTTGATGGCCGATACGTCGAAGCTGAAAATCTTTCACTTCGCGCGTTTCGACGTCGCGATGATGAAGCATTGGCTGGGCATTGATTGCGCGCCGATCTGGTGCACCAAGATCGCCTCGAAACTGTGCCGCACCTATACTGATCGTCACGGCCTCAAGGACGTTTCGCGCGAGATTGCCGGGGCCGATATGTCGAAAGCCCAGCAATCCTCCGACTGGGGCGCACCGGACCTGACCGACGCGCAGCTGCAATATTGCGCCAATGACGTCCTTTATCTGCACGAGATCAAATCAGGCCTGGAGACAATGCTGAAACGCGAAGGCCGCATGGAGCTGGCACAAGCCTGTTTTGATTTTCTTCCCGTTCGCGCCGAACTCGACCTTGAAGGCTGGCCGGAAACCGACATCTTCGCACATAGCTGACCGGGCGCGGAACGCGCATCTGGTTCACCTGAAAGTCATGCAGTGTGCGCTATCAAATAGCCGCAATCTGTCTATAAATTCAAAAGCATGGACGTGACCGCCGACACCGAGAAAGCCCTCAGCCTTTGGGAGCCCAAGCGTCAAGTGACGCTGGAGCAGGCGCGCCGCCGCTCATCTATGGTTGCGATCATGCGGCTTGCTTTTACGGCCTGCGCCGCGATCGCTGCCGGTATCATGATCGGCCACCTTGCCGCGAATGCTGTGACAAGCTCAGCCGGCTCGATCGAAAAACTGTCGGGCGACGAAGTTGTGACCATGGTCAATCCGCGCTTCACCGGGCGCGATGTCGCTGGCCGCTCATTCGTAATCACAGCGAGCACAGCGCAAAGACGGCGCGGCGGCGGTGACCAGATCGATCTCTCAAGCCCCAAAATGGTCAGCGAGGATGGCACCGTGGTGACGGCGCCGGCGGGCCTCTACAATCAGGACGACCAGACCCTGGCGCTTTACGAGGATGTCCGCCTCGTCAATGCGAAGGGGTATGAGTTCAACTCCACATCTGCGAAGATGTTTGTTGAAGAAGGACGCGTCGAAGGCATTGACCCGCTCAACGGAACAGGGCCTCTTGGCGATGTTCGATCAGACACGTATGAGGTCATCGATGAGGGGGATCGGGTGCTGCTGAGCGGCCGGGTGGAGATGACCATCTTCCCGGGAGGACGCGAAACAGCGGACGAAACAACAGAAACCAGTCCCGGCAGCGATGCCAGTGATGAGGAGCGTGGTGGTGAAGAATAGAGTATTTGCGGCAATGGCCGCCTTGACGGTCGTTGCAGCACCGGCCGCAATCGCCCAGGTCTCCGGCGAAGGTGGCCCGATCAAGGTCAATGCCGACAAGAGCGAGGTGCTGGAGAAGCAACGCAAAGTCGTGCTGATCGACAATGTGGATATCATGCAGGGCACAGCGCGCCTTCGCGCCAATCGTGTGACGATCAATTATGCCGGGTCGGGCGAAACCCAGACCAATGGCCTGACAGGCTTCGGCGACATCGAGTCCATGGAAGCTGTCGGCGAAGTTTTCTATGTCACGCCGGATCTCAAAGCCACTGGCACCAAGGGCATCTACAATGCCGCCTCCGATACCATCACGCTGACCGGCGACGTTGTTCTCATCCGCGGTGAAGACGTCGCGACCGGCCAGAGACTGGTTATGAATCTCGAAGAAGGCCGCACGGTACTTGATGGCGGGTCCGGTCAGGTCCAGATGAATATTAATCCGAACCAACCGGATAATGCTTCAAATTAAGCAGGCCGGTCTAAACGGATATTAAGTCTATTGCCTTAGCTCTCATGGCGGGCGGCGCACAACGCGCAATATGGGAGGACCACAGGAATGACGGATTCGGCCAGCGGCCTTATTGTGACCGGGCTCGCCAAGTCTTTTGGCAAGCGTCAGGTCGTGAAAGACGTCTCCCTGTCTCTCCAGCGCGGTGAAGTGGTGGGTCTGCTCGGTCCGAACGGGGCCGGCAAGACGACCTGCTTTTACATGATTATGGGCCTGATTGGCGCGGATGCCGGATCGATTTCGATCGACGGTGCAGACGTGACCCATCTTCCCATGTACCAGCGTGCCCGCCTGGGTGTCGGCTATCTTCCTCAGGAAGCCTCGATCTTTCGAGGCATGAGCGTGGAAGAGAATATTCTTTCCGTCGTCGAACTTGTCGAAAAGGACAAGACGGCGCGGCTGGCTGAAGTCGATGCCCTTCTGGACGAGCTGCACATCACGCACCTGCGCAAGCAGTCTGCAACGTCTCTTTCCGGCGGTGAACGCCGCCGTGTGGAGATTGCCCGTGCCCTCGCATCCAGACCGAGTTTCATGCTTCTGGACGAACCGTTTACCGGTATCGACCCCCTCGCCGTGTCGGATATTTCCGATCTGGTTGGTTATCTGAAACAGCGCGGCCTAGGCGTGCTGATCACGGACCACCAGGTGCGCGAGACGCTCCAGATCGTTGACAGGGCATCCATCATTTATGATGGCGGCACGCTTTTCGAAGGCGCGCCACAGGAAGTGCTCGCCAACGAGGATGTGCGGCGGGTCTATCTGGGCGAACGGTTTGCTGCGTAACGGTTATGGCCATTTCACAACGCCTCGATATGCGCCAGGGCCAGTCCCTGGTGATGACCCCTCAGTTGCAGCAAGCGATCAAGCTGCTGCAGCTCTCGAATATTGAACTTGCCGAATTCGTCGAAGCCGAGATCGAGCGCAATCCGCTGCTCGAGCGCGGCGAAGCCGGAGACCGCGAAGAATATTCTCCAGAAGAAATTGAGCCAAAGTCCAAACGCGAGGAACTGACCCTCGACGATTCGTCCGCGCTGAACGAAGCGCGCGATGCCATGGATGCATCAAAAGACGATCTTTATGAAAGCGGCACCAATTCCGACAGCGGCCAGACAGCCAATGAACTGTCAGGCCCGTCTGCCAAGACCGACTGGTCGCAAGCCGGCAGTGGCGGAAGCTTTTCGGGCGACGATTATGATTTCGAAGGCTCGCTGACCTCTGAAAAGTCGCTGCAGGAGCACCTTCATGACCAGCTGAAAATGTCGGGCCTGTCCCAGGCTGACCAGCTGATCGGGTCACGCCTGGTCGATGAGACCGATGATGCCGGCTATTGCAAGATCGAGCTTGAAGAAGTCGCAGCTGTGCTTGGCGCCGATCCGGCGAATGTCGAGGCTGTCCTGACCGTCTGCCAGGGGTTCGAACCGACCGGCGTCATGGCCCGCACCGTCGAAGAATGTCTCGCCTTGCAGCTGAAAGAGCGCGATCGGTACGACCCGGCCATGCAGGCCTTGCTCGAAAACCTGGATCTCGTCGCGAAGGTCGACATCAAGGGCCTCTGTGAGGTTTGCGGCGTCGACAAGGAAGACATCGCCGACATGATGGCAGAGCTTCGAACACTGACACCGCGTCCCGGCGGTGCGTTTTCGAGCGGGCCGTCGATTGCCGTTGCGCCAGATGTCTTCGTGCGCGAGATGCCAAACGGCATGTTTGCCGTCGAACTCAATTCCGACACGCTGCCGAAAGTGTTGATGGACAAGGCGTATTATGCCGAAGTCTCTACCCTTCCGATGCGCGAAAAGGAAAAGGAATTCATCACTGATTGCGCGCAGAACGCATCATGGCTGATCAAATCTCTCGACCAGCGCGCGCGTACGATCCTGAAGGTCGCCAGCGAGATTGTCCGCCAGCAGGACGCTTTCTTCGCGCACGGCGTGGCACATTTGCGTCCACTGAACCTGAAGCAGGTGGCCGACGCGATCGAGATGCACGAATCAACCGTAAGCCGGGTCACCTCGAACAAATATATGGGGACGCCCCGCGGCCTGTTTGAACTCAAATATTTCTTTTCTGCCTCGATTCCAGGGACGGGCGGCGGCGAAGCACACTCCGCCGAGGCAGTACGCTACCGGATCAAGCAGCTGGTCGATGATGAGGGTGACAAGGTTCTGTCGGACGATCAGATCGTCGAAATTCTCACCGAATTCGGTATCGAGATCGCGCGGCGGACTGTCGCAAAATATCGCGAAAGCCTCGGGATTCCGTCGAGTGTGCAGCGTCGGCGGAAATTGAGAGCCAGCGCATAGGCCCTGCTGACAGGCGATTGACTCCCTGAGCTGTGATTTTTAGGACGCCGCGGTCTCGCTTTCCGTAATCGGGGCGTTATAGTGGTCACTCGTAGACGGAGAGTTCCGTGCAGATACAAATTGCAGGACGGAAAATGGACCTCGGCGATGCGCTGCGTAGCCGCATCGAGACGGGTCTTGAGGCTGCGGTCACCAAATATTTCGACCGCGATTTTGATGGTCATGTCACCGTCAGCCCGAATGGGCATGAGACGGAAATTGACTGTAACATTCACCTGCCTTCCGGCATCATCCTTCAGTCTTCCGGCAAGGCGAGCGATCCTTATGTCGCGCTCGAAGAAGCCCTCGGCAAGATCGAGAAGCGCGTGCGCCGGTACAAGCGCCGGCTGAAGGACCACCACAAGAATGGCCGGGACCCGTTCCCGAGCGAGCCAGCCTCGGCGTTCGTGCTGAAAAGCTCTGGCGAGGACGAAGCGGGCGAAGACACGGGTGAAGATGGTGAAGCGCCCGTAATTGTAGCAGAATCTGCCTCACAAATTCGCACAATGACGGTCTCTGAGGCGGTTCTCCAACTCGAACTTGCTGATTCACCAGCCCTTATGTTTCGCAATGCTAAACACGCAGGGCTGAATATGGTCTACCGACGACCGGACGGAAATATAGGCTGGGTCGACCCGGCAATCGATAGCAAAACCTCCTGAAGAAACCTGGCGAGCAATGGCAACTGATCTGACGAGCCTTCTTGGGGAAGGCGTAATCCTTGATCCTGTGTCAGCGGAGACGCGCAAACAGGCCCTCACCACTCTGGCGTCCGCCCTGGCGGAACGCACGGGTCTTGATGCGCGCGATATCTTTGACGCCGTCATGGAACGCGAACGGCTCGGCTCAACCGGGGTCGGAGAAGGCGTCGCAATCCCCCATGCACGGATCGAGAAACTGCCGCATCCGATCGGTGGCTTCGTCCGCCTGCAGAGCGGCGTGGATTTCGACGCTGTCGATGACCGTCCCTGCGACCTCATCTTCATGCTGATTGCGCCGGTCGGGTCCGGCGCCGACCATTTGCGGGCGCTCGCACAAGTCAGCCGGACATTGCGCCAGCCTGATCTTCGCGAAGCCCTGCGCAAAGCTGACAGCGCCGTGAAGATGCGCGCGATCCTCTGCCCGGAAGCGGCCAACGCTTCGGCGGCCTGAGGGGGCACCCCTTATTCAAATTAAATGATGCTCTGCCTGCGCAGCCAGATAGCTGAGACAGGCAGCGTTGCGCAAGACACCTAGCGCTGGCGCGCCCCGCCGCCCGCTCCGAGGTCCGCGGCGTCTTCGGCGGTCGCTTCCGACTCGCCCTCAACAAATTCCGGTGTCAGCGAAGAGACCTGGCGATCGAGGAAGGCGAGCACGTCGCTTGCGCTTTCTTCCGCCCGCTCTTCCTGTGGCAGGTGGCCGGTGCCCGGATAGGTGATCAGCACCGATTTTGCGATCGCTTCGTCGAACCGTCGCGCGTGAGAAACAGGGATCACCTTATCGTCCTCTCCCCACAGGATCAGGGTTGGTACGGAGATCGCGGCGAGCTGCTCTCTCGTGGCCGTCTGGCTGGCGGGCGCGTCTGCAGACAGCTGCAAGAGCGCCGCGCGGTGGCCCGGGGCGCGAGAAAAGGCGCTGTAGCGGTCGACCATTTCCGGCGTGACCAGGGTGCGATCTGTAAAGCTGTCTTTCAGGCCGTCCTCGATCAGACGCGACACATCGAGGTCCTTGATCAAGGCTCGAACCAGAGAGAAGCGCAAGAGTTTGAAAACCAGGGGCGCGGACTTCTTGTCTTCGGCAGACATTGGCCAGCCGGACGCATCGACGAGAACAAGCGCATCGACCCGATCAGGATGCGCGAGGGCGACGTTCCACGCGACGCCGCCGCCCATGGATGATCCGGCAATGGCGAACGTTTCGAGGCCGAGCTCATCGGCAAGCGCGCTTACGGTGTCCACATAGTATTCGCGGCTGACCTTGTCCGTGTCGGGCACCCGCGAGAGGCCATGGCCTGGAAGATCGACGGCAATGACCCTGTAAGTGTCATCAAGCCTGGCCTGCCAGTGTGACCAGGTGTGAGCCGAAGACGCAAAGCCGTGCAGCAGGATGACGACCGGCGCATCGCGCGGACCGGCATCGGTAAAATGGATCTTCGCGTCTTCGACGGTTTCGAAATTCGACGTTGGCAGCGCGTATGCTGTTTCAAGCGTGTCGTAGGAAATATCCGGTCGCCTCAGGGCCAACCAGCCGGCCGCCAGGATGGCGACAATCGAGAGCAAAATCGCAGCCAGTTTACGCAACATGTATCCTCACCTCGAACGCCACCCTGTGTCGTAAAAACGTCAATCGCCGGGCAAGTCAAAGAAAAGTTTCAGCCCCCGCAGACGGGACAATCCGTGTCCGGATTAAGTTTGACGGTACGGGAAATTCCGCCCAGCCCATCAATGATGCCAATCTGGCCGATCAGCGGCCGGCCGGCCCCTGTGATCAGCTTCAGCGTCTCCAGCGCCATGTGCGATGCAACGATGCCGGTGACCGGTCCAACAACGCCTGCATCTTCGCAGGCTTCAGCATCTGGCGGCGTTTCAGGGACAAAACACTGATAGCAGGGCGCGCCCGGCTGAACGCCGGATGCAAAGACGGAGATCTGCCCCGACCATCGCGTCGCGGCGCCTGAAACAAGGTAGCGGCCAAGCGCATGCGCGGCGCGGTTCAGCACGAATCGCGTCTCGAAATTGTCAGTGGCGTCAATGAGGATGGAGCCAGCGAGTTTGTAAGCCTCGCTCCAGCGCTGCTGTCTTTCAAGCACGCGGACATCTGGCGCGGCCGCCTTCAGGCGCTGGGCGAGGCGCGCGACCTTGGACTGGCCGATGTCTTCTTCGGTGAACTGCACCTGCCGCTGGAGGTTGGAGCGGTCGACGACGTCATTGTCCCAGATCTCGATCTCGCCGACACCGGCAGCTGCCAGATACATCGCGCAAGGGCCGCCGAGCGCCCCTGCCCCGATAATTGAAATGCGCGCATCGAGGAGCTTCTGGACGCCGGGCCCGCCAATCTCCTTCAGGAGAATGTGGCGCTTGTGGCGCTCGAGCTGCTGCGGTGTCAAAGCCATGCTGTGGCTTAGCAGGGCGGATGCGGCTAAGGCTACAGACAATGAGTGACTCGCCAACGACCAAAGTTCCCGACACCGTCTATGCCGCGCCCGCAAACTGGGTCGCGAATGGCGCTGGTGCGCAGGGCAATCTGTTCCTGACAGGACGCGCCGGGACCGGTAAAACCACGATGCTGCGCCGCTTTCTGGCCGAAGCGGGCGAGAATACGGTGGTGCTCGCCCCGACGGGTGTTGCGGCCATGAATGCGGGTGGGCAGACTATCCACTCCTTCTTCAAATTCCCGCCGCGCCTGATTGAGCCGACCGACGTCAAACGTCTGCGCGGTGTGCGCCTGATCAAGGCGATCGAGACGATGATCATCGACGAGATATCGATGGTCCGCTCGGACATGCTTGATGCGATCGACAAGAGCCTGCAGCTCAATCGCGGCTCCAAACGGCCTTTCGGCGGTGTGCGGATGATCCTGTCTGGCGACCTGCACCAGCTGCCGCCTGTGGCGCGCGGGCCGGAGGCGGAAATCCTGCATGAGCGATATGGCGGGCACTATTTCTTCAATGCGCCCGGCTTCAAGGATGCCGAATTTGCCCTGCTCGCGCTGAAACATGTCTTCCGGCAGGAAGACCCGCGCTTCCTCGCCCTGCTTGGCGCGATGCGGCAGGGACGGCTGCTGCCGACCGATGAAAGGCTGCTGCAGTCTGTCGTGTCGTCCCGAAGCGCCGTGGAGGCAAGCGAGACGCATGTCGTGCTGACGCCGAACAATGCCAACGCCTTTCGCATCAACCAGGCACGGCTCGAAGAGCTTCCGGGCAAGCCGCATTCCCTGGCCGCCAAGATTCAGGGCACGTTCGACGAGAAGTCCTATCCAACCGAAGCCGACCTTGAGCTGAAGGAAGGCGCACGGGTGATGCTGATCAAGAATGATCCGGAGGGGCGTTGGGTGAACGGATCCCTGGCGACGGTCGACAGCTTCAAGGGTGACAATGTGCGGGTCGAACTGGACGGCCACATCTATGAGATTGAGCCAGCGGCGTGGGAAAAATACAAATACGAGCTCGACCCGGAGACGAAAAAGGTCTCGCGTGAGGTCGTGGGGACATTCAAGCAGGTGCCGTTGAGGCTCGCCTACGCGGTCACGATACACAAGGCGCAGGGCCTGACGCTCGACAAGGTGTTCATTGACTTTGACCGGGGCATGTTCGCGCACGGGCAGGCTTATGTGGCCTTCTCGCGGGCGCGGTCTCTGGAGGGCCTGGAGATATCACGTGCGCTGCGGCCGCGTGACCTCGTCATGGATCGTAATGCTTTCGCTTTTGGCAAGCTTGAGACGATCGAAGAAAACGACGCTTACCTGCTCGCGAAATTCGCGAAGGATGAAACGCAGCTTCTCTAGGCGAGGCGGCGGATTTCGTCGCGCAGGTGCTGGTCCTTGTCGGTCGCGATGGTTTCCAGGACACGAACGCGTTCAGTCAGCCGTTCGACATCCTTGCGGAGGCGAAAGAGCTCTTCCTCACTAGCAGCGTCGTCTGTGCTGTTCGCTTTCATCTTCAGATAGTTGTTGACCACGCCTGCGCCCACACAAATCAGGACGATGAGAACGATCATCGAAAACGGATTGCTGATATCGAACATTGGACCCTCGGCTAGTTATTTATCGTAATTCGATAATAGGTGCATTCAGGCCGCAATTCAAGAGAAATCGGAATTATCGCCCGGTTGAGCCGAATCCACCCTCGCCGCGGACAGTTTCATCGAGGCTGTCCACTTCCTGCCAGACGATCCGCGTCACCGGTGCGAGCACCATCTGACCAATGCGTTCACCGCGCGAGATCGTGAAAGTCTCGTTTGAGTGGTTGATCAGAATGACCTTCAGCTCCCCGCGATAATCGCTGTCGATCGTGCCGGGGCTGTTGAGGCAGGTCAGGCCATGCTTGGCGGCGAGTCCGGAGCGTGGGCGCATCTGGATTTCAAAGCCCTGCGGGATCGCAACAGAAAGACCGGTTGGCACCATGGTGCGCTCGCCGGGCTTCAGCTCGTAAGGCTCACCCTCAGGGTAAGCCGCGCGGATATCCATGCCGGCGGCCCCGTCTGTCTCATAGGCAGGCAGCGGCAGGCCTTCAAAATGTGGGAGCGCCTTAACGGCAACTTTGATGTCAGTCATGCGCGCTAATGCGCGGGAGTCGCGATGCGGAGTCAACTCGCATCTGCGGCCTCAGCGATCAGACCACGAAAAAATCTGGGGATGGCGCGGAGTGCTGAATATCGTCAACCTGTTCAGACTGCATCTGCTCAGCGGACGCCTTGGCTTGTGTTTCGACCGGTTGCTCGGCCTCGGCCCGCGCGCTCGCAAACGAATACAGGCCAGCCATGGCCAGGGCTATGAATGCAAAATATCCAACAATCAGTCTCATGGTCTTCTTCCAATTGGCCCGCGAGCATCCATTCTGGCGTGGGGCTGCAAACAAAGTGTTACGTTCCCCATTACAACGGAGACAGGTATTTCCGGTTCCGAGCTGCGAGCATTCAAAAAGAAATGGCCAGGAATATGGAGACACTGGACACAAACCGTGGCGCGGTGGCGAGATGCGTCGCCGCCCGGACTTGTTGGCGCTTGTGCTGAGAGGTCTGACAGCGCGAAGGCCCCAGGAAGACGGTGGGTTTACTCGGCCGCCAGCTGCTGATCGTCAGCGTTGCCGAGCGCAACCGCAATGCGGTCTGCGAGCTTGCGCGCAACGGCCATCTTGTCCATGCGCGGCCAGTGCTCGACGCTGTCGCGGGTGACGAGAGACACTTCATTCTCGGCGCCGCCCATCACGTCACCGGAGACATCATTGGCCACGATCCAGTCGCAGCCCTTACGCTTCATCTTGGCCTGAGCCAGCGCTTCGACATCATGGGTTTCAGCCGCGAAACCAATAACCAGGCCGGGCCGGTTCTTCCGTTTGCGGGAGATGGTGGCGAGAATGTCGGGGTTCTCGGCGAGGGCGAGCGCCGGCAAGGTCTTGCCCTCATCTTTCAGCTTCAGCTTCTTGTTGGCCGAGATGGATGGCCGCCAGTCGGCAACGGCCGCGACGGAGATGAAAGCGTCGGCGGGAAGCGCTTCCTCGCAAGCCTTCAGCATGTCGCGGGCGGTCTCCACGTTCACCATGTCGACGCCTCTCGGCGCTGCAAGATCGACCGGGCCGGAGACCAGCGTGACGCGGGCACCGAGGCGAGCAACCGATGCCGCAATCGCATAGCCCTGCTTGCCGGAAGAATGATTGGAGAGATAGCGGACCGGGTCGAGTGGCTCGCGGGTCGGGCCGGCCGTGATGAGGATGTGCTGGCCTTCCAGCGGCTTAGGCCCCGTCAGCGCGTTCAACTGGTCCTCAACGGCATCGGCAATGGCCATCACGTCAGGCAGGCGCCCCGGACCGAACTCGCCGCAGGCCATCGCGCCCTCGTCGGGCTCCATCACCTGAACGCCATCGCGGCGGAGCGTCTCGACATTGCGCCGTGTCGCGGCGTGCTCCCACATGCGCACATTCATGGCGGGCACCATCAGGACTGGCTTGTCTGTCGCCATCAGCGTGGTGGATGCCAGATCATTTGCATGGCCGTTCGCAGCCTTGGCGAGGAGGTCAGCGGTTGCGGGGCAAACGACGACGAGATCGGCCGACCGGGACAGCTGGATATGACCCATCTCGGCTTCGTCATCGAGGCTGAAGAGATCGGTGAAGCATTTCTCGCCTGACAAGGCCGAAACAGAAAGCGGGGTCACGAACTCCGCGCCCGCCTTTGTGACGATGCAGCGGGATTTCACATCGCGGCGCGCAAGCTCACGGATGAGCTCCAGCGACTTGTAGGCCGCAATACCGCCGCCAATGATGAGAAGGATGCTTTTGCTGCTCATGCGAAGAAATCCACCATTTCGCCGTCACTCTTACACATAAAGTGTTGAGAAATCTAAGACACACCTCTGAGAGCTGCTGCAAAAAATTAACCGGGCGTGCGGGTTTGCCCCCTGCACGCCCGGTCCCCGTTCGCCCCGGCTAACGCCTAGTAGCGGCGCAGCGGTCCTAAAACGACTTTTGGTCTGAGCCCGAATTTATACTCGCTATGGTTCACAGAAGGTTGATGCGATGCGCTGAAAAAGGCCGGGCCTGACACGCGCCGCGTCGGGCCGCCCGCAAGTTCGTACGTATCGGGGCGCATCATCACGCTGGATGTCTCGCCTGTACGCGTCAGGCAGGAGGTATAGGTGGTCACACCCGTCTCTTCAGACCGGAATGTACAGGGACGCGTGCCGCTTTCGGCCCCGCCGCGAAACACGCGAACGCCCTTCACTTCAGTAACAGCGCTCCCCCGAGAGTATGCTGGACGGTCCGAGGTGAAAGCGCGGACGATGCGCGTATCGCCGCCAAGCAGATCATCAGCGCGGCGAATGACGGTGGAGGCTGTGATCGCGGATGATATCTGAGCGTCCCTGTAGCGGCTGGCGTGGCTCTGCGAAGCGGCCTGGCTGTTTGCGGTGGCCGCCATCATGAAAGCGGCGCTCATAAGCGCAATGGCAGGCAGGACGTTCATTCTGGACTCCGCAAGATCAGACCCGGTGGGCGTGAGGTTTTGATTAACCTATCATGCGGGCCTGATGAGGGGAGTCGGTTCTCGTCCTAGGCGAACTGGCTGATGGTCAGTCCCGCAATGCCTGCAACAGCGACGACCAGGCCAAACCAGGCCCACCATGGCGGGCCAGACCGTTTTGGCGGCCTGCTCTGTTCATTGGCAGATGATTCGAGGAAGTCCTCGAACTGGTCCATGACTTGCGGCAGCCGCTTTAGACGGTCTGCGACCTCCCGGACGCTTTGCGCGGCGAGCTTGGCGGCGCCGACCGGGCCGAAATTCTCAGTGATCCAGCCTCTCACGACAGGCTCAGCGGCTTTCCAGATGTCGTGGGCTGGATCAATCGCACGCGCCACGCCTTCAACCTGCACCATCGTCTTCTGCAAGAGTACGAGTTCTGGACGCAGGCGCATACCGAATGTGCGGGTATAGTCCATGAGCTGCAGGAGGATGCGGCCCATATAAACCTCTTCGGCTGGCTTGCCGTGAATGGGTTCACCAATTGAACGCAGGGCCTGCGCGAATTCGCCAACCGACTGGTTTGCCGGCACATAGCCGGCCTCAAAGTGGACTTCGGCAACGCGCTGATAGTCCCGGCGGATAAAGCCATGGAGGATTTCAGCCAGGAAACGGCGCTCATTCAGGCCGATACGGCCAATAAGACCGAAGTCGACCAGGAACACTTTTCCCTGAGGGGCGATCAGAATGTTACCCTCATGCATGTCTGCATGGAAAACGCCGTGGCCGATCGCATGAGACAGGAAGCCACGCGTGATCGCATTGGCGAGATCGGGACGGTCGATACCGGGCTGTTCCAGTGCTTTTGGATCTGTCAGGGGAACGCCGTCCACCCAGTCTGTTGTCAGTACGCGCTGGCCGGTCCGGTCCCAGTCGACTGCTGGGACGCTGAACCACTCATCCTTCTCACTGAGGGCCCGCATCTGATCGGCGCCGCCTGCTTCAAGACGAAGGTCGAGTTCCTTTTCCATGGCCGTGGCCACGGTCTCTGTGAAGGCGACAGGCTCAAGACGCCGGCTTTCGACCGAAGCGCGCTCAACGGTGCGGGCGGCGCGCTTCATGGCCCGTAGCTCTTGCGCAATCAGCTTTTCGACGCCCGGCCTCAGGATCTTGACCGCCTTCATCCCGTTGGATGTCTGCAGCTTGTGAACCTGTGCGAGGGAGGCAGCAGCAACGGGTTCGCCCAGACCGGCAAACAGGCTCTCTGCGTCTTGCTCACCAAACTCTTTCGCGAGCGCCTTGCGGGCGTCCTCCATCGAAAATGGCGGCAGCTTGTCCTTCAGGCGAGAGAGATCGGTCGCGACCTCTGCGCCAAACACATCCGGGCGCGTGGCGAGGAACTGACCGAGCTTGATATAGGCCGGGCCAAGCTTTTCCAGCGCTTTGGCCAGGCGCTCGCCCTCGCGGCCTTTCGCGCGGCCTCCGAAAAAGCGCAGCGTCTTGCCGGCAAAGCGGGCCGGAAACGGCATGCGATTCTGATATTCGACGGGCAGAATGACATCATGGCGGACCAGCGCCGTGCCGGCCCGCATCAGGCGCCCATAGTCTGAAATCGCCCTCAGCATCCAGCACCACACGCCCTGCGGAACCCGAATTCGTCATAGACGTTTTCATTCCCGCAATAAGGAGAATTGATATGTCCGAGAACGCTCAATCCAGCAATGGCGCGCTCTATTTCATTGTCGGCGCCCTGGTCGTGGCCGTGATTGGTTTTGGCATCTGGTACTTCGCTGGCCAGCCCGCCTCGAATGGCGGCGGCGGCGATGCCGACCTGTCCGTCTCCGTCAGCGAAGACGGCATGACGGTCAATACGCCCGACGAATAAGTCGGTCATACCGCCCACCCATAGTGGAGGGCCGCAATTCCACCAGAGAAATTGGTGACAGACACGCCGGAGAATCCGGCGGCCCTTACTTCTTCCCGGAACAGGTCCTGTTTCGGGAATTTTCTTATGGACTCGACCAGATACTGATAGCTCTCGCGGTCTGACGCGACGAGTTCGCCAAGGCGCGGGATGACGCTGAAGCTGTAAGTGTCATACATCTTCTGCAGCATCGGCACCGTCATATGGCTGAATTCGAGGACAGCCAGACGGCCACCCGTCTTCAGCACACGGCGAAACTCTGAGAGCGCCGCCGAACGGTCGGCCACG
This sequence comes from Henriciella sp. AS95, assembly GCF_038900055.1. Lineage (NCBI taxonomy): Bacteria > Pseudomonadati > Pseudomonadota > Alphaproteobacteria > Hyphomonadales > Hyphomonadaceae > Henriciella > Henriciella sp. AS95. The sequence continues at coordinate 3,749,775 of NZ_JBBMQM010000001.1, forward strand.
TTGCGGATACCGAAAGCAATGGTGACGGCATCCATGGACTTGTCTTCGAACGGCAGGGCCTGCGCATCACCGCACACCCAGTTTATCCGGCCTTCATAGGCCGCCATGTCCGGGCGGGCGCGGCCTGCATCCAGCATTGCATCATTGATGTCGCAGACAACTGCACTGGCGAGGCCGTCGCGGTGGCGCCTGCGCCCTGCCTTGTCGGCGCGGTCGATGAAAGCCTTGGCCAGATCACCGGTGCCGCCGGCGACATCGAGCAGTTTCTCGCCGGGTTGCGGGTTCAGCTTCGCAATCGTGTCATGCTTCCACAGGCGGTGAACGCCTGCAGACATGAGGTCGTTCATCACGTCATAGCGGCTCGCGACCGAGCGGAAGACGCCCTTGACGCGCGCCACCTTCTCGTCCGGTGTGACCTCTTCAAAGCCGAAGCTGACGGTCTTTTCTGTATCTGTCTGGTCTGTCATGCGCGGCAACCATAGTGGCATGAAAATCTAAACACTATATGCGGTTACCATGCCTGAATTACCCGAAGTCGAGACAGTTCGCCGCGGCCTTTCCCCAGTGATGGATGGAAAGACGATTGAGGCGGTCCAGTTGAACCGCCCGGACCTGCGGTTTCCGATGCCTGCGGGCTTTGCGGAGCGCCTGTCTGGCGTCCGGATAGAACGGCTCGGGCGCCGGGCAAAATTTCTGGTGGCAGAGCTGTCATCCGGTGAGGCGCTGATCATGCATCTTGGCATGTCGGGCCGCTTCACCATCACGGACGGCACGCGGCCGGGTGACTTTCACCACGAGGTCGCGCCCAACCCCAAGCATGATCATGTCGTCTTCCGCATGGAGGGCGACCAGACGGTGACCTATAATGATCCGCGCCGGTTCGGCTTCATGGAGCTCTGGCCACTCGCCGATATGGAGACCTATCCGCGGCTCGCCGGTTTTGGGCCTGAACCACTAACGAACGGCTTTTCGCATGCCTGGCTGAATGAAGCGCTGCGCGGCAAAACGGGTCCGATCAAATCAGTCCTGCTGGACCAGCGCACAATAGCAGGCCTGGGCAATATCTATGTCTGCGAAGCGCTCTATCGGTCCCGAATAAGCCCGCGCCGGCGCGCCAATACGGTGCCGGGTGAACGCGCCGCCCGGCTCACGCAGGCGATCAACCAGGTCATCGCAGAGGCGATTGAGGCAGGCGGATCCTCGATCAGCGACTTCAAGGCCGCGACAGGAGAACTGGGCTATTTCCAGCACAGCTTCAGCGTCTATGACCGTGAAGGCCAGCCCTGCCGGACGTGCGGTGCACCGATCAAACGGATCGTTCAATCGGGACGCTCCAGTTTCTATTGCGGGTCATGCCAGCGCTAGGGGCGCCTAGTCGCCGGAAATAATATTCGAAAAGAACAGGTCTGCGGCTTCCTGCGTGATGTCCTCGATCTGCTGATCGGAATATCCAAGGTGGCTCACCGCGCCATCGACAACGAAAAGTCCAAACGGAATGCCTAGCGCATCAAATTCCGGCCGCATGGCGCATGAGCCCCAGACGCTGAGACCTGTGAAAAACACACCTTCCTGTCCACTGCCGCATGGAATTTCAGGATCAAGTTCTTCGTGGCTCGCATAAATTGGGGCAGACTCCGCATCGATCAGATCAATGTCGGTCACGCCTCCAGAGATTACAAAGGCGCCCTGGACGGTCGAACTCACCCCGTCATTCTCGCCGACGTCTCCGTAGACGCCTCCATTCGCGCTCAGATAAGCCCTCGCGGAGGCATCGCTGATACTGTCGTCCGGGTCGAGCACCGCCGCCAGCGCGCCCATTACGGCACCGGCCGATGCTCCGCCCACCAGGATAGCATCTTCACGTATTCCAAAACTGTTCGCGCCAATTGCATCGGCCCGGAAATAGCGGACGGCGGCGAAGAGGTCGTGCGTGGCGGCGTAAACCTCTTCGACAAGCTCGGCGCGGCTCGCTGGAATAGAGCTGAGGAGACGGTAGTCGATGGTGGCGCTGACATAGCCCCTTTGCGCAAAGTCCACCGCAACCTCTTCCATGTCGCTCCGCTCGCCTTCCACGAAGCCGCCGGGGAAGGCAAGAATCATGACCGGCCGGTCCGTCGCGGTATCGTTTTGCGGGCTGAAGACATCCATTCGGAGGGTTTGCCCGTCTACATTTGCGAATGGCAAATTGCGCTGCGTGGTCACATTGGAGAAGACGCGGTCGCGATAGCGAACACCGGCGCTGCTCTCATCGACATCGGTGACCGTGACGGTGACAGATTGCGAGGCTGTTCCGCCGGCGTCATCAGATGCCTGCAGCGTGAGCGCGTATACGTTGTTCCCGTCACTGTCTGCCGGGCTTTCGAAATCCGGAGGTGAGGAAAAGCGAAGATTTCCGCTTGTCGCGCCAAGGTCGAACGCGGCAGCGTCAGCACCGCCCGAGATGGAGAACCGGACAGGGTCGCCATCGGCATCTGACGCTCGCGCTGTAAGGATCACGCCGGCCGTATTTTCTTCGACCGTGGCCGAGGCCGGCGAGGTAAATTGCGGCGAACGATTGACCGGCGATGGATTGCTCGAGCCCCCGCCGCCACTGCCGCCGCATCCCGATAGAACGAGAACGGCGAGGCATATCCCAAGCCCGTAACGCATACCTGAAGGCCCCCAAACCCGTATCAGGCATACAATAAGAGCATATGCCAACGGGCAGAACCAGCCTTCAGGTATGATTCATTACGGGGACTAAGCGCTCAGCCCTTGCCCCAGAGCTTCTGCCACCAGGGCTTTTTCGGTTTCAGTTCGACATCGATGGCTGAGGCTGAATAGCCGCCATCAGCCATTTTCTGCTTGATGTCGGCCTCGTCCCAACCGGTCAGCTTGGCGAGGTTTTCCGCTTCCTGATCCCAGCGGGAGACAAGGGTATTGGCATAGTCTCGCGCTTCCTCGCACTGGTCGAAGTCGCCGCGCCAGGGATGGCGAAGGACATAGCGACCCTGATAATTCTGCTTGTCGCCAGTGACCTGGAAGGTGAGGTCTTCCGGAAAGGTCTCGCCATCATAGCGCACATGCAGGCGGGTCACGAAGACATCAACAGGCTGCGGGCCAGGGCCGAAACCGGGACGGGTGTCAGGCTGCTGACCGCCTTCATCGAGCCACATGACGCCAAGCTCACGAAGCTCAGAGCGCGAGAGCGGCTCGGCCGCGCATGGGTCGCACCAGCTCATATCCCAGGCATATTCGGTGAAGACGGCCTTGCCGTTCTCCTTCTCGACCTGGTGGGCGAACATGTCCTTGTAGAAGTCGCCAAACTCATCCTTGACGAAGATCGGGACATCCATGTCGGACGGCAGTTTCACGGTCTTGTAGTTCAGCGTCTCGACGCGGCCCTTGCGGGTCATGGCGAAGACGAACAGCTCCTGCTTGCCGTCGGCATTCACCGTGCCAAGCCGGATCGGCAGCATGAAGTCCTCATGCTCATAGGCGACCTGGATGGGGCGCAGGAAGGCCGAGCCGTCATGGCGTTCCAGGTTCACCTTGGCCACGAAGAATTTCATGTCCTGCTTGAGGTAAGAGCCAACAACTTCCTCGGCCCCGTCCGGGATCTTGTAGCCATTCTGGTTCAGCCAGGTGATCAGGCCATCGGACTCTTCGGCCGAGAGGATCAGGATGTCGTACTCGCCGACTTCGTATTCGGCTTCGATGGTGACGCCGAGGTCTTCGGCTTCTTCCATCGCGGCGGGCGCCGGGGCGGGCATCGGCCCTGCAGACATCGCCATCGTCTCGCGGTAGCGGAGCCTGTCGCACGGATTCTCGTCATGATACTCGACAAGGCGGGGCGCGGTGTACTGGTCGAGATGATCGATCAGGCCGGGATTGGCGACGTTGATCTGCTCTTCCTCCGGCACATCCACAACCGGGATGACCATGGCAAACTCTTCCACGTCGCCCCGGAAATTCGAGGCCATGGTGATGACGGTCCGGTCGCCGTCGCGCACCAGCGCCACTTTAGAGGCATCATTGAACAGGTCGGTATCGGCCTTGGCGACAAAGAAGCCGCAAAAGGCTGACGCCGGCGCGCTAAAGGCGAGCGAGCTGAGGCCGAGCATTGCCGCCCCGGCCAGGTGTCTGAGTTTCATGGATGCGTCCCTCCTTGGACATTGATGGTTTGCCCCATTGGAACCGGTCTGCGGGCAGCAGCCGGTCAAAAACAGGTGTCAGAAATGAAAGCGCGGCCAGCGCCATGATCGGCGCGGCGAGTACGTTCGGCACGATGATGAACCAGGCCGACAGGATCGCTATGAGCGCAGCGAACAGGATGCGCCCCAGACGCGAATCCGGGGTCGAGCGCGGATCGGTGATCATGAAGAAGGTGAAGACCAGAAGCGTGCCGGTCGACAGCTGGTGCATCGGGATCGACATCGGGTCGCCAAGCCAGAGCGCGCGGCCGATCAGGATGGCCGCGAAGGTGGCGAAGAAAGACAGCGCAATGTCGAGCCGCCTGGCGCTGGACAGGACCAACGCCGCAGCCGCCGCCGCCCAGCCAAGCAGCAGAGGAGCGTGCCCCCATTGGCCCGGTGAAACCCAGACGTCACGGTCAAAGATGAGGCACATGGCGACAATGGCGATACAGGCCGGGTTGAAGATGTGCTTGCCATTGTAACGAACCGCGAATTTCAGGCCGATCCCGATCAGACCCGCGACAAACCACATCCAGGGCGCGACGGCGCGCAGCAGAATGGTCAGCGACAGGGATGTGATCGCCGCCGACTTCCATTCGAATCTGCCGCCGACAATGGCTGTGCCGATAATCTGTGCGGTCATTGTGCCAGCGAAGGCGGAGACAAAGTGAATCGGCCTGGCGCCGTAATCAGTGGTCAGGATGGAGATCAGGAAAAGGCCGGAAAGCGCCAGAATCTGCCAGTGGCGCGCATCAGAATTGATCGCGCCGAACAGCCTGACAGGTGCGTCCCTCACATCCATATGTGACAGACAATACACGAAAAGCGGACAAATTGCGGCAGTGAATTGAAATCTGCCCGGGCGAGCTATCCCTGAGCCAACTGAGCGAGCGCTTTGACTTTCTGGGCGTCTTCCATGTCGCAAATCATGGTTCGCCCGTCCATTGCCACAACAACCGCCCCCTTGAGGCCTGCGACCGAAACAGGGTCACTTTCAGACCGGATATAGCAATTCTCGCAATCGACTGCCGTGACCGGACCGACAAGAACATTGCCGCTGTCATCTTTTGGCAGCAGGTCCCAGAGCGCCTTGTAATCTCCGACGTCGCTCCATCCCATGTCGACCGGAACGCCATAAATTGGTTTCACCTTCTCCATGATCGCATAGTCGACGGAAATACTCGGGCAGGAGTCGAAATTTTCTGGATCCAGCGTGAGCGCGCCAGCATTTATCGCGTCGGCCGGATTGGCTGGCAGCGACGCTTTGACCGCAGTCAGAATGTCGGGGGCATGGGCTGCGAATGCTTCAATCATTGCGCTCGCCTTGAACAGGAAAATGCCGGCATTCCAGACATAGCGTTCAGTCCTGATGTATTCGCAGGCGGTCGCCTTATCAGGCTTTTCGACGAACCGTTCAGCCTTACGGATTGGCGCGTTACCCGATTCCAGTTCGATGTAGCCATAACCGGTGCTTGGGAAGGTTGGCGTTATGCCAAATGTAATCACGTGTCCCGCTTCGGCATGGCTAGTCCCAATCGCGATGGCCTCATGGAATTTTTCAGGGAAAGCGATGTGATGATCGGAGGGCAGGATAAGCAGCAGATCATCGGGTTGGCTGACGAGTGCGGATGCGATGACAGCCGCTGCCGAGTTTCGCCCAAACGGCTCCAGCAACAGCTTCGCATCGGTCAGATGCTCACGCAGCATGGCTTCATGTCGTTTGGAACCAACAGCCAGCAAGTCAGAGAAACGCAGCGTTCGAACAGATGATGTGCTGACACGCTCCGCCGTTTCTTCCAGCATCGAAAGAGTCCCTGTCAGCTGCAGGAATTGCTTTGGCGTTGACGGATTGGACATCGGCCAGAGGCGGGTGCCGCCGCCGCCGCACAAGATGACCGGTTTGACGACTGTTTCAGACACGTCCCAATGCCCTTTCAAATGACCCGTATTGGCATGCGGGCTTACACTTTGCCCCCACTCGCGGTCAAACGCGCCCGCATCGACGCGCAGGCACGCAAGTCCCAGGCCAGCAGCCACGCCAGTGCCAGACCATCAGCCCTGGCAGGTCCGACAGCCACCGAAGCCTAACCGAGGGCAGTTTCGTAGATTTTCTCGTAGTCGGCCTGGGTCGCTTCACGCGCATTACCCGCATGGGCGAGGTCGGCGAGGGCGTTCTCGACGATGCCGGGGCCGTCGGACGCTTCCAGACCGATCTCCTTCAGCGTTTGTGGAATACCGATCTCGTCATTCAGCCGCTCGATGGCGTCGGCAAGATCAGCGCCTTCCGCGAGGCCCATGGCAAAGCGCAGACGCTCATACTTCTTGTCAGCAGCGCCGTCATTGAAGCGCAGGAGATGCGGCAGGAAAATCGCATTCAGCGTGCCGTGGTGAAGCTTCTTTTCATGCAGCCGGCCAGCAGCGTGAGAGAGCGCATGGACAGAGCCGAGGCCCTTAACAAAGGCAAGTGCGCCCTCATAAGACGCCATCATCATGTTCCAGCGCGCTTCGAGATCAGAGCCGTCAGCGACCGCGCGGCGCAGCCAGCCATCTCTGATGGCTCGGGTGAGGCCATCATAGCCGATGCCTTCAGCCGGGGGGTTGGATGATGGCACGAGAACAGCCTCAATGCAGTGCGTGACAGCATCCATACCGGTGGCTGCCGTCATCATTTTTGGCAGGCCGAGCGTGAGCTCCGGGTCGCAGATTGCGATGGGCGGAATAAGGTTTGGCGACGCGAAGGTTTCCTTGCGGCCATTGTTCATGGTCACGATCATGCCAACCGACACTTCAGACCCCGTGCCTGCTGTTGTCGGGATCGCGATCACGGGTGGCAGCTTCTTGATGTGTTTTGACCCATCAGACATGGCCGCATATTTCTCCAGCGGCCCGCCATGACTGGCGAGCAGGCCGACAGCTTTGGACAGGTCCATGCTGGAGCCGCCGCCGAGCGCGATGATGCTGTCCGCGCCAGCCTGCTTGTAGAGGTCTGTGACTTCGATGACCTGGTCTTCGGTCGGGTTGGCCACCGTGTCGGAGAAAATGCCTGCCGGCTCAGCCTGAAGGGCTTCGAGCACCCGATCCAGAATACCCACCGCCTTGATGCCCGGATCGGTAATAATGAAAGGCTTTGACGCCCCGCTTCTGCCCAGCACTTTCGGAAGGCGCTCCAATACGCCATTGTCGAAAAAGCAGGTATTCATGAATGTCAGTACGGGCATGGGTGTCTCGCAATTGGGTCAATTTATTCAACTATCGGCAACTAGCCCCGCCCCGGCACCGATTGCAAGCGCAGAGCCCGCGTCATTCTGGCCTTGTGATCCCTCAGGCGATCAGCTTTGTTTGCTCGAACCCACCATCAAGGAGGCGTTATGCCGACTGACCTTCGCATCGGAATTCTGGGCGCTGCCCGCATTGCCCCAAAAGCAGTCTGTGATCCGGCGCGCGTCGTCGGGGGCGTCAGCCTGGCCGGCGTCGCCGCACGCAACCGGGAGAAGGCGCAGACCTTTGCCGATCAGCATGGCATCGAAAAAGCGTACGCCGATTATGACGAACTGATCGCCAGTCCGGACATCGACCTGGTTTACAATCCGCTGCCCATCAACCTTCACGCCGAATGGACGATCAAGGCGCTCGAAGCCGGCAAGCACGTCCTGTGCGAGAAACCGTTTGCGATGAATGTTGAGGAAGCGAAAGCCATGCTGGCGGCGGCCGACAAGGCGGACAAACGCCTGATCGAGGCGTTTCACTATCGCTACCACCCGGCCTTCGCGGTCTGTATGGACTGGCTGAATGAAGGCCGGATTGGCGACGTCACTCGCATCGATGCGGACTTCAGCGTCCAGATCCGCGACACGGACGACGAAATCCGCCAATTCCCGGAAACAGGCGGCGGTGCCATGATGGATCTTGGCTGCTACCCGCTGAGCTGGGCGCTGCATTTGCTGGGCTCAGACCTCACAGTGGTCGATGCGAAGGCTGAAACGACCCGGCGCGGCGTGGACCAGACGCTCCTGGCGCGGTTGCAACACGGCAAGGCCTGGGTGCATCTGACAACGAGCATGGCGCAGGGCACGCCGTTCAATGCCGATATGACCATCGCCGGCACGGACGGCCTCATCTATTTCAAGAACCCGCTTGCGCCGCACGCTGGCAGTACGCTCAGCATGCGCCGCGCCGATGGCAGCGAAGTCGACCAGTTACGACCCATCAGCCCGATTTCGACCTATACCTGGCAACTGGCCGCGATCGTCGATGCGTTGAAAACGGGCCAGCCACTGGCGACCGAAGGACAGGTCATCATTGACCAGCAAGCCGGGCTCGACGCGATCTATGAAGCCGCCGGCCTCCGCCATCTTCGATACCGCTAACTGGCGCTGCTTGTTGACAGTGCGGCCCTGATTGGGCCGATAGTCCTGCAGTTGAGAATAGAGAAAGCGCGAGGCCGCCCCGTTGACCCAACCCATCCTCTCTGTGCGAGACCTGAAGATCGATTTCGATACGCCGGATGGCACGGTTCACGCGGTGAAAGGCACGAGCTTTGACATCGCACCAGGCGAATGTCTCGGCATTGTTGGCGAGTCCGGCTCCGGGAAAAGCCAGTCGGCCCTCGCCGCCATGGGCCTCATCGCCGACAATGGTAAAGTGACGGGCTCGATCAAGTTTAACGGCACCGAGATGGTCGGCGCAAAGGCCAGCACGCTTCGCAAGATCCGCGGCGCCGAAATGTCGATGATCTTTCAGGATCCGCTGACATCGCTCACGCCGCACCTCACGGTGGGCGCGCAGATGCGCGAAGTGCTGGCGCTTCACAAGAACATGAAGGGCGAGGAAGCGATCAAGCGCTGCGTCGACTGGCTTGAGCAGGTCCGCATTCCGGAAGCCCGCCGCCGTCTGGACCAGTTCCCGCATGAGCTGTCCGGCGGCATGCGCCAGCGTGTGATGGTGGCCATTGCGATGCTTTGCGGACCAAAACTGCTGCTCGCCGATGAGCCGACCACGGCGCTCGATGTGACGGTTCAGGCGCAGGTGCTCGACCTGATGGATGACCTCAAGCGCGACACAGACACAGGCATCGTTCTCATCACGCACGATATGGGCGTGGTTGCCCGCATGTGTGACCGCGTCGTGGTCATGAAACATGGCGAGATCGTCGAGACCGGCACGAATGACGAGATCTTCTACAATCCGCAGCACGAATACACGAAAATGCTGCTCAACGCCGTGCCGCGCATCGACCAGCCAAACCGCGAGGGCCGCCCCATGCTCGGCCCCGAACCGGCGACCAGTATCGAGCCGCTTGTCGAAGCCCGCGACGTGAAAGTTCAATTCCCGATCAATGTTGGCGGCGGGCTGTTCGGCAAGACCAAGATGCTGAAGGCTGTTGATGGCGTGTCGTTCGACCTTCGCCCCGGCGAGACGCTGGGTGTTGTCGGCGAGTCCGGTTGCGGCAAGTCTACGCTGGCGCGGGCCGTGCTGAAGCTCGTCCCGTCAACGGCCGGAACCGTTGCTTTCATGGGCCGCGATATCACGCAGGCCGATCGGCACACCATGAATGGCATGCGCGACGACCTGCAGATCGTCTTCCAGGACCCGCTCGCATCGCTCGACCCACGCATGACCATCGGCCAGTCGATCGCAGAGCCGCTGACGGTGCACAAGCCAGAGCTCGACAAGGCGGCGCGCGAGAAGCTGGTACGCGAATTCCTGCCGCGTGTGGGGCTGGAAACTCATCTCATCAACCGCTATCCGCACGAGCTGTCAGGCGGCCAGAACCAGCGCGTCGGCATTGCCCGCGCGATGATCTTGCGGCCCAAGCTGCTCATCTGCGACGAGGCGGTTTCCGCGCTTGATGTGTCGGTGCAGGCGCAGGTTGTGGACCTGCTGATTGACCTTCAGAAGGAATTCGGCCTCGCCATGATCTTCATCAGCCACGACCTGTCCGTCGTGCGCGAGGTCAGCCACCGGGTCATGGTGCTCTATCTCGGCAAGGTGGTGGAAATCGCGGACCGCACGGCGATCTATGAAGATGCGCGACACCCTTACACCAAGGCGCTCATCTCTGCCGTGCCGACACCGGATCCGAAACTGGAACGCGCGCGCGAGCGTGTGAAGCTGAAAGGCGACCTGCCCTCCCCGCTCGACAGCCGCGCACCGCTCCGTTTCATGAAGTCAGTCATTGTCGATGACCCCGACGCCGAGCAGTACAATCCGAAGCTGATCGAGGTCGCGCCCGGCCATCTCGTGGCAGAGCATGATGCCTATGAGGATGTTCCGGAACTGAAGGCGAAAGAGGTGGTGGACGCTTAGCGCTTCACCCTGCCCCTCTTCAGAGGGGAGCGGACAACAATTCAACTGTTTGCGCTTATCGCCCGCCATGGTTCGACTTCGCTCACCATGTCGGGCTAAATTTGACGTCGCATAAGGCCGACATGGTGAGCGAAGTCGAACCACGAGGCCAGACCGCCTACCCTCTGAGCAGGTTCGGGGGGAACCTTTAAGGGTTCACGATGCCGTGGATGGCTTTCAGCTCAGCCAGCAGCGCCTCGGCGCCATCGAGTGGCAGGCAGCTTGGGCCGTCGCAAAGCGCCTTGTCCGGGTCGGGGTGGAATTCGAGGAACACGCCGTCTGCGCCAGCGGCCACAGCGGACTTTGCGATGATCGGCACGCCGTCGCGGCGGCCGCCCGTTGAGCCACCGGCCGTGCGCGGGTCAGCGCCGGGAAGCTGTACAGCATGCGTCGCGTCGATCGTGACCGGAACGCCAAGTGCTTTCATGGCCGGAATGCCGAGCATGTCGACGACGAGATTGTTGTAGCCGAAGCTCGCACCGCGCTCGCACAGGATCGTCGGATTGTTCGGGCCGGTGACTTCGCCAATCTTGCTGACGATGTTCTTGCAATCCCACGGGGCCAGGAACTGCGCCTTCTTCACGTGCAGCCACCCACCGGTATCCATGACGGCTTCGGCGCCGGCGACCACAAGGTCTGTCTGTCGAACGAGGAAAGCCGGAACCTGGATGACTTCGGCAATGTCCGCGACGAGCTCGGCCTGCTCGGCGGTATGGTAATCGGTGATGACGGGGACACCGAACTCAGCCTTTACATCGGACAGGATGCGCAAGCCCTCATCGAGGCCCGGGCCGCGATAAGAGGTGATGGACGACCGGTTCGCCTTGTCGAAGCTTGCCTTGAAAATATAAGGCAGGTCGAGGCGCTCACAGACGGTTTTGAGGTGCTCGCAGATCTTCATCGCAAGATCGCGGCTTTCCAGCACATTCATGCCCGCCATGACGACAAGCGGCTCACCTGTGCCGATAGAGAGATTGTGGGCGGCAAGGCTGAGGCGGGTCATCGTTTTCATCCTGTCATTGCGAGGCTTCGCGGATAGACAACACGTCCGCGCGGGGCAAGCCTGATTGAGAGCATGGCTGAAATAACGTCTCGTCGCTTGCTCTCTCAATCAGGGCTGAATAGGAGGGGCGAGCACGATTTGACAGGATGGCCAGACGATGAGCGACAAGCTGCCGATAAGCCTAGACGATGTGAAGGATGCTGCCCGGATACTCGAGGGGCAGATTGAGCGCACACCCATGCGTCGCTCCCGCACGCTCTCGGCGATTACCGGCGCTGATGTCTGGGTGAAATTCGAGAACATGCAGTTCACAGCCGCCTTCAAGGAACGCGGCGCGCTGAACAAGCTTGCGCGGCTGACGGAAGAAGAAAAAAAGGTCGGCGTGATCGCCGCATCAGCCGGAAATCATGCGCAGGGCGTGGCCTATCATGGGCGGCGCCTGGGCATCCCGGTAACCATCGCAATGCCGGTGACCACACCGTTCAACAAGGTCGAACACACCCGCGCCTTCGGGGCCCGTGTCCTGCTGGAAGGCACGACCTTTGACGAAGCGAAAGAGCATGCCGAGATGGTGCGCCAGCGCGAAGGGCTCACCTGGATCCACCCGTTTGATGATCCTCTCATCATGGCTGGTCAGGGCACGGCAGCATTGGAAATGTTCGAAGACCAGCCGGATTTTGACATGCTCGTGGTGCCAATCGGTGGCGGCGGCCTGATCTCTGGTATGGCGACCGTGGCCAAGGCTCACAATCCCGACATCAAGGTTATCGGCGTTCAGGCGTCGATGTATGCGAGCATGCATGCGGCCGTGAAGGGCGGCCAGCCGGCAAAGGGCGGCGCGTCGATCGCTGAAGGCATCTCGGTCAAACAACCTGGGCACCTGACGCAGAAAGTTGTCGAGGCGCTTGTCGACGATATCGTCCTTGTCGAAGAGGAGCATATCGAAAGGGCGATCACCCTTTTTGTCGACGTTGAGAAGACCGTCGCAGAGGGGGCCGGCGCTGCCGGGCTTGCCGCGCTTCTGGCGCATCCGTCGAAGTTTGCCGGCAAGAAAGTCGGACTCATCCTGTGCGGCGGCAATATCGATACGCGTTTGCTTGCTTCGGTGCTGACACGTGCGCTGGTGCGCGAGAAGCGCCTCGCCAATATCCGGATCATTGGTGACGACCGTCCAGGCCTGCTTGGACTGGTTTCCAAGATTATCGGCGACAATGGCGCGAACATCATGGAAGTGGCCCACAACCGGATCGCGCTCGATGTGCCCGCCAAGGGCGCGGAGTTCGATATCCTGATGGAAACCCGCGATGCCCAGCACACGCAGGAGATCATCGACGCGCTGGCGCAGGCCGGCTATCCGCCGCGGCAGAACTAGTCTGCACGAGACAAGGTGACTTGGTCGCGCTCAGCGCCTAGATTTCAGCGCATTCCCTGATGTCCCCGACAGGAGCCAGACTTCCAATGCTCAAATATATCATTGCCCCGCTCGCCGCCCTTGGACTCGTCAGTTGCGGAGGTCCGTCTTCCTCGACCGACTTCGATTCCTTCTTTCCGTGGGACGCGGATATGGAGGGCCTTCAGTCCACCGAGTCCGGCATCAAATACTATGTCGTCAAGGAAGGCCCGGAAGATGGTGCATCGCCCAGCATCGATGATGTGGTGCAGGTCTTCTATGATGGCCGCCTGACTGATGGCACCAAATTCGACGGCAATTTCGGCACCGGCCGCCCGGCCATGTTTGGTCTCAAGCAGGTTATTCCCGGCTGGACGCAGGGCCTTCAACTGATGTCAGAGGGCGACGAGTACATCTTCTTCATCCCGAGCGAACTTGGCTATGGCCAGAGCCCGCGCCCCGGCGGCGTCATCAAGCCGGGCGATGACCTGGTCTTCCGGATCGAGCTGATGAAGGTCTTTCAGCCCAAACCCGCAGATGATGCGGCCTGGGACCGGCTGACGCCTTGGGACTCGTCGAATGAAGACGTCCAGAAAACCGATTCGGGCCTTGAATATGTCGTCCTGGAGAGCGGCGACGCAGATGGTACAAGCCCGGCCCCAAATGATACGGTCGTTGTCCTGTATGAAGGCCGCTTCGCTGAGGGCGGAGAAGTCTTCGACAGCGCGTATCAGCGCGGCGAACCGATCATGTTCGAGACCAATGGCGTCATCCCCGGCTGGCAGGAAGCCCTGTCCATGATGAAACCGGGAGACCGCTGGCTGGTCCACATCCCGTCCGACCTTGCCTATGGCGCGAGAGGGGCCGGCAATGCCATTCCACCGAACACCGACCTCGACTTCGAGGTTGAGTTGATTGATGTGCTGCCAACGGAATAAGCTCTGCGTCCACAAGGCTGAAAGCGTATCGAGGGGGCGGCATGCCAGGTATCATTCGTCAGGTCGGACTAGCCGCTGTCGTGCTCGCCTTGGCCGGCTGCCAGTCCATGCCGAAAATGCCGGCAATCGGTTCAGCCAAGGCCAGCTGTCATGGCATCAAGCCGGGCTCTGGCCCGTTCATCCCGCCCTTCCCTTCGGCCTGCCCGGACGTGCAGACCAGCGCGAGTGGGATCCAGTGGATTGAGCTTGTCGCTGGCCCGGAAGGCAAAGGCTCCCCTGAAGCCGACGCGACGGTCATCGTCGCCTATGAGGGCTATCTTGCGGCCGATGGCACGCGCATTGACAGCTCTTATGCGCGTGGAGAACCGGCGGTCTTCAATATCGAAGACGTGATCCAGGGCTGGACCGAGACACTGAAGCGTATGAGCACAGGCGATGAGTGGGTCGTGTTCATTCCCTATCAGCTGGCCTATGGCGCAGCCGGGCGCGGTGATGCCATCCCGCCGCGCAGCGATCTCGTCTTCAAGATCCGCCTGGACGGCTTTCTCAACCCCGATGAGATGGAAGACGCCAACTCAAAACCGGCTTCTGCAGGTGCCACAGGGGCGTTCTGGAATGAATTCCTGCCATGGGACGCATCACGCGAAGGCGTCGTTCGTCTGAAATCGGGGCTTTCATACTTCGTGATCGATGCAGGCGATCAGAGCGCCGGCAAGGTGTACGCCAAGGACACGGTTGCGATCGACTATGAGGCCCGCCTTGAGGATACCGGTGCTGTCATCGGATCGACCTGGCAACAGGACCAGCCACTGGTCGTCAAAGCCGGCGACATGATCCCCGGATTTGCCCAGATGATAAGCCTGATGAAGCCCGGCGCCGTCTGGATCGGCCGGGTGCCCTCAGCCATTGGCTACGGCAAGGAAGGCGTTGACGGTATCATTCCGCCCAATGCGGATCTGATCTATCTGGTCAATCTTATTGCGGTGAATCCCCGTTAGTCATTGCGCTGTCTGAAGCCCGGCAATGACCATTCACGGACAATCACCGCGCCTATCAGGTTCTTGGCGAAACCGGCCTTGAAGGATGAAGGCTGTGGCCAACAGGACAGAAAATTTGCTTCATCAGTCTGCCAACCGTCTCCGAAGATTTTCGAGGCGAACGTTGAGCCCGGCATTGTCCGGCGAAAGCTTCGCTGCGATCGTCGCCGCTTCGAGGGCTTCCGCCAGATGACCCTGCCGCTCGGCGGCGAGACTCAAGCCGTGATGGGCCGGGGCATGGTCAGCTTTGAGCTCAATCGCGCGCTCGAAGGACCGTTGGGCATCGGCGAACCGCCCATTGCGCACGTATTGCATGCCGAGCTGCGTGACGATGGCCGGATTGTCCGGTGCGATATGGCTGGCCTGGAGCGCAGCCTGCAGGCCGGCCTCCACATCTCCTGAGGCGGAAAGCGCTTGTGCCAGAGAAATCTGAAAACCTGCTCTGTCCGGAACCAGCTCGACAGCCCTGCGAATATGCTCAACTGCCTCGTCCGCTCGCTTGTTACGCATAAGGGTGCGGCCCAGCGCAATTCGCAAGTCTGCATGCTCTGGAAATTGTCCAACGCCGGCCTGGAGGGAAGACAATTCGTTCTGATCATCACCAGCATCGCGACTGAACCGGCTCTCTCTCAAAAATCCCTCTGGCAGTTTCAAGGCATAGGTTGATCGACCACCTCCGGGCGACTTCGACGCCCAGAAAGATGCCCAGCGCGCTCGAATGTCGTCATATGCCGCTATCTGCGACAGGCTGTGATCTGAACAAAATTGAGCATCGAGCGCCGCAAGTGGCAGGCCGCCTTCAAGGTCGAGTGTGTTGCCAGACGTGTCGTTTTCGAAGTGGCGCTCACCGGGGTCGAGAAAACCATCAATCAAGGCGCCCGTCTCACCAGCATGGCTCGGTGGTTTGAGCTTGAGGGCCGCGGCAGCCTCATCCAGCGTTCCTCGCCAGTCCTCAATCAAATCATCAAACTCAATCAGATAGCGTGACACATCCCGGCAATTGATTTCCGATTCCAGCATATAGCTCAGCCACAGATGCATGCCGTGCTGCAGATCCATCCCGTCTCGCGCCTGCAGTGAGGCGGCGACCTCCACAGGGTTCCTTCGGGCCATGAGGGCCATCGGGGTGATGCCCACCTGCTCGGCACCTCTTAGCCAGATCGGCAGCGTTCGGGACAATCGTGGATCCTTGAGGACGGAAGGCACCGCGTGGCTGGTCTCGGCGTCCAGAAATTCGGCCGCCTGTTGAATGAACTCGTCAGACTGACTGGACATCAGCCCCTTCAGGTCCACCGGCTTCGGATCGTACCAGAGCCGATCAGCTGCATCGAGGATGCGCTGGTTCAAGCGCATCATGTCCAAGGGCTCCCAGAACCCCTTACGATTGGCATCATTCGCCGGCAGCAGGTTTTCCGGAAGCGAATATCCGAGCAGGTTCAGAACTCGCGTAAGAGCAGATGTGCCGGACCGGTGCATTCCGAGCACGAAGATAACCTGACGCGGCTGTTGTGACGGGGTTTCATTCATCAGATGTCCAGCGCCGTACCGCTATCTGCTTCGCACAGAATACCAATTTCTCTCGCCCTAGCTACTGCGATGGGTCGATGCGTTGGGCATGGTCTCGCTCGCGCGTTCCTCAACTTGGGCTCGAAAGTGCATCTTCTGGATGCGCTCAAATTGCTGGTGGACCGTACGGGCGATGGTGCTGACGGCGTACCGGTCCAGCATAAAGGCGCGAGCGGCTGTTCCCTTCTCAGCGGCCTGTTCCTGATGCTCGAAGACATGGCGCATCAGCTCCGATGCATGGTCAAGATCAGGCTCTGCCCAAACCTGTCCACCTGACTCCGGATAATCGCCGGGGCGTACCGGGACCAGCTGGTAGCGAACCGGATAACCGATTTCATCGCCAAGATAATCGCGGTTCCCCGAATAATTTGTGGCGATGACAGGTTTGCCGAGCTGCATGCACTCGGCGATATTCATTCCGAAACCTTCAGAGCGGTGGAGAGAAATGTAGCAATCACACAGACGCTGCAGGGCCGCGTAGCGCTCATTGCTGAGTGGCACATCAATGAGAATTATCCGGCGGTCATTCGCGAGTTGGGTAACCAGTTCGCGTCCGTTCTCGCCGTCATCCAGACCGCCATGCAGCTTCACGACGAGGCGAGCGCCCGACTCAGGGCCAGTGTCCGGAAACGCCTTGCAGAAGGCTTCATAGGCCGCCATCGGGTTCTTGCGCGAAACGAAGGATTTCAGGTCGAAAGAACACAAGAACAGGAACTGATCATTGGGCAGTCCGAAGCTTGTCCGGCTTTCACCGGAATCGCGTCGGTGAGGAATAGGATGCGGGATGACGACAACGGGCTTGTCCGTTTTCTTCTGCACGGCGTTCTGCACGAATTTGGACGGAACCCAGACTTCGTGGACATAATCCAGTGAGCGAAGCCAGGCTTTCGGGAATTCTGCAAGTTCCCACGCCCAATATCCAATTCTGTATCGCCCGCGCAGCCAGTTCGCCGGAAGACGATCCATTTCGCGCGGCATCTGGTCGGCATTGATGTGAAATATCAGAGTGTTGAACGGTGACGCCGTCATCTGCGCATTATTGTCGAGCGGCACAGACTCAGAGGCGTGCCCCGGCGCAATCAGCACATGTCTCGACGTGTCGATATCAGCCGCGGCCACAATGTCGGTCATCCGACGGGCCCCTTCTCCGACGCCGCTCACAGCACTCAAATAGCCATAGATGCCTACGCCTGCCGGCAGGCTTGCGTCGAAACTGGTCGGCCCACTCAACTGGGCGCCTTTGGTCCCGTGCCCGGATGCTGTCCGCATCACAAACTCGCGGATGTTGACCCGCACATCGTGCGGCAGCTTCCGATACGCGCCCCTGAGCCAGGTGCTACGCTCCATCAACGTATTGGCCAGCCACCTGCGGGACAGGAATTTCGACGGGCCCTGGTGTCGCTGCTTGTCCAGCACCCCTGTTGCGCGAGCAACCGATGTATAGGCTTCCGGCGGCAGATTATATTCGCTTCTCGCAGAATGGATGAACCAGCGACAAAAGGCTTCGCGGCCATTGTCATCGGCCAGATGAAAAGAGCGGTGCAGGTCGGGGCGTTCTTTCCAGATCTGGCTCATCACCCTTGTCACAGGCATTCGGCCGCTTGGGACATCCCGGGCTGGCTCGTCCAGAAAGCTGAAGTTCGGATTGAACAAGTCTTCCCGGCTGCGCGTGGAACTTGGCTCATTAGCCCCGTAGACGCGGCGCGC
The DNA here is from genome assembly GCF_038900055.1 of Henriciella sp. AS95. Taxonomy (NCBI): domain Bacteria; kingdom Pseudomonadati; phylum Pseudomonadota; class Alphaproteobacteria; order Hyphomonadales; family Hyphomonadaceae; genus Henriciella; species Henriciella sp. AS95. The sequence continues at coordinate 3,767,936 of NZ_JBBMQM010000001.1, forward strand.
GATGTCGGGGACAGGCTGGCCGTTCTCATAGGCGCCAAAGCCATATGGCATCGTGCTGAAAACGTCGTGACCCTGCTTATCCAGCTGCTCAAGATATTCGTCCAACAGCCCCTTTAGAGGACCAATATCGTCAACGCCAAAGCGGTTCTGGTGTTTGGAAAAGACGTTAGGATTTCCCGGCACGACACCGCTAAAATGGAAGAAGTGCAGCGCGTGGCGACCGACTTTCCAGGTCGAGTTTTGCTTCGACACGGGCCGGGAGGCGAGGTTCCAGTACGCAACATTGTAGCCGGGATGGCGCAGAATATGGACGTCCTCTCCATAGGACGGCGCGAGATCCATAAACTTCTGGTCGACGAACAGACCGTTTTCCAGATCGACCCTGCAATCGACAAGCATTCTGCGATGCCACCATTCAAGCAGGGCTCGAGAGGCCGGATAATCGGCAAACGACGCGAAACCAAGATTGTACGCGCCTGTGCGCATCAATCGCACATCATCAGGGTCGAAGCTGTCTTCCAGAGGCTGCATCGAATGAGGCGTCAGCACGACCTGACTGCCGGCATTGTGCGCCTCGTGCACATGTTTCAGCGGCTTTATGATGTAGAGGTCCGGATCGAGGTACATCACCCGGCCAAACCCACGGTCCATGAAGTGGAGAATTGCGGCCGGCTTCACAGCCGTATTCAGCTCCATGACCGAATAGCGGAACGCCATGTCCCAGAAGGCCTCAATGCCGAGGTCTTCCGCGTACACAACCTTGCAGGGCAATGCGTTTTCAATTTCGGGGTCGAGGCGCTCATCAACGAGGACGATGAAAAAATTCTTTGCTGCCGCAGGATCAGCAGCCTGCAACGAGGCGTGCAGGGTCTTTGCATATGCGAGATAATTCGCCGAGCAGATCGTGAAATAGGCACATTCTGTCATGCGGGTCGAACTCTACCTCGAACAAATGTCTCGTTCTGCATCGCCATTATCGCCCAATACTGCTCGCTGACACGCGCCTGACTGGGCACACTTGATGAGCAAGCGATAATTTATCCTGTGCAGAAGGTCTATCACCTCGCGTGCGATCCTGCACCTTTAGTTCGAACTTTGACTGCTTAATACAGCGATCTCAGAAATTTGGTCCGACCGATAACTGGCCCCGCAGATAATCCTGCTCCCCACACAGCTCAGGCCAGGAATGCTGCTCATGTCCGACTCGACGACCCGCTTAAATCTACCGTATCTTATGCCGAACCAGGCCCAGAAACACGTGACGCTTAATGAATCGCTGGCGCGGCTCGACGTCCTGGTTCAGGGGTCGGTGATATCAGCGTCCATCGCAACACAGCCGGTTTCGCCGTCAGAGGGCGATCAGTACATTTTGCCGCCCGAGGCCAGTGGCGATGCGTGGAGCCTTCACGATACCAACATGATCGCTGCATTTCAGGACGGCGCCTGGCAATTTCTGACACCAGGCGTCGGCTGGGATTTCCGCATTGTCGATGAGACAACGCGCGCCTGTTTCGACGGTTCGGATTGGGTTCGAGACAATGAGACGTTTCGCGTTTCGCAGCTGGGCGTGAACACCGTGCCGAATGCGACGAATCGCTTCTGCGTCAAATCTGACGCCGAGCTTCTCAGTCATGACGATCTCACACCTGGGTCGGGCGACGCCCGGAAGATCATCAACAAGTCTTCATCGGCCCATACAGCCTCGCTGCTTCTACAGACGGACTGGAGCGGGCGCGCAGAGATTGGGCTGGTGGGAGAAGACAATCTTGCCCTCAAGGTCAGCGCTGATGGGGCGGGTTTTCTTGATGCCGCACGGTTCAGCGCCAGCACAGGCACGGCCAGTTTTCCGCAGGGCCTGATCCATCAACTGACTGGCGCCCCGATCCGGTCGCTGCTGCCGATCGCGGGTGGAGACGGAATCTCTTCCATCTATCGTATCAATCCCGACCGGGCCGAGAATCCTCGCACCTATTCATTATCCGCCGTTTCGGCGAACACGCTGACGCTAACCACGACTGATGCTGACACGATTTTTACGCACTCCAAGATGGCTGGCGTCTCGATGCTGCGCATCTGGAACGTCAGCAAGTCCCCTGCCGAGCCGGCTTGGGTCACCGCGTCGTCCGCGGCAGATAGCATCGACGTGCTGAATGCGGCATCCGTTGCGACCTGGACGGCTGGCGAAACCATACAGCTGGGCGATCCGACCTCGCAGACGCCGGGAAACGTCATTGCGATCGACATAAGCCCGATGATGCAGTCGCTGTTCGGCGCGGTCTTCCCCCAGGCAGGAGTGTCACTCAAGGTCGCGGCATTACCGGGCAGCTCAGGCGAGAGCGCGCTTGAGGTGTCACCCAATGGCGGGGGCGGAACCTTCATTAGCGTAAGAGGCTATGACGGGGCCCCCTCACCAAGCAGCCAGCTTCTCCTGGCGTGCGATCTGCCTTCGCCCGTATCCGACTCCAATCTCGTCTGCCTGCGCGAAACCGCCATAACGGGCGACGTCGGCATCAGCATTGCGACGGTTCTGGGCCTTCTAGTGTAGGCAGCATTCTCCAGAGCCCGGATCAAATGTCGGACCCGCTATTGCATCGCGCGCGCCAATTTACTCAATTGCGCGAGCTGTTTGACCGGCGCCAGCGCACACCGCATCACTTGCCGGGCCGGGACGCGGATTGAGCTGTGAAGGAAGGATGTGAATGCCAGTCTTTGTGAAGGACGATAAAAAGATTCTCTATGTCCATGTGCCAAAAACCGGCGGGACCAACGTTAACATTTCGCTGCGGCGAAGCGGCTTCCGGCACGCCTTGATCCATAAACCGGATGATGTACTCAATGGTCTACGCAGGTGCTCACCTCAACATTTCCATGCGGAGGTGCTGCGAACGATACTTAAGATCGAATTGTTCGACTATATTTTTGTCACCGTCAGGCATCCCCTAAAACGCATGCTCAGCGAATATCGGATGAGAAACGGCGACCCGGCGATACAGAGCGCCACACATTTCGATCAGTTCGTAGAGAAGTGTTTTAGATTATACCGTAGCAATCCTTTTAGTTACGACAACCACATCCGACCTCAGTCCGAATTCTTGCTGTCCGACGCTGCCGTATTCAAGCAGGAGGATGGATACGACGAGAATTGGGCCGACAAAATAACGCTTGCACTTGGCGGAGCGGTTCAAGTGAAGGCCAACCCACAAGGCAGAGCTAACAAAACCGTAAAGGGAAAATCATTTGATGTGTCGCCGCAAACGAGGCGTCTGATCGAGGATTTTTATCAGTCAGATTATGACTTGTTTTCCTATGCAACAGGCTGACGACATATGAACCGCCAATAGTCGTTGTTCTCAGTCTTACGCTTTGCTGCGACCATCAAGCAAATGAGGCTCTGCCAGCGACAAGATCTGCTGTACTAACCCATCCACATCGATGATCTCGTAGAATGCATTTCGGTCCAAATCATCGCCTGAAGGGTGAACGTCGAAGAATTTTGGGTCGACACAATAAGGCTTGATGCTGTCTTCAACGTTTTTTGCATACCAGTTCGCGATTCTCTCGCCACGTTGAGGCTCAACAAGGACGCCACTTTTTTCCCAGAACCACCCGACTTTATGCTGAATGGTTCCAGGGTGCGCGATGTAGAAGGACGAGAACCCCGCAAGGTAAATTGCGTCCTTTACAGAAACGCCACTCAGATCAACGACGCGGTGCTTTGCATTGTCAGGAATGCGCTCCATCAGATCAGAATAAAACGCTCGACAGTTCAAAACCTGAGGATGTTCAGCGGTGGCTTCTGAGGGAGGTTGAAGAGCACCTTCAGGAATGGAAAATCCATTCAGAACGATCAGCAGGTCGTCAAATCCGTTCAACAGCGCCTTGACCAGATGAACGATGAACTCGAACTGGTTCGTTGATGTGCGATTCTTGAACCGCAATGTGATCCACACGGTGGTGAGAGCGTCTCGCTCGATCCGCTGCCCAAGCTCTTTCACCTCAGGCGCCAGATCGGCCGACCTTACAACCCTCTGAATCCGTCTTTTGGCCCGCTTGTCCAGCACAGAGGAGCCAGCCCGGAATATAAGAGAATCGTCTCGTCCGAAATTAGCGCTTTCACCCACAAAGAAGAATTGCTGGGAATTCAGTTCGGGGAAAATTTCGGGCATCGGAGCCAGCGTGGAATGCTCGACACGGACCTTATGACAGGCCGGTGAGGGATTACCGCTATCTTCCAAGATGTTGGCAAGTGCCGGCAACTCGTTCCAGCAGAAGTGAGCAAAGTTCGTATGACCGATGGCAAGTTCTGGTTCGACCGACCTGCTCCAATCGATAGAAATCGTTTGCCTGAGATCGCGAAACCGCACCAGCTTTTCAGTTGGCGGTCCTGATTTAATTGCGGGCGATTTCTTCAAGGCGACATAGTCAAAGCTGGAACTTTCAGGCGCCTCGATGACCACAGCCGCAACAATCGGAAACCCCTCATGCACCAACCCCGTCAGTAGCCAGACTTCCTTTCCGTCCTGAAGTTGCCCGCCGAGCCAAAGTTCGTTTCGCTTCGCTCCGATCGACCGAGTGATCGCCAATGGCGCTGCCTGAAACGGCGTTTGGAGTTCGAACAGGCCTTCATTCCATATGGCGAGCTGGTATCGCCGAAGTACACCCGGCGAAACGAATTCGTTCAGTTCTCGTATGTCGCGCGAAAAGGGGTCTGCATCGTCAATCTGGAATTGTGATAGCTTCAAGTCAGGAGCAGCCATAAAGACGCTAGTGCCCTCGCGAGTTCGTCAAAAAGTACACTCCGCCAAAAGTGCCTCATAGGTCTCAAAGTCGAACTGGCTTTCTATTTCATTCTGCTCAAGCTGCGTCAATTCTCGAGGTTTTTCACTCACCTTGATGGAGCTTTTGCAAAATTGCTCCAAGTCTCTGTGAGGTATGGCGCTGCTGTCGAGGCCAAGCTTGTCAAACAATGCGACCAGATTTTCGACGTCGCTCCAGAAAGTCGCGTAATTCAGCACAATTAGATGTTGGTTTTGCCCCGCCAAGCCAAACCTGGACAAGCTAAGGGCCGTCTTGTTGTTCTGGTTGAGTTCCTTAACCGCGACCGTGTGATCGCGGTCTGCCGGCCATGTGCCATTTCGCGCTCGCTCGATATAAGAATGTGCCACCTCGAACGGATCTCGCACGACGTGAACAACAAATAGCTTTTGGTTTTTGAAGTGGTTTAGCGTGAGCGCAGCGGAGTCCATGAAATTGGGGCGCTTGTCACCAACAATGGCGTCGTCTGTCATTGCATCAAAAACCGCCGGGTTTCGATGCTGATCGAGCGATTTAAGTACGCCCATTTCATGAAACCGCTTGATTTCCTTCGGGTCAAACATCCCTGGTCTGTATCCAAACCGGGACGAATACAGCTCAATGAACATTGAAATCTTGGGATGAAGGCTGAGAAGTTTCCCGAGTGCCGTTGTGCCGCTGCGGGGAGCACCACTTACGAAGACATATCCCTGATCACGTGTCGACGATTCGACATCGACCGAAGCGTCAAAGGGAATCTCGTGGATGTTATCAGGCGAACTGACTTCATGCTCTTGGATCAATGAATCGGTCAACTGTTGTGCCAATTCCAGATCACCTGAATGAAGCGCTCTCATGACCCGCTTTAGATCGCGTGCTCGACTCAAATCTCACTCCTTATGCGCATTGGCTCGGCAATGCGGCGGTCTGGAACCTGCATTCGTCCGACATCGACTTCAAATTCAGCTGACAAAGATGGACTCGCCGCCTTCTTTCAGGTTCTTGCGCCAGTCTTGGTCGCCGCTCTTATACTCTAGATCATTGCGAAACAGCACATACTGGCGCACGAGACTCGCAGGCTCCATGTCATAGCCCTCAAAAATCGAACTGCGCTCAGGATCTTCATGCATGTGGGTCATGATTCCGGGGCCCGTCACCATCCAGACGTTGTTGGATATCTCGTTCTCAACGTTTTCAACAGCTTGTTCGACTGATTTTTCATAGAGCTCTGCATGTGGCTGCCGGACGAACAGAAAGTCATTTGCGATGCGTGTTTGGCGCGTCATCAACAAGCCGATTTTCCGACCGCTGATAAGCTCAGGAAGCTTGCCACTGTTTCCGGTGTCAGCATCGACGTAGACACCACCGTGGACCCATAAGGCGCAATAGCGAAAGAAATCAGCTTGCATGGCAGGGATTGCACACTTGCGATACGCAGCCAGGGTGCGGCTGTCGAAGTGAGTTTCGATGAACTCCGCCGCTGATTCAGAATTGAATCGAGCGTATTCGAATGCGCTTTCATTGGCCCATGTCGACATCAGAGACTCAACCTCATCGGGAGCGCTCTCTGTGTTCCAAAACTGGAATAGTTTTAAGGGTGTGCTCGGTATCTCCGACAAAATAGAATTCCTGAAATAGCAATTTCCAGAGGGAATATCGCATCCGCAACAATGCGTCCACACTCACTAACCGACAACAGATCCGGCTTCTTTCGAATGCGGAGGAAATTGTCGTCGAAGCCGGCTCGTCAATGCATATCCTCGATATTCTGGGACATCAGAAATCGCCGATCCACGATTATGCTGGCCGGATGCCCGGACAGGGACCGTCGCTGATGCATATCGAAAAGCTCGTGAAGTTCCTGAGGCGCCAGGGATTAGCATTCAATCCTGCAGAGTTCCGGAAGGACATTGTCAGGGAAACGTTTGCAGATATGCGCGCCATTAATATTCAGCTGCCGGGCGCCACCCCGGCAACGAGCGATGACTGACTTGATGACGACAGTGCCCGGCGCCAGCTTACTCGCCGCTGGCGACCGTCTCCAGACGGATCAGCTCCCTCGCCCTTTTCATGAGTTTGAAATCCTGTTTGTTCGCGTCCAGCAGCAGAGCTGAGAGGCTCGGATCAAGCGGCGCGCTTGCCGATTTCGAGGAAACGTTCGCGCGAACAGCCTCGCCCTGAAAGTCCTCATAGAAGGGCTGCAGGCGGTCCGTCAGGCGCACCATGAAACTATCGAATCGCTCGACCAGTCCAACTGTTCCAGCCGAATGAATGGCTTCCAGAGCGGCAACGGCACGGTCGATTTCCGAGCCGTCGCCCGGTTTCAGGGATGCAATCCGTTCGGTCTGGAAGTCGCGGCATTGGCGGTCGCCCTTCCGATCAAGGCGCGCGCGAACATAACCGCCAAAATCATGCTCCTTGGCCAGTTGCGCCCCCCAGGTGTCGGCATCCTGCTTCTGCTCAAATTTGTAGGCAGACTTGATGCGATCAATCGGATCGCGCAGCAGGATAACAGGGATGATGTCGACCCTCTCAACCTCAGGGATAGGGCCCAGCATTGTGTGCGAAGAATAAGCGACGCCCTCGGGGGTTGATGCGATCCACTCAGCGACGAGAGGACTGTTATTTCCGCCCTGATTTGGAAACTCCTTCGTCAGCCAGCGATCTCCAAAATTTTTCTGAAGTGTTCGATCAACTGACGTGCCGGCATTCTTGAAGAGATGGTAGTGCAGAACGACTTTTCTGTTCATTATAGACCTCCACATTGCCCACCCAGCTCTTTCGGCATGGTAGCATCGGGCATTTTCTCGTTATAGTTATAATTCATCAAAGAACAGAGAGATATAAGTCAGCCGTTTCGAATGCCGCCAACATCTGTTTCCGGCCTTTCTCAAAGGAATACGTTTCTTCCAGATATCTCAGCGAATTTTGAGAAATTGTGTTCCAGAGCGCGTCGTCGGAATTGAGCTTTTCGATGGCGGTGCACCAATCTTCTTCACTTTCGGCAATGAGACAATCGTAGCCATTGCGTAGCCCAATGCCTTCAGCGGCGACAGGCGAAAGAACACAAGGAATGCCATGAGACATCGCGCTCATCACCTTGCCCTTAAGGCCTGCACCGGACAATAACGGCGCCACGAAAATCCGGTGCGGGTCGAAGGCATCGCGCACGTGCTCTACAAAACCGACGGGTTCGATATTTTCGCAAGCAAGCGCCTTGATCTGGCTCGACATCGACGAACCATAAATCGAAAGCGTCGTTTCGGGCTGGCTTGAAGAGAGCCGCGGCATGATCGTGCGGGCAAACCATTCAATGCCTTCCGCATTGGGGTGGTGTCTGAAACTTCCAAGGAAGGAAAGCCCCTTGCGCCCCTCAACCGGCGGGATGTCTTCCGCGATTTCGACCGTCCACGGACATTTGAGGACTTTCACGTCGCTTTCGGCGTAAGCCTCGATAACGGAGTGCTCAACCTCATTATAGGACAGCACAACATCGACCTGGTCGATGATGCTCATTTCCTCATCTCGGATCTGCTTTGCCGCTTCGCGTCTCACTGAATCGTTTTCTGCGCGGGCGGTGCGCAACTCCCGCAGGAAGTGCAGGTCGGCATTGTTGAAGAGTATGCGTGCGGTTGGAGCATGCCGGCGAATGTGTGGGATCACCTCACGAGCAACATAATAGCGCGTAAGATAGAACGCGTCGAAATCTGCGGCATGCTGTTGCAGATACTCCGATGGGCTCATGAAGAACGGTGCGTAGATAACCTCCACGCCCATCTTCTGCAGCTCGGTTGTATAGTTTCCGAGCACAGCCATGTTCATGGGCAGGAAACTGACCTTGTAGCCCAGAGACTGGACGAGCTTGATTTCCTGGATCGCTGCGTACGATCCAGCGTCCTTATCGGGAAGCGGCGTCGAATAGTCCACGAACAGGACGCGGCCGACGATTCCACGATCTTTTTCCAGATCGGGCCGGACGCCTTCCTGACCGAAATTTGCGAACTCCCGCGCCCAACGCCGCTTGAATTTGGGGCGATTGACTTCCTGAAAGCGTTTGAACCCAGACGATGTATCAGTTCCACTCGTCATGCCCTCATAGTGATAGACAATCGACGATGGAACAAACCAGGTCTGATAACCGGCTTCCCGGACCTTGAAGGCGAAATCAGTGTCCTCGAAATACATAGGTTCCAGATAGTTCGACAGGCCGTCGACCTTGTCCCAGATTTTCTTCGGAACCATCATGGCTGCGCCCGAAAGATAGTCTGCCTGGCGTGCATATGAGTAACGCGGTTCGTTAGCGTTGGCTCGATTGCCAAAATTCCAGGGATTGCCCGACCCCCAGATGATTCCGCCGGCATCCTGCAGGTCTCCATTCGGGTAGAGAAGTTTGGACCCAACCAGTCCCGCATTCGGGAAGCGATCAAAAGCGGCGCGCAGCTCATCCAGCCAAGTGTGCGTCACTTCAACATCATTGTTCAGCAGGACGATGTATTTGCCGCGCGCGGCTTCCGCGCCTTTGTTACAAGCCCGAATAAACCTCAAAGGCTCTGAATTGTGAATGACCTTGATGCCGGAGACGATTGTCTCCAGCTCAACAGTTTCATCCGTAGAGCCATCGTCAACGACAATGACCTCGAAAGTCGTTTCATTGTAGGCGGCGAGCAAGGAACAGAGGGCAAAGTAGGTCACTTCAACCTTGTTGTGCGCAGGAATGATCACCGACACTTCGGGATTGGAGACCTTGGGAAATTTAAGAGGTTTCAGCTGGACACGTTCGTAGCCGCCCTCAAGCACGGACATTACATAGCCCAGCTGTTCCAGATCAGCGCTTTTCGGGTTGTTGGCGATATGCGCCTTCAGGCTGTCAAACCGTAAAGCTGACTGAGGAAAAATGGATGTCGGAAACGGCGGATTGGTTTCGCGCTGCAAGATTTCCGCAGGCGTCAGGATCCATGACATCAGATGTTGGGATTCGCGAAAGCGGACGGTGCCAGACTTATCCGCAATCGCCAGTTGGCGTATCGCGCCATTGAGAAATGCGCGCGGAATGCTGAAGAAATTCGCTTCGGTGGTGAGGGTGAGCCGCATCGCTGGCTGACCATCAACCAACAAGGCAAAGACGCCAGGATCATCTGCGCGAATTGCAACCATATGGCCATGGTTTTCGGTGATCTCGACGGTCGTGTCTGCACCGAGATTGAGTCGCTGTTTGTCTGCTCCAGCCCCGATCCACACGTCATCCGCCATGGTCAGGATGGTCGGCATGTAGGCCACGAGCCACTCGTCGCTGGCCGAAGCGTCGGACTCTATCAACTGGACAGGCGACAGGACCTGTTCTTTGGAATTCGGCGTCGTAGACACCTGCGCATCGGCGATAAAGAGCCAGGGCTCACTGCCCGTTCCGTCTTCCAGATAGGCCTCATAGTCCGTCGTAACCTGCACCAGCGAACCGGCATCACCCGGAGCGAACGGAATGTTGACGGCGAGATATCCAGCTTTCAGCTGTCCGCCCCGCTTCGTCGGATCGATAACGACCCGATGGGTTTTGGTTTTTCCAGAACCGACATCGGTCATTTCAACGACGAGCGTACATCTGGCGCGGTGCGCAGCGACATGAGCACTGAAGAAGTGGCGGCGGTCGCTGGGGTCTACTTTCAGCGGGGCTCCAAAATTGATGGTCAGCGGACGATCCCTCTCGGTGATCATCAGCTGCATTGTGTCGCCGCCGCTCAACGCCCAATCGAACAGGTGATTGACGTGACATTCAACACCGTTTTCGACTTCGTGCCCATCACGGTGCGCCGCCACATTTTCACTGATACTCTCGCTGATCAGTCGGACCGGCCAAGAGAAATTGTCCACCTGCGCGGCGTTTCCAACCGGCTCGAAGGGTAACGAGACATCCCCGACCGCAAGTTCGAGAGGCTGAGCCAACTGCGAACTGTCGACGCGAGCGAAGACCTTGCAGTCCAGCATGACCAACTCCAGCAGACCGCTAATCTTGGAAAAATTCATCTACATCTCGCTCCATGGATTTCGCTCACAGGTATTCCCTTAGGCGGGACGGTGACCGCGGTCCAGACCGGCCAAAGGCAAACCCGCCATTCGGGCGCTCGGGACGAACGGAAACGGTTTCTTGCCGCACAAAGCATCGGGGCCGACGCCGCATGCCTACGCAAGATCCTGCACGTCGTCATCCAGATCGGGCAATTGCTGAGTGCCTTGCTGGACGACAGCATCAAACTCTTCAAAGACTTCTTCAAGTTCACCAAATCGCACGACACGGCCCTTTTCGAGCCAGAGCGCCTTGTTGCAATTTGCACGCAAAAGGCGCGTGGAATGCGAGGCCAGGACCAGAATGCCCGCCTTGTCTGCGTGCTCACGCATTCGCGCCTTGGCTTTCTCCCGGAAATCCGCATCGCCGGCAGACACCCATTCGTCGAGGAGAAGTATTTCGGGTTCAAACGCCGTCGCCAGGGAAAACAGCAGTCGCGCTTTCATGCCCGCAGAATAGGTGCTCATCGGTAGATAGATGAATTCTCCCAAGCCGCTGAACTCAACAATGGCTGGCATGTATTCACGAATTTCCTCTTTCGTGAACCCACGCATCAATCCGCCAAGGATGATATTCTGATAGCCCGTCGCGGTCTGCCGGGTGCCGATAGACAGCTCAAACAAGGCATCGGTCATTCCATCGATCACAACCGTGCCCTGCTCCGGCTGAAAGATGCTGTGAAGCAATCGAAGCAAAGTGGATTTGCCTGATCCATTCCGGCCGATGATTGCCAGCTTGTCGCCCTCGGCGAGGTCCAGCGATATGTCGCTGAGCACCTGAAACTTCTTCAGCCGACCGTTGCGACCAAGTTTCATACGCGGGTCTTCCGGCAATTCACCGGGCTTCAGACGCCCCCCCATGGTGAGGCGAACAGGATACGAAAAGCTGACATTATCGAGCTTGATACTTGTCATGCCTACACCCACGCCGCCAAGCGACGCTTGGACATTGAAAAGGCGATCAGACCAGCGATCCAGCCCCCAATCGTCACGAGAATCACGACTGTCCAGTTCGTCAAACTGGGTGACTCTCCCATCAGCGGCAGACGGAATACTTCAATAAAGTGGGTGAAGGGATTGTAGTGGGCAAGCAGGAGCCGCCGCCCCTGCACGACTTCGTAATCCCAGAAGACCGGCGTTGCGAAGAAGGCAATCCTCATGATCGCAGGCAGCAAATTCTGGAAGTCAGACGACCAGGCGCCGAGCGACCCCAATAACATGCAGCACCACACGCCATTGAGCGCAAATATTGCCAACGCCACCACCACCATGAGGAGATGCTCAACGCTCGGTACGCCTTGCATCATTATCAGCGGAACAAGCACCAGAGCATTGATAAACATTTCGAAGAACGCGCCCGTTATGTGCGTGTATATCAGGACGCTCAGTGGAGCTCTGGAAGACTTTATCCACCCTCCTCCACTGGCGAAGATGGAGGCTCCACCCGAAACCATCCCTGAAACAAAGCCGAAAGCTGTCAGTCCGGTCGCCAGGTAAACCATGTATTCGAACTCGGTTCGAACAGGCGACGAACGCCCGAACACCAGAACAAAAACTGCGATCATCAGCATGAAGGAAATGGCGATCCACCCAACACCGAGCGCGGCGCGTCGATACCTCTGAATGACATTTTCCCAGGCGAGTGCACGCCACAGCTCATGCAGACGGAGGCCCGCCATCAGATCACCGATGGCGGTGGTGTCTCGTTTGAGAAGCCTTCGACGCTTCTCAGCAGATTTTTCGAGAGGAACGGATGAGTCCATGGTCGTTCTCAATTTGCAGCGATGCTAGACTGGGTAGCCGTACGCATCGAAGTCATGGCGGTAAAGAGTCCGCAGGCTTTCGGCTGCATCGCTTTGCGCAATTGCCGAGGCAGTCGCATCAAAAACCTTGAACGCCCTGTCTTTGTGAATGGGTACTCCGAGCCTCATGAGGCGCAGGATTTCGGCGTCGTTCTTCTGAACTTTGCTGTGATGGTGCGGCGAATTGTGCAGCCCCTTCACCTTTGCCGTCGACGGCAGGGCGAACATCTCCTCAATTCGCAAAAAGGCATTTCCCGTATCATCAATACGCAGAGCCGTGAGATTTATCGAGCGCTCAAGCGCCTGGTACTGCGGCGAGATATGCGGATCCAGACCGGAAGCGTCCTGCTGGGCCAGCCATTCACAGAACTGAAGAAACGAATAGGCGTATTCCATGTCCTGCCGGTCACCGGTGAGGTATTCGAGCACTGACATTCTTACTTGCGTCGACCAATGATCGTCATTCGTCACAACGCGCCGGTTGCACGTCTCCAAATAGCCGCTGAAAGCGCGCTCATATGGATTTCGCACGAGCTTGATCACCGGCATACCAGCGCGGATCGCGTCTCGACAGTCTTCAAGGTAGCGCGGCCGCGCCTTGAAGACATCATTCTCGTAATTGTGGATCCAGCGATGATGCTCAAGCGCCTCATCGAGAAGCCCTAGATGGTAGAAAAACCACTTTACGGCAATCGTGCACGCAGACTTCTGAGACCACATGATGATCGCTGGAAAGTCAGGATGGAATAGTGGAATTCGGTAGTTCAGCGCGGCTACGGAAAGCGAGTCAGATTCGTCCCGTGTCTTCAGCAACCTCCGTGCGATACGCAAACCAACTCTCCACTCTGAAACACGGGATTTTCTATCTACCGCCGGGCGCAAGCGCAACTGATTGCCTGCAAGCTGAACAACGCCCAATTCGGTCGCCGCCAATCTCATAATCCACCTTGCGTCTGCAAGACGCTACGGTCTAGTTGTCGCAGGGTTGAGGCTGAAATTGGAGAGTGTGGGTTTGTCGCTCGATGCAGAACTGCCAGAGAAGCGCCTGATCGCCTGCGTTCAAGAGCACTTCGATGCAGACTACTACCTGAAAGCCAACAACGATGTCTCTGAAGCCGGAAGCGAACCGCTCGGCCACTACCTGCTGTTCGGATTCTCGGAGGGACGTGCCCCCAGCCCCAGAATGACCGGCGCTGAGATGCAGTCCATCGTGGTCGAACTCGTTGGCTCAATCCCTGATCGCACTCAGCTTCATCAGGCTTATCAGCTACATCGCCAATCATCGTCCCTGTTTCGGCGCCTGAAGTCTGCGGTCCGCAAAACGATTACACCAAATGCTGCAGCAAACAAAGCAAATCGGTTGGGCGGCGTTTTCAATCGAGGCAAGGCGCCTGTTCTCACGCTTGAGGACATGGTCAATCTTGCAGCCTTCAACGCCTTGAACCGCTCGGGCTGCTCACTGGATAAGGCATCCGAGGTTGTCGAACATGTGATTGAGAAAGGATACCAAAGCCTGGATCCTCTCGATTTCCATCTCGTACCGGATCCGCCGTTTCATCGGAGCCTGTATCCGGACACTCAGAAACTGGACGATGCCAACCTTTACCTTCGTTGGCTTGAAAACGGATATGCCGCCGGAAGATTTTTAAGCGAAGCCCACATGCTCAAGACAGTTGGCGTGACAGCGACGCGGCTGCTTCGCGATTTTCCGCATGAGGCCTATCGGAATACCTATCCGGACCTACCCTTGAGCTGGTCCTCGTCGCAGTTGATGCTGCACTTTCTGAAATCCGGCATTCCTGAAGGACGATTCGGTTTTGACATGCCTCAGGGAACCATATCTGCTGTCGTCGATGCGATCGTTCACATCAACCGGACCAATCCTCAGCTGGCTCTCGACCTCAGTGAGAAAATGCTGGTGCTGGGACATGAGTCATCACGGCTTCGGCTGATTGCGGTCAGTCATTACAAGAATCTCAATCGCATCTGGGGCGCATCCCGCTTGCTTGAAGGCGTTAAGAGCGGCGTTCCCATTGAGCGGTTCTGGCTTGCCTATCACCGCGGAGACTTGCAACGACGGACCGGAAATCTGGGGCAGGCTCTAACCTATCTTGACGAGGCTGCGGCCATCGAAAAAGACAGTGTCTGGGTTGAGTCCGAGGTCGAAAGCCTGCAGCGCGCCATCTTCACCCAGGAGCGCCAATCGGCAGAGCAATGGGCCAAGGGTGGGCGCATGAATGAGGCCTTGAGCAAGCTCGATGCAGCGATCCAGGACACTTATCTCTCACTAAAACCCTTTGGCTGGTCCGAACTTCCCAAAAAACCGCGCAGGTTTCAGCCTCCTCTGCAGCGACGGGCGATGCGTATCGGATTCCTCGCAGACCTTTTCTTGCCGCAATGCCGCCTCTACCGGGTCGACCAGAAGATCGAGCAATTGAAAGAGGCTGGTATCGACGTCGAAATGTTTGATTTCCGAACCGAAAGCCGTGAGGCTTTCGAACAGGTTGGCCTTTTTGATGCCTGGCTGTTTTACCGTGTCCCAGCGCATTTCGACGTTTTGAAAGTCGTATGGCTCGCCAATAAGATGGGACGGCCGACCATCTATGAAATAGACGATTTCCTGATCGACCCTGAACATTTTCCCGAGCCATATGAAAGCTATGACCGGTCTCTCTCCAAAGAAGAGTATGCGGGACTGCAACTGACGACATCCTATAATGGCGGCGTTGCCCGGCTGTGCGAATACGGACTGGCCTCGACACCACCGCTCGCTCAGGAGCTGGCGCGATATGTTCGTTCATCGCACGTCATCACGCATCGCAATGCCCTCTCTTCAAAGCACCATGACGCCATAAAGGCTGCGGAGCACCGCTCTGCCCGCGGACGCGGTAACCGCGACAGGATTCGAATATTCTATGGGTCAGGTACGAAGGCCCATAAGGATTTCCTGCAGGAGGTCTTCTTTGACGCAATTGCCAGCGTGCTGGAGCAGAGACCAAATGTGGAGCTCCATACGCTGGGCCATGTTGATGCGCCTCAACTCACACAGAGGTTCCCTGATCGCGTCGTTCAAGCCGAGCCGATCTGGGATGTATCGGCATATTGGAAGACGCTCTCAGAGGCCGACATCAATGTCGCGGTGCTCAAGAAAAGCCTTCTTACCGACTGCAAAAGCGAGATCAAATGGCTCGAAGCGGCCATGCTCGGCATCCCTTCCGTCGTCAGCGGGACCGCAACGATGGCAGAGATCATCACCGATGGTGAAAATGGCATGATCGCCAATACGCGCGATGAATGGGTCGCCAGGCTGCTAACCCTCGTCGATGATGCAGCTTTGCGACAAAGCATCGGTAACATGGCGCGCGAACAGGCGCTGGAAACTTACTCCGTGCCTCAAATGGCAGGCCAGTTGAAGTCGAACCTAGAAGCCCTGTTCGCCGAAAAGAAACCAACCCGTCAGCGAAAGGCCGTCGTCGCCTGATGCGCATTCTCGTCGTAAACGTTTTCTATGCGCCGCAAATGATCGGCGGCGCGACACGCGTTGTGGCGGACAATGTCCGTGACTTCCACAAGGATCGCCGCGTTCAGGACGTCAGCGTGTTCTGTTCGCTGCAGGGCGGCACCATCGAACACATGATGCGCAGCTACAGCACGCCTGAAGGTCCGGTCTATGCGGTGACCGCAACGCAGGACCCTAATGTCGATTTCCTTCTAGATGACGAGAAAATGCGGGCGCGGATTGACGCCGTGCTCGACCAGGTCCAGCCGGACATCATTCACTTTCATTGCGTCCAGCGCCTGACGAGCGGTATTGCTCTGGTGGCGCGGGACCGCGCTATTCCCTACGTCATCACCATGCATGATGGATGGTGGATTTCTGACCGTCAGTTTCTCGTCAACGAGGCGGGTGACATCGAGACGTATGACTATCGCGACCCGGACAAGACCGAGGCCGTGTTCGGCTCGGACGCCGTCAAACGTCAACAGGCTCTCTGGCAGGCCCTCGACGGCGCCGCTCGAATTCTGACTGTCTCGGAAACATTCCAGCAGGTCATTGAACAGCATGCCGGGCTGAAGGGTGTCATCGCCATTCCCAATGGCAGCCGGCCGATGAGGGCGCTCAAGAAGAAGCCGTCGGAAAAACTGATGATCGGATATCTGGCGGGCATCGCCCATTACAAGGGCTACCATCAGATGCGCGCAGCTTTCATGCGCGGCAACCACGATCAGATAAAGCTGATCGTCGTCGACCATGCGCTGCGCCAGAACGAGTCCTATGCCGAGTACTGGGGTGCAACCGAGGTCGAGCGGATCGGGTTCATACCGCAGGCAGAAGTCGCCAAGCTGTATCAGCGCCTGAATGCGGTCATTGTCCCATCGATCTGGCCGGAAAGCTTCGGACTCGTCGCGCGGGAAGCCCTGCAATCAGGCTGCTGGCTTATTGCCTCAAATCGCGGCGCCGCCGCCGAAGATGTGATCGAGGGCAAAAACGGGCACGTGTTCGACCCTGGCCAGGCTCAGGATTTTGACCGGGTGCTAGCCAAGCTCAGTCGCGAATACGAGAAATATTCCAACCCGCCTGAGCGTCCCGAGATCCGAACCACGCAGGAACAGGCAGACCAGCTGCTGACCCTCTATGAAGAGGTTCTCGGCGCGCAATAATAAAGAGCGCCCCGTTCCGCGCCAAACCCCGACTATTTTCTCAGCTTGCCCAGTCTGTATTGTTTGAGAGGGTGTCGTGGTGCGGGGTTAGGGGGTGGTCG